>JACPQY010000003.1 GCA_016190245.1 Nitrospirota bacterium | reverse complement strand
TTCCTTGATCCGCTCGCGGAGGAAGAAGGCGAGGACGGTGGAATCGTAATCCCCATCGGGAAGGAGTCGGCCGGTCTCGTCGTTGCCATCGAAGGCCGTTTCGGTCCGAACCCGAACGGAGCGGTCGGGGGTGCGGGGGATTTCGGAGCGGGCGCGAAGTCGGCGGACGTCATCTCCGATCACGGCTGTCGCGGCAAAGTAGAACGACGCCCGGCCATCATCGCCGTCGTCTCGATCATGGTCCCGGGCGTGCAGGCCATCGGAAGCCTTGACGACCCCTTCGACCGAGATCGTGGCGGTGTCCAGGCGACCATCCGCATTGGGGGAGAAGGGGTTGGGATCGGCGGTCACGCCCGTCACAAGCAACTTGCGCCCGGGTGGAAGATCGCGCGGCGGGTGTTTCTTGCCCGGCCCGCACTGATCGCCGTTGTGGGCCAGCGCGAATGGGATCAGGAGAACGAGTGCAATAAGGACGAGAAGCGAACGGGCCCGTCTCATCCGATCAGGCCTTGAACGGGAGTGTGCGCGTGACCCGGGCTGGGTGGAGACCCGCGTGAGACAGTGTGCGTGCGGGGCGAGGGGGCTTGCGCGGGTTGCCTGTCCGCCGAAGTCCGTCCGGTCCGCCACGGCGGACGGACTGGACAGGCGGAAAGCCCGCGACTACCGAAGAACCTGGGTGTGGGGGGGGGGGGGCCGATGGATTCAGGTCTCACTTGAACCATGCCAGCCATCATGTTGGACACGAAATCACATGTGGGCCTATTTGTCAAGTCTATAATTGGTCGTCGCGCCACCACCAGTTGCGGGATGGATCAGGACGTGGTACACAACCCCCCCATGGCAAGGCGGTGCGATTACTGTGGCAAAGGGACCCGCAGCGGGCACAACGTGAGCCACGCTAACAATCGAACAAAGCGGGTGTTCATGCCGCACCTCAGATGGGTCCGCATCCGGATCGCCGGGGAATGGGCCCATCGTCGGATGTGCTCGGTGTGCTACAAGTCCAACCGCCACATCCAGGAAGCGGAAGCGGCCGGACGTCCGGCGACCCCGCAGCAATCCGCGGCGTCTTCCTGACCGCCCCCCCCGCCCGCCACCTCGCACACACCTCGCGGCGGCCGAGCCCAAACCAAGTGGCACGCCTCGGCGCTCTCATCTAGAATGACCCCCAAGATCGGAGGCCACATGGACAAGATCGTCGTGACCAACCCGGCCACGCTCGAGAAGCTGGCGGAAGTGGAGATCTGGGACGCGCCGCGCGTCGAAGACGCCGTCCGCCGCGCCGCGCGCGCGTTCGACTCTTGGCATCGCACCAGCTTCCGCGAGCGCCGTCGCTGGCTGCTGCGCCTCAAGGACGAGATCATCAAGCGCAAGCGCGAGATCGCTGAGGTCATCGTGAAGGAGAACGGCAAACCGTTCGTGGAGGCCCTCGCCTATGACGTCATGCCCGTCCTCGAATTCCTCACCTACTTCGCCCAGCGCGCCGAGGATCTCCTGCGCAAGGAGCTCCTCGACATCGGCAAGTGGAAGTTCATGCGCCGCGAGAGCTACCTCGAATTCGCGCCGCTCGGCGTCGTCGGCGTCATCTCCCCTTGGAATTTTCCCTTCTCCCTCTCGATGGGCCCGATCGCCCAGGCTCTCATGGCGGGCAACACGGTCGTTCTCAAACCCAGCGAGTTGACCACCCTCACGGGGCTCAAGATCGCCGATCTGTTCCGGGACGCCGGTTTGCCGCAGGATATCGTGATCGTCGCACCCGGGGACGGCCGGACGGGCGATGCGCTCGTGCGGTCGAGCGTGCGAAAGATTGTCTTCACCGGCAGCACGGCCACCGGCAAGAAGATCATGTCGCTTGCCGGGCAGGACCTCAAACCCGTGGTCATGGAACTGGGTGGAAAGGATCCGATGATCCTTCTCAAAGACGCGCACCTCCCGACCGCGATCAAGGCCGCGGTCTGGGGCGCCTACGTCAACTGCGGGCAGGTCTGCTGCTCCGTCGAGCGGCTCTACGTGCACAAGAACATCTACAAGGAGGTCCTGGACGGAGTTGTGGCGGAGACCAACTCGCTTCGCCAGGGCAACGGGATGGACCCCGAGACGGACATCGGCCCGCTCATCAGCGAGCGTCAGCTCCGGATCGTTGAATCGCAGGTGGACGAGGCCCGGAAGAAGGGCGCGCGGATTCTGGCCGGGGGCGAGCGCAACCGCGAGCTCAAGGGCTGGTTCTACAAGCCAACCGTCCTGACGGACGTGACACCCCAGATGCAGGCCATTCGCGATGAGACCTTCGGCCCCACCCTGCCCGTGATCCCCTTCGAGAGCGAGGACGAGGCGCTCTCGATGGCCAACGACTCGCCCTACGGACTGACGGCGAGCATCTGGACCGCGAATCTGGCCAGGGCCCGGGAGCTGGCCTCGCGGCTGGAATACGGCAGCGTCTCCATTAACGACCACGGCGTCACCTACGGGATCGCGCAAACACCGTGGGGCGGCTGGAAGCAGAGTGGGATCGGCCGGACCCACGGGAGCATCGGTATCCGCGAGATGGTCGAGATCCGCCACGTTCACACGAACCGCGGCTTCCGCATGTCCAACCCGATGTGGTTCAAGTACGACCGCAAGAAGAGCGAGGTCGTGCCTGCGGCGCTGGACCTGTTGTACGGCCGCGGCGTCCGCCATCGGGTCAAAGGGCTGATGCAGGCGCTCCGTCGCGCCTCGAGCTGAGTGGCCCGCGCGGTCGAAACGGTTCTCCTCAGCAACCGGCGCATCCTGCGCGACTTCAAGGTCCTCGAGACCTTCGAGGCGGGGATCGTCCTGTCCGGCCCGGAGGTCAAGTCGCTGCGGCAAAGGCACGCCTCCATCCGGGAAGCATATGCCCGGATCGAGCGGGGCGAAGTGTTCGTCTACAAGATGACCATCCAACCCTACGCGCAGGGGGGAATCTGGAACCCCGAAGCCGGACGACCCCTGAAACTCCTCCTGAACCGCGCCGAAATCGATCGTATTGTGGGGAAATGGGGGGTCAAGAACACCGTCATCATCCCCCTCAAGGCGTATCTGAAGAACCGCCGCATCAAGCTGGAGATCGCCGTGATGCGCCGCAAGGAAGGGCCGGATCGCCGGGACGAAATCAAGAAACAGGATCTTTTGCGGGAGTTGCGGCAGGAAACGAGGGTTGTTCGCAAAGGGTGAAGTGCAAGAAGGGCCCGGAGGTACCTTCTGACCGCTCCTCCCTCTCACACTTTACACTTCACTCTTTACCCTTTACGCTATGCGTATGGGGGCGTACTGGATTCGACGGGGTTACGAAAGGAGCGATGGCGCGCCCTAGCTCTCTCCGGGTAAGTGGGGGAGAACCAATAAACGCCGAACAGGCACTACCCCTCGCGGCTTAGTCAGTAGGCCGTAAGGCGTCCCCCCGCCCCACTCCCGCGGGGACGGGACGGACGTCATCCAGCGGGATAAGCCGGTGTTCCGGCCTCCGGGCACCGGCCGAAACATAACGGGGGCCTCGCCCGAAGGGATCGCGTCGGTGCGAGCCCGACGGGCTAACTCAAAACGCCGACTACGCGCGTAGGCGTCACTCTTAGAGTAGCCCCGGACCCGGGTTCAACTCCCGGCGCCTCCACCCCGCCAGCCCAGCCGATCCCTCCAGCCCGCACCGCTCCGAACGCCCTACCGGTGCCTCCACTTCGGCTCGCGCTTCTCCAGAAACGCCGCGATACCTTCGCGGCAGTCCTCCGCGTGTGTGAGGCTCCCGGCGCTCATGTGGTACGCGTGAATGGTGCGCGGATCGATTCCATCCACGGCGTTGTAGGCGGACTTTCCAAGGCGCATCACCATGCCCGGTTTGGACGCGAATTGCCGCACGAACTCAGCCGCGTCTTTCTCGAAATTCGACTTCGAGAACACCCTGTTGAGCAGGCCCCACTCGAGTGCCTGACCCGCGGAGATCCGGTTTCCGAGGAGCGTCAACTCCAGCGCCCTCTTCCGCCCGATGTTCTTGAAAAGGACAGACATGACCACCATCGGGAACAAACCCACATTCACTTCGGGTAGTCCGAACTGAGCGCTCTCCGCCGCCACGGCCAAATCGCAGGCCAAGAGGAGCCCCAACCCGCCCGCAAGTGCGTCGCCGTTCGCCAGGCCGATCACCGGCACCGCCGACGAGGTCAGCGATCGCACGGCTTCGACGTACTTCGCGTGAAAGAAATGGAGCGCCACGCCCCCGCTCTGCTCCGCCTCCCGCATCCCCTGAAGGTCGCCCCCCGCGCAGAACGCCTTATCTCCCACCCCGCCAAGCGTGAGGAGTCGAATTGCCGGATCGGTGTTGGCCCGCGAGACGGCCGCCGCGATCCCCTCCAACACGGCGTTGTTCAACGCGTTGCGCTTGTCCGGCCGATTGATCGAGATCCGCCCGATCCCTTCCAACACCTCGAACTCAAGATCCGCCATCAGACTCGCTCCTTTCCCCTCATGAACCTCTTACATCCTGAACACGCCGTATCCCGGCTCAGGGATTGGCGCATTGAGCGAAACCGAAATCGCCGTCCGGAGCACGTCCCGCGTCTCGACCGGATCCAGGATACCGTCATCCCTCAACCGCGCCGTGTGGTGATAAGGACTCGATTCTCTCTCGAATGTCTCCATGATGGGCCGGCGGATGGCCTCCTCTTCCTCCTCGGAGAGCGGCGCCCCCCCCTCCCGCTCCCGCTGCTCTCTCTTGATCTGGATGAGGACCTGCGACGCCTGCTCGCCGCCCATGATGCACAGCCGCGAATTAGGCCACGACCACATGAACCGCGGGCCGTACGGCCGGCCGCACATCGCAAAGTACCCCGCCCCCGAGGCCGCGCCGATCACCACCGTGAACTTCGGGACCACCGAGCACGACACGGCGGCCACCATCTTGTGTCCGTCCTTCGTGATCCCCCGCCTCTCGTACTCCTTCCCCACCATGAACCCCACGATGTTCTGCAGGAAGAGCAGCGGCACCCGCTGCTGGTTGCAGATCTGAATGAACTGCGTCCCCTTGAGCGCCGATTCCGAGAACAGGACGCCGTTGTTGGCCACGATCCCCACCTTGTATCCGTGGATGTACGCCGTCCCCGTCACGAGCGACCGGCCCCAGCGCGCCTTGAACTCCTCGAATTCGCTCCCGTCCGCTAGCCGCGCGATCACCTCCCGAACCTCGAAGGGCCGGCGGAGATCCTTGGGGATGACGCCGTACAACTCCTGCGCGTCGTATAGGGGTGGACGTGGCTGGCGGCAGGGGATCCTCGTTTTGTCTTGCACGCTCACGTTCTCCGCCAGGCTGCGGACGATCCGGAGCGCCTCCGTCTCGTCCTTGGCAAAGAAGTCGCTCACGCCGGAGACCCCGCAGTGCACCGCCGCGCCGCCAAGGTCCTCCGCAGTCACGCTCTCGCCTGTCGCCGCCCGCACCAGCGGCGGACCCCCGAGGAAAATCGCACTCGTGCCCTTGACCATCACGACGTACGTGGACATGGCCGGAATGTACGCGCCGCCGGCCGTGCAGTGGCCAAGCACCGCGCATATCATGGGGATGCCCATCTTTGACATGATCGCCTGGTTGTAGAACATCCTCCCACCTGCCACACCCACTTCATCCTGCAATGGGAGGTAGGCGCCTGCCGAATCCACCAGGATGATCATGGGGAGCCGGTTCTCCATCGCGATCTCCTGCTCGCGCAGGATCTTGTGGACCGTCATCGGAAAAAGGGCGCCGCCCTTGATCGTGGCGTCGTTGCCGGTGATGAGGAATTCGCGTCCGTGCACGATGCCGACTCCGCTGATACTTCCGGCGGCGTGGATCTTCCCGTCGTACATGCCGTAGGCGGCCAGCGGAGCGATCTCCAGGAACGGCGTCCCGGTGTCCACAATCATCTCGATCCGCTTCCGAACGGGGATCTTGTTCTGCTCGGCGTGTCGCGCACGGGCCCGCTCGGAACGCTCCTCCCGCGCCTGCCGGAGACGGTTCTTCAGTTCGGAGGCGAGGGCCGTGTTGACGTCGAAGTTCTCGCGGTACTCGCGGCTCGACGTGTCGACCTTCGTGGGGAGAACCTCCATAGCGGCCTCTCACCGACCTCGAAAGACCGCCTTCCGATGCTCGAGGAACGCCGAAACGCCTTCCGAAAAATCCTCCGAGCCAATGAGGCGAAGCTGGTACTTCATCTCGCGATTCAGCGCCTCCTTAAGGTTGCATTCCAACCCCTTCTGGATGCACTCCTTGCCCAAGGCGTAGGCCAAGCCCGGGCCGCGGGCCAGCCGTTGCGCGAGATCGCCGACGGCGCCATCCAACTCCTCGGGGGGAACCACGCGGCCCACGAGGCCCATCCGCGCCGCCGAGTCCGCGTCCACTTGCTGGGCCGTGAGGGTCATCTCCATCGCCCGACCCACGCCGACCAAACGGGGCAGCAGCCAGGTCGCTCCCCCGTCCGGGATCAGGCCGATCTTGGCAAAGGCGAGACAGAAGTAGGATGCGGGCGTGCAGACCCGGAAGTCGCACGCGAGGGCAAGACTCATCCCGTAGCCCACCGCCGGCCCGTCTATCCGCGCGATTACGGGCTTGGGCGACTCGACCAGCACGTGGATCATGCCGTTGAAGTCGTTCTCGAAGGTTCCCTCGGGCACGCCGGCCGAGGCGCACGTCAAGTCCGCCCCCGCACAGAAGGCCGGAGGCGATCCCGACAGGACAAGAACCTTCGCCTCTTCGTCGGCCACCGCCTTTTGGAGCTTCTCGCGCAGTTCCCTGGCAGCCGGCGGGCTGAGCGCGTTGAGCCGCTCCGGCCGGCAGATGGTGACGAACGCGACGCCGTCTCGGCGCTCGAGTCGGATATCTTCTTGGGATGGGCTCATGGGCACCTCACTCACGACCTGACCTATCCAGCAGCGCTTCGGGAACCTCGACGACCTTCGCCCTGAAGTACTCGGCCAACGTCTTGGCCTGCGGATCCCACCTCGTCGAGGCCGCCGCGCCATCCTGGAGAATGCCCCTGATGAAAAAGTTCAACGCGAGCAGATTCGGGAACTCGTGACGCTCGATCTCGAACGCCGCCGTTTCCGGCAAAAGTTCCTTCAGCCGCCCTGCGATCAGGTAGTCCCGAAGAAACTCGAACGCCTCTTCCGTCCGCCCCCAGACGCCAAGATTTGCATGGCCCCCCTTGTCGCCCGATCGCGCACCGAAGATCCGACCGAGGCGCACGCGCCGCGTCCGTCCGGCCATCGGCCGCGCGGGCAGGGGGGCTGCAAGCGGAAGCTTCGCCCCCTCCCCCCCAGCGGTCGCAGACGCGATCGTCCGTGTTTCTCCATCCAGATGCACCATCTGCAACACGCGGTCGGCCTTCACGAGAGCCGGCCAATAGACGATCGCGGGCACGCCGTCGCCGGGTGGATTCAAGAAGCTCGCGCCGGGCACGGTCTCCATCGCGATCTCGATGACCTTCGAGGAGAACCGTCGCCCCACCCGCTCGCCATCCCGTGACCAGACCGCCACCTGCATGAAGGCCCACGCCTCCTCGTTGGTTCGCGGATTCTCCCGGTCCGCCCGCGCGAGCCGGATCTCGATTCTGTCGAACGCACCCTCCCCCCCCAATGCCTTGAGGAGGGCCGCTTTCACGGTCTCGTACTTTCGCTCGATATCAAGTCCGCAAAGGACCACCGTCATGGCGTTCCGCGCTCCCGACAGCAGGTGGAGGCAGACCTTGGCCGTCGCCGGGGCCGCCTCTCCGCGCGCGCCGCGGACAAGCACGCGGTCCTCACCCTCCTGCAAGAGGCTGACCATGTCGAAGCGCGCCACCACGTCGGGATTCATGTACGCCGGTCCACCGATCTCGTAGAGAAGCTGCGACGTCACCGTGCCGACCGTAACCGCACCGCCCGTCCCCGGGTGCTTCGTGATCACGCACGAGCCGTCCTCGTGCATTTCCGCGATGGGGAAACCGATGTTCTCCAGCGAAGGCACCTCCTCGAAGAACGGGTAGTTCCCACCCGTCGCCTGCGGCCCGCATTCGATGATGTGCCCCGCAACCACCGCCCCAGCCAGCCGATCCCAGTCGTCCGTTTTCCAGTTGAACCGCCACGCCGCCGGGCCGACGGCCAGCGACGCGTCAGCCACCCGCCCGGACACCACGATGTCCGCGCCACGGCCCAGCGCATCGGCAATGCCCCAGCCACCCAGGTACGCGTTCGCGGTCACCACCGTCCCCTGCGCCTGCGAGAGCGGGATTCCTTTGTCCATGTGCGCCAGGGGCTCACCCGCGGACTGCAACTCGCCCAGCCGACCGACCAGATCGTCACCATCGATGTAGGCAATTCGGGGCCGAAGGCCCAACTTGCTCGCGATCCCCTCCAAGGCCTCCGCCATGCCCTTCGGGTTGAGTCCGCCCGCGTTGGAGACCACGCGGATTCCCCTGTTCAGGCACTCGCCTATGATTTCTTCCATCTGGCGCAGGAACGTCGTCGCATAGCCCGTCTTCGGGTCTTTCATCTTGTTGCGATACAGGATCGCCATCGTGAGCTCGGCCAGGTAGTCCCCTGTCAGCACGTCGATCGGCCCACCCCGAACCATCTCCCGACCGGCGGACAGGCGGTCTCCGTAGAAGCCGCTGCAGTTGGCGACGATCAGTTTCTCAGTCATCACGGCTCAGAACCGCACGAATCAACCTAATCCTCATTAGGCAGCTCATATCCGAACGCGCCCTTCTTGTCAAGGCTTTTTGTCCTCCTCTATGTCCCATCATGATATATTGTAATTGATATATATTTACTGCGCTTATGGCTCGTTGACTTGCACACCGCATTCGGGTATCCTCTTCGTACCTAATTGTCGTTAGATGAAGAGCGCCCCTGCACCGCGAACCCGCAGCCGCATCCTCAAGGCGGCCGAGGGCCTGTTCGCCCGGAAGGGATTCGCCGGAACGAGCCTGCGCGAAGTCGCCCAGGCCGTGGGCATCGCCACCCCCAGCCTCCTGTACTACTTCCGTTCAAAAGAGGCGCTGTACGAAGCGCTCCTCGAGCGCGGCGCAAAGGACCTCGAGCGGGCCTTCATGAGCATCTTGGACATGGATGTCGACGACCGCCACAAGGTGGCCCTGCTCGTCAGCAGGTACGTGGACCGCCTCCAAACCTACCCTGATTTCTTCAAGCTCCTCACCCGCGAGCAACTCGACAACCCCGCCCGGGTGCGCAAGACCATGGCCCGCTACGTCGTCCCCCTCTTCGATCGGGTCCTCGGTTTCTTCCGCCAACGGAGCCAAGAGGGAACGGCACCCCCGGTCGACATCCGCTTCCTTCTGCACACTCTGGGATCCGCCTCCTACTTCTTCATCTTCGGCCCGTCGCTCACACCGCTCCTGAACGGCGATCCCCCTCGAACACAGCAGGAAATGGCCGAGGCCTTCCGCTCCTTCCTCCTCGAAACGACCTACAAGACCCTCTTCAGCCCGCAGTCCACCGGCCACTCGGGCGATCCCCCTGCCGCCGCCGTGTAGCCCCCCCCCCGTTTCCGCCCGGGCTGCGAGGGAAAGGGAAGGCCTTCAGTGCACCCAGGTGTCGGGTGACATCGGCTGCCGCCGCAGGCGGCCGCCGCGGCGCCGCGCGCGGGTCGTTACAAAGTCACGAAGCTTCTCGAACGCGTTTCTGCGGCGGTAGTCCTCATCTGGGGTGTAGCGCAGGTAGGGGTAGCGGTACGCGTAGCGCGAGTAGAAGTAGGGGCCGTGGTAGTCCACGTCGTTGAGCACGATGCCGACAATCTTGCCCTGGGCGCCGCGCAGGTGGTCGAGCGTCCGCAGGGTGACGTCGCGGGCCGTCTTGCCCAGGTGGTAGACGAGCACGATGCCGTCCACGTACGGAGCCAGGACGGAGGCGTCCGCCACCGGCAGCGTGGGCGGGGAATCCACCACGATGACATCGAAGGCCTCGCGCAGCTCATTGAGAAGTCCGCGCTGAGTCAGGAGATCGAGCGTCGTGGGCGGATGCACGGGGGTGGGTCCCGCATTGATCACGTGGAGGTTGTCCAGGCCCGGAGAAGCTTCGAGCGAGGTGAGATCAATTCCCCCGTATATGAAATGCTTGATGCCCTTCGCCACGTCTTTCCAGCTCATACCCTCGGAGGCGATGTTCGTAAGGCCCGGGCCTCGGCTCACGGGAAACCGTTTGTGGAGGGTCGGGCGCCGGGTGTTGGCCTCCACCAGCACGGTCCGCATCTGCCCCTGCGCGAAGGAGAGGGCCAGGTTCACCGCCACAAAGGACTTGCCCTCCTGCGGGGTGGCGCTGGTCACGAGGATCACTCTCATGTTCTCCCGCCGCCGCAGAAGCATCCGCAGGCTCTGGAACGACTCGCTCACAGGGGACTTGGGCCAGAAGTGAACAACCATGTTCACGGCATGATCGAGATTGGTGAGGCGGGGGATTTTCCGGCGCAGCTTCTTCTCTTGTTCGATGGTCTGGCGCAGCTCAAAATGGGGAATGATCCCGAGCACCGGGATGCCCAGGAAGCGCTCGACATCGGCCACGGTGTCGAGGGAGAAATCGAGGGACTCCCTGAGGAAGGCCAGCGCGATGCCGAGGATGATCCCGACGACCGCGAAGGACGCGGCAGGCAACATACTGAGCCTCTCGATGGGGCGCGAGGGGAGGAGCGCATATTCGACCAGGCGCACGTTGCTGCTCTGGATGGCTCCACTGAGCTGCGCCTGCTGCGTGGCGGCATCCACCGAATCGATCATCGTCCGGTAGCGATCGACCTGTCTTTGGAGCCGGGCCAACTCGATGTCCTCACGGATGACGGCGCCATTGCGCTCCTGGAGCCTGTCCCGACTTTCCCCCAGTTGCCGTTGCTGCTCATGCAGATCCTCGATTTGGCGGGCGAGGAGAACGGACAGCTGTTCGATCTGGCGTTCCGCGCGCGACCTGGCCTCCTGCACCTCGGGGTGCTCGGCGGTCCAGCCGTGAGCCCGGTCCCGGTACTGGAACACGCTCTCCAGCAGTTGCGATCTCAGCGATTGGTACTCGGGCGGGGCATCGCGCCACTCCAGGGAGGGCAGCGTGTCGCCATCGAGGAACGCCCCCTCGGAAAGAACCTGAATGAGCCGTTCGGCCTGCTGTACCTGCCGTGCGAGACGTGCCTCCTCCTCCTCGAGAGCCGCCAGCCGGCCAAGGTTGACGCTGACAGCGGCATCCACGCCGACCAGCCCGTGCTCCTCGCGATGCCGGCGCACCTTCTCCTCCGCCTCCGCCAGGAGCCCATCGAGACGTTCCTGATAGCGGCGGCTGATGTCCTTGGTGTCCGCGCTCTTTCGAAACGCCTGCTCGAGACGATATCCCTTGAACGTGTCCGCCACGGCGTTGGCAAGGTCGCGCGCCTGTTGGGGTTCGCTGGAGGTGGCGATGATATCGACAAGGCGCGTGCCCCCCCGGGACCGGACCCTGAGCTGACTTTCATGGGCCTTGAGCCTGCGGACCGTCGGTTCATCGTGCATGATATCCGCGACCGACAGCTCGACGGGGACCTCGCCCAAGCGCTTAGCCACTTCGAGGAGAACGGGAAGGCTCGTGATGACTTCGAGCTCCGTTTGGAGGTCGAGCGCGTCATCGGACCAGCCGTACTGGCCCAGGGCGGTGGCCGGCGGCTTCTCGAATTCGATGGTGGCGCGCGCCTGGTAGGCGGGTTTGCGGCCCTTTGCGTAGCTCCATCCCACGGCAAGCGCTGCGAGGGCCGTCACCACGATGATCCACCTCCGCTTGCGGGCGACGCGGACGAGATCGAGGAAGAGATTGCCTTCCGGCGCCGCCCCGCGGTTGTTCATAGGTCTCGACTAACCCGCCGAACCGATGGAGGATGCGGTTGCCGAGGGCGCGTCTTCGGGCCTTGGGGGAAGCACGCCTCGAGGCGGCGCTGAGACCTGGCCGGTGATATGGACGAACGGCAGATGCCTCAGGTCCGCCAGTTGGGGCTGCCGGCTCGTACGATCCCCCAGGATTTCGACCACCGGCCTCATGGGCGCCTCACTGTGCGTTCGCAGGACGCGAGCCACTCTTCCCGAGGAGAGGGTCACGATGCTGCCGGGCGGGTAGAGAGTGAACGCGCCCAAGGCGGCGATCCACATGTACTCCGGGAACCGGTCCCGCGCCTCGCTCAGCAGAAGTTCCACAGCCTGCATGAAGGTCCGGGCGGTCCTCTGCGGGCGGTCGTGCGTGAGCCCCTCGATCGTGTCGCAAAAACCCAGCACCAGCGCGACATCATCCAGGTCCTCGCCCGCCAAGTGGAGCGGGTAGCCGCTGCCGTCGTACCTCTCCTGGGCTTGATAGACGAGCTGGGCCAATGCCGCTTCATCCCCACCGCGGCGAGCCAGCAGGTCTCGGGTGATGCCGCAATGTTCGCGGAGCTTCCCGAACTCCTCGGCCGAAAGCGGTCGAGGGCGCTCCACGAGATCCGGAGGCAGCGAGAGGACACCCACGTCGTGCACGAGCGCGCAGCCCACCGCTATGCGGAGCCTCTCGGGGCGGAACTCGAGTTCTGCGCCGAGTGCGCAGGAGAGCACCGCCACGTTCAGCGAGTGGCGGGCCGTCCGAAGAGAGGGATCCGCGGCACGCTCGGAAAAGTAGAAGACTTTCTCCAACGCTTGGTCGCGGCCGCCGAACAACTCCTCGGTCACAACGGCCACCAAGCCGGACAGGGGCGATGGACTGACCGCGCTTCCCCCATGGAGTGCTCGAAGATATTCCGCAAGCCTCCTCTCGGACTCGGCAAACAGGCCCGACGTCCGATCACGCCGCTCTGCCAGCACTTCCGGCGGTGTCCCGATCGTCGGGTCCACCGGTGAAAGCTTTTCGCGCATGTCAGTCACGCCCAGTTTCTCCCTTGACCAGCAATAACGATGCCACAGGCGAAAACACATCTATCACACAACATATCTACATCAGATAGCATTTCAATACAAGTCGCGGTTGCAATCGCGGAAATGGGCTCAAACATGGAAACTTCTACATCTGTGTCTAATTTGCTTACACAGTGGCACATATCCTGCGCGAATGTGATTCCTGTCACGTTATTGATCCTGCCCTAACCGTTGCCACCGCCAATGCTTTCTAAGCATCTTCGGTCAACGTCATCCCGGGCTTGAAGTGAGCTTCATCACGTTTCTCAGGCTATCCCGGGGAGATGCAGAGCTTGGACGCGGCTCCACTGCCAACTATCGCTACCGGCCTCCACACACCTTGGAACTTCGATGGGCTCACGCCATCACCCATCGGGAGTAGTCCCGCCCTGCCGAGTGACCAGGGGTCTCTGGCCTGCTATTCTGGAAACGAGTGGCAAGGACAAGGGTCTCTCTGGCGTCGAGATTCACGCTGCCGGCGGCGGTGGCCTACGGGAAGGCGGGCGGCGAGTGCTTGATCGTCGAGACCCGGAAAGGGCGTTACTTCGGCCTGGATCCCGTCGGGAGGGATTTCTGGGAGGAGATCCTCCGGGGCCGGCGGCTGGGGTTGGCTCGCGCTCGGCTGCTCGCACGTCATCGCGTAGGATCGCGCCGGCTCACGCGGGATCTGCTGGCCTTCGCCCGGCTGCTTGTGAGACACGGATTGCTGAGGCGCGCGTGAGCGGCGTTGCCGGCATCCTCCGGCTCGATGGCGGTCGGGCGGATGCCGGCGCGGTTCGGGAGATGCTGGCGACGATCGCCCACCGAGGAGCGGACGGCAGCGCGGTTCTCACCGACGGAGCCATGGCCATGGGCCATCGCCTGATGCGTGTGGACGAACGCTCCCCCATGCCCTTCGCAGGGGGCGGCCTCCACCTCGTCGCGGATGGGCGCTTCGACGGCGTGATCGGGCCTGAGGCGGTCACGGAGTCCCCGGTGGAACGGGTGATCAGCGAGTACCGCCGGTGCGGGCTGGACTTCCCCGAGCAACTCCGTGGAGATTTCGCGATCGCCCTCTGGGACCGCGCGGCGGGCCGCTTGATCCTCGCAAGAGACGCGATGGGGATGAAGCCCCTTTTCTATTGGATCGGCTCGCGCTGCCTCGCCTTCGCTTCGGAATGCAAGGCCATCCTCGCCCTCCCCGATGCGCCGCGTCGGCCCTGCCGGAAGCGCCTCGCCGAGTACACGCGTTTCAGGTTCCGCGGCTTGGAGGAGACCTTCTTCGAGGGCGTCCGGCGCGTCGTGCCGGGAGAGATCCTCTGGCACGAGGGGGGAAGCCTCCACCGGCGGCGTTTCTGGGGTCCGTGGTCCGGCACGCCGACCCGCCACCCCCGTGAGGCGCACCTGAGTGAGTTCCGGGACCGCCTCCTGGAGGCCGTTCGTGTTCGCCTCCCCTCCTCCGGCCCGGCGGTGATCGCGCTTTCCGGCGGCCTCGACTCCTCTTCGATCGCGTGTGGCGCCGCCCACCTCGTGCGGCAGGGGGCGTCCGGCGCGTCCCTCCACGCCTTGTCGGTGCTGCCGGGACCCTATGCGAACGAGATGGAGTACGTCCGCGAGGTCTGCGAGCGATGGGACCTCCCCAACACGGTGGTTGACTTCGGCCCGCTCCGCGTGGGCCACCGCCTGGGGGACATGGTCCGGCGGCTGGAATCACCCTTTGTGGAGAAAGAAGACGAAGCGTTTGGTGAGAGGCTTTTTGGAACCGTTCACGCCCTCGGCTCGCGCGTCCTCCTGATGGGCTACGCTGGAGATGAGGCCATGACCGGATGGGCCTATCTGGCGGATCTTCTCAGAGAGGGCCGGTGGATCCGGTTCTGGAGAGAGACGAGGGCATTCCGCCGCGGTGGAGGCCCGCCGCTTGAGGATCTCATCCGGCGCGTCGCGCGGTTTCTTCTCCTTCCCAATCGCCTGCTGCCGGGAGAGCCCTCCGCACGCTATCACACCTGCAACCAAATGGAGATGCACGTAGCGCTTTTCAACCTCTACCAAGTGATGACGCTGGAGTCGTGGGACATGAACGCGGCGGCGCAAGGGGTCGAGATCCGACTGCCTTTCAGGGACCAACGCCTCATCGACCTCCTCTTTTCCCTACCCGCCAGCGTCCGAATCCATCAGGGAATGGACAAGCCGCTGCTTCGAGATGCCTTGAAGGGCGTCCTACCTGAAAGGGTTGCGCAGCGCGTGGGGAAATGCGACTATACGAGCTTTTGGAGCGAAAAACTCGAAGAAGCTGGATTCACAGGTCGGACATTCTCGGAGCGAACGGAGCAATGGCGGCGCCACACACGGGCCGAGTGGGAGGCGAACTGGTTCGGACTGACGGGAGAAAAGCACGCGGAGCAACACCCGAGGTAGGGCACCGCCGACACCGTCGCCCCTACTCCCCTCCCCGCCTGATTGACATGGGCCAACTGCACGAAGTTGCTGCGACCAAGGGGGGGAACCGTACTGAGTTGGGGAAGAGCAAGACTCCACCGGGGAGCTCGTAGGTTTTCGGCGGGTGAGCCGGCGGCGAAACTTCAGGAACCGAAGGCCTGCCGGAACAGTTGGAGCGTGTGCTCGTCCCAGTGATGAAAGGCACGGCCCGTGTCGCGACTTCTCCCTTCGGTTTGGCGGAAAGGCCCCATCAGAAAATCCGTGCGTGCTTCGGAGGCCACCTTGGGACTCGCCCATCTTTCCCCCAGATGACCGGCCAACCCCTCTCGTAGCAGACGCTTCCCGCCGCGTTCCTCGGCGGGGATGGCCAGCAGGTGGTCCAGCAGTCGGCGGTCGAGAAAAGGCACGCGCAGTTCCAGCCCCGCCCACGCCGCGGCACGCTCCCACTCCTCGAGCCGACGAACACTGTGTGGACCGCACGCGCGTTCATGCAGTTCCCTTTGCGCCCGCGTCCGGAACCGCAGAGCCGGCCTGTCGGGGCGGAGCAGCGCCCTCAGCGAGTATTCCAAACCGAACCAGAGGTTGGGGAAGTCACCCGGCACCATCCCTCTCAGCTCCCCCCAGGCTGCCGACCAACGGCCGGTTGAGAGGAGGTCCGCGGGGCGAGCATGACACCGCATCGTCTCGTCCCCCCACAGCCCGCTCAGGAGAACCGTGGCCCCGCGCTGCGAAGCCTCCCTCATCAGGGCCCGAAACCAATTGCACTCCGCATCCACGAATGGGGATTCCAACTCGAAGACTCTCTGGTCGAGTTCCGCGCGCGGATCCAGGCGGTCTATCCGCACCTCGACGTGAGTCGCGCCGGCACGCGCTGCGGCCTCCCGAGCAGCCGACTGCTCTTCCGGCAGATCATCCGATACCCACGTATAGGCCTCTGCGCGGTTCGCCCACGACGCGGCACGCGCGGCCTCTCCTGCCATGAGCGAGACGGCCGCAGAATCAACCCCGCCTGAGAGCAAGACAGCCGCATGGCCACGCGCGGGGAGCCTGCACCGGACAGCCTCTCGGAGGATCCGCACGAAAGCTTCCTGATAGGCCCGCGAATCGGGCTTGGCGATCCGTCGTGACACGTCGGGTCGCCAGATGGGGAAAACCGAGACGGAGCCCGCACGCAGCTCGATGCGTGTGCCGGGGACCACGCGGCGGATAGCTTTGAAGAAGGTTTCACCGCAGTCGCGAGAACGCACGTGCGCTTTTCTGCGAAGCGAGGGCGCGTCCAACTCGCGCGGAACGCCGTGAACCGGAAGGATGGCCTTCGCCTCGGACGCAAACAGGAACTGGTCTCGCGTGATGCACCAGAAGAGGGGGCGTACGCCCAGCGGAGACCGCGCCAGATGAAGCGTTTCCTTCTCGCCGTTCCACAGGGCGAGGGCGAAGTCTCCGAGCAGTGCATCGAACGCCTCGGGCCCGCGCCGCGCATAGAGATCCAGCACGATCTCGGCATCGCCGGCACGGGCAAGCGCCGGGCTTTCCACGAGTTCGTCTCGGTTGTCGAGGCGGCCATCGAAAACCAGGACATGACCCGTCGAGCTGGCCCGCAGGGGTTGAACGGTCCGGCGCTCGGGTTCCGATGTGGAACGCTCCCACCAGCCCAGGGCGGCGCGCCTCCCCGTCCACAAGCCCGGATCGCCAACTCCACGATGGCTCAGCATGAAGAGCATCGCGTGAAGGTCCGGTCCCCGCGGCTCGCGGTCGAAGGCGACGAGACCGCAGAGCCCGCTCACGGGGAAATGCCGGGCCGGAGGGGACCGCCGGCAAGGATATTCTGGATCGTGCCGGCGACCCGTGGCAGGTGCACCATCCCCGACGGAAATCTCAGCCTCCAGACGGGCACGCGCTCGGCAAGACGGCAGGCCCACTGGAGCTGCGCCACCCTCACCCGAGGCGGGCGGAGCAGCTCGTTGTACACGTTCACGGCAAGCACGGCCGCCGCCCGCGCCCCACGCAAGCGCTCCACCTGCACCCTCCCCCGCGGGCGACGATCGAGCCGGACGAAGGCGCGCACGCGGCGAGGCCCGGCCGTGCGTCCGGGAATGAGGATCTCTTTCCCGAGGTTCGGATCGAATACGACGCCTCGGGAGATGCCCCCTTTCGCCGGCACTCGTTTGAGCCACGGCAGGGTGCGCGTCGGCCACACCCCATCCCGGCGCAACTTCAGCCAGAGGACATCATCCGAGAGGGGGTGCCATCCCCGGCGGACAAGGTACGCCGCCAGCGTGGACTTGCCCGCGCCGGAGGGGCCGAGCAGAGCGACGGCCGCGGTGCCCTTGGCGATGGTGGTGGCGTGGAGGCTCTCGACACCTCGCAGGCTGAAGGCATAGGCTCGAACCATCCGGCGGACAAGAGCAAGGCTGACGGGGGCTGCCCCCTGCACCGACCGGAATCGAACGCGCCGCCCATCGAGGGAGATGGCGGCCGTCGCGGCACGCGTCCACGAGAGCTCGTAGGCCCCTCCCACGCGGCGCGCTGAAAACCAGAGTTCGCCCCGCCACAGCCGTATTTCCGCTATCGGTGCGACTCGTCCTCTCTTCAAAGGCGGTTGGGGACGAGCGCGCGGCAACCGCTCAGACGGCGATCGGCCGATAGCGCTCGATGAAGGCCTCGGTACTCATCCGCGCGGCCTGCGCCAGCCGTTTCAACTCGGCGGGGTCCTCGAAATCCTCCCTGCGAAGCCGGATCATGTAGCGTTGCGCTACCTCGTAGCCGTCCGAACGGAGGTCCACCAAACGCAGGCGCGACCGGCCCGTACCCTCGTCCACCATTTCGCGGAACGGGATGGGCACGGTCTTGCCGCCCGTCACGGCAATCATGGCGCCCGCCCCGGACTCGTGGATGAATTTCACCGCGGCATAGCCGAGATCGCGGGTGTATTCGGCGTCGAAGGGGATGGGGGACGCGCTGCGAAGCTCGTAGCCCACGTTCTTGTCCGTGATCGCGACGGTCAGCCCCCTTGCCTTGAGCGTTTTCTCGACGTGCCGCTTGAGCATCTCCGCAAAACCTATTTCGGCGAGCCGCACGTGGCCATGTTCGTCCCGGCGGATCTCGTCGGCCGCCCCCACGTCGTCCAGCTTGAGCCTCTCCGCCACCCCCTCGCCGATCACCGCGAGCCCGTACTCCCGCCCCATCGCCAGCCGCTTGATGATGGAGCCCTCGAGAATGGCGCACAGCGCGTCCAGCGTAGTCCCATTCGGAAACTCCTCGGGGATGACGGCCAGCGTGGCGCCGGCGGCCTTGGCGATCCCGAGACTGAGATGCCCGGCCGAGCGGCCCATGGCGACGACGAAGAACCAGCGGCGGGTCGTCCGCGAATCCTCCATGAGGTTGGAAACGAGGAGCGTTCCCACGTGTCTCGCCGTCTCGAAACCGAACGTCGGCACGTTGCCCGGAAGGGGAAGGTCGTTGTCGATGGTCTTGGGGACGTGGACGACCCGCAAACGCCCCTTCGCGGCCACTTCCAGTTGATAGGCGGAACTGGCCGTGTCTTCACCGCCGATCGTGACGAGCGCGTCGATCCCGAGCCGCTCGATCGCCTGAATGGCGTTGCGCATCTTCTCCGGGCTCTTGGTCGGGTTTTCACGGGACGTGCCGAGAATGGACCCACCCTGCAGATGGACTCGGGACACTTCCTCGATCGTCAGGGTGTCAACCTGTGAAATGTCGCCTCGAACGAGGTAGCGGAATCCGTCTCGGATGCCGACGACCTCGCGCCCGCGGTTGACCGCCTCGATCGTGACGGCCGAGATGACGCCATTGATGCCGGGCGCCGGCCCCCCCCCGACAAGGATCCCCAGCTTTCCCAGCATCCCGCGATTATAGGGGCCCACCGGGGCCCCGCGCAACGGATTTCGGAAGCGACCGGGCGCAGCACCGAACCAGCATGCTCTCTACAACAGCCCCCAACTCTCCTCGAGCCCACACATCAGGTTCATGTTCTGGACGGCCTGACCCGACGCCCCCTTGATAAGGTTGTCGAGAGCCGAGAACACGATCACTTGGCCCGCGGCGGCATCGTAGTGGACACAAAGGTCGCAGAAGTTCGTGCCTTGCACGTCCAGGATGTCGGGCGACGCGGCCTCGATCCGGCGGACGCGAACGAAAGGCTCCCCCGCGTAGCGTTTCTCCAGGATCCCGGCAAGCGATTCCACGGTCACCGCGCGCGAAGGTTTGAACACAATGGTCGAGAGGATGCCGCGCGTGACGGGGAGCAGGTGCGGCACAAAGCTGATCGCGGCGCGTCGGCCTCCCAACGCGCGGACCTCCTGTTCGATTTCGGGTCGGTGGCGGTGCGCCGTGGGGTTGTAGGCGTGGAAACCCTCGTTCACACTCACGAACGGCTTGTCGTCACCTCGCCGACCCGCGCCTGACACGCCCGACGCGGCACACACGGACGCGGCCCCCTCCCCTGTGACACCGGCCTCCGCAAAGGGGACCAACGCGAGAATCACCGACGTCGCGTAGCAGCCTGGATTCGCGACGAGATGGGCCCGTCGGATCTCCTCGCGGCGCAGCTCGCACAGCCCGTACACGGCCGTCTTGTTCTCTTCGGGCGCATCGTGAGGCCCGTAGGTCGCGCGATAGGTACCGAGATCGCGAAATCGGAAATCCGCACTAAGGTCGATGACGCGCCGGCCGCGATCGAGGAGGGGCGGCGCCAGACGCATCGCCTGCCCGTTGGGAAGCGCGAGGAAAAAAACGTCGGCGCGACCCGCCTGCCTCTCCACATCCAACCGTTCAAGGACGAGATCGGTCCGCCCCCGCAGACTCGGATGAATATCCCCCACCGGCTTGCCGGCGTCTCTCTCGGACGTGACCACGGTGATTTCCGCTCCGGGGTGGCGCAGGAGGATTCGGAGGAGTTCGTAGCCCGTGTAGCCGGTGGCGCCGAGGATGGCGATCCGCACCCGCCCCTCCCCCCGTACCCCGACCGAGGAGGGAGCGGACTTGCCGGGGCTCTTCGGCCCGGACCTGAGACGGCGTTGCCTAGGCGAAGCCACAGACAATCACGGTGGGGTGGGGAAAACGTGCGGCGGGCGCGCGAGGAGCGGCGGTCGCCCTACCGCTTCGTCCACTGGAAGCCGCGTCGCGCCTTCTTGCGGCCGTACTTCTTGCGCTCCACCATGCGGGGATCACGCGTGAGGAGACCGGCCCGCTTGAGCGGGAGATGGTAGTCCTCATTCATCTCAGCCAAGGCGCGCGAGATCCCGTGACGGATGGCCTGGGCTTGTGCCGCCGTGCCGCCGCCGGACACGTTGGCCCAGACGGCGAACTGGCCCTCGGTGCTCGTTACGCGGAACGGCGCCTCCACGATGGCCCGGTAGGCACCCGGCGTGCCGAAGTAGGCCTCGAAGTCCTTCCGGTTGACCCGAATGACCCCCTTGCCGGGGCGCAGGAACACGCGAGCTACGGCGGTCTTGCGCCGCCCCACCGCGTGATGGAGCCCCGAAGAGCGAACGGGCTGGGCCGACGTGGGGGGCGGTTGCACAACCTCCGCGGGCGGCTCCGAAACTTCCGCCGGGGCGGGCGACTCGACCTCGGGTTCGTCTACCATGAGATGGACTGGGGTTCCTGGGCGCGGTGGGGATGCGACGGCCCCGCATAGACCTTCAAGCGACCCAGCATCCTCTTGCGAAGCTTGTTCTTGGGAAGCATGCCGCTCACCGCCATCAGAAGAAGCCTCTCCGGATGCTCACGCCGGACCTTGGCGGCATCGTCGCTCCTCAGGCCGCCGGGGTAGCCCGTATGGCGGTGGTAGATCTTGGTGTCCCATTTGTCGCCCGTGAACCGCACCTTCTCGGCGTTCACCACAACCACGTGATCGCCGATATCCAGATGCGGGGCGAACTCCGGTTTGTGCTTTCCCCGAAGCAGCGTGGCGATGCGGGTCGCCAGCCGGCCCACGATCTGGCCCTCGGCATTGACGAGATACCACTTCTGGGAGCTGTCCATGAGGGCGCAAGTGTAGGGAACGGCTCACCAAAAGTCAATGCCGACTTTCGCCACAGCCTTCACGCAAGTTTCATCACCCCGGCTGCTGCGGTAGCATGTCGCTCGTGCCTCCGATCTCCCCACCGCCAGGCCTTGCCCGCCTCGCCCGTTTCGCAGTCGACGCCC
Organism: Nitrospirota bacterium; assembly: GCA_016190245.1. Lineage (GTDB taxonomy): Bacteria > JACPQY01 > JACPQY01 > JACPQY01 > JACPQY01 > JACPQY01. Next base: position 5,071 of record JACPQY010000003.1, on the reverse strand, counting down.
TCCTTTACACCGTCTTCCTCTACGTGCTGGTGGAGGGAGTGCTTCTCATCCGCGATGGGGCGACCGATCTTCCGGGCGGCGCCCTGCGAGTCGCCGTCGGTGGCGGGGGTCTTCTCGCGCTCTGCGTCTACTCTGTGACACGAGGGAAACTCAGTGAAAGGGAGCGGATCCCGGAACACGTGCTCTTCCCCGGAGGGCTGGTCGCTCTGCTGCTGCTGTTCGCTCTGGGTACCCCGGGCGAGGGTTGTGCCGCCGCCTGGCTCCCTCTCGAATGGCACCTCACTCCCCGTCGTCTGGCGCTCCTGGCGCAGGCTTCACCTCTCGATGCCCTGGCATTCGGTGTCCTGGCCATGGCACTCATAGGAGGGATCGGGCTGGGGCGTCGCGTCCTGACTGCGGCGGTGCTTCTCATCTGGCTCCTGCATGACGCGTGGCTTGCCTTGGAGCCGACGTTCCGCAACGACTTGATGGCGTCTCTGGCCGTGCTGGCGGCCCCTCCGCTCCTCTGCATCGAGCTCTTGCGCCGTGGTCGTGCGCTCTGGGCGGCGCGAGTCGGGGTCGCCGGCCTCGTCGCAACCGTCGCACTCCGCCAGGTCGGCGGGTCACTCCCGCTGTTCTCGTTCGGACAGCCCGACTGGCCCGACGGGTTCGAAGAGATCCTGCCCACCTCCGCGGACGGAAGCACCCTGCCGGCCCCGGGGGTCGCAGACCTGGCCGTGGATGCCACACGCGGCCGGATCTTCTACGCCGACGCGGCCGGTACCGCAGTGGCCCGAATCGATCTGGGCGGCAGAACGCCTGATGTCCTCCATCTCACGGGTCGTCCGGGAGCGCTCGACGTGGGCGGTCCTCAGGATCCGCTCCTTGCACTCGATCTCGACGGTAGCTATCTCCTCTTTGTTCGCAAGGATCCCCTCCACACGCTCATGCGGTGGGACATCTCGCGCATGCCGCTCGTGACGCCACAAGACTGGCGGAGGATGGATAGCGGCGATGTCGTCGTCGCATATCGGGAAACCCCCGGGCTCGCGCTCTTCTCACCCGTTCACTCCGGACCCGTTGCGTCGCTCGACTTTCGGAAATTGGGGCTCACTCGTTTCAGGGGTGCTTCCCACTCGCTGGCCCTCTCTGCCGGAGGGTTGTTCGGCCTGCTCGGCCCTGTGGGCATCGGGGACAGCTCCCTGATTTTCAGGATTGCGATGGACCCTCTGGCCATCACGGACACACTGGTCTTTCCCGAGCCCGTGCGTGGGCTTGCCCCATCGGAGGCGGGGCGACTCCTCGCGGCCTCGGTGTTCGGGGGTCGTATCTACGAGGTGGACGAGACACCGCTGAGCGTGCGTCGCGTGCTGCAGGCTCCGCTCGGATCCGTGCGACCCGCGGTCGATCCTCGGCGGCGTTTGGTCTACGCGGCCGGAGAGCTCACCGGCGAAATCTGGGCGATCCGCCACGACGACGGGCTTGCGGTGCGGCGCACACCGATCGGGCGGCGAATCCGATGCGTCGTCTTCTCCCCAGGTGATGACCGTCTCTACCTGGGAACGAATCGAGGCATCCTGCGTATCGAACCCCATCGCTGGCTGGCCGGCGCTGAGCCATAGTGGGACACATTCTCACAGATGTCCGTTCGGGTTGGGCGATCTCCTGCGTTCCGGACGGTTCAAGATCCGTTACTACGGGGTTCCTCCTGCCCGGTCCGATTCTGGAAGATACGGCCCAAGATCGACCTCAAAGATCCCCGTGCTCGACGCCGTGTACATACTTCGCCCGTCCGCGGAGAAGTCGAGCCAACGGACTCGGGGCCCCAGGAAAACCTCGCCCCGCCGGGACAGATCGTCCGCCCCGAGAAAGACCACGCTCCCCGTGACGTAGTTGGCCACAGCCAGGAGCCGACGGGAAGGCTCGACCGCGACGAACCGCACACCCCGTTCCAGATCCAGTTGGTCGAAGCCCGGCGTGGGGGTAAGCCGTAACCGTGTGATGCGGCCGTAGAAGAGATCCGAGAAAAACAGTTGGTCTCCGACCCTGTCAAAGGTGCACAGGTCGTCCGCCGGCATGCGGCCCGGGCCGGTCGCGCCCGCGCCTCCGAACAGCAGGCCGCTTTGCCTCAGCACGGGGCTTCCCGTTTCGACACTCACGATGTCGAAGCCGACGCCCTGCCGTGACGGGCTGCCCCACGTCACCCAGAGTTCGCCCTTCCGCTCGAAGACGCACTTGGAGGGATGGAGCTCCGGGAGGTGATGAACCGAGCCGGTGAAGGTGTCCACAAGATGATGCCGGAATGTTCCGTCATCCACCACCGCGAGGTAGCGCCCCTTCCCGAACAGCGCCAGAAATCGCGGCTCGCTTCCCGGGATGTTCCACACCTGACCGGTGGACGTTACGCGATCGAGCGCGTACTCAACGATCTCGTGCGTGGACTCGCTGCCCACGAAGAATCGGCCTCGCTCGCAGTCCACCGCCGCCATGTTCGAACTCCGCCGGATGGCGCGGCCGACGCTCGTCCCACCGGTCCTCCGGTCCCACCGCACGAGGGAGGCTGCGTGGTCGTTTCCGGCTGCTCCGACAAGAAGCGCGTCCGCCACGCAGAGATCCATCACAAAGCGCACCTGAGGGCTCAGCGTCGCCGGCCAACTCTCGCTCCCAATCGTCCAGAGGGCTTTCACCTGCTGCTGTGCCAAGACCCTCTCCGCCAGGTCACCGCGTTCGGCAAAGCGCAACACCAGCACGAATCCAGCCAGCGGGAGTGCGAGGACCGGCGCGTGGAGCAGAGTGCGGGGCCAAGCCCGCAGGATCTCCGGGGAGTGACACCGCCGACGCCACGCCCAGGCCAGACCAAGCGCCAGCGCACCGTAGGCCACAGGCTTGCCCATGCGAGAGCCGATCCAGCCCAAGAACAGGGCGAACAGAGCCACATACAATGTCCAAGCCCGCCCTCCCACCATCGCGAAGGGCACGTAGGCCAGGGACATGCCCAACCAGAGGGCGAAACCCGTCGGGTCCATCGGCCGCAGGAAGGCGTCCGCCACGCCGAACCAGAGAACGGCCTGCGCCAACCCGTAGCCCAGGCTCAGCGCCTCCAGCGCTCTCGACCGTGGCCAGGGCCGGGTCAGTATCACAGAAAAGGCGGCCACAACGGCGAGCGACAGCAGAAGGCCCCACAGGCCAAGCAGATGCCCGAGGGCAAGCACGACGGGTAGGGCCGGTCCCGCGCTGATCACCAAGGAGAGAGGCCAGTCCCGGCGTGGTGGAGCGCCAAGGGACGGTGAGCCCGTGTTGGTATTCACGCCGGACTGCCCGTCCCCGAGCGCCCGCCGCGCGCCGACTCGAGTAAGATCAACCTTCTTCGCCCGAGGCCGCCGGGATCATGAGCACCTGGTCGCGCCGGATGCTCGCAGGGTCGAATCCCTTCAAGTTCTTCTCCAGGGCCGACAACACCGCATTTGCGATGGCGTCCACCGCCACCCATCGCTCCGCCGGCACCTCCAGACCCTCGGCGGCAAGCGCCTCCACGCGACGAGCCACCTCCTTCGGGAGCGACTCCCCCGCGCTCATAGCGTCCGCTCGCAGATAGCCAGCTCGCCCGGCGCCTCCTCGAGAGTGATCCGGATCCGGCGAAGACCACGGCCTCCGGAAGCCCGCCCCAGACTCCGGCCAAGAGTCTCACACACATGCCGCGCCAGCAGTTCGCAACTGGTGTTGGCGATCGGCAGCAGGACGGTGTCCTCCCTCGGCAGCTCGTAGCGCTTCGTTCCGACCCTTGCGGTGACGGTATCAGGCCCCGACGCCACCTTGAGGAACCGATTGCGCGTGGGGAGCAACGTCCGCAGGTCGAGCTCGCGGCAGATCTGCTCCATCGCCTCTTTCAGCTTGCCGAAGTCGATCAGCAGGCCCTGCCGATCGAGGCGACCCTCCACCTCCACCGCCAAACGGTAGTCATGGCCGTGAAGCGGCTCGGAGGTCCCGTCCGCGAAAACGAGGAAATGCCCGGCGCTGAACTTTGCGTGCTCTTTCTGGATGCGAACGCCAACCCTTTCCACGCCGGTAGTGTAGAACAAGCCCCGATGGAAACGCTACCTCGAGCCCCACGAGTCGTTTGAGCGCGTGACCGGTTCTGTGATAGGCAGGGGAACATGAGAATACCCCGCTCCGTCTGGGTTGCCCTCTTCCTTCTCTGGGGGCCCCTTCCCGCCGTGGCCGAGAACCTCCCGGTCGAGGAGATCGTCCGCCGTGTCCGCGAGCACGAATTCCCGGCCCGGATGGCCGCCAAGGTGCGCATGGTCCTCCGGGACAAGCGCGGCGGGGAACGGCTGCGCGTGTTCGATCTCAAGCGCCGCGGCACGGGCGATGCCGGTGACGCCGTGATCCGCTTCGTGGAGCCGCCCGAGGTCAAGGGAACCGCCTTCCTGATTACGAAGGAAACGGGGAAGGACGCCGTGATCCAGATGTACCTACCCGAACTCAAGCGCACGCGGCGGATCGCCGGCGCCGAGACGAACCGCAGTTTCGTGGGCAGCGATTTCTCCTACTCGGACATCCAACTGGACTACTTCGACGAAGGCACCCAGCGTCTCCTGCGGACCGAGGCCCTGGAGGGAACGGACTGCTACGTCCTCGAGTCGGCCGTTGAAGGGGCGGACGAGCCGTACGATCGTATCGAGGCATGGGTCCGCAAGGACAATTTCATCCCCGTGCAGGTCCTTTTCTATTCGCGCTCCCCCAAGCCTATCAAGCGCCTGACCGTACGCGCCTTCGAGAAACGCGGCGCGCACACGATCATCACGGATACGCTGATGGAGACCCTGGACAAGGAACACAGCACACGCATGCTTCTCCAGGATCTTCAGGTCGATATCCCGCTGGACGACTCCGAGTTTACCCGGCGCGCCCTCGAACGCGGCTAGGCTCTGTTTGAAAACGACCTTAAGGGGATCGACCATGGGCAGGACGGTTCTTCGTAGGGGCGGGTCCTTGGACCCGCCCGAGGGGAGGGAGGGTGCAAGCAACCTCCCCTACATGGATTGCGGTGGCCGGCGAAGGGTTTTCAAACAGAGCCTAGTACCATGTTGAC
>JACPQY010000013.1 GCA_016190245.1 Nitrospirota bacterium | reverse complement strand
CTCGCCAGGAGCTTCTAGGGACGCAGCCCTGCCGGAATCCGATGAAGGGTCAGGGGGCCGGCGTCGCGGCCACCGCCACAGTTCCGCGCGCCGGCCCGCTTCCCGTGGCGCTCGCGTGCCACGCTGCCGCGAGCCGGACCCGGGCCGGGCGGCAGATGGTAGGATCGGCGCCATGCTGGCGTTGAACGCCGAGGCCCCGGTCTTTTCCCTGGAAGGTGTCGAGGGCGGCAGGGTCCGCACCTTCAGCCTGGCGGAATACCGGAAGCGCTGGGTCGTCCTGTTCTTCTATCCCGCCGACTTTACCTTCGTCTGCCCGACCGAAATCCGCGGCTTCGAGGCGCGCGGGAAGGAGTTCGAGAGCTGCGGCTGCCAGGTGCTGGCGATCAGCGTCGATGACGTCGCAAGCCACAAGGCGTGGTCTGATGAGCTCGGCGGCGTCTCGTATCCCCTGCTCTGCGACCCGGCGCGGCAGGCCTGCCGGGCGTACGGCGTCCTGAACGAAGCCGACGGCCGCGCCTTCCGCGCCACGTTCATCGTCTCGCCCGATGGCCGCATCGCCTGGGCCCTCGTCAGCCCGATGAATGTCGGCCGCAGCGTCGAGGAGACCTTCCGGGTCCTGAAGGCGCTGCAGACCGGCCGGCTCTGCCCGGCCGACTGGAGGCCGGGCGAGCCGACGCTCGACCCGGGACTGAAGTACTGAGCCGCGCCGGCCGCCGCGCATGATCTCCAGCGACCTCGCCGGCAAGAGGAAGGCCCTCGAGCGCCGCGTCCGCGCGCGCGAGTTCGTCTTCGGCGTCCAGGACGGCCTCATCAGCACCGTCGGCCTCCTGTCCGGCGTGTCCGCCGCCACCCAGAGCCGCGCCACGGTCGTCCTGACCGGCGTCGCCGCCGCCGTCACCGGCGCCCTCTCCATGGCGACCGGCTCGTATCTCTCGTCGCGCACGGAGAAGGAGATCTTCGAGAAGGAGCTTCTCGACCAGGAACGCCTCACCGCCGATCAGCCCCACCTCGCGCAGGAGGCGCTCCTCGAATCTCTCACCGCCGAGGGCCTCGCCCGCCCCGCCGCCTACCGCGTCGTGCAGGTCATGTCCCGCCACCGCGATCTCCTGCTGCGCACGGTGCAGGAGAAAGTCCTCGGCCTCGGCACCGCCGACATCTCGAACCCCCTCGCCGCCTGCCTCGTCATGTTCCTGTCGTTTCTGATCGGCGCCGTCATTCCCCTGCTGCCCTTCCTGCTTCTGCCGCTGAGCCTCGCCCTCCCCGCCTGCTGGATCGCATCCGTCGTGGTCCTGCTCGGCGTCGGCGTCTTCAAAGGCGCCCTGACCGGCAAGCCGCTCGCGCGCTCCGGCCTCGAGTTCGCCGCCATCGCCCTCGGGTCCGCGGCCGTCGGGTGGCTGTTGGGAAAAGCGTTCGGCAGGCTGTCACGGTAGATTCTGGTCGTATAATGGCTGGCAATAATTCCGTGAAGCAAGGCAGCACCTGAGGTTGATCACCGGAGGTCCGAGGGATGACGCCAGTCGAGCCTTCATCCGCTCTGCCGCGGTCCTGACCGGGAGCCTTGCCATGTTTCGGGGAATAGGCAGCAGCTCGGCAACTATGTTTAGGGATCTAGACCGACGACGCGCCGCCATGTTTGGGATCTTAGTTTTCATCCTGTAGGATAAGTATTAGTTGGGCGGACAGGAGGTGGTAGATGACGGATAACCAAGATTCACGTCCAGACATCGAGTCCGAACGCGACCAGCTAGTGTCCAAGATGCGAAGTCAACTACCAGAGTCTGTGCAACAGGCGCTGGCAGCCTCTCCACGAGGAGATGAACAGCAGCCGACTTTCGAAGTGAAGATCTCACACGTGGGGTCGAGCGATGCCGACGTTGAATGACATTGACCAGGAGGTTGCGAGACTCAGGTCCTCGGCGCAGGACGAGATACGTCGCAAGTACATTAAGCATCTCGCAGAGCACACGGGGCGCGATACAATCATGTATGCGAGTGCCTTCTCGTCATACAAGACGCCACAAATCCCCGCTTTCCCTCTTCTCGTCACGCTCGAGGACATGCAGGGGTTCATGTCTGCGCTGCATGGCCTCAAAGGGGACAAGCTTGACCTCATCCTCCACAGCCCTGGTGGGTCCATGGAGGCAGCCGACCAGATCGTTCAGTACCTGCGCGCGAAGTATAAGCACATCCGCGCGATCGTCCCCCAGAATGCTATGTCGGCAGCCACCATGATCGCCTGCTCAGCGGATACAATCTTTATGGGGAAGCACTCTGCTCTGGGTCCGATCGATCCACAGGTTGAGTTTCCGACCCCGAGCGGCAAGTTCGTCGCTCCCGCGCAGGCCATCCTTGACGAGTTTGGTCAGTCAAAGGCCGAGATCGCCGCGAATACGTCAACAATACCCTTGTGGCTCACCAATGTTCAGGCGTACCCACCTGTCTTCCTGCAAATGTGCAAGAACACACTCGACCTG
>JACPQY010000014.1 GCA_016190245.1 Nitrospirota bacterium | reverse complement strand
TCCACCCGGCGGCCCGCCCCCGCTGCCCCCCATCGCCCTCTCGATCACCAGTCCCGCCACCGGCGCCTTTCTTCCACCACAACTTTTCACGCTGTCGGCCACCGTCACGAATGACGTCGCCCCCACAACGGTCTACTTCTACCTCGACCAAGCCCCGTTGGCGGCGCTCACAGCCGCTCCCTATTCCGGCTCGGTCGATCCGACCTACTACTCCGGCGGCAGCCATGTCCTCACCGTAGAAGCGGTGGACTCCCAGACGCGCGTGGGCGCGGCCTCGATCACGGTCACGTTCATGCAACCCGCCGTGAGCGCCCCCACCCTCGTGAAACGCGTCATCTCGAACGGCGATCTCAATCTGGTCGGCTCCACTCTCCATGTTCCCTGCTGGGACGGCGGGTCGTGTCTCTTCGACGTCGCCAATCCCGCGTCGCCCGCGCTCACCGCCGTGAAGCCCGGTTCCGCGGCACCGCTCTCGACTTCGATCCTGCCCTATGTTCATTCCGGCAGCACCGACCGCCTCTGGGGAAACGGCTATCTGTTCACGCTCGGCCTCGGAGCGGTGAGTCTCCTCGCCGGTGCGGACTCCCAACCCTCGGGGGACTACGTGCCCCTTGCCGCCGGCACCTCCATACTCCTCACGGGTGGATCCGGGTACGTCAACCGGACGCTGTACATCCCCCTCGCGGTAGGCCCCACGCCGGAAATCGGGGCCTTCGAGTTCTCCGACCCCTCGCAGGGCCGTCTCGGCCTCGGCCTCAAGCGCACCTCCACACTCCCCGTGCCCACCGGCATCTCCAATCCCGGCCTCGCCATGATGCGCGCGGGGGGGAACCTCCTGGCAGCCGTCTGGAAAGATCTCTCGACCTCCGCCAACTATCTCGCCCTCTACGACCTCCAGCTCGGCCTCAAGTCCAACACCCCCCTCACGGGCAAGATCGTCCAATCCATGACGCTCTCGGGCACGCGCCTCTACCTGCTCGTCTCGAGCACGGCGCCCCCCTACCCTCTCACGCTCGAAGTGCACGACGTCTCCAACCCGCAGATCCCCGCGCTCCTCGGCACGTACAACCCCTCGCGCAACCTCGCCGTCGGAACGGGCGGACTCGATCTGGCCGTCTCGGGCAACACCGCGTATTTCTCGCTCGGGGCGTCGTCGGCCCCCACGCTCCTCGCCCTCGATGTCACAAACCCGGGCGCCATCTCCCTGCTCGGCTCGCTCGGCAGCGGCTCGACCGGTCTGTTCGGCAAGCTCCTCCTCTCGTCCAATCGCCTCTACGCCACTCGCACGACAGCCTCGGGCGTCGTCATCACAACAGGCCTCTCGATCGTGGACGTGTCCAGCCCCTCCGCTCCAACCGAGCTCTCCTACACGCTGCTCGATTCGACCGACGACGAGATCGGCCTCATGGAACGCCAAGGGGCCTATCTCTACGCCCTCTCCAAGTGGGGCTACGCCCTCCACACGATCGACGCGGTCACGCTCCAGTCCGTCCACAAGATCCCCTCCGCCACGGCGTACGCCACCTACCTCACCACCCGCCCCGGCTGGCTCTTCGCGGTCACGCTCTTCGGACTGAGAAGCTACTCCCTGGCCGCGCCCGCGGCCCCCGCGCTGTCGGATACGCTCACCGTCACGCTTTCGAGCCTTGCCGCTCTGGGGAACTACGTGTTCGGCGTGTCGAACGCCACCGACAAGTTCGAGGCGATCGATGCGACCGACCCCGCCAACCTCCTCGGGCCGACCTCGCTGCCCATCCCCAACGCCCCCGCCCTCACCAATCTCGCGTGTGCGGGCTCCTACTGCTACGTGCCCTTCTCCTCGCCTTCCTCCGGGACGCAAGGCATCCACGTGATTGACGTGTCCATCCCCACCTCCCCTTCCATCCTGTCCACCGTAGCGCTCCCTTCCGGGGAGACGCCGAACAGCGTGTTTGTCTCCGGCAACCACCTCTACCTGACGAGCGTGCAGACCGGCCTCGGGCCGACGCTCAGGATCTACGACATCACGGTGGGTGCCTCGCCGAGCCTCCTGTCAACACTTGTGTCCACCGCCCTCCCGGCCACATGGGCGCAGTTCGCGCTCTCCGGGCAGACACTGTGTATCGGCTCCGGCATCGCTTTCGCTACGCCCTTGGTGTGCCTCGGAGTGCAGAACCCTTCTTTGCCCAACATCTCCCTCAAGAAAGCCCTCCCTGCCGCGGCGGGACTTGCCGTGGCCGCCGACGGCTCGATCCTCGTCTCCACCGGATCTCACATCCTGAGGGTCCAACCCTGAACGTGCTGCCTCTCCTGCTCATGGTCTCGACCCCCATGGCAAAGCCCTGCGCCGATTGCCACGCGGGCATCGAAGACATCCAACCCGACTGCACCCGCGCCATCCTCGAGAATCTGAATGCCCGCCCCTCGACTCACGACTCCCGACCCAGCCAAGGAGGGCGCGGTACTCGCCCAGGCCCAAGCGGCCAGGACGGCCGCGCGAGAAGGGCGAGTATCACGACTCACGATGACCCCTACTGTCTGTTCTGCCACCTTCCCTCATCTCACTCGGAGATTCCCCCCGACCTCATCTCCCGCCCCATCCTGCTCGGCGCTTCCGACTCCCGACTGCCGACTCCCGACTCACGAGCAAAGCACCACCCTCCCATCGTCCGCAACCCCTCCGATCTCCGTCTCGCGCCCCTCGCGTGCGGCCCCTGCCACCCCCAGAACGTCGAAGGCATCCTCCACTCTCCACATGCCACCACCGTCGGCCAGATCCGCGTGATCCTCCGCTCCTTCGTGGGCGACGAGATCGAGCTGCCTCGCCTCACCCTCGACGATGTCAAACGCATGAAACCCTCGGATCTCGTAGGGGCGAATTCTGGTGCGTCCGAATCCGGACCGATGAGAATCGGTCCCTACGAGCCTCGCGTCCGTCGCGTAGGGACGGATTCCGATCCGTCCGCCTCCGAACCACTCCCCCTCCGCCTCCAAATGGGCTTCGACCTCATCCGCAAAGCCTGCATCACCTGCCATCTGGGCAGCGAGAACCGCTCCGCCTCCACCCCCGAGGGCAACTTCCGCTCCTCCGGCTGCGCCGCCTGCCACGTCCCGTACGCCACCGACGGCCGCCGGCAGACCGCGGACAACGCCATGCAGAGCGCCACGTCTCCCGGCCCTACGCGCCACCAGATGACCGTGAAGATCCCCGTCTCCCAGTGCGAGACGTGCCACAATGGCAGCAGGAAGGCCACGTCCTACCGGGGTCTGTTCCCGGCCGACGGCCTGTTCACGCCCACCGACGTACGGGCCGTCTCCCTCCACGGCGGCACCTACGAAAGCGTCGCCCCCGATGTCCACTACACCGCAGGCATGGTCTGCATAGATTGCCACACCGAGTCGGAACTCATGCGCTCCGGCCCGGACAAGATCCTCATGGAGGACCACACCACCATCACCTGTGAGGCGTGTCATGTGGCTTCGGCCTCGCCCTCCGGCCATGTAGGGACGGATTCTCATCCGTCCGAACTGAGAATCACTCGCTCGGGCGATCAACCCATCCTCCACCGCCGCCTCGACAACCAACCCCTCCCCATTCCTCAGCTCTCAGCATTCAGCATTCAGCACTCAGCACTCGAGCCTCAGTCTTCATCTCTCGCCCATACCACATCCCACCTCGACAAGGTCGAATGCGTCGCCTGCCACACCCAGTGGACCGCGCGGTGCTATCTGGGCTGCCACATGGAGTACGACGAGCGCAAGTCCGCGCCCGACCTCCAGACGGGCCAACGCTCCCCGGGCGCGTGGACACTCACCCCCATGAATGCCCCCACCGGGCGCAACTACCCCGTCTTCGGCAAACGCCGGGACAAGCTCGCCCTCTTCGTGCCGTCCTCCCAAGTTCTCTACACGGTCACGTCCAGCAGCGGCCGCAGGCTTCTGGACCGCCAACCTCTCATGATCGCAATCCACGACACCCCATCACCTCCCACCCCGCACCTCCCGACTCACGACTACCGACTGCCGAATTTTTCCATGAACCCCTCCTCCCCCCACACGGTCGGCCGCCAAGGGGTCACGTGCGACTACTGTCACGGGCCAGGAGGGCCCTGTACTGCGAGTGCTGGCCGAGCCACGAGGGTGAGGCGGGGTATCGAGCGGTGCGGGCCAGGAGGGCCCTGCACTCGCGCCCCAGGCGAGTCCATGGACTCCGAGCCATTACAGCGCGAGTGTGCCGACCGTTCCCTCCGCGCCCTCGGCCTCGGAACGGATCTCTACGCCGACCGACCGGGCCTGCCCGCCAAATCCAGGGCGGGCCTGCCCGCCTCCATCGATTTCCCGCTCAACGCCCTCCTACGACCCGACGGGCCAGGAAGGCCCTGTACTCGCGCCCCAGGCGAGCCCATGGATGGCGAGCCCCTCCAGCACGAGTGCGGCACCCCCCTTCAAGTCACCCATCATCCCAACGCGCGCCCCCTCACACTCGAGGAGATCCGAAGCATCCGAGAAAAGGCCGCCTGCCTCACGTGCCACGGTCAAGGCATCGCACCCGCCTCGTTCGGTGCGCTCCGCCACGCGATCTTGGAAACAAGTCTGCCCACGACCTTCATCCTCAAACACTACCTCGGGTCGAGCGCAGAAGGCTTCAGGGAAAAATTCTTTGGGAGGGACCGCTGAAATGAAAAGTAGTGAGACCGACCTACCGGACCATCTTCAGGGCGAGGAGCCCCGACGTGATGGCCATCACGAGGCCCGCCAGCATGGCGATTGTGTAGCCGTTTATTTCCATCTCCGGGCCAGTATGAACGCGAAACACAAGAAAATCAAGGAGCCTGCCAAACCGATCGCGGCCCCCCACAACAAGCCACTGCGCGTCACATCCTTGCCCAACACAAAGCCGGCCGACGGGGCTGCAATCATGACGGCGAACATGATCTCCGCCAGCCGGATGAAGAACTTGAGAAACTCCCGCCTGTCTTCCTTGTCCATCCAGTACCCTGCGTATCATCCCACGCGGTTCGTTTTAAGTTTCGTCCCCCCCCGGGTCCGCCCACTCCCCCGGTGGGAGGACGTGGCGACCAATCCCCACGCGCCCACTGCCCGGACCGATAGGAATCGGTCCCTACGAGTTCCGCGCCCACCCCTCCCCTCCTTCTTCCCGCTCACCGCTCACTTGGGCTTGGGCCGAGCACCATTCACCGTGTACTGTCCACTCTTCACTGCTCACCGCTCACTGCTTACTGCTGTCTATTTGCTGCTCACCGTTCACTGCTTTCTGTTCCCCGCCTGCTCCAAACCCCACCGCCCCTCCATCCTCGAAGAGCCGCCCCCCAGCCTCGCGTCCGGCACGGTCGTCAACGAACGCCTCCAACCCCTGACCGATGTCACCATCACCGTCAGCACCCAGCCGGGCGTGGACTACGAAACCGGCGAGACCGGCGAATTCTCCATCCCCCTCGATCAACCCGGCTATACCCAACTCACATTCGCCAAGGCAGGCCACACCCGGGCCACGCGCGTCGCGTACCCCGAACCCTTCCTCAGCATCTCGCTGGGCCGCGTGGTGATGACGGCCCTCGACACCAAAGTGACGACCGTCGGCCTCGAGGGCGGCACCGCCACCGATTCCACAGGGTCCTATGCCGTGGACATCCCGCCCGGCGCCCTCGACCGTCCCGCGGACATCCGTGTCACCCCCTTGCGCTCCACCGCCCAGACCCCCATGCCGATGGATGCGTACACCGCCACGGCCGTGGACCTCCAACCCAGCGGGCTCGTGTTCAAGAAACCTGTCACCGTGAGGATGGCCATCGAAGGTTTCTCCCCCGGCGACGGTATCCCCGCCTTCACGTTCGGCTACGAGACCGGTCAGTTTGAATACGTCGGACACGGCGTCGTGAATGAAGACGGCAAAACCGTGGATGTCTCCGTCACCCATTTCTCCTACCTGTGCGGATGGCTGTGCAATCCCTACTTCCCGTGCGACACCCCCTCGTGCAGCCCCGGCTCGGGCGGAGGAGGAGGGGGTGGGGGC
>JACPQY010000011.1 GCA_016190245.1 Nitrospirota bacterium | reverse complement strand
CATCGGCGGAGAAATCACCACGTACCGCCTCCTCGCGTACGTGGGCCTCACGATGAACTTCAACTGGAGAAAATATGCGCTCTCGACGCCCCGACACTTTTACACACTCAAAGCCGCTTGACCCACGACGGCGCGGACGCAACATAAAGGTTGCGGCTACCATGATGGGTTCACCGAAACCTTACCTTTCTGTCATGAGCCGACTCGGCGAGCCGATGATTGTTAGGTGAACGAACATCCAGAAAGGTTTGACATCCTCAATATCTTGTAGTACAGATCAAGCGCCTACTAAATGTTGGGTCTTGCACCGTCATCCCCACCAACAGCGGGGGTGGCGTCGGTTGATGCGGGGGGGGCTCGGCTCTTCTACCTCACCCCTGGGGGGAACCACGATGGTTTCTTCCTGCAGACCCTGAGGGACTGCAGGTTCGACATCCTGTATGTGCATCTCGTGGATGGAATGGGGAAGTACTGCCCCAGTGATGTGCGGTCCATAAACCTTGGGTACCGGCCGATTCGAGGGGGTGGCCCGCACCGGGCCATCGCCCGGATGGTTCTCAAGGTGCCCTACGTGGCGCGCGTGAAGCGACTCCTGAGGGAGTTCAGGCCGGACCTTTTGCACGCCGATTGGATCCCCACCACAGGTTTCTGGGCCGCCCTCTCGGGGCATCATCCGTTTCATTTGTTCTGTTTCGGTTCGGACGTGCGATTCCGTGCGAGCCGGAGCCGGTGGATGCGCCGGGTGGCCGCATTCACGCTGGCGCGAGCGGACGCTGTGACCTGCGACAACGAGCATACCCGTTCTCTTCTGAGCGGCAGGTATGGCGTGCCCGCCCATCGGCTGCATTGCTTTTCGCTCGGGGTGGACCTTTCGCTGTTTCGGTCTGATCGGGAATCGAGGGGCCGCGTCCGCCGTGACTTGGGATGGGAGGACTCGCGCATCGTCCTTTTCGCTCGGAAGCTGGAGGAGATCTACGCGCCGGAAACGTTCGTCCGTGCGTTCGCCCATGCCCATCGCGAGGAGCCGGCCATCCGGGCCGTTGTCGCCGGCGACGGGCCTCTGATGCGGGGGATGCGGGAGCTGGCGGAGGATCTTGGGGTGGGCCGGAAGGTCGTGTTTCTTGGCGAGGTCGAACGCGCCGACCTGGCCCGGGTCATGGCCGCCTGCGATGTGATGGTCAGTTGCCCCGTGGATGATGGTTCATCGAATGCCGTGCTCGAGGCCATGGCCTGTGGCCTGCCCGTGGTTGCCTCTGATCTGCCCGCCATGCGCGAGTGGATCGTACCGGGAGCGAACGGAGTCCTGTGCGCGGCCGGAGACGTCGAGGGCTTCTCCGCAGGTCTCCTGCGCGTGCTGCGGGACGAGGCCTTCCGGCGGCGGGCGTCAGGCGCCAATCGAGCGGTGGTGGAGGCTCGGGCGGACCGGGTTCGGAGCCGGGCCCTCTTGGCTCAAGTCTACTTGGACCTGCTGGCGGAGGCGCGAGCGCCGCAGGTGCGCGCCCGCGAGGGCTGAGGGTTCAGTTTCAAGGGAGATGCCTCCGAACGTCCTCCTGGCGGGTGCCCGATGGTACGGCCGAACAACGGATTTCGTTCGACGTGCCCTGAGGGATGCGGGCTGCAAGGTCCACACGTTCTACTACCGCGTGCAGCACGACTCGGGGCTTGCGCCCGCCCGATGGAGGTCGGAGTCGAACGACCGGCTTCTCGGCGCGGCGAGGAGATGGCGGCCTGAACTGGTCTTGCTGTTGAAGGGCGAGTTCCTTTCCGCGGGCAGCGTCGCCGCACTCCGAGGGATGGGAATCACCATGGCTTCATGGTGGTTCGATGATCCGAGACCTTGGACGGACTACTGGAGCGCCGGTCGCACGCTGGATCATGTCTTCATTTTTGATCGGGCCTATGTGCCCTGGCTCCGGAGAGTGTCCAAAGGGCGTGTGAGCTACCTGCCCTTGGGGTTTGATCCGGATTCCTACCGCCCCGTTACCAACTCCGTTCGGCCACGATGGGATGTCACCTTCGTTGGGACACCGTATCCGAATCGCGTCCGACTCCTGTCCGGCCTGTCGTCGTTCCGGTTGAGGCTGGTCGGTCCGGGATGGCGGCGACACCCCGAACTGGTCTGGGCGTCGATTGATGAGCGGCCGACCCTACGCCCCTCCCAAGTCCGCAGGCTCTACGCGCAGTCCGCGATGGTCTTGAATATTCACCATCCTCAATCCATCACGGCGCCCAACCAACGTGTGTTCGAGTTGGCGGGCAGCGCTGCGTTTCAGCTGACCGATCACAAGTCGGCCCTTCGCGAGTTCTTTGCCCTCGGAGAGGAGATCGTTACCTATCGCGGTCCGCGGGACCTTGAACGAAAGCTTGCCTACTACCTGAAGCATCCCAAGGAGCGTCGCGCCATCGCAGCCAAGGCCTGCCGGCGGGCCCACGCCGAGCATACCTACGCGCACCGAGTCCAAGAACTGCTCTCGCGGACAGGCTGTTAGCCCCGCTCGGTTCGGCGGGGCCCCTTCATCTGGGATCAGGCGGCGGCTGAGCGGGCAGGGTGAGGCGCCAAGGCCTTCATTCGAGACAGTCCCTCGCCGGCCAGTGCGGGTGAAAGCCCGAGCTCGGATTCCATTCGCTCCGTTCGATAGGTGGTATCCCGCGGACGGGGTGTGAGGGAGGGGAACCGTGAACTGGAAACCGGTGCCACGACGTCGCCTCCGAATTCGAACACGCGGGCGGCCAAGCTCAGAAAGGCATAGCGGCTCAACCGGTCCCGCCCCCCCACATGGATGGTTCCGGAACACCGCTGACGGATCGCCCGCCAGATCGCGACCGCGCAGTCCTCCGCCGAAACGGGGTTGTTGAAGATGTCGTCCACGGCCTCCACCCTGTCGCCCGTTGCGAGCTTCCCGAGCATCGAGGTGACGGGATTCGGGCGATGATCGGGGTGATTCCAGCCGAACAAGAGATTCGGGCGTATGACCAACGTGGCCGGGTCGAGGCTCTGCACCAGCTCCTCGGCGACTCGCTTGGTCCGGCCGTAGTGGCTCGTGGGATGACACGGATCCTTCTCGGTGTACGGCGCTGAGTTCCCATCGAAAACGGCGTTGCTCGAGACGTAGGTCATCCGGCAGCCGAGCCGCGCACAGGCGTTCCACAGCTCGGCAGTCCCCCTGACATTGACATCCCAAGCCTCCTGCGGGTTTCGCTCGCAATAGTCCACATCTCCCAAGGA
Source organism: Nitrospirota bacterium (assembly GCA_016190245.1). Classification (GTDB taxonomy): domain Bacteria; phylum JACPQY01; class JACPQY01; order JACPQY01; family JACPQY01; genus JACPQY01. The sequence goes on along the minus strand of JACPQY010000011.1, from coordinate 150,513 downwards.
TGCGACGTGGACCAAGATATCGGGCCGAGCTTGGCTCGCAAGGGACGCGATCTGGGCTGCATCTCGAAGGTCAAGTTGGTGATAGCGAACACCGTCCGCGGCATCGCTTGGGGGGTGCTGGAAGTAGGTGGCATGAAGACCATACTCCCCGGGGGCGGCCTGAACGAGCGCCTTTCCAAGGAGACTTCTGCCGCCCGTGATTAGTACCTTCATGGCACCACGCCTCACCAATCCTCTTGCCACACAAGCAATCGGAGGTAGCAACCACTACATCTTGTAGCTTTGCGATTCTTACCACTAGAGCTTGGCCAAGTCAAGCCGCGGCCTGTGCTTTCCACAAAGAGCCCGCAGTCACGCCCCCGGCAGTGGGAGGTGTGCCATTCCTTCCCATTGGCGGCTGTAGTGGGTCGGGGCATCATCCCAATCAGGCGGGGCACTGCGGGCGCGAGACTGACCGCCTTTCGTGACCCCCCGTGTCTGTGGTGACTGACGCACTCCTAGACTCATCAGCGTTCGAATCGTCGAGGCTGCAGCGTCTTTCTCACGGTCAGATTCTCCACATCCAGGAGAAGCTCGGGTTCAAGCCTGCCGGATTCATCAATGACGTTGTCCCACGGTTCCCCCGTGTCTGGCGCTCATCGAGACATCGCCGCTTGAAGCCAGCGATGCTCATACCATTGTTCGGCAAGTGCACGAACGATCTTTAGCCCCTTTCCGGCTGACCAGAGAAGCTCGTGGCCGGTGCAGCCCGGTCGGCACACCGGGCGCGTCTCCCGCCATGACCATCGAGTTCCGGCTAAAGACCCATAGGTAACTGCCGAAGGTCAAATTGTTAAGTGACTTAATGACCGCCCCAGCTTGACAGGGGGCCACATATAGGGGTAGCATGAACACATCTACTAGATATGGTAATCTTTCTGATCTGGGGTCGAGGCTTACTGTTGACGTGGGGTGCTCGATGGACGAAGACTTGTTTGACGACCCCATGTCGGGAAGGGAAGAAGGTAGTGCGTGAGTAGAGGGGTCTTGAACTCCGGCGGGTGTGGTAGGCACCATCTCTTGCCCCACTCGGTAGGGGCGAGTTCTGCGCATTTGCAGCGAAACGGGCTCCCCGGATGGTTTGCAGGGGTACGCCTCGCGGTCGTGGCGTTCGGTCCTTCCCTGCATGGTGGTGGGGTTGCGAGGCCCCGCCGTCCGCTAGGGGAGGAAGGGTTTGAGAGAAACACCGTTCCACAGGTTTTGTATGGATGAATATCGGCTGACGGGATAGAGGATCGGAGTGGAGGCATTGGACATGGAGGTCGCCCGCGCTCGAACATTTTCCTCATCCGGTTGTCGCGCGAACCGCCGAGGGGGGGAGGAAAGGTGAAGATCCTCGTCCTTGGAGGGTCCGGATTCATTGGAAGCCACCTCGCCGATGCGCTTTCGGAAGGTGACCATGAGGTGACCATTTTTGACCGCAGGCGGACGCGACACCTCAGCCCTGCCCAGGTCTTCGTCCAGGGCGACCTGCTTTGCGCAGAGCAACTGAGAGAAGTGGTTCGAGGGCACCACGTTGTCTATCAAATGGCGGGAATTCCCCATCTGGAGATTGGGCGGGATCACCCTGTGGAGACGGTCGAGCAGAATGTGCTGGGTACCGTGCTCGCCCTCGAGGCTTCACGACTCGCCGGCGTCAAGAGATTCATCTACGCCAGCAGCATCTATGTCTACAGTGAAGAGGGATCCTTCTATCGATGCAGCAAGCAGGCCGCCGAGCTGTATATCGAGGAGTACGAACGCCGGTACGGGCTGGAGTATGTGATTCTTCGCTACGGCACGGTCTACGGGCCGAGAGCGGACGAGTACAACAGTGTGCAAAGGTATCTGCGCCAGGCGCTCCAGGAGCGTCGGGTGGTGGCGTACGGTACCGGTGGGGAGACGAGGGAATACATTCACGTGAGGGACGCGGCCCTCTCGAGTGTGCATGTTCTGCGGGAGGAGTTTCGCAATCAGCGCGTCATCCTGACGGGTCCATCCCCGATGCGGTTCAGGGATCTCCTCCGCATGATCCGCGACATAGTGGGCAAGGACGTCAGGATTGAGATGCGGAGGGTGGGAGCCGAGCGGGCTGAAGAATTGCTCCCCGGCCACTACAGGATCACGCCGTATTCGTTCAAGCCGAAGGTCGCCAGGAAGCTGGTGAACAACCCGTGCGTCGACTTCGGCCAGGGATTGCTGGAATGTCTGGAGGAGATCTACGAAGAAACGGCCCCCCCGATCGAGGCCTCGGTCATTGGGAGCCAGGCAGGCTAGCGCCGGCCCGAAGGGAGTGTGCCCATGCTCGTCCGGGATACCGAGGGCCTGCGTGAGTTCGTGGCGGCGATCTTTTGTCGCTCTGGCGCGGCGGAAAGCACCGCGCGAATCGTGGCGGAATCGCTGGTGGAGGCGAACCTAGCCGGCCACGACTCCCACGGGATCATCCGCGTCACGGAATACCTGCGGCAGATTGGAACGGGCGAGTTGAAACCGTCCGCCGTGCCGACCCTCGTGCGCGAGGGCCCCGCCGCGATCCTGGTGGACGGGGGCTGGGGTTTTGGCCAGGTCGTGGCCCGATGGGTGACGGACAGGCTGATCGAGAAGGCGTCGAACGTGGAGGTGGCGGTCGCTGGAGTTTTCCATTGCGGGCACGTCGGTTGCGCGGGCACCTACCCGGCTCTGGCGGCGGCTCGCGGTTGTCTTGCCCTCGCTCTCGTGAACGGGGGGGGCGCACAGGCAAGAGTGGCGCCTTTCGGTGGGGTACGTCCGGTCTTCGGCACGAATCCCTTCGCGGCTGCCGTCCCTGTCGAAGGGGCGAAGCCGCTGGTGATGGACTTCTCAACGGCGGTCGTGGCTTCGGGGAGGATCCGTCTCGCCCGGGAGCAGGGTGAAATGCTCCCTGAGGGGTGGATTCTCGATCGCCTCGGCCGGCCCAGCCGCCGGCCGGAGGACTATTACGATGGTGGAATGCTCCTGCCGTTCGGAGGGCACAAGGGTTATGCCCTCTGTCTCCTGGTGGAGATCCTCGCCGGATTGCTCACGGGGGCCGGCTCCCTTGCTGTGCAGGGGGAGAACTACGAGATCGGAAACGGGCTATTCATGGCCGTCCTGAATCCCAACGCGTTCCAGAATCCGGCCGGATTCGCGGCCCAGGTTCGCGTGCTCTGCGAATGCGTGAAGAGCTCAGCGCCCGCGGACGGACGGGGTGAGGTTTTGCTGCCTGGGGAGCTCGAGGAGCGAACGAAGGCACGGCGGCTGCGCGAGGGTATTCCTGTCTCGGACGCCGTCTGGAAATCCGTTCTGGAGGCAGGTCAATTGCTGGGTGTGAGGTGGAACGAATCATGGTCTCATCAAGCCTCCGCGGTCGCTTGAGGGAAGCCGGTACTCGATCGGAGCCGCCGAAGGTCGTCGTGCTGGACTGCGATGGAGTGATCCTTGAGAGCGTGGATATCAAGACCTGGGCGTTCAGGAAACTCTTTGAAGCCGACCCGGAGTTCCTGGACCAGATTGTTTCTCTGCACATCAGACTGGGCGGAACCTCCCGGTACAAGAAATTCGAGCTCGTTTACAGGGATATTTTGAGACGACCTCTGAGCGATTCCGAGAGCCAAGCTTTGGGGCGCGAATTCAGCAGGCTGGTGGTGGCGGAGATGTTGACGTGTCCCATGGTAGAGGGTGCACTGGCGTTCCTGGAGGCCTTTTCCGGCCGCTGCCCACTCTTCATTGTTTCCGGAACGCCGGAAGAAGAGCTGCGGGAGATCGTGGCAGCCCGGGGGCTCAGCCGCTTCTTCCGAGGGACCTACGGAGCGCCGAGAGGGAAGGCGGAGCTGCTGAGTCTCGTCGCTCGCGAGAGCCGATGTCCGAGCGATTCAGTTCTCTACGTCGGCGATTCCCAGGGCGATCTCGAGAGCGCGATTCAGGCTCAAGTTCGCTTCGTAGCACGCGTTCGTCCGGACCGCCTCGATCCCTTCGAGCCGGTGGACGGATCCCACAAGGTCCGAGACCTAGCCGAGCTATCGGCGCGATGGCCCGAGCTTTGGGCAGCATCGTAATGAGGGGACCTTCGGCCTGCCGGGGTCGCTCGGTCGGCGTCTGAGGAGGAGTGATGGTCGTCGCGATCGTGATCGGACGTGGGGGGAGCAAGGGTTTTCCGGGGAAGAACACATACCCTCTGTTGGGGCGGCCCATGATGACGTATCCCATCCTTGCCGCCCAGAACTCGAGGTGCGTCCAAGGAGTTTATGTTTCGACCGATTCGCCGGGGATCGCGGAGATAGCAGACCGCATGGGCGTGCCGATCCTTGCACGGCCGCCTGAGCTCTGCACGGATTCCGCCCTGGGGGAGGACGTCTTCCGACATGCCTTTCAGACAGTGCGGGACTCGCGGCTGGGGGCGGAAGGCCCCTTCGAGGCAGTGGTCCTTCTCTTCTGCAACAGCCCGACGGTCTTGGCCTCGACGATCGATCGCGCCGTCGAAATGTTGAGGCTCAGACCGGATGCCGATTCCGTCGTGACGGTCTCCCGCTACAACATGTGGAGCCCTCTGAGGGCGCGCAAAGTTGGAGACGGTGGATTTCTAGATCCGTTCATTCCGTTCGACAGGTTTCCCCACGGGGATGGACTGAGCTGCGACCGCGATTCTCAAGGGGACGTTTGGTTTGCGGACATGGGAGTCTCGGTCGTGCGCCCCCGATGTCTGGATCACTTGGAGGAGGGCCTGCTCCCGCAGAAGTGGATGGGTCGCAGGATCCTCCCTCTCTGCCAGTGGGGAGGACTGGACGTGGACTACGAGTGGCAGATTCCCCAGGTGGAGTACTGGTTGAGGGCCAACGGGTTCTCCGAGACGGCAACTCCTTACCCTCCGCGCGGCGATGAGCCCTCGATCCGGCGGGTTTCAACCGCGTCGGCGGCGCACCCCCATCTGGCGCGGATCCGGCGCGTCGAGGACACCTCGTCCGAGAGGGAGGGAGTCGTTCGGCTGCACCGGAATGAGCCCGGTTACTCGATCCCGGATGGCGCGCTTGCGGAAATGAAAGAGTTGGTCACCGGCGGGCTCATCCAGACCTACCCCGATGTGCGCAATCTAAAGGAGAAGATTGCCCGGTCGGAATTGTTCGGTGCACCCAACCTGAACCCCTCCCAGATTGTGCTGACCCAGGGTGCCGAGGGGGCCATCCGTCACGCCTTCGAATTGTTCGTGTCGCCGGGGGACCCCGTGGCATTCCTAGAGCCTACCTACGCGATGGTGGGGGTGTACGCAGACCTTTTCCGGGTGCGCCCCGTTCCTATCCCGCACGGAGAAGACATGGGCGTGGACGAAACGGCCATAAGGGCCACCTTGGAACGGAGACCCCGCCTGCTCGTCCTGGCCAATCCCAACAGCCCCACGGGTGCAGTGCTCTCGGCGGACCGGCTGCGATCGATTCTCGAGGTGGCCGGGCGGATGGGTGTGGCCGTGCTGGCGGATGAAGCGTATTTCCTGTTCTGCTTGGAAACAGTGTTGCCGGATCTCGATCGTTTTGACAACCTTCTCGTCTGTCGGACTTTTTCCAAGGCATTCGGAATGCCGGGGCTCCGGGCGGGTTTCCTCGCGGCTTCGCCCCCGATCGCACCCTCCGCATCCGCTCTCCGGTTCGGCTACGAATCTCATTCCGTGGCGCTCTCATGGGCGGAGTACCTGCTGGACCATCCGGCGATCGTTCGGGAGGGCGTCGCGAGCGTGCTGGCGGGCAAGACCTATCTGGAATCCGAGTGCGCACGTTGGGGTCTTCGCACCTATCCCACCGCGGCCAACTTCTCGTTGATCGACGCGGGGGATTGGGGCGCGAAAAGGCTGACCGAAGACCTCCGCGAACGAGGGTTCCTGGTTCGCAGCGGCTTCCGGCAAGGGCCCTTGGCAAGATGCATCCGCGTCTCCGCGGTGCCAATTCCCGTGATGCATCGCTTTGTCGACGCCCTCCGGCAGTGCTTGGATGACCGGAAAGGAGGGTCCGTCGTTGCCGCATAGGCGCGAGACCTGCCTGGTAACGGGGGGCGCAGGTTTCATCGGGTCACACCTGGTAGCTCGACTCCTCGAGGAAGGCCACTCGGTCGTCATCCTGGATGACCTCAGCACAGGGAGGCGGAAGAATGTGCCAGGCAACGTGCCTCTCATTTCGATGCGCCTTGGCGCACGCTCCGATCTGCGCCCGTTGGACTCCTTCGGCGTGACGATCGTTTGCCATCTGGGCGGGCAATCCTCGGGCGAAGGATCCTTCCTGGACCCCGCCGGGGATCTTGACTCGAACGCAGGGGGTACCCTGGCTCTGCTGCTGTGGGCCCGGCAGGCCCGGGTGAGAAAGATCATCCTGGCCAGCACCATGGGCGTCTACGGGGAAAGGACCGGAGCCGCCGACGAGGCCGTGGAATGTACTCCGGCATCGTTCTACGGGGTCTCGAAGCTGGCGGCCGAGCGGTACGTAAGCCTCTTCGGCAGACAGGGACTGGCATACACCATCTTTCGCATGTTCAACGTCTATGGACCCGGCCAGGACCTCACCAATCAGCGCCACGGGATGGTCGGCATCTACCTCTCATATCTGTTGCGTGGAGCCGCGATCGAGGTCAAGGGTTCTCTGGACCGTGTCCGCGATCTGATCTACGTCGGAGACGTGGTCGAGGCGTGGGCCCGTTCGTTGGAGGTCCCGGCCTCGGACGGACAGACCTTGAACCTGGGGTCCGGCGTGCCCTCCAGGGTGGGGGATCTGATTGATCGCCTGATCCGGTGCTGTGGGCATGATCCCGGGAGCTATCCCGTCCGCTCCGCCCCGCCGACGCCCGGTGACGTGCAGGGTTTCTGGGCGGACATCGGTCGGCTTCGGAGGGTGCTCGCTTGGTCCCCCCGCTGGATGTTGGAGGACGGTCTCGCGCGAATGGTGGCGTCCTATCAAGTCGGGGCCGAGGACACGGCAGCATGACAAGCCTGGCGGTCAACGGAAACCTTCAGGAGATCGAGGGGTCCGTCTTCAACGTCTCGCGGCCGGAAGTGAGGCGCTATCGCGAGGCTTGGACTCTGAATCCGACGCTGGATCGTCCGGGCCCATTCCCCCTTCACTTGGACTTGGAATCGACGAGTGTGTGCAATCTCAAGTGCACCTTCTGCGCCACGACCTACTTTGAATATGACCGCGGGTTCCTGGATCCGGACCTTTGCAAGGCCATCGTGGATGAGGGGGCGCGCGAAGGTCTAGCCTCGCTCAAGTTCAATGTCCGGGGGGAACCGCTCCTTCACAAGGACCTTCCCAAGATGGTGTCCTACGCGAAGCAGAAAGGCGTGATCGACGTGTTCTTCAACACCAACGGGACGGGGCTCACGGAGCACGTTGCCGAGGCGCTCGTCGAAGCGGGGTTGGACCGGATCATCGTCTCCTTCGAAGGGTACGAGAAGAAGTTCTACGAAAGTCATCGGGTGGGCGCCACCTTCGAGAAGGTGGTCCGGAATGTTCGGAGGCTGCGCGAAATCCGAAAGCGAAAGGGCGTTTCCTGGCCGCAGATCCGCCTCCAGTCGGTCAAGGTCCCGGGCCTCGATGTCGAGCGATATGTCGAGTTCTGGAGTCCGATCGCCGACCAGGTGACCTGCTTGGATCTGAGGGATGAACGGTCCCCGGCGGACGTCGGCGCGTCGGACTGGGCGTGCCCTTGCCTCTGGCAGCGACTGACGGTGACGTGGGATGGAATGATCCTCCTGTGCCCCTACATGAACAAGAGTCCCAGGCACTACCAGTTCAACGGATTCGGGCGATTTCCCGAGATGAGCATCAAGGAGGCGTGGTTGGGCGAACGTGCCCGGGAGTTTCGACGTCTGCACCGAGCCGGGAGGGCGCACGAAGTGGACCCCTGTTCAAAGTGTTCACACAGGGCGTCGGAGGTCGGCAAGCTCCGAGCGGGCACCCCTCTTCCTCCATGATGCGCTCGAAGGTCGAGAGGGGTCCGCTCGATGAGCAGCGGATCTCCGGTCCCGACCCGGATGGGTCGGCCGTGAGAAACCTCTCCTATGGGACGGACCGGATAGCCGAGTACTACGCCACCCACCGGCGGAGATGGGATGACTTCTATCCTTCTGAGCGATGGGTGCTGGAGAGGGTCGGGGGGGGCGGAGGGACTTTTGGCAACGTTCTGGATGTGGGTTGTGCAGCGGGAGGGCTGGCGCTCGCTCTGGCCGAGAAGTACCCCGTCTCCAGCTATGTGGGAGTGGACATCAACGGTCCGGCCATTGAAGAGGCCAGACGAAGGGCATCAGAATACTCCATGCCGGTGTCCTTTGTGTGTGGGGATGTTCTGCGCTTGGGGAATCTGCCACGAAGCTCCTTCGACACGGTGTTCAGCCTGAGTTGCGCGGACTGGAACCTTGAGACCGACCGAATTATTCATCGCTGCTGGCAGCACGTTTCCAATGAGGGGGTGCTGATCCTTTCGATGCGTCTTACCGAGAGGCGAGGGACCAACGATTTCTCGAAGAGCTTCCAGTGGATCCGTTTTGACGGGATCCAGGGCGAAGTGGAACGCGCCAACTATGTGGTGTTCAATGTCCGCGGGGCCCTCGCTCTATTGTCCAAGCTGCGACCACGGCCCCGTCGGCTTCTGACCTATGGATACTGGGGTACACCCTCTCCCACGGCGGTCACGCCCTATGAGAGGCTGGTGTTTGCCGTATTCGCACTGTGGAAGACCGCGGCAGGAACGGCCGAAACGGAAACGGAGATCCATCTTCCTCTGTCCGTCTGGCTGGAACCGGAAGCCGGCATCCCCGAATAGCGCGGACGGCAGGTGCCCGAGGCCTTTGCCAGCCGCCCGCTGAGATGAGCGCCCCGGCCTCTCGCGTGCTCCTCGTGGTGGACGGCAAGGTTCCGGGACGGACTCTCGTCGAGATCCTTCGAACGAAGGAGTCTCTCGCGTCTCTTGTCCTCTGTCCGATAGGCGGGAGGAGCGGTTGGTTGAGAGAATTGCTCAAGGAGTTGACTCCGCCCCACCGGGCAGGCATCGAGGTTCTCCCCTTCAATGAATGGTTTCACGAGCAGGCCTTCGCCCTGAAACCAGAGTTCCTACGATGGTTGCACGACTTCTCCTGCGGGCGGCTCCGATCCGGTCAGTCGCTGAGAGAGGCGCTTCGTCTTCCCGGGCTCGCTTTTTCTCTGTGGGATTTTTCTCTTCCGGCTAAGAAGGATACGTGGTCCTCCCCCTTCTATGCCAACCTGGTCCGATTGTCCGTCCTTTCGAGGATCCTAGGCGAGGGGCGCTGGGACGAGGTCTGGGTGGCGATCGGTCAGCCCGCTCTGTCCCAGTGCGTTGTGCAGTGGGCGAGGACCCGGGGAAGCAAAGTTGTGGATCTGGCGCCGTCACCAGGGCGGTCCTTTGCCATGTTCCTTTGCTCGGCCCTTGCCGGCTCTCTCAAGTGGCTCCTTCTGGAGCTGCGGAAAATGAGGCTTGTGGGGCAGATGATGCCGCCTTTTCGGAAACGCCGCCTCCACTTCAGAAACGTCAAGCACCTCTTCGTCAACTACTTCCCCTTCCCCGATGCGGAAGCCATGGGGCGCTCGAAGTTCGTGGACAGCTACTTCGCGCCTCTTCAAGACGCGTTGGAGCGCGAGAACGCGTCGGACCTCGCGTGGGTGGCGCTCATCGTGAATCGGGAGGGCTATGACTTTTCTAGCAGTGTGGCGTTGGCGGGGCGCCTGGCGGCCGAAGGCTACCGGTTCTCTCTCGTCAAAGAATGGACCGAATGGACGGACCTTCTCTGGGCCGCCGGGGCGACCGTCTGGTCCGCCTGGCGCAGCCTCCGGCTGCTCGGCATCCTCAGAAAGACCCGGTTCGTCTCGGGCCTCCCTATCTGGCCCTTGATGGCGGAAGAGTGGGCGGCATCCTTCGCAGGGTCACACCTCATGATGATGCTGACGCACTACAGGGCCTTCAGGCGCGTCCTGTCCGAGGCGCAGCCGCGCTTCCTCTACTACTCGTGCGAGTTTCAGCCGTGGGAAAAGGCGCTCAATTTCGCCTCCTGCGAAGCAGGATCCACGACGACCATCGGGATCCAGCATTCGTCGCTACCTGAGCTCCTGCTGAGCTACCACGCGGATCCGCGCGAATTCGAGCGCCGCAGGCTGGAGTCCGTTCAGCCGTACCCCGATTGGCTGGCCTGTGTGGGAGAGATCCCCGCGAAGTCGCTCCTCGCGGAGGGCTGGCCGAGCGACGCCCTGGTGATATTGGGACCGATGCGATTCCCTGACTACCCCAAGCTCCTCTCCGAGTGGCTGGACTGGCGGTCCCGCAGGAGCAAGCTGGTGGTGGCCCTATCGACCGGCCTGCCGCGGTCCTTGGAGATATTAGATTGGACGTATGAGGCTCTGGCGGATCTGGTGGATGTGGAGATTGTCGTCAAGAACCATCCAAGCACAGATCTCCGGGAGATCCGAGAAAGCCTCGGACGTGCCGCCGAGGCCAGGTTCGTCTTTTCCCAGGAGCGGCTTCCCACGCTCCTGCGTGACGCGAAAGTGATGGTCACCCTCGAATCGTCGGCGGTGTTCGACGGCTTGGCTTCCGGCTGTCCGGTCGTCGTCCTGCGCACCCCTTCGTGCGTGGACAACAGCCCCCTGTCGGGCAAGACAGACCTTGGCCGCTACGCGTATTCTCCTTCAGATCTAAGGCTCCACGTCCTCGAAATCCTGGGCGTGGGAGACAACCCGATGGACCGGTGCAAGGTTACGGACTTCCTGGGGCGTTACTGCGACTTCCCTGGGTCGAGGGATCAGTACCTAAGCCGCCTCAAGGCCAGGATAGAGAATGTGACGCCACGGACTCAAGAACGTGCCGCCTCGGCCGAACTGTTCAGTTAGTACACGAACAACGCCGCGGCATCTTGACAGATACCACAACATATTGTAGTGTATCAAAACAGAGTCTAAGGGGTTGTATCCATATATGGTGATGTTTACGGTCCCCATTACCAGAATCGTGGGGGGGTCCCGTGGGAAATGAGGGCTTCCGCGTTCTTCTCGTCTATTCCAATTCCCCAATGGAGAACCTGATTCCTGTGAGCATCTCTTCTCTTTCGGGCGCCCTCAAACGTGCGGGTTTCAGGGTGGATCTCTTCGACAACACGTTCTATCCCGGACGAGACGAGAAGACGTGTGACGAAGAGAGGGTGGCGCTGCTGCAGGTGCCGGTCTTCAACTGGGAGGATGTCGGCATCTCCTACAGACAGAGCGACCAGTTCGAGGACTTCCGGAGGAAGGTTCTGGAGTACCAGCCCCACCTGATCGGGCTCTCTTCGGTGGAGCCGACTTTTCCCAACGGGGTCGCCTTGCTGAGACGGGTTCGGGACTTGGGCATCCCGACCATCGTGGGAGGAGTCCACGCCATCTTCAGGCCGGAGGAGGTTTTCGAGGAAGATGTTGTGGACATGGTCTGCGTCGGTGAAGGTGAGGAATGCATGGTCCAGTTGTGCGAGAAGATGGCTCGCGGGGAGGACTACGCGGCCGTCCCCAACATCTGGGTGAAGAAGGACGGCAAGGAGTACCGGAATCCCAAGTCGAGTGTGCAGAACGCGGCCGCCCTCCCTTATCTGGATTTTGAGATCTTCGAGAGGGACCGCTTCGTGCGCCCGATGTCCGGCAAGATGTGGAGGATGGTGCCCGTCGAGTTTTCCCGTGGTTGCATGTACAAATGTGCATACTGCTCCGCCCCCGCCTTCGAGGAGACGTTCAAGGAGCAGGGGGAATGGCTCCGAGACAAGCCGATGAAGCAGATCCTGGACGAGATCGGATTCTACCGGGCGAAGTACAACGTCCAGTTCTTCTATTTCGTGTCGGAAACCTTCCTCGCCATGTCCAAACGTCGCTTCCAGGAGTTTGTGGAGGGGTACAAGGAAATTCGGCTGCCCTTCTGGTTCAACACCCGGCCCGAAACGCTGACCGAACGCAACATTCGAGATCTCGAGGACATCGGGTGCTTCCGGATGAGCGTCGGCGTCGAGAGCGGGAACGAGGCCTACAGGCGCTCCATGCTCAGAAGGCCTGTCTCGAATGAACGCGTGATCCGGGGGTGTCGCATGGTTGCGGCGTCCAAGATCCAACTCTCGGTCAACAACATCATCGGCTTCCCCGACGAGACACGAGACATGATGATGGATACGGTGAACCTCAACCGCGAGTTCTTCGCCGAAGGTGTGTCGGCGTACATCTTTCAGCCCTACGGCGGAACGTGGTTGCGCGAGTACTGCGTGAAGAAGGGCTACTGGGGCGCGCGTGAGATGGCCACGGATCTGAACATGAAGCCCGCCATCCGCCAACCTCACATCTCGCACGGGCAGCTCATGGCGTTCCAAAGGGTATTCCCGCTTTACGTGAGGTTTCCAAAGAGTGAATGGCCGCGGATCGAGCGAGCCGAGAAGTCAGACGACGAGGGACTGAGGATCCTCAACGAGTATGCACAAGTCTACCGGAAGGAGTTCTTCCGGGCGGCAACCCTCGAAGCCCCCTTGAATCCAGTGGGCCCATCACAAGGGGTGCCGGCGGCGGCCTAGTGCGGTGGTTTCCACACGTCCTCCTTGCAAAGTTTCCGCCATCCCCTACTAGGATCGCCTCAAACTCCCGGCTTCACCTTCCCGGGGGCCGGCGATCAGGCCTCTGGCGCGAGTGTGTCTGCCAGGATTGCGTTCTCCGCCCGAGCGTCGATCCTCGCTCCCGCCGTCCCGTTACCGCGCTCCGGCCCGGTGCCAGGGCGTGCCCGATCATGACGCGGCAGGGTGCGCCGAGGGATTGGGGGGGGGCATGAAGGCTCGGCCCAGGCGTGGGCCCTCGAGGGGCCTGGAGAACACGAGGGCCTGCTACCTCTGTGGGCACAGGGATCTGCGCCTCAGGCACAAGGGGGTCAGAGATCGAGGCGACGTGGATGTGTTCGAATGCGCTGCGTGCGGTCTGGTGGCCCTGTCTTCGTTCGACCACATCGAGGAAGGGTTCTACGAGAATGGAGCGATGCACGACGACCCGGTGGACGGTATCGAAGACATTCTCCGCATGACGGCCGCAGACGACAAGCGCCGCTACGAGTTCTGCGAACAGCTCTTGCAGAACAAGGCCGTGCTGGACTTCGGGTGCGGGTCAGGCGGCTTCGTCGCACTTGCGCGACAGTCGGCACAGCTCGCGGAGGGTCTCGAGATCGAAAAGGGGTGGAAAGCCCACCACCGCAAAAGGGGAATACATGTCTACTCGTCTCTCTCAGAAGTCAAGAGGCGCTACGATTTCATCACTCTCTTTCACGTGCTGGAGCACCTTCCCGATCCCAGGGAAACGCTCGGGAACCTCTCCCGCTTCTTGGCGCCGGGAGGCCAGGTCATCCTCGAGGTCCCCAGCCCCAACGACGCCCTCTACACGCTTTACCGGTCGAGGGCCTTCGCGGACTTCGGATATTGGGGATGTCATCTGTATCTGTTTACGTCGGAAAATCTCCGGGTGCTTTCAACCCAGGCGGGATTCCGGCTCGCCTTCCTGAAGCAGGTCCAGCGGTATCCCCTCTCGAACCATCTCTACTGGTTGGCACGAGGCATGAAAGGTGGGCACATGATCTGGAGCTTCCTGGACTCGCCGGCGCTCAACGCCGCCTACGAAGCCCAGCTCGCGTCGTTGGGACTATGCGATACGCTCATGGCGGGGCTGGAAAGGGTTTGACCCGTTCGTCCCTGCCGCGACCCGATCCGGTAGGATGACCGACTCGTCGTTCCACTCAAGGCGGCTGCAGTCGGATCTGTCCCTGCTGCTGATCTCTGACGGGATAAGCCTTGGCGAGGCGCTGAGGAAGCTCAGCGAGACATCCGAGCGTATCCTCTTCGTGGTCGACCCCGACCGCAGGCTGCTGGGAACCGTCACGGACGGCGACATTCGCCGGGGCATCCTGCGTGGCCTTGAGCTCGATGCGGCTGTCGGATTGGTCATGAGAAGGGAATTTCGATCTATCCGGTCGGGAACCCCCGGCTTGGAGGAGAAAGCGAAGAACCTGATGGTCAGCACGAGGATCGAGAAGATCCCCGTCCTCGACGATCGGGGAAGGATCACGGAGGTGTTGGAGTGGGCGGAGCTTCTGAAAGGTCCCCATCCCAAGCCGCGAACCGTGGCCATCATCCCGGCGCGGGGAGGATCGAAGAGTATTCCTCTCAAGAACTTGAAACTGATCATGGGCAAGCCTCTCCTCGCCTACGTGGTCGAAACGTGTCTCCACACACCCGAAATCGACAAGGTGGTGGTCTCGACCGAAAGCGGCAGGATTAGGGATGTCCTGCGGGACTTCCCGGAGGTGGTCTTGGTAGATCGACCGAAAGATCTGGCCAGAGACGAGTCGACCTCGGAGGAGGCGGTGTTACACGCTCTTGAGGAGTTGGAGAAAGCCGGTGAGGAATTCGAAACGGTCCTATTCGCGCAGGCGACATCCCCCCTGAGTGAGCCGACGGACTTCTCGCTCCTCATCGCCAAGGTCAACGAAGACGGGTATGACAGCGCCGCGTTTGTCGTCGAAGACTACGGCTTCTTTTTCGGGCTCGACGACGTGATGACGCCTCGCGTGCCCCGCCAGATGCGTACGCCGCGGAAACGGGAGGCTGGAAATGCCTGGGCCTTCAGGAAAGACGGGTTCCTACGGCATCGGTGCAGGCTCTTCGGCGACGTCGGTCTCTGCAGCATCGCCTTCCCGAAGAATCTTGAGATCGACAGCTACGAGGACCTCGTCCTCACTGAACGCCTGCTCCAAGTCCGTGAGCGCAAAAAGCGGGGCCTGTACTACCGCCGGCGGGAGTCACGGGCCCGAGAGGACGCCTTCGAAGAAGGGTACTGGGGGAGAGTGGAGGATCCGGACGGCCGGGTTCGCGACCGCATGGAGGAGCGGGAGCAACGCTTGGATGACCTGGGCGACATCCTTGCCTACATCAGCACCCTGCCGGGCGGTCGCCTCCTGGACCTCGGTTGCGGCACGGGAGAACTCCTCTCCGCCGTGAGCGACAAGTGGGAAGTCTACGGCGTGGAGCTCTCGGCCAAGGCGGCTGACGTGGCTTCGCAGCATGGCCGCGTTTTCACAGGCAGGCTCCGAGACGCCGGCTTCGCGAAAGACCATTTCGATCTCGTGGTCATGAACCATGTCATCGAGCATCTTCCCCGGCCGGAAGAGGAGCTTGGCCT
Source organism: Nitrospirota bacterium (assembly GCA_016190245.1). Lineage (GTDB taxonomy): Bacteria > JACPQY01 > JACPQY01 > JACPQY01 > JACPQY01 > JACPQY01. Next base: position 135,298 of record JACPQY010000011.1, on the reverse strand, counting down.
GGTTTACGGCCTCCTCAGGCCGGGAGGCGCCCTGATCGTCGCCACGCCGGACTTCGACGGCGCGATGGCCGGTCGCTACAAGGAACGGTATCGCCTGCTTCACGACCAGACCCATGTCTCCCTTTTCTCCCGCATCTCCCTGCGCCATTTCCTCGAAGACCACGGGTTCGAGGTGGAAAAGGAGGAATTCCCCTTTTTCGAAACACGATATTTCACAAGGGAGAACTTGCTTCGGCTCCTCGACGGAAACGGCGTTTCTCCCCCCTTCTGGGGCAGTTTCATGACTTTCTATTGTCGGAAGAAATAGACGTACGCCTTCATGTGTTCATCTGTTCATCCGTTTCACCGACTTCGAACTTGCCATGAGCAATGCCCGGATATCCATCAGGCCTCCACCTCGATGAGATGCGCCCTCGTCGACTACAACCGCCGGTGAGTCCTCAACCGTGGTGAGTGATTTCAAGAACGGCCCCGGAGCGGGACAAGCGCCCGGGCCCGGGTCTCCTCGGTACCCCGGAGAATTCGCGGCCTCGCGCGGAGGAACGGAGGCTCTCGTCTGGATCGCAGATCTGACCTACACCCAGCGGCAGGTTTCTTCGGATGTGATCCCGGCTGCCATCGGAAGCCTGGCCGCCTTCGTCCTTGCGAACGTGAAGCCGAAACCCAGGGTCAGGCTGTTCAAGTATCCGGAGAAGCTGATAACGGCCTTGCAGAAGGAGAAGCCGCGGATTCTTGGGTTCAGCAACTATGTCTGGAATCTTGAATTGTCCTACGCCATCGCCCAGCTGGTCAAGGGAATCAGCGAAGAGACGCTCGTCGTATTCGGAGGCCCAAACTATCCCATTGAAACGCCGGAGCAGGAGGCCTTTCTTCGAGAGCATCCGGCGATTGACTTCTACGTGGTGAAGGAAGGCGAAGCTGCCTTCTGCGGGCTTTTGCAGGCCTGTGCAGATGTCTCATACGACAAGCGGCATCTTCAGCGTTTCCGCCTGTCGGGAGTTCATTGTCGGACCTCCGACGGGCAATTCATCGGACCTCCGAATGCCGACCGGCTCCGCGACCTCACCGTCATACCCTCCCCGTACCTGATGGGACTGCTGGACGAGTTTTTCGACGGGAATCTGATGCCCATTGTCCAGACGAACCGCGGCTGCCCGTTCTCATGCACTTTTTGCGTCGAGGGGTTGAACTACTATGGCAAGGTCTACAGGAACGGGAGGGAGAAGGTAGCCGCAGAGATAGCCTACATCGGACGCAAGATGGCCGAGCGTCGCTCGAGGGGCGGACGAAACGACCTGTATATTGCGGATTCGAATTTCGGCATGTACCTGGATGACTTGGAAACGTGCCGGGCGCTTGCAGCATCCAGGGAGATGTTTGGGTGGCCGGAATATGTCAACGCCACCACGGGAAAGAGCCACAAGCTGCGCGTCCTTGAATCGGCGAAGCTCATCCGTGGCGCGTTGCGGATCTCGGGATCCGTGCAGAGTATGGACCCCGAGGTCCTGAAGAACATCAAACGATCGAACATCGATACGGACAAACTCCTGGATCTTTCCCTCAAAGCAGACGAGGTTGGCGCAAACAGCTGCTCGGAGGTCATTCTGGGTCTGCCGGGCGACACGAGGGAGAAACACCTGCGATCCCTCGAGCTCGTGATCGACGCGGGTTTCAAGAGTGTGTTGACGCATCAGGCCATGATGCTTCCCGGCACGGAACTGACCTCATCGGAGACGCGCAAGAAACACGGACTCCAGACCCGTTTCCGCGTATTGCCGCGATGCTTCGGGCATTACGTCACACCCCTCGGAAGCGTGACTTCGGCGGAGATCGAGGAGATCTGCGTTTCATCGCTCACCCTTTCGTTTGAGGATTATTTTGCCTGCAGGCAGTTCGATTTGGTCGTCGCCTGTTTCCACAACGAGGGTACCTACAAGGGTCTGCTGCGACTGTTGAAGCAGGCCGGACTGTCCGGGTTTGCGTGGCTGAGATCCATCTTCGAGAGTCGAGGGCAGTCCGGGATCAAGGATTTCTTTGACGATTTCCTGGCCGAGACGCGGGATGAGCTGTGGGAGTCCAAGGACGCACTGCTCGAATTCACACGCAGACCCGAGAATGTGGAGCGGTACTTGAGGGGTGAGCTGGGCACCATCGTGCTCTTCAAGTACAAGGCAATGGCTATCACGCGCCACATGACCCGCCTGGCGGAGATCGCGCGCAACACGGCTCTGACCGCCCTTGGCGAGGCCGGGAAAATGCGCGAAGGCATCGAGGAGTTTGTGGATGACATTCTCACCTACGAGGTACTCCGAAAACGGGACCTGCTGGAGGGAGAGTCCCAGCACCGCGAGGTCGAATTGCGCTACGATGTACAGCGGTTCGTCTCAGACCCCTCTCCGCGCGAATTCGGGGAGTACGCCTTCCCAGCGCCGAAGCGAGCACGATTCTTTCACGACGCCGAACAGGTCGAAATGCTCGAGAGACATGCGCGGCTCTTCGGGCGTGGTGACGAGGGAATCATTCGCCTGTTCTCCAATGTCCATCTCGATAAACTGTTCCGGAGAGTTGACTGTTCTCAGACGACGCTTCCTCCGGAGCACCTCCCCGGTCGGGCGGGCATCGTTCCGCACCCGAATTCGGAAGCCGGGCCTCACATGCCCTGCCTGCCCGGAAGGAGGTTCGCCTGAACGCTCTCGCGAAGGCTGGAGGCGCTCAATACTCTACCGGCGCCCGGCCCCTCTCGCCCATCGTCAAACCTATTCCCCAAAAGGTGGAGCCGCGTTCGGCGTGGGGTGAACTTCAGATGAGAAGTCCGATCGACGACTCGATTCGTCGAGACGAGGCCGTTGGGCGCCTGCCGATCGCCGCATGAGAAACTGGACCCTTGGATATTCGCACGCGTAGAAGAAAGGAGAAGAACGGGGCACTCCCTCCGGACGGCCATCCATCTTCCATGGTTCAACCATCGGCCTCACCGGCATCTCATGACTTTCTCTTGCAGGAAGAATCGGGCCGTCGTGGGACGCCCCGAATGCGACCGAAGCCCTCTGCAGGTTTCTACGATACGCTGTTCCAGGAGAACAGGGATCAAGCATGGAACGATGCCCCCGGGAAGCGGGTGATCCTCTCCGCGCTGCCCGACTTCATCTTGGATGTAGGAGAGGGCGCCCTCGATATCGGGTGCGGGACGGGGTACTTCATTCATGAGGCAGGCCGGGTGCTTTCCCCGGATGGCCTCCGACACGGCCCTCTCCACGGTATCGACGTGTCTCGCAGCGCGATCGAGAAGGCCCGAGCACGCTATTCGGACATCCACTTTTCCGTCATGGATGCGCACGCCCTTGGTTTTCGCGCGAGATCCCTCGGTCTCATCTTCAGCTACGGCGTGCTCGAGCACCTAAGCCACCCTGCCGAGGCCCTGGCGGAGATCGCGCGAGTGCTGAGGCCGGGCGGTCGTTTCTTCCTGCTGCTTCCCTCCTTGGGTGCCTATCGCCACGACCGCTTGGACGAAGGCTGGTACACAGACCTTGACCCCAACGGGCAGCCCCAGTGGAACCTCTTCCGCAGAACGTGGGAAGACATGTTTGAGAAGTCGGCCCTCAGACTCTACCCGAGCGATTGGAGCCGACGCCACGGGGCCTTGAACCCCGAGGTCTTCTTTTGGGGCGAACGGCGGGGTGGCGGCGGGCCGTGAGAGGGCCGTTTCCGCTCAGGCCGTTGCGGCGCAAGCTTGGGTTGTCCCCGGAGTTCCCCGCAACAGGCGCTCATGGCCGGGGCTGAGGGGGTTCATCTGCCGCGCTTCATCTGGCCCGACCGGCTCGACTTGTCACCCCGATTTCTTCTGCTGTTGCTCAAGGCCGCTTGCACCGGCGCGACCATCTGTCTTGACCCGGTTTTCACCCGTCCGCTGTGCCTCAGGATCCTTCGGATGCTGGAGCGGCTCCGGGTTCCGATACGCATCCGCATCGTGACCCTGAGAATGGACAGGGAGGGCGCTTTGGGCCCCCACGAAATAGAGGATCACCTCCACGCTTGCGTGAGTCGCCACCTGCAGATGCGTTTCGACGGCCAGCCCCCCCTCCTCTTGGATGCTGTCCGTTCATTTCTGTCCTTGGCTCTATACGCACGCATTCGTTTCGTGGCCATGGTGAAGGCCGCCACCGCCGACTTCGGCCCGGCTCTCCACGAGATACACCTTCGGTACCACTTGGCCAACGGACCGCTCCGAGCCTTTTGCCTGGACCAGGGATTCCGAGTCAGCCAATCTCCCTACCTGGCGGAATCACTCCGATTTGCGGTCCGTCCAATCCTGGACCTGGCGCGTGGTTGCGCGGGTTCAATCCTCAAGCTCCGTCCCAGAGGGAACATCGATCCCGAGAAATCTTCCCTGTGGATCGAATACGAAAACAACCTCTTCCCGGCGAGCCGATCGCTCCTTTTTTGGCGGCCGCACGTGAGGGAGGGTACGTACGACATCGTCTGCTATCTAGACCGGGACAACACGCCGCCCACGCCGGAAAGGCTGGAATGGATTGGAGGGCACGGTTGCCGGTGGATAGACTTCCGCCGTCCCGCTTCCTTTTCCCGGTTTTCGGCGTCGGATGTCATGTGGCTATTGAAGACGCTCTTGGCTTACGATCGTCGTGCTCCCTGGTGGTTCCATTTCTTCCGCTTCAAGTTTCATCTCCTGCGGTGCATCCACCGCTCGGTCTACAGGAGTCTGAATGTGAAGCTCCTCATCCAGCACCAGGAGGGAAGCTGGACCCAAGCCGCACAAGCGATGGCTTTGGAGGACGCGGGGGCGATCATGGTCGGGTCGCACTGGTCGAACTACTCGCACCACAACGTGAGCACTCACCTCCATCCCCAGCACGCCTATTTCGTTTGGGGCAAGGTCATGCTGGATACCCTCCGGAAGAAAGGCCATGCCTGCCGGCATGTGCTGCCTTGTGGCGTGTGGATGAAGCCCGACCGAACAGGTGTGGTGCTCGGCGACCGCTTGAGGAAGGGCCGGAGTTTCATTCTGGCCATTTTCGATTCCTCAGTCGACGTCCACTACCATCAGTCCCCGGCGAGACTCGCGTTTTTCTACGAACGAGTCCTGTCGCTCTTGGAAGAGCATTCCACCTGGGCAGGCGTCGCCAAGCGGAAGGGCCCCGGCATGCTCCGGGGACTGCGGGATCTGCCCGGCGGTGACGGAATCGTGGAACGCATGCTGCTTCTCCAGGAAAGCGGTCGGGTGGTATTCCTTGATCACTCCTTGTCGCCGGTGACGGCGTTCATGGCCGCGGACTTGTCCGTCTGCTTCGGCTTCAGCACGGTGGGGATCATCGCCGGTGCCTACGGGCGACGCGCCGTTCATTGGGACTGTTCAGGGTACACCGCCCATCCCCTCTACCGCGAGAAAGGGCAGCAGGTGCTTTTCAGGTCGCTCGAGGACTTCGCGGGGGCCATCACCCGCGCCGGCTTGGGCGACCGGCGCGTGGGCGACTTCTCGCGATGGGCGCGCGATTTCAACTGTTTCATGGACGATCGGGCGCCGGAGCGGGTGGGGAACTTCATCCAGCGTTTCATGACCGAGGTGGTAGCCACCGGTGATGCCGCAGCCACGCTGGATCGGTGCGTCGCCCGCTACATGAGAGAGAATAGGGTGGGCCGGGAGTTTGCCGATCCTTCGAACTGGTGGGACCGCGAGACATCCGCCGAATCGCCCATGGCAAAGAGGGGAGGTTTGTCTCCGTCACGCCCTGATGCCGATTTCCCGGACCTTGCCTAGGCCGAATGACGAGAGCGAAACAGATCCTAGCCCCCGCCCGATGCAGGGGGTGGACCCGATGAGGGGACCTCATGGAATTCATGACCAGGAGAGGCTAAACTTTCCTCCCCCTCGTCCGATTGATTGGTAAGTGAATGAACATTTGCCCCCGGGAGGTGGCTCGATAAGTTGACGGATGACGTCAACTTCTGCTAACATCAACCGGTAGGATTAGGTTGGACCATGGAAAGGCGAACCGCATGGATGCGGCCCGTGAGTGAGCTCACCCTCCTCGTCTGGCGTTGCCCTATAGGCAACCCGCCGTACCGGCTTCGAGTGTGGGGGGGATTCAACCCGGGAGTACTTGAGGCCGCATCCGGCCTTTGGCGCACGCCGTGATAGACGCACAATTGTGCATTGTCGTCATCCCGGCCAGGGGTGGGTCCAGGGGTCTTCCAAGGAAGAACATCGCGGATCTGGGAGGAAAACCGCTGGTGGCGTGGACCATTGAGCCCTGCCTCAGCTCCAGGTTTGTCGATCGAGTTTTCGTCAGCACGGATGATGCCGAAATAGCCGAACTGAGCCGGGCTCACGGCGCGGAGGTGCCCTTCCTCCGGCCAGCCGCGCTCGCAGGGGACCGGGCCCCGGCGTCGGCGGCGGTATCCCACCTCCTGTATGAGCTCGCCCTCCGAGAGGGTATCGAAAACCCCATTGTCGCGGTTCTTCAACCCACCTTCCCGTTCAGGCAGTCGGCAACCGTTGATGAGTGTTTCCGCCTCTTCGAAGAGGGGGGGGTGACGGATGTCCACACGTTCAGTCTGGCGGACATACGCACGGGGAGCTATTTCTTTTCGGAGGGAGGCAGTTTGATCCCTTTGCGCTTCAATCAGAAAAGGGGAAGGGGCAGCTATTTTCAACATGATTGCGTGAATATCTCTCGTGACTACCCCGCATACGATCCCCTCACGGTCGATCCTGATCGCTGGTCAGTGTGCGGGGCGGGCAGTCCCGGCAAGACCCGGAGCCCGGGACCGCCCACGAAAGGCGGGGGACGGTTTGTCGAGACTAACTGGGAGGAGGCGCTCGACATCGACTCTGCGGAGGACCTCGAGATGGCTCGATTCCTCCTTCACGAGGGAGTGATTCACCGAGAAATGGAACGCGCCCATCATGTCTAGCCCCACGGTGCTCGTGTTCGCGGGCTCGGTACGCTCGGGGTTTCCCTATTCGGTGGGGGAAAGCTGGAACCTCGCGGTTCCTTGGGTGCGCCCCGGGCTACGATTTCTGCGCGAGGGTCTCCGCTTGCCCATCCATGGCGTTACGGATTCCGCCGGGTTGGCGGGATTTCTGGAGGGGGAGGGACTGGAGGTCTTTCGTGTAAGGAACATGCGTGAGGAGATACCCGCGGTCGCATCGGCCCTGCACGCTCCTGGGTCGGACGGCATGACCGTCCTCCTCAACCCTTTCTATGTGAATGTCACGCATCAGGACGTGTTGGCCGCGGCTGCACTTTCGGGTGAGAGTGGGGTGACGGTGGCGTCGGTTTCATCCCCTCTCCAACATCCGGTGCTGCTGGCCGGCCGCGAACTCGTGGCAACGCCCGGCCGGCGCCGATGGAGTCTGCATCGCTGGTGCAAGACGAACCTCTGGTGGAGGGAGAGTTTCTATCTGCATACCAAGAAGATGGGAACTCGCCTCCTCAAACAACGCCACCTCCTGAACGGCGCCCGGCCGCAGTCGAATGGGTTCCGCCGGATCCTCCGCCGGCAGGAATATCCCGTGGTGAAGGAATTGTGCAATGCGCTCTTCGCCGTGGGATCGCCGCGACTTCCCGCGTTGCGGGGCGATCTGGTGCGTGGTCGGTTTCTTGCCTTGGAACTGGAAGGGGCGAAGGCGCTGGACAGCTCGCGCCGGGGGCAATGGCTCAGAATCCGTTTTCTCAAGTCGCGTGAGGACGCAGCCGGTCGGTTGACACGACCTGACCAGGAGCGACCGCGCCCTCGCGCCGTCGAAGCTTGCCGCACCTTTGCTGCGGGGAGATCCGAGCGATGCTAGGCCTGCGCTGGAGACCCGCCCGCGTCAAGTCTTCTGAGGTGAATGAAGGGAGGACAGAGGAGTGAAGATCCTTCTCATTAATCCTTGCTTGAGGCCCAACAATCCAAGGAAGTTCTATCCCATCGGACTTGGATATGTGGCCACGGCCCTGCACAACGCGGGCTACACCTTCAGCCTATACGACATGGACGCGCATCGCCACTCGGACGACGACCTCCAGGCATTCTTGAGGACGCACCGCTTCGATCTCATCGCGTTCGGGTGCATTGTGACGCACTACAGGTGGGCGAAGTGGGCGCTCGGTGTGATCAGGGAGACGCAACCCCATGCAAGAATTGTCGTCGGCAACACGGTCGCTTCTTCGATTCCCGAACGGATCCTGTCCGGCAGCGCGGCCGATGTGGCGGTGGTGGGAGAGGGTGACGCGACTTTCGTGGACGTTGTCCGGGCGGTGGAACGAGGCGAGTCTCTCGAGTCCGTGCAGGGGATCTATACCCGTGCGGACTCTCGTATCGTTCGAACGCCGCACCGACCTCCGATCGAGGAGTTGGACACCCTGCCTTACCCGAACCGTGACCTCTTTGACATTCAGGCCTACCTGGATTCGTCGCCGAACAACATCAGCGAGCCGTATCCGATCCCGCGTGGGGAGCTTCGGGTGATGAACATCACAACGGCTCGGGGCTGCGTCTTCAGGTGCACGTTCTGCTATCACGCGTTCCAGGGGATGGGGTTCCGCTACCGCTCGACGGAGAACGTCGTGGGTGAAATCAGGGATCTCGTAGGCCGATACGGCGCGAACTATGTTCAGTTTTGGGATGACCTGACTTTTCCCGCAAAGGGATTCCTCGAGAAGTTCTGTGATGTTCTCGCGCAGCACCGATTGAGGATTTTCTGGTCGGCTTCCGTCCTGGGGACGCTCTTCGCCAAGCCCGACCCGCGGGACGCCGTCATCGTTCGGAAAATGAAGGAGTCCGGCTGTGTCGGAGTCGCCTACTCGATCGAATCGGCCAACGCCGACATCTTGCGCGCCATGAACAAGCCCATCTCCCGGGAGGGTTTCGCCAACACTCGCAACACGCTCCTCAAGGGGGGAATCGCCACGATTTCGAGCGTGGTATTCGGGTATCCAAGCGAGACTGTCGAAACGATCAAGAACACGATCGACTATTGCATTGGATTGGGGTTGGCGCCCAGCGGAGGTTTCCTTCTGCCGCTGCCGGGGACACCGATGTACGAGCACGCCTTGAAGACGGGGGCCGTGAGGAACGAGGAAGAATACCTCCTGTCCTGTGGCGATCGCCAGGATCTGCATGTGAACCTCACGTCCCTGAGCGATGAGCAGTTGGTGGGAACGGTGATGGACGAGATGGGCCGATGCCAAAGGGCAGTGCTGGGGGAGGAAGTGAGTTTCGCGAATCCACTGAAGACCGGGCACAAACGTTCGCGAGACTGGGAGATGCAGCGGGCGGATCCTACCACGGGGGTGGTTCCCGGGCCGGCGACTGCTCGGGGGCCTGAGTCGGGGTCTGCCTATACGGTATTCGACCACTACAAACTGGACGGAAGGCTGCAGGGTGGCTCGGAGGTGCCCGCGGGTCCGGATTCTGCCGCCAGGAGCTGAACGCCGGGATGAGGATCTGCATCTGCACGACGCCGATCAGGCCGCAGCCCACGCGGTTTCCACCGCTCGGAAGCATGGCGATCGTTCAGGCTTTGAGGGCATCGGGCCACGATGTGGAATTCTTCAATCTGGACTATCGCAGGCCGGCCCCCGCACAGATCCGAGACTACTTTGCCCGGAATCCTTGCGACCTGCTGGGGGTGAGCGCGGTGGTTTCCACGGCCTACGCGTACACCCGGTTCCTGACAACGATGGTTCGCGAAATGTCACCTCGGACCACCATTGTCGTGGGAGGCAATCTCGCGGCGAGCGCGGAGGTTCTGCTTCGGCGATGCCCCGTTGACTTCTGTGTGGTGGGAGACGGTGAGCGGATCATCTGCGAGTTGGCGGAGATCACTGCAAAAAGACCTCTGGACTACGAGAAGTTGGGCAGCACCCGGGGGATTTGTTTCGTGGGGCCGGAAGGGCGGTTTGTCTTTACGGGCTTCGGTCTGGCGCTGCGTCCGGATGAAATCCCCTCCCCCGATTTCGAGATTCTCCAGGCGGACGGTTCCCTTTCTCATTACGTTTCCCAGGAGAACAGATGGCCGGATTGGGAGCGGCAGGTCAGGGAGGGAGCGAAGTGGACCACCGTAATTGCAGCCAAGGGGTGTGTCGCCCGATGCACTTTCTGTCATCGCTGGGAAAGAGGCTATCGGTTCCTGCTTGTGGATCGAGTCATAGACCATGTGCGCCACCTCATGGAACGCTATGGCGTGAGACTCGTGAGCATCGGCGACGAGAATTTCGGGTCCGATCGGAGGCGCTCCGGGGAGTTGGCGAGGCGCCTGGGCGAGATGGGGATTTCTTGGAGGGCCGCGGGCGTGCGCGCGGCGACCGTGGATCTGGAAACGCTCTTCGAGTGGAAGAATCACGGCTGCACGGCCGTGATCTACGGTGTGGAATCCGGCAGCCAAACCATCCTCGATGTGATGGAGAAGAAGACCACGGTGTCTGAGAATGTGAACGCCATTCGATGGACGCATGAGGCAGGTCTGCACACCGTTCTCCAGATCGTGATCGGGATGCCCGGTGAGTCGGATTCCACCATCTCTGAGACCATTGGTTTCCTACAGCAGGTGACGCCCTACCTGGAGATCAGCACTCTGCCGAGTGCGCTGATCAGCGTGAATTATGCCCAAGCCCTCCCCGGCACGCCTCTCTACGAGTACGCCCGCGAGCAGGGTTTCATTGGGAAGACCGTGGAGGAGGAAGAGGCCTACCTTCTGCGGATCAGCGATACGGACGCCTACCAAGCCGACCATTTTGTGAACTACACCGGTTTGTCGCTTCTCAAGGTGCTTTCGTGGCGGCACCGAATCACCTCCGAGGTGGATGCCCGCTACGTCGAGGAAAAGTTGGGCGTCCGGCGGCTCCCCTTCTTGCAGGTGGCTTGGTACTTCCTTCGGGACTTGCTCTACGCTTTCGCGGGGAAGCGTTTGGAAGGTCTCCCCTCGTCCTCGCTGGGCCTGGTGGGGAGGGCGGCCACGCGTGCCGCGACTCTCGACGCTGCCCTCCCTGAAGACGGCTACTTTAACATTCGAACATCCCGCTTCGTTCCCTTGCTTCTGAACCCGCTCACGCGGTGGGCCTTCCCGCTGCTTCTGCTCATGGGTACGGCTGCGGTCTCGTCGAGGTCGCTCGCCCAAGCCTGCGATCTGCTTCTGGATCACCTGATCTGGCGTCTCCGCGGTTTGTTCAGGCCGCCTTTCACGGGACCGGCCCGCTCGTTGCGAAAGCTGATTCGGACGATCCTGGAGTCGGGCCACGTGGGCTCGGAAATGATGCTTCCCCTGAGGCTGGGCCGTTGAAGGTCCGAGGGGGAAGTCGCGGGAACCGTTGGCCACCTCGTGGGCCTGGGCACGGCGGGGAACGGTTGGAAGACCTCACCGGGCGATGCCGTGACGCGCCTTCTCCCACAGCCGGAACCTCGGGAACGGTGATGGCTCAAAACAGGATTGGCATTGTTCAAGGCCGGCTTTCCCCACCCCAAGGAGGGAAGATTCAGTCCTTTCCCGTCGAGGGTTGGCGCGAGGAATTCCCCAAGGCAGCCCGGGTGGGTCTCGACTGCATCGAATGGCTTTTCGATGCCGCGGGGCTGGAGAGCAATCCGATCACGTCGTCTTCCGGAATCGCCGAAATGCTGCGTCTCGCCCGCCTTCACAGTGTGGAAGTCAGATCCTTGTGCTTGGATCTACTGGTGGAACGTCCGCTGCTCTGCACGCCGGAGCGGGCGAGACGGGCGATGCTGGATGCGGTGGAGATGGTGATGGACGCCTGCGGACGGGCCGGGATCGTGCGGGTTGTACTGCCCTTTCTGGGGGCCAACGCCATCCGATCGTGGGAGGCCAGACGGGAGGCGCGTGAAGTTCTTCAGGTATGGCTCCCGATGGCCCAGGCGCGAGGCATGGAGCTTCACGTGGAGACGGCCCTCGGCCCCTCGGTCCTGAGGGACTTTCTCGATGAGGTGGCCGATCCCCGCCTCAGGGTGACCTACGACATCGGGAACAGTATCCAGAACGGGTTTCGCGCGCGGGAGGAAATCGACGCGTACGGGCAGTTTGTCGGCAGCGTGCACGTGAAGGACTCCACGTGGAGGGGCACGACGGTTCGGTTGGGGACGGGCGCCGCCGATTTCGCCTTTTGTTTTGCGCGCCTGGAGGCGTTGGGCTACACCGGCGACTACATCATCCAGGGCGCGCGAGTGCCCGGTGTGGGAGAATGCGAGCTGGCCCGCGAATACCTCCAGTTTGTACAGGGGCACCGTTTGGCAAGAAGCGTCGCCCCCATCCGACCGGTGCAGCCCTGCGTGGCGGTGGACTCGCGAGTTCGAGACGGTACCGCTTCGGAGAGGCTCTAGATGGGGAGGGCAAGCGTGGAAAATCGATTCGATCTCTCCGGCCGTGTGGCCCTTGTCACGGGAGGTGCGGGGTTCCTGGGGGTTCAACATGCTGAGGCGATCGCGGAGGCCGGCGGGACCCCCGTTCTCTTGGATCTGCCCCACGCCCAGCCCGAGGTGGCGGCGCGCAGGTTAGAACGGGAGTATGGCGTGGCGGCGGCGGGATTTGATGTGGACCTGACCTGCCGCGAGCAGGTGGACGAAGTGATCGGGGCGACCCAGGCACGCTTCGGCCGGATCGATGTCCTGGTGAACAACGCGGCGCTGACGGGCAAGAACGAGACCGTTGAGGGGCTGTTTGCCCGCTTTGAGGAGTATCCGCTGGGGGCGTGGAAGCGGGCTCTCGATGTTAACCTCACGGGCACGTTACTGGTGACTCAGGCGGTCGGCAAGGTGATGTGTGCAGCCGGGCGGGGGGTCATCGTGAATCTCGCCTCGGATGTGGGCGTCATCAGCCCGGATCACCGGATTTACGAGGGGATGTCCTTCAACTCGCCTGTCTCTTACTCGATGTGCAAGGCCGCGCTCCTGGCTTTCACGCGCTACCTCGCCACCTACTGGGCGCCCCAACGCATCCGGGTTAATGCCCTCTCACCGGCGGGCGCCTACGATGGCCAGGACTCTGTTTTCGTAAGCCGTCTTTCACGCTTGATCCCGATGGGGCGGATGGCGCGAAAGGATGAGTACAAAGGAGCCATGCTTTTTCTGTGTTCGGATGCTTCATCGTTCATGACGGGGGCCAACCTTGTCGTCGACGGTGGACGCACCTGCTGGTAGGACGCCACAGGAATGATTCTAGAAAGGAGGCTAGTTCATGATACAAGGGCAAACGGCTGAGGTAGCGATCCTTGAGACCCTCCGATCTGAGGGGACAGACCGGGGCAAGGTTGTCCAGATCGGCCCGAGGCTGGTAGGGGAGGGATACCCCTGCTTCATCGTCGCCGAAATAGGGATCAATCACAACGGCAGCGTCGTGCTGGCCAAACGTCTCATTGACGAAGCGGTTCGCACGGGGTGTGATGCCGTGAAATTCCAGAAACGGACGATCGAGGTGGTCTACACCGAGGAAGAGCTCGCCCGGCCCCGGGAAAGCCCCTTTGGAACGACGAACGGCGATCTCAAGCGGGGCCTTGAGTTCGGAGCCGATGAGTACAACGAGATCGACCGGTACTGCCGGGAGAGGGGGATCATGTGGTTCGCCTCGTGTTGGGACGAGAACTCGGTCGACTTCATCGATCGGTACGACCCACCGTGCTACAAGGTTGCATCTGCCTGCCTGACGGACGACAACCTGCTTCGGCATCTGCGGTCGAAGGGGCGCCCCATCGTGCTGTCCACGGGGATGAGCACGCTCGAGCAAGTGGAGCATGCGGTCGACGTGCTCGGCAGGAATGAGCTGATTATCCTGCACTGCACGAGCGAGTATCCATCCCCGATCGAGCGGCTCAACCTCAGGGTCATCCAAGCACTACGCACGATCTTCGACGTGCCGGTGGGTTACTCGGGACATGAGGTTGGGCTTGCGCCTTCGATTGGCGCCGCCGTGCTGGGCGCGTGCATGATCGAGAGGCACTTCACCCTCGGTCGGTCGATGTGGGGAAGCGACCAAGCTGCATCGGTTGAGCCGCAGGGTTTCGACATCTTGGTCAAGTACGTGCGCTCGATCGAGAATGCCCTGGGTGACGGGAAGAAGCGCCTCTACCCGGCGGAAATCCCCATCTTGCGGAAGCTGAGGAGGGTGGGAGGCACCGCGAGTTGAGAGCCCGCGGTGTCGTCTCACTGGTGGTCCTGGATATCGATGGGGTAGTGACGGATGGACGCGTCTTGGTAAGCGCGGCCGGCGATGAGATGAAGTTTATCTCGTATGTCGACATGGACGCCATAGCCGCTGCCCGGCGCCGCGGGATCTCCCTGGCTCTTGTTACGGGGGAGGCCACACCGTGGGCGTCGTGGATTGGTGGCCGCCTCGGGATCGACCGACTTGTGGTCGGCGCCAAGGACAAGCTCCCCACCCTCCGGAGCCTGGCAGCAGAGATGGGAGTGGGGCTCGACCGAGTCTGTTTCATGGGCGACGGTGATCGGGACGCTTCCGCGCTCGCAGCCGTTGGCCTTGGTGTGGCCCCCTCCAATGCGACCCGGGCTGCGAAGCGCGCCGCGGCCGTCGTCCTGCATTCGCCCGGGGGGGGGGGGCGCCATCCACGAGCTTTTCGAACGGCTGGATCGCGGGCCCGGTGTGCCCCGGAGGCGGGGCGGCGGAAGGCCGCGCCGCAGATAGGGATTCCGTTCAAGTGAGCGTCAGTACGGAGAGCGGCGAAGCACCCTCTGCTGTCGAGACGGGACCGGCGGTTCCGACGGGCACGTCAGCCGGACGTCCTGCCCCCGAAACACGGGGAGACTCGAAACTCATCGTGGTCCTGATCCATCTGCCGGTCATGGCTCGCGACTATGTGCGATTTGGGCTCGGGTACATGGCAAAAAGGGGCTGCCGGGTGAAAGTCCTCGATGTCGCCGATGTTCTGTTCCCCATGCTGCGACATGAGAGGGGGCACTACACCCAGTACCGCGACATTGAGCTCGAGGTAGTTCAGGGTGCTTGGCGTGCGGAGGACTATGAGCGTGCTGTGAAGAATGCATGGCTGGCTGTCCCTCTCGTCAGCTATGGCCCGCGCAGCCATGACCTGTTCGTCGGCCTGAGTCGCTCGGGGACGCCCTATCTGGACGTTCGAAACTGTCCTCTGCCGGTGGAACCGGCGGCCGGCGTATCCGGCGGACACCGGACCGTGAGCGCGCCAGACATTCCGGACGGCCTTCGCCCCGCGGACTACGTTGTCTACGCCGGCTGGAAGAGCATCGAACAGGAGTTCCCGGTTGGGCCAACGACGAGAGCCATCTGGGCCCATTCACAGGACTACGAGGCGTTTCGGTCATGCCTCCAAGACCCCGCCGGTTCGCTGACGGAGGCGGTTTTTCTGGATGAGTTTCTTCCCTCGCATCCCGACCTGACCGCCTTGGGGCTGAGGCTCGACATCCGCCCCCAGGAGTACTATGCGGCTCTTCGGAGTTTCCTGGACATGGTCGAGTCGAGGCTGGGGTTGAGGGTGGTGGTGGCGGCGGATCCGAAAGGAGAGTATCGGGCACGAGAGGATTGGTTTGGTGGACGCGAGGTCGTGTTCAACGCCACTCCCCGCTTGGTGAGGCAAGCCCGTCTCGTGCTTGCCCACCGCAGCACCGCGATCGGCTGTGCGGTCATGGCGCGAAAGCCCGTGCTCCTCTTCACGACCCGCTACCTCCACCGGACTCACCATCGGCGCTACCTGGATGGGTTTGCCAGGGCCCTGGGCAAGCGGTTGTGGTACATGGAGGATCCGCAGTCCATCGAGTGGGATGACGTTTTCAACGTGGATCAGGAAGCCTACGCACGATTCATGAGAGACTACGTCAAGACAGAGGAGAGTCCGGATCTCCCGTTGTGGGAGATCGTTTTCAATGTCCTGGCCCGTGAAAGCGCTCAGACCACTGGGAAACGTGTGCTGGAGGTGAACCATGAATACCTTGTCTGCTGAATCGCCTCTCGAAGCGGGTGGGCCCGCTCCGGGTCAGGTGAGCGGGACGCCCGCTTACTTCAGGAACGCGAGGCAACTCAAAGGGTGTCAGGATTGTCCATCAATGGAGGGGACGGCTTTGTCCGGGAAGTCCGGCTGCGGGGAATGCTGTGCCGTTCGGTCCGGGGTTTTCGAGAACAAGTTCTACGATCCGACGGCCTATCGGCTGGGCACCTACGCGTTTTCGCCGGGAGCCGGTCAGGGACTCGGCACACGTCGGCCTATGACGCGATCCGAAGAGCAATGGAGGAAGGCGCTCCGTGTCATACCGGCCGGGACTCAAACCCTCTCCAAGGGGCCGGGGTGCTTTGTCGATGGTGTCTCCCCAAAGTATCTGGCTCGCGGGAAGGGGTCCCATGTCTGGGACGTGGACGGCAACGAGTATATCGACTACTGCCTCGCCTGTTTTCCGCTCACTCTGGGCTACTCCGTTCCCGCGGTGGACGAGGCGATCAAAGCCCAGCTCTCGGACGGGATCACGTTCTCCATGATGCACCCGCTCGAAGTGAAGGTGGCCGACATGCTGACGGAGAGAATCCCGTGCGCGGAAATGGCGCGATTCGGGAAAAACGGCTCGGACGTGACGGCCATGGCCGTCCGCCTGGCACGGCACATCACAGGGCGGGATAAGGTTGCCTGCCTCGGCTACCACGGCATGCAGGACTGGTTCATCGGCACCACGGACCGCTCGTGGGGCATCCCCGAGGCGGTCAGGAAAATGACGATCCCATTCCGATACAACGATCCAGCATCCCTCGAGGACATCTTCTCCAAGCACAAGGGCGAAGTCGCCTGCGTGATCATGGAGCCCGCCATGTACGAGTTCCCGGTTGGCGGTTTCCTCGATGCCGTCAGGGAGATGACGGCGGAGGAAGGCGCGCTCCTCATCTTCGACGAGATGTTGACCGGCTTCCGGTTTGCGGAAGGTGGAGCCCAGGAGCTGTTCGGGGTCACACCGGACTTGGCCACGTTCGGCAAGGGGATCGCCAACGGGATGCCGATCGGAGTTCTGGTCGGTCGCGAGCAGTACATGCGTCATTTCGAAAAAGTCTTCTTCTCGAGCACCTATGGGGGCGAAGTCTTGACCCTCGCGGCCGCGGCTGCAGCCCTGAACTTCTACCGCGAGCACCGCGTGATCCGTCAACTCTGGAAGGCGGGGAAGATCATCTTCGACAATTTCAACCGTCTCGTTCGAGACCGTGGCCTGTCGGATCACGTGCAGACCGTCGGTTTCCCCGTACGGCAGCAGATGATCTTCAGAGATCGGACGGGTGAGATCTCGTACATTTTGCCTGCACTGTTCCAGCAGGAGATGCTCAAGCGCGGCATCCTCTGCTACGCCGGCCTCGGGTTCTCCTACTCCCACAGCGATGAGGATCTCATGGTCACCGTCCGCGCCTTCCAGGAAACCCTGGACGTGCTCGAGAAGGCGATCGAATCCGGTCAGCCCGAGCGTTTCATGGAGGGTGTGCCCTCCCAACCCGTGTTCCGCAATCTCAGGGCGCAAAAGCAAACCGCGAACTGACGGGGGACCGGTGCAAGGACCTTGGGGAGGCAAGCGATGAGCGAGCGTGTCGTGGCGATTGTCCAGGCGCGGATGGGCTCTCGGCGGAGGCCGGGCAAGAGCTTCGAGCCCATCGGCGGTGTCCCCGTCGTTGAAGTGGTCCTGCGACGCCTGGCTCGGGCACGGGAGATCGACAGGATCGTCCTCGCCACCTCCGCCCTCCCTCAGGATACGATCCTGGC
Source organism: Nitrospirota bacterium (assembly GCA_016190245.1). Lineage (GTDB taxonomy): Bacteria > JACPQY01 > JACPQY01 > JACPQY01 > JACPQY01 > JACPQY01. Next base: position 117,578 of record JACPQY010000011.1, on the reverse strand, counting down.
CGAACACGCCGCTCGTCTCGGTTTTGCCGTCTTCCGTGGGTCGGAGAACGATCTGGTGGACCGCTACTACCGAGCTTCGCTGGAGCACCCGTCCCCGTACGTAGTCCGGGTGACGGGGGACAATGTCTTTCTCGCCTGGACGGAGATGGACCGGCTGGTCCAGTACGGTCTGAGCGAACGCATGGACTTTGTGGGCTGGAAGAACCCGACATTTCCGGACCGCGAGAATGACTTTGCCGGAGAGTTCATCAGGTTCGAATGTCTCAAGCGGATCCACGAGGAGGCCACCGAACCTCACGATCGTGAACACGTCTTTCCATACTTCTATAAGAACATGCAGAAGTTCAAGGTGACCCGGATCGAAGTGGCGGAGCCTCTGCGTACCCGCGTCAAACTGGACTTGGACTATCCGCGAGATCTGGCCCTCCTCCAGGAGATCGGACGCCGCGTGGGGGACGTGGTTGGGGTGGAGGCCTCCGAAGTTGTGCGCGTAGCCGAGGAGATCACATCCGAACCGAGATCCGACGTGTCTGGAGCCTCATGAGGATGGGGAGGAAGCGGGCGAAGCGTATCTTGTCGTCTTGACATGCACAATCTCCCATCCGGCAACCCGGAACTGGATCTTCCGATGCTCCTCATCACCGGAGCCGCTCGATCCGGGACGGGCATCTTAGGGCGCATACTTGGTAGCTGTGAGAACACGGTCTTCGCCTACGAGCCGCCCTGCCTGCCGGCCGCAGCCGGTGTGCTGGCCACCGGCGACATGACGGATGCAGGCGCGCGCTTCCTCCTCGATGTTTGCTTGCACGAGGTTGAGTTCTATCCTCGGCTCCTTGGACGCCGCGTGAATCTCAGACCGGGCTACAGCTTCAGTTTCAACTACCTGTCTTGGGACAAGCTGATCGAAAGGTTGGGGTTCCCCGACCGAAGACGTGAGTACCACCAGCTCCGATCGAGCCGTTCTTGGTCCTTCGTTTTCAAGCACCCCGACCTTCATCTCATCCCGGAACGAATGGTCCAATGGTTCCCTCGCCTGAAGGTGATTCACCTGATCCGCGACGGCCGAGACGTTGTCGCGTCCGGTTTGCGAAGGGCTTGGTATTCCGACACGTACTATCGGGAATGGGTGACCACCTGGTTCAGGAGGGGCTCCGAATCCCCGGATGCCTGCCCCTTCTTCGTGGAGGAGCGGTACCGATCCGATTGGTCGAGGTGGAACCCGGCAACGCGTGCGGCCTACAACTGGTGCCGGATGGTTCAAGCAGGGCTGGAAGGGGCTCAGAACGAGCCCGTTCGTGTTCGCCGAGTGAAGTACGAGGAACTCGTCAGGGATGTGGAAGGCGTCGCGGGCCGCTTGGCAGATTGGGCCGGGCTCGAACTCAGCGGATTATCCCGCTCGCACATGCGCGGACTGGAAGAGTATCACCAAGTGACCCACGACCACGTCTTCGACTTGGCTCCGGCCGTGCGTGACCGATTCAATGAGTTTTGCGAGGACCTCGGCTATGCTGGTGGTGGAGGAGGCCGCAGGGCATGACCGCCTATTCGTTCAACCTGGCGCCGAGGAGGGTGGAGCGGGTTGACACACGCCACCGGCGGATCGTGACGGCCATCCCCGTGCCGGAATCTCTTCCCATCATCGAGCAGATCGCGCGCTACGAGTCTTCGAACGTGCGGGATCAGTTGCCGGTTGTCTGGGATCGCGCGAAGGGGTACCAGGTCTTTGACGCGTGGGGCAACGCTTGGATCGATTTTTCCTCCACCATCTTCGTGACCAACGCGGGGCACGGCCATCCCCACATCGTCAAGGCCATCCAGGAGCAGTCGGAACAGCTTCTACACAGCTATTCCTACCCTACCGAGATTCGCGCGCGCTATCTCAAGAAACTCGTCGAGTTCACACCGCCCTACTTGGACAAGGCTTCGCTCTTTTCCACCGGCACCGAGGCGACGGAGCGGGCCGTCAAGCTCGCGCGTCTCTATGGCCGCACGCGGAAGCCGGTTCGCAAGCTCCTCATCGGATCCGTGGGGAACTTCCACGGCAAGACCATGGGTGCCCAGATGATCGGCGGTCAGCACGACGCGAAGGCATGGATCGGTCATCACGATCCCCACATGGTTCACATGCCATTCCCCTATCCGTGGCTGAGGGGGGCTGCTCAGACGAGTGGAGCAGAGCTCTTCAGGCGTGATGTCGCCCGCCTCCTGAAGAAGGGACATGATGCGAGGCGCGCCGCTGCGTTCGTGGTGGAGTCTTTCCAAGGGTGGGGAGCGGTATTCTATCCGGAGGCCTACATCCAGGAAATGCGCCGCTTCAGTCGGGACCACGGTGCCCTCCTGATTTTTGACGAGGTGCAGGCGGGATTCGGTCGCACAGGCAGGTTGTTCTGCTTTGAGCACTATGGGGTTGAGCCCGACCTCGTGATCTGCGGCAAAGGAACTTCGTCCAGTGTGCCGCTTTCTTTCGTCCTGGGCCGAGGGGACCTGATCGACCTGGACCCCGCCTACACGAGCACCCACGGCGGGCACCCGATCGCGTGTGCGGCGGGTCTGGCCAACCTGGAGGTTTTCGAACGTGAGAACTTGGTCGCGGAGTCGGCCCGGAAGGGAAAGATCATCGAGGAGGTGCTTGCCCGTTGGAAGGAGCGCTTCCCGAAGCGCATCGGCCGCTTCATGGGAAAAGGCATGCTGTGGGCGGTCTACTTCACCCAGAAATCGGGAAAGGAACTGGATGTGCCCTTTGTGGATCGCGTTGTCGAGAGGGCTCTTGAGAAAGGGGTGTTCAGCATCCGGACGGGTCGGGGGACTCTGAAGTTGGGCCCGCCGCTGAACATGCCGGATGATGCCCTGCTCGAAGGCTTGCAGGTGTACGAGGAGGCCATCTCCGAGATCGACGGGGAAAGATGAAGCCTTTCCCTGCCTGCGGCGAGGCCGCCGCACGACCTGGATGAGCCGGGGGGGGCGCGCGTCCAGCCCCTTCAGCGGGAGGGGAACGGCGGATGCAGGCGTACGGCGATTCCCGGCACTGCTCGACTCCGACGAGCGGCTCCGGAAGAACCTCTCCGCGCTGAGAGTCTCGCACCCCCGCTTGGCGGCCTCGGTGGCCACCGCGTCCACAAAGGGGGTCCGCGTTTTTCTGCGACCGGATGGCGCTTGGACGGGGGAACTCGATGGCGTCCCGCTGCACAGCCCACGGGGGCCGACCGCGGAGGTGGAAGCGGATCTTGGTCGATTGAAATGCGCGCCCTATGAAGGTGTGGTTCTGTACGGGACGGCTCTGGGAGAGGGACTCCGGGAGATTCTTGGTGAAAGCCGTCGCCCCGTGTTCGTCTATGAGCCGGAGCTGAGACTCCTGCGCATCCTGTTGGGTCGCCTTGATCTTTCGAATGCGCTGCTCGGCGGAAGGCTGGTCCTGACCTCGGACCTCTCGGAGATCACCGGCTTCATGGCCGCACACGTGTCCCGCAGCCGCGGCGGAGTGCGGATTCCGATTCTACCCATGGCCTACCATGCGACCGTCCGTCGCTGGGAACTGCAGGCTTTCATGCAGGAGGTCTATGACCTCGGCCAATTCTGGGCGTCCTTTCATGTCGTGCGGAGGCTGGTCTCCCAAGAGCTTTCGAATGCAACGCAGCTCGCCCGACTCGGCCCCGCCTCGCTCCTGCGGGGTTGCCATACGGGGGGGGGGTGCCTCATTGTCGGTGCCGGCCCCTCTCTCGACCTCTCGTATTCGGCCCTCCGCACCGCGGCGAGGCGCGCCCTCGTCATCGCGGCGGACGCGGCTCTGAAGCCCCTTCTGGAACAAGGAGTGCGGCCGGATCTTGTCCTGAGTGACGAGGGCCAGATTGATGTCTCTTTCTTCTACGAAGGCTTGCCCATTCCGAGGCGCACATCGGTCGTATCGGCTCTCCATGTCAGTCCTCGGGTCTTCGGCGTGCGGCACGGTGAGAAGCTCGTCTACCTCTCCGTTCGCAGTCCCCTCGCCGCGGTGTTGGAGAGTCACGGGCAGTCGGCAGGGGCGTTGCAGAACGGGGCGTCGGTGACCTGCGCGGCGGTATCCCTGGCACAGCTCATGGGCTGCAAAACCTTTGTCCTGGTCGGTCAGGACCACGCCCCCAGCCGGACACATTCGCACGCGAGAGGCTGCCGCGTAAGCTGGCCGGTGGATCCTTCGATCTTCGAGGGCCGAAATCCCCCTCTGGGGCGGGCGCGGGGGCTCAGGGGCGGTGAAGTGGTCAGCACCCCCCAACTCTGCATGAGCCTGCGTTGGCTCGAAAGGTTCGGGCGGGCGAATAGTCGGTCCCTGCGTCTCTTCAACGGATCAGGGGGTGGGGCGCTCATCCGAGGCTTCGAGACCATCGAGCTTAGGGAGAGCCTCCGTTTCCTACAGGGGAGGCCGGCGAAGCACTGGCGGCGGGGTCCGAGGTCGCCCCAGGTGGGACCCCCTACCGCCTTGGGGCTTTCATGCTGGCTTGAAGAAGCGGCGTCCTCTGTCGAAGCAGGGCGGGGCAAGATCGAGTTGATGCGCGCGGGCCTGAGCGCAGGCTTGCGGATTGGCGGCCGCAATGCCTCGGATCTGCGGGTAGGTCGGACGCTCCACGATCTGGGACGCTTCTTCCGATCCAACCCTGTCATAGACCGGGCAGTGGCGGGCCGGGCTCATCTGAAGCACGTCCGGGAAACATCGAGATTCTGCTCGGCGTCACAGGTCTCCTCGGAAATCCAGTCCGAGAAGCTGCGGGGTTTCATGGACATCCTCGTGCAAACCTGTGTCTGGCTCCCGGCCGAGCTCCGCGGGGCGGGGCGAACGCTAGCTGAGGAAGCGAGAGGCAGAGTAGGCCGGTGAAGGCTACACGGCGGCCACGCGCGTGTGGCCGTCCGTTGGCCCCTATTGTCTCCCCTTGACGACGGCCCGCCGCGATACCGGTTCCCCCTCGGCCAGGGGGCAGGCGGCCACTCGGCCCAGCAGGCGCGGATATTCCGAGGGCGGTAGACCGGCCCGGTTCTTGCCGTTTCGCAGCACCGCGATGTTCTCGCGCGTAAAGGCCTCGCCGCGCGCGACGGGCCGCACGGCAAAGACGCTGCGCCGGGCGAAAAGTCGAAGCTCGTCCTCGACCGCGCTATGGATTTTTTCGCCCGTCCCGAGGGCGGCCTCGGTGTCGCGGATCGCGCGAACCATCCGTTTCAGGTCCTCGGGAGTGAGGGCGAACCCGTGGTCCGGTCCCGGCAGGCGATTGCTGAGCGTGAAGTGCTTTTCAACGACACACGCCCCCAGCGCCACCGCCGCGGCCGGCCCCGTCACCGGGTCGCGCGAGTGGTCGGAGAGTCCCACCAGGCAACCCGTTGCGTCGCGGATGGCCGGCAAGGCGCGCACATTGAGCGTCTCGACAGGCGCGGGGTACTTGGCCGTGCATTGGAGCAAGATGAGATCCGTTCGCCCTAGCCCACGGATGAAGTCAACGACATCGCCGACTTCCACCAGATCCGCGCAACCGGTGGAGAGGATCATCGGCTTTCCCTTGCGCACGATGTGCTCGATCAGTGGGTAGTGGGTCATTTCATAGGACGCGATCTTGAACGCCGGCACGAACGGTTCGATGAGATCCACCGAGGCTTCGTCGAAAGCGGAAGACAGAAACAGAATCCCTCTCGCCCGGCAGTACTCGGCCAAGCGAGGAACCCAGCTCTCCGGCATCTCCATCTCATGAATGATGTCGTAAATGCTTTTTTCGAGTTTCAGATAGTCGGAGCGGCCCGCGTTTCTGGGGTAGAGCCTCGCCGCCTTGAAATTCTGGAACTTCACCGCATCGGCCCCGGCCTCCACGGCGGCATCGATTAACCTGAGAGCCTGCTCGAAGTTCCCGTTGTGGTTGCTGCCGGCCTCGGCCATGACGAAACAGGGTTCGCCGTCGCCTATGAGTCGGTTGGCGATCTTGATCGTGACTCGGCCGATCGGCGATTCCATTGTACGGCTGGGGGCCTATCCCGGTGGATGAGACTCGCGCAACGACAGGAAGCGCATCAACGCCCTACAAGCTCTTGTACCAACCACTAGAGTTCCACAACCTATGGAGTGTGTCAAAGATGAAACCCCCTGAGCTATTCGGCAGGTTTCGTTCGCCTCTAGATGCCTCCAGCCACCCTGGCTTTAGGGGAATCGTTCGGCTGCCGAATGATCATGTGAGAAGGACTGCACGCGATGGAACGGGTTCGAACGGACGTGGTCGTTGTGGGTGGCGGGGCCGCCGGGTTGAGAGCCGCCGTGGCCGCGCGCGATGAGGGGGCGGAGGTGCTGGTCGTGGACAGCGGTCATGCGGGCTACACGGGATCGAGCTTCTACTTCCTCAATCGGGCTTGGGGCTATCAGGCCGTGCTCCCGGCTGATCCCCCTCGATGCGCTGAGGCTTTGCTGGAGGAGATTCTCGGAGTGGGTGGGCCCGAGACGGACGCCGCCCGAGCGGACGTGCTTGTGGCAGAGGCGTGGCCTCGGCTCGAAGAACTGATCGGGTGGGGCGCCCGATTGCGCACGCACGCCGGAGAGCCCGTGCGCCTGCGGGGCTGCTTCGGCAGGTTGTCGCAGGCGGTTTGCGTGGAGGAGTTCCGCCCGGTGTTTCGCGCCCTCGCGCGTGCGTTGCCTGTGCACAACCGCTGGACCGCTCTGGGCTTGTGGATGCACGATGGGCAGTGCGTCGGGGTGGTGGGATCCAGCGCCCGCGGCGAGATGGAGGCGGTTCAGGCGGGCTCGGTGGTCCTCGCCACGGGCGGAGCGGCCGGCCTCTACGCGAGGACGCTTGCGGATCCCCGCTGCAGGGGCGTCGGGCACGCGATGGCGGAAGAAGCCGGCGCGAGGTTGAAGCATTTGGAGTTTGCCCAATGGATCCTCGCGACGCGAGGCAGGCGACGGCCGGTCTTTTTCCCCGTGGATCTGATCGCGCGTGGTGAGGCGACTCTCGATCCGGCGCTGCAGGCTGCGCTCGATCGGTGGATTCCACCGGGCCACGACTTGGACCGCCTCTTCTCCGATCGCGCGCGCCATTTCCCGTTCAGCATGCGGGACGCCTCCGGCTACCTCGACGTGGCGGTGGCAAGCTTGCCCGTGGCGACGGTTCATCTCAATCACGGACGGAACGAGTCGGTCGAGATCTTTCATGCCGTTCACGCCTTCAACGGCGGCATCGAGACGGACGAATGGGGACGGACCGGGATCGATGGCCTCTACGCCGCGGGAGAGGCGGCCGGGGGCATTCAGGCCGTGGATCGGCTCGGCGGCACGATGATCCCGGCCTGTCTCGTGTTCGGGAAGCGAGCGGGAGAGAGCGCGGCGCGCCACGCGAGGAGAGCGGGAACGCGAGCCCCGCTCCCCCCCCGATTGAACGACTGGCACGAACATCACCCCCATGAGGGCAGCACCCGCGGCGCTGTCGCGGAGCTCCAACAAGTCGTCGGCTCGGCAGCGGGACTCGTCCGGACGAGGAGCGGTCTGGATGTGGGCGTGCATCGTGTGCGCGCGTGGCTTGAGGCGCTCTCGGCCGGGTCCAGCGCAGCGCGGGTATCGCGAGCAACGCGACGCGAGCTGGAACTCTGCGGGCGCGCTGCTCTTTCGATCATGCACGCAGCCCTTGCGCGTGATCGCACGTGCGGTTCGCACTTCCGGGCGGATGAGGCTCATCGGAATTGAGAGGTATGGAGTTGACCATGTTCCGCACCTACGCGGAGATACCCCGAGGAAATGAAAAGCTCACGTGAGATATCCACACCATATGTTGGGGGGGCCTTGACAGCCCATACAACCTGTTGTAATTATCGCCCTCGGACAAAGGATGGTCTTGTCGGTAAAGACAACGGCAGGTGGGAACGCAAGGATGCCGTTCCCACCTGCGCCGATGAGACCATCCTCTTGCTGATAGCCCCCCCCCCCGCCGAAACTTTCTGGAAAGGGTGATGGCCGGCACGCCCTCGGTCCTGCGCCCCTACGTGCACCCGGCGAATGTCGTGCGCGACCTACCGCCCGGTGCCCTTGAAGGTAGTCGCGTGATGCTGATCAACATGCCTCTTCGGGAGGCCGCGCCCCCGAATGTTGCGCCGTTGGGACCCACCCTGCTGGCTGCACGTCTTCGCCAGTACGGCGCCGACCCCGTCATCGTTGATCTCAACGCCTACCGCCTCCCCGTGGTGCACGGAGATCCTTCGATTCGCGATTCACAATTCACGACTCACGAGGAGCTTGATTCCCTCGGCCTGCCGCTCGCATACCGCACCGACACAAGGCGCTGGCGCTATCTCACCCTCGCCGAGGCCGAGCAACTGATCCAACGAACCATTCGCCGGCATGGCGAGCCCGACCTGGTCGGATTCTCGGGGCTCATCACGACGCTTCGATGGCAAGAGAACATCGCGCGCGTGATCCGGCGCATCCTGCCCGACACGATCCTCGCCACGGGCAACGGTCTTGCCACGGAGTTCCGCGAAGCCCTCTTCGAATGGATCCCGGAGCTGGACGCGGTGTGCCACTCCGAGGGAGACGACGCGATCCTGAAGATGGCCTATGACGCGAAATTGATCCGGCGGGAAGGATTCCGATCGGCGGAGGCCTCGGGCAAGCTGCGTCCGTATCTCGTGGGCACGTCGCCGAACGGCCGGCCGCGTTTTGTCTACGACGGGGGCCGCCCCGAAGACCTCGACGCGTTGCCGCTCCCGGCATGGGACCTCCTGGGAGAGGACGTGGACGGCGTGCGCGTGCTGGAGACTTACATCAGCAACCCCGTATGGGGAGCGGGAGCGAGGAACAGTTCGGCGACGCCGTTCTCGGCACGCCGGAGCCTGAACACGGTGAGCAGCCGAGGCTGCCCGTTCGCGTGCAAGTTCTGCTTCCGCGGCGCGCAGGGCGAACGCCGCTACGGCGTGCGCTCGGCCCGAAACCTCGCCGGCGAAATCGAGACCTTGGCCCGAAAGTACGGGATCGATTTCGTCGGGATCACGGACGACAACTTCATGGTGGATCCCCGGCGCATCCGGGATCTGGTGCCCGTCATGGAACCGATCGTGCGCGATCTCGGCGTGCACTGGGGCACGCACGGCCGACTCGACGAGGCCGCCGACCTCCGCCCCCACGCCTCCCGCCTCTCCGCCTTGGGGCGGACTCCCGCCTCCCGCGTCGAAAACATGTCCCGCGCCGGCTGCGTCTACATCGGCTTCGGGGCCGAGAGCGCCAGTCCGCGCGTCCTCGAGGCGATGGGGAAGGGCGGTTTCATCCTGTCCAACGGCGCGGTGCGGATCCACGGCCATGATTTCCCCACAGCGATGGTGGAGGGCGTGCGCCGCACCCGGGATGCCGGCATCCACGGGAACTGCACCTGGATCATGGGGTACCCCGGCGAAACTCTCGAGGACCTCAAGACCTCCGTCGCGTTCATCCGGTGGCAGCTCGAACTGCACACCTCCGGCCTCCCACCGGGGAGCCCGGAGCTCGAGGGCGCGCAGGGGGGCGTCAACCGGTCCATGTTCACCGCCACGGCCTACCCCGGCACGGATATGTTCCGCGACCCCTACGTTCAGGAGGTGTTGGCGAGGGAGTTCGGCTTGCGGTTCGACCCGGTCTCGGGCGAGCCGGTCGCCGACGAGGCGCTGCACCACTACGTGCTCGAGCTCGACGACGCGACGAAAGTGCTCCACAGCCGCGAGGGGAGGCCGCTCAATTTCAGCGCCATGTCGCTCGAGACGTTTCTGGAGGCGCGGGCGCTGGCGGACAGGGGCGAACTCTTCAGGATTCTCGATCTGGAGGAGCGTCCCGCCTCGGGTGTCGGACGCCCCGCAGTCCCCCGCGTCGGAGGCGCCCCTCGGTCTCCGGATCCGCGGGTCAGCCTTTCCGACGCTTCCTGAGTTTCGTCTCCAGCCCCGTCAGGCGCTCTCTCAGGGCGTGGAGTTCGCGCAGGGCCAGGCCCTCGAGGCCGGCCCCGCCCTTCCGACCCCGGTGGGGCGCCCCCCCCCCGAAGGCCGTCTCGATCAGACGCGCCGTCCCTCCCATCCCCTTCTGAAAGCGCGTGAGGTACTCGCTTCCCACCTTCACGAACTGCCGGTAGAAGTCCAGCACGTTCTTGCCCGGGTGCTGGATGAGATGGACGAGAAAATCCGTGGGAAGGAAGGCCGCCGGACCCGCGCGGGCCCGATTGAGAATGATCTGCAACAGGACCGAGTTCGTGAGGTCGCGACCGGTCTTGGCGTCCACCACGTGCACGTTCTTCCGGTGGCGGACGAGGGTCTCGATCTGGTCCAGGTTGACGTAGCGGCGGCGGGCCGTGTCGTACAACCGCCGGTTGTTCTTGTACTTCTTGAAGACGACGGGGTCCATGAGGGTTGCACTACCGCAATCCGGCGCGTCTTTCAAGCGCCCGCCGAGGGGTCCCGCCGTCCATGTCGCACCGCAACACGAACCCCTTGACAGGATTTCGGGGGTATGCTAGATTTGTCGCAATGCAACATCACGGATGAACGGGAGGCCGCCCGGGCCGGGGGAGGCGAAAGAGGGGCGGTGAAAAACGAACAAGAAAGGAAAAAGAAACATGGCAACGAGAAAGAGACCGAGAACGGTGCACGCGCCGAAGTCGGCGGCGTCCCCCGAGGCCGAGGAGTCCAAGGGGGGATTGGTGCGGAGTCTGGCGGACGGCGCGTTTGACGTGGCCGAGACCGTCAGCAAGAAGGTGGATGAGGCGGCGGACAAGATCCTCTGCCGCGTGGAAGAGGTGACCGGCGCGAAGGTGGACCCCGCGCGGCGCATCTACGAATCCATCTCGAAGGTGCGTAACCGCAGCCTGGCTACCGCCAAGGAACAGACCCAGAAGTGGGTGGAGACGGTGAGCGGAATCGCGAACGATTTCCTGAAATAAGGTGTCCTCACGCAAAAGGGGGTCGCGCTCAGGCGGAGCGGACCCCCTTTCTGTTGCCCGCGGGCGATCGGGGGAGTAGAAGAAGAGTAGAGCGTGGATACGGCTGAGGCGATCGAGACGGAAGAGGCCGAAGAGACCGGCAAGCCCCGCCTGCATCCCCCGGAGCCGGGCGCGGAATTCAACCTCGTCGAGAGCGTCATCTGCCGCCGACGCAGCGTCCGTTTCTATCTCCAGAAACAGGTCCCGGAATATCTGGTGAGGAGGGTCCTGGAAGCGGGGCGGTTCGCGCCCTCCGCGGGCAACGCCCAGCCGTGGAAATACATCGTTCTCCAGGACCGGGCGATGATGGCGGAGATGGAGGCGGACGTTGTGAGGGTCTGCCGGTTGCTTACCCGCTTCGCGTACTACATGGTGCCTGGCTCGGAACACAAGGAGTGGAGGGCCAAGCTCCTCATGAGGCTCTCGCCGAACAATTTCCACCCGATCCCGTTTACCGCGATGAAACTCATCGCCGAGGGGAAGCTGGGGGTCTGGCACAAGGCGCCCACCGTGATAGTGCTGCTGGCGGACATGAGGTCGCCGGGCTTCCCGGTTCTCGATATCGGCATCACCGGCCAGAACATGGTGCTGGCGGCGCACAGCTACGGGCTCGGGACCTGCTGGGTCAGCTTCGTCAAGCCGCTCGCATACTACCGCAAATGGAGGAAGCGCCTCGGGATCCGGTACCCCTACAAGCTGGTCACCTCGATCGCCGTCGGGTACCCGCGCGGCATCCCTGACGGCGAGGTGGACCGGGAGACCCGTGCCATTGATTGGTACGGCGAGGACGGTTCGTTCAGGACGGTCTTTTGAGGTCACGCTTCATGCCTGAACATCTGACGCGAAAAGACAGGCGGCGAGTGGAAAGCTTCCGCAAGCTCGGGGAGGATCTGACGCTCGGGGCGATCACGATCGATCCGGAGACATGCTCGGGGTGCAAGCTCTGCGTGGCGGCCTGCGCCGCCAAGGCCATCGAGATGGTGGGGAAGAAGGCCGAGGTGGTGAAGGATTGGCCGTTCTGCATGTCCTGCGGTGATTGCGTCGCGGTCTGTCTGGACGGCTCAATCAAGGTGACCCGGTTCATCCAGTTCAAGCGTTTTTTCCGATATCTCGATCGGGGGGAGCCTCAATGGCCGCGCCGGTTCTGAGAGGGTCTGGTGTGAGGGCGCGGGCTGCCTGCCCGCCGAAATCCGTCCGCCGTGGCGGACTGGACAGGCGGGAAACCCGCGGCTACCAGGAACGTGAGTCCGAGGTAGGGGCACCCGTGGAACGGGGCACAGCAGGCTTTGAGCCTGCGGGACTCTCGCGCAGGATGCTCGTTCCACAAAACGATCTGCGCCCCCGGCCTGAACCATGACGTCCCAGGCCAAGACCCAATCCGTGGCCCGGCCAAGGCTCGATGCCAGCCTGATCTGGCCCATCGCGGGCAGCCACATCAAGCGCATCGGATTCATCCGGACAGCCTTGGGCGGCCTCCCGATGTACACCTGCATCCCCGCCCTTATCCTTTTCCACTCCACCTTCACCGTGGCCCTGTACCAGTGGCTGTTTCGGCCCCTGCTCGGGATTCAGCGGCTGCGCTGGGCGGACTACGTAGTCCTGGACCGGTTCCGGTACGACATGCTCCCGTTGCTGGATCGCTTCAATTGCCAGTTCTGTGGGTATGCGAACGGCCTGTGCGTGATGATGAACAAGGAACTCGATACGCTGGCCGGCTTTTCCGGTTGCCTCCCGCTCTGGAAAAAACTGCTCCTGGCCCCCACGGGCGTGATCATGCTCGCCTTGTGGGTCGTGGCGGAGTTCTCCCAGCGAATCATCTATGACCTCATGGTCTCGCTGCCCCTCGGGATGCACCGCGTCGGATTCGGTGAAGCCCGGCGGATGCTGGCCGGTCACGGCTACGGGGCCGGCCTCGGGACCGTCCAGGGCGCCCTCCTTCGGCTCGGAAAAAACACGATGCTCCGGTTCTCACTCGCCCTCGAACAGATCGAGTCCTCGTGGTGCCCGCTCAAGCACTACGAGACGCGCGAAGGCATCGTCTACCCGGAACATCACAAGAAGTTTTTCGGTCCGGATGAGATCGAACGGATACGCGAGGTGCTTTCGACCGAGGGGACGGTCTCGGATCGGAAGCCGTTGTATTAGTGTGCATTGGGAAACCTGTGTAGGGACGCACCTGGGCAGGAAGCCCTGGTGCCATGAGTGGAAAGCAGTCCGCCGCGGCGGAGAAGGGCTGCGATCCGCATGGCACCTTGCCACGCAGGGCCTGGTGCCACGAGATGAAGCCCCGCAGGCCATGGTCCATGCCGCGCCATCCTGGGCGCGGCGACACTGCATGGCCCCATGCCCTCCTCGGCAAGGGGATGCGGGGCATGTCACGTGGCATTCTCATGCGTCCGATCCCGGATCGATGGGAATCGATTCCTACTGCCATGCCTGACGAACCGGAACCCAAGGACAAACCGGTCACCCGCCGGCGCTTCCTGAAGCGCGCGGGAGTGGCGGCCGGAGTCGTGGCGGCAGGCGGCATCGCGGCGGTCCCGCTCTCGCGCAACCGGCGCCTCGATGCGATGTATCCGTCCGCCCCGGCCAACCGCGTCGATCTCAAGCCGAACGGCAAAACGGTGCTGATCGTCGGCGGCGGACTCTCGGGCCTGCAGGCGGGGGTCGAGCTCTCCATGAGGGGATTCAAAGTCGTCGTCCTGGAGAAATCGGGAACGCCCGGGGGGAAGCTGAAGAGCTGGCGCGACAAGCAGTTCGGTCCTCCGGATGATCCCTACAAACGCGAGCCGGGTTTCAAGGGCTACGTGCGCGAGCACGGGGTCCACGCCGTCTGGGGGTTCTACAACAACCTGCGCGAGTTCATGGGGAGGTACGGTTGGAAGCTCCAGGAACTACCGGACAGCCTCTCCATCTACACGTTTCTAGACAAAGACGGCCGCCGCTCGTCCATCCCCAACTCGAAGTGGCCCGCGCCCTACGATTGGCTGGAACAGGGGATCTACGCCTCGCGAATCAACTACGGGGGGCGGGAAGATCGGCGCCGCCTGCCCAAGGCGTTCCTGAAAATGGCGAGCTTCGAGTACGCCGATCCCAAGCAGCGCGAGTACCTCGATGGGATGACGCTTGAGGAATACGGACAGAAGCTGGGCCTGTCCAGGGAGATCGTCTGGAAGCTCTTCGACAGCATGGTGGAGATGGCGTACTTCGACAACGTGGATCGGACGTCGGCCCTGACGGTGGCCAACCTGATCCAGCTCGTCCGCGGCTCGAGCGAGGATCTCAAGATCAACCTTTTCCTGAATCCGCCTGGCGAGACGTTTCTGCAACCCATGGTGGATCTGATTCGCAGCAAGGGCGGACAGGTCCATTTCAACACGCAGGTGACGGACATCGAGATCGAAGGCGGAAGGGTGCGGCGCGTGACGGCGGGCGCGCTCCCCGGTGGGCGCGTGCGGCGCTGCGCGATCTGCGGCGAGTTGATCTTCGGCGACTACGAATACGGCGAGTGCCCCTTCTGTGGCGCCCGCGCGGACCGGCTCCAGGAACTGAGCGCGGAGGAGAAGTCGGAGCGGAGCTTCGAGGGCGACTATGTCGTGGTTGCGCTGGACGTGCCCGCAGCCCAATCGTGGGTGAGGTCCAACCTGGCGAAGCTGGGCGATCAGCCCTATTTCCAGAATATCCTGGGCCTGCACGCCACGCACGTGTACGTTGTGAACATGTGGTTCGAGGGCACGAAGTTCTGGATGGACAAGATCGTGAACGGAGAGGGTGAGCCGGTCCCGGACTTCTTCGCCACGGGTTTCGACCGCCTCGGGATCACCCTCAACTGGACTTTTCCCCTGAAGATGGCGGATGGGACTCACCGTTGGCTGATGAAGGAATTCGAGGGCCGCGACGTATCGGTCATCGAGACCCAGATCGCCAACGCCGAGTCGGTCTCGCATCTCACGAACGAAGAAATCGCGCGGCAGTGCTACGAGGAGCTGAAGGGTGTGATGCCCGGCATCCCGCCCTACCGTTCGTACTACGTGAATCGGTGGGGACACTACACGGCCTATCACGTGGGGGACGAGAGGAAACGCCCGCCCATTCAGTCGCCCATCGAAAACCTGCTCTTCATCGGCGACATGGTCTTCGTGCCCCATCCGGCCGTGTTCATGGAGAAGACCAACGTCACGGCCAAGTGGGCTGTGAACCTGCTGTTGGAGAAGATCGGGCAGTCGCAGGGCCGGATCGAAATCCTCCCCTCCGGCACGCCCACCCGGTGGATCCCGTTCCTTCAGTCATTGACCTCGGTGTACGTGTAGGCGGCGGATTTCACGGCGAGTTCTCGGCAAGCTCGCGGAGCACGAGAAGGACAGGGGTCATAGGGTCATAGGTAGGGTCATAGGGGTCAGGCTTGGGACTTGAGACTTTCAGCCAATCCATGGGCCGGTGTGGCGCCACGTAGTACGTTGCACGGCGGGGCGGAGCCGGATGGAGCTCCGATGGCGCGGCAGCGCAGCGCCTCTGGAGCAAGGTGCTGACTCTGGGGGTTGGGGCTCAGGCGCCTGCGACTGGAAGCCCCTGGGCGCGTGCAGCCTGCGCGAGTGCCTTGTCGTGCGTCACCATCACCAACTCCTCGGAGCCGGCGTCCTGCCAAGCCAGCGCAGTGGAGAGGTGGATCGCGTCCAATGTCCCGATCACGACGGGAAAGGACTCGGACGCGCGCCGAAGAACCGCAGGAGTCATGCCTACCCTTTCCGTTCCAGACAGGAAGGCCAACAGCCCACTTCTAGCTGCGACCAATTCAGGTTCAGTCAGTTCCCTCAGCAACCGCAGCCGATCGAGCGCGCGCATGCACTCGACCTCGACCAAGTCGCTGCACACCCGCACATCGAATCGCGCCCAATCGGAAACCGGCCCCCGCTCCCGCAAAATGATCCTCAGAATGGCTGAGGAGTCCAGATAGGCATTCACCTCCCGTTCTCGCGGTCGGCCAGGAGAACCTTCAGGCTGTTGGTTCGGCGGGTGGGAGCTCTGGGAAGACGAATCTCTTTCGCGCTCAGCGTGGACTTTCGGACGACAAGCCGGCTACGATCCTCGGCATAGGGGACCACTCGGGCGATGGGGGTCTCGCGATCCAGGACGGTGAGCGAGTGCCCGCCACGGACGTTTCTGAGGTAAGCACTCAGTTTCGCCTTGAGCTCCGCAATCCGGACCGTGTTGCCCCGCAACGCGCTCATGACCTGATGATGACTTATCTTGACCAGAATGTCAAGGGTCGGGCGCACGTGGTCCGGATCAGGGATCGAGCGCGGCGGGGCTCCCGGACCGGCGGGCACTACTGTACAGTGGACGGCCGTCCAATGTACAGTAATGGCAGCGCCCGGGGGCGGGGGGCGTCGGTGATTCTCGGAGGCATGACTTGAGAAGGGGCCGGGCTTCCTGAGAGAATCCGAGACGTGGGCGCACACTGCGAAGCGAGGTGGTCGAAGAGTGGGCGAGTGGTCGTGCGCGGGCTTGCGGCCGTCGCGGCGCTCGCAGTCGTCGCGTGTGACGCCGGGTCGGATGCGGAGAAGCGCCTGCAATTCGGCGTGAACAGTTCGATCGAGTGGTGGGCCGGGAGGCTCGACGAGGGAAGGTGGACGTTGCGCTCGTTCGAGGCGGACGTTCTGGGGGAGACGGGGGGGTTGGTTCGGATGTCTTTCCCATGGAGCCGGATGGAGGTCTCGCCGGGGGAGTACGATTTCGACTGGTATGATCGTTCGCTAGACTTGCTCGCGGCGAAGGGTGTCGTGCCGCTCGGGGTGCTGATCGGGAGCGTGCCGTGGAATCGGTCCGCCCGCACATTGGACATTTCCGGACACGGCTTCTATCCGCCGGACGACGTCGCGGAGTTCGGGGCGTTTGTGGCGCGCGTCGCGGCGCGCTACCGGGGAAGGGTGGCCGTGTGGGAGATCTGGAACGAGCCCAACGTCATCTACTTCTGGTCTTCCGGCCCGGATCCGCAACTCTACGCGCGTGTTCTATCCGAGGCCGTCCGGGCGATCCGCGCGTCCGACCCCGGGGCCCTCGTCGTCAGTGGCGCGCCCGCGCCGGCCCCGAACGTGCCGGGGCTGTCCATCTCGGCAACGGATTTCCTCGATCGTGTCTTCGAGGCGGAACCCGAACTTGTTTCCATGCTGGACGGCATTGGGATCCACCTCTATGGCGACTACCCGCCCGTCGCGCCTCCCGAGGATCGGAAGGTGGACTACCGGGGGCGCGTCCGCGAGATCCGCGAGGTTCTGGACCGGCATGGCGCGTCGGACCTGCCGCTCTACGCCACGGAGTATGGATTCTGCTCGTTCTCGGGACTGGATCAGGAAACGCAGGCGGACTACCTCTCTCGCGCGACTCTGCTGCTCGCGGCGGAAGGTGTGGACGTGCTCGTGCCTTGGGTCCTGCTCGAACACGGCGTGGATTTCGAGACGTTCGCCTCGCTGGAGACGTTCGAGTGCGAGCGGTACTTCGGCATGTTCGGCGGGACGGATCCCGTGCGGAGCCCACCGGCGACGCCGAAGCCCGCTTCCGAAGCGTGGAAGGAGCTTGTGGGTGTGCTCGATGGGACCGTCTACGTAGCCGATCGAACAGTGGAGACGGGTGTGCCGGACGTGTCGGCCTTCGAGTTCTCGCGCCGAGGAGACAGGATCGTCGCGATCTACCGGCCGAATGCCACCGTGCAACCGTTCCGTGTTCCCGCGGCCTGGATCAAGGGGCGCGAGGCGATCCTCAAGGCGAGGGGTGCGGATGGGGTTCGCCTCCCGGGCGGCGACGAGCCGCCTGTCATCGAGGTTGGACCGCGGCCGGTATTCTTGTTGGTGAGGTAGATTGGCGGCAGGACGCTGTCGCTGAGGTGGGATGCAGTGTGGCGGTAGTTGGTAGGCGCGGGCTTCCCGCCTGTCCAGTCCGCCACGGCGGACGGACTTCGGCGGGCAGGCAGCCCGCGTCCGGAGCGCAGCCTGAAGGCCATGTTCTATGTGGCCCATCCTGGGCCACAACCTATCATGGCCCCATGCCCTCGTAGGCAAGGGGCTGCGGCTACCCAGAATAGCTTTTGAGGGTGGTCCAACTCTCGCGGGAGAGATGCTTGCTTCGCGCCGACTGAGTCCTCCGCCAGGTTTCTACAACCAATGCCGGAACGCGTACAGGACGCTTTCGAGGGCCTTGATGTGCGGCGGCCGTTTCTTCCACTCCTTGGCAGTGATCTCGCGGCTATTTTCCAGATCGGCCTCGAACATGCGTTCCACGTCCGCCCCGAAATCGCGGTCCAGAACGGTCACATTGAGCTCGAGGTTGTGAAAGACGCTCCGGTGATCCATGTTGTAGGAGCCGACAGAGCTCCACATGCCGTCAATGACAGCGGTTTTCGCGTGGAGGATGGACCCTTGCCACTCGAAGAGGCGGATGCCCGTGGAGAGCAGCCGGGAATACCGGGCTCGGCCCGCGTACCGCACGGTGGGGACGTCTGAGGCTCCCGTCAGCAGGATCCGGACCGCCACGCCGCGCCACGCGGCATTGATCAACGCGCGCAGGATGCCTCGGTCCGGCACGAAGTACGCGTTTGAGATGGCGATCGAGCCCCGCGCGTGCTTGATCGCGTGGACGTAGGCCCAGCGGATGGCCCGGCGGCTGCGATAGCGGCGCGAGCCGAGCGCCCCGGCCCGCGCGCGGCCGGCGGAGGGGTCGAGCGCGGGGAGGAAGGATCGCTCGTCGAGCTGCGGACCCCGTTCATCCCGCCATGTCGAGAGAAAAAGCTTCTGGAGGTCGTGCACGGCGGGTCCCTCCACGCGGAGGTGCGTGTCGCGCCAGCCGCCTCCACCCTCCGCGGCGTCCAGATGGTCGTCGCAGATGTTGATGCCGCCCGTGAAGCCCACTCGGCCGTCCACCACGAGGAGCTTGCGATGGTCGCGCCGCCACCAGCCCCAACCTCTACGCCACGGCGCGATCGGGTGATACTCCAGAATGCGCACGCCGGAGTGGCGGAGCCGATCGAAAAGGGCTGGATCTGCCCCGCGGGACCCCACGGCGTCGTAGATCAGCACCACCACCAAACCCTGCCCGGCCTTGGTGGCGAGAGCGTCGGCGAACCGCGTGCCCGTCCGATCGGACCTGAACATGTAGGCTTCGAGGGCGATCGTTCTTCGGGCGTCCTCGATGGCGCGGAGCATGGCCGGAAACGCCTCGGATCCGTTCCTCAGCAACTGAACCGTGTTCCCCTCGTGTAGCCTGTCGCGGCGGAGGCAGAGGCGGAGTCCTTCGTCGTCGTCCGGCGGTTCTGCTGATGGAGGGGTCACTTCAGGCATGCTGCGGGATTTCATCCGGCCGCGGCAGAGTCGGCTGCAAGCCCGCACCCAGGGGCGGCGTCGGACAGCCTAGGGCCTCGGCGACGGCTCTGAGCAGCTCCATCTCGGAGACTTGAACGACTCGGTCGTGCAGGACACAGGTCGCGCACGCGAGCAGAAACTCCTTCCTCCCGGTGGGAGACAGCGTGCGCAGCTTCCCGAGGGCATTGCTGATCGCCTCGTTTCCGCAGGCCTCGGGTAGTGGAGGTGTGTGGCGCGATACGCCCATGGCCTCGGCCGCCGCCTCGAACGCGGAGTTCGCCTTGTCCTCTTCGCGGTGGCCTTCGCGTGCCAGCCGTGCGATCACGATGAGGGCCTCGGGAAGGACGTGGTGGAGGCTTTGTCTGAGGTAGGGCGGCCGCACGGGAGGTGTCGGCGAGAGTCTGTGACGAAGGATGATATCGAGCACGAATTCGAACAGCGTCGTGCGCGCGTCCGCCCGCGAGAGCCGGCGCACGTTTTCGAGGAAGTCTCGGCGCTCTCTCGGCGACAAGACTCGCAGGGCGGGAAGGGCGAGGTCCAGGAGCGGCAGCTTGAGTTCCGATTGGAGATCCCACACCGGCCGCTCGAATTCGAAGACCTCCGCCAGCAGGTCCGCCTCGCCCGCTTCCTTGAGCAGACGGTACTGCACGCGGCGAACGCCCGGTTCGGGGTCGAGGAGAGCGGCGTACACGGCCGCCTTGGCACCGCCGGGGACCTGGAGCCATCGGCGGGCGGTGTCCGGCAGCCGCGCGTACGCGAGGCGGGCGTAGGCGAGATGTTCGGCCGTCGGCTCCCCGACCTCGCTCACGACTCGCTGCGCGAGGGTGGGGGGGGCGGGGGAGCGCGGCGCCGAAGGCTGAGGTCGGCCGCCGGGGGATTTTCGGACTCGACCGCGGATCAGAGCTTTGAGGTACGCGGACTGCCGAGGTCGCAGAAACTTGGCGATGTCGAACGCCGGATCGATCCGGGTGATCCGCTCTTCAAGCGGCGGGTGGGTTGACGTGAGCGGCCCTCCCTCCGCCCGCACCGCCTCCGCGAAGAACATGTGGCTCGCGTACTCCGCGCCGGCATGGCCGATGAGGGAACCCCGGGGCCGAACGAGGATCCGCGCCAGCACGTCGCGCAGTCCCGATGGTTCGCGCGTGAACTGCACCGCAAACGCGTCTGCCCGGTGCTCCGTGTTCCTGAGAATGGCGGCCTTGATGAGGCGGGCCGCGAGCAGGCCGGCTTGCCCGATCGCGGTGAGCGCCGTCCCGAGGAGTACGACGGGGAAGAGGACAGGCCAGGCCCGGAAGGAACGGCTCGTGGGGGTAGCCCGCAGAAGGCCTTTCCCCAGAACACCGACAAAGACGAGCCCGTTCAGGATGCCCATGAGCTTGAGGTTGAGGCTCACGTCGCCGCCGACAACGTGCCCGAACTCGTGGGCCAGAAGGGCCTGCAACTCGCCGCGGGGAAGTTCGGTGAGGCAAGGCGCGGTGACGGCGATCACGGCCTCGTCAGGCGCGCGTCCCGCCGCCAGCGCGTTCAGCGCGGCCTCGCCGTCCAACACGTAGAGATCCGGGACGGGCACCCCCGCGGCGAGGGCCATTTCCTCGGCGATGTTGACGAACCGTCGCTCCGCGGCGTTCCCCGTCGCCGGCTCGATGCGGCGGCCACCGAGGAGGGCCGCGACCGTTCGGCCCCCGGCGCGTAGCCGGTGGAGGCCGACGGCGGTCCCGAGCAGGATCGTGCCGGTGGTGAACCCGATCGCGGCAAGAAGGGGGGCGGTCCGCATGAAAGCGGGTCCGTGGGGGTATCCGGCAGAGGGATCCTCGATCCCGTGCAGGAGTTCGAAGGCGTGAACGGCAACCAGGAACACAAACCCTGCCGCCAGAGCGATTGCGACGACGGCCCCGCCGAAGAGCAGGAGCAGGATGCGCATCCGGCGCCGGGCTTCATCCTGGCGCGCGAAGAAGTCCATCGTCACCGCAGATTGACGCGGACGGGTTCAGTCTCCTTTCGGTCGTCGATCTCGAACAGGGGGGCCGGGCCGAATCCGAACCCCGCGGCGATCAGGTTGCCCGGGAACACCTCGCGGGCCGTGTTGTACCCCATCACGCCGTCATTGAAGGCCTGCCGCGCGAACGCGATCCGGTTCTCCGTGGACGTCAGCTCCTCCACGAGCTGCGCGATGACCTGGTTCGCTTTCAGATCGGGGTAGCTTTCCTGAAGGGCGAAGAGACGGCCGAGGGCGGCGGTCAACCCCGACTCGGCTTCCCCGAGTTCCTTGAGGGCGCGGGCGTTCGTGGGGTCCGCTGCGGCGCCCTGGGCCGCCCCGGCAGCCCGGTTGCGTGCGGCGATGACCGCCTCGAGGGTCTGGCGCTCGTGCGAAATGTAGGCGCGGGCCGCCTCCACGAGATTGGGCACGAGGTCGTGCCGCCGCTTCAGTTGCACCTCGATCTGCGAAAAGGCGTTCTTGAACCGGTTGCGCAGCATGACGAGCCGGTTGAAGAGAACGATGACGATCCCCACCGCGAGGGCGAGGACGGCAATGGAGGCGTAGATCACCTGGCTCCCCTGCCGCCAAGCGCAAGGGGGCCGTGGACGACCGGCGATGGTGCCGCCCCTATCTGCGCAATCACGGCCGTACGCTACTTGTCAGCCGCACACCTGTCAAACCGCCCGCGGCGCGGAAGCATTCGGCTGTCAGCCATCAGCAAGCAGCCCCAGATACAGAGACACTGCACATCACGGATTACTCGGTCCCTTGTCTGGAGGCAGATAGCTTACCGCCGGCGGCTGAACGGTTGCTGCCGCGCTACTCCATCAGTTTGTGCTCCAGGGAATACCTGACCAGGTCGGCGTTGTTGCTCATGCCCATCTTGCTGAGGATCCGTGCCCGGTGGGTGGTGATGGTTTTGGGGCTGAGTTGCAACTGCGCGGCGATGTCGCTGATCCCATTTCCGCGCACGAGCATCATCATCACTTCCATCTCGCGATCCGACAGGGCCTGATGGGGCAGGGCGTGCCGGTCGCCAGCCACGGCCGCCGCGAGGCGCTGGGCGGCCGCCTGCGTGACGTACTTTCGGCCCGAAGCGATGGTGCGGATCGCGTCGATCAGTTCCTCGGGGGCCGCCTGCTTGGTCAGATAGCCCGAGGCGCCCGCTTTGAAGGCGCGCACGGCGTACTGGTGCTCTGCGTGCATGCTGAGCACGAGGACGGAGGGAGTCCGCGCGGCCGCTCGCAGATCCTTGAGGACCTCCAGGCCGTGCCGGTCGGGTAGGGAAAGGTCCAGCACGACGACGTCTACGTTGAGCCCGCCGGCCCGCTCGAGGGCCTCCGTGGCCGTGGCCGCTTCACCGACCAGCGTGATGTCCTCGGCATCCGACAGGATCCTCCGTATCCCCTCGCGCACGAGGGCGTGGTCGTCCACCAGAAACACGCGGGTCACGCCGATGCCTCCGCCATGGCTTCCACGGCGATGGCGGCCGGAGCCGGCTGCGGAAAGCGCGCCTCCAACATCGTGCCGCCGTCCGGGCCCGGCCCGATCGAGAAGGAACCGCCGAAAGCCGCAACGCGCTCGCGCATGCTTACCAGGCCGAGGCAACTGGGCATGTGTTGGTTCTTGGGGGGGGGGCCGATTCCGTTGTCGCACACGCTGAGGCGAACCTCGGCCGGCGCCACGCCCAGCCGGACGGTGATCTCGGAGGCGTGCGCGTGGCGCACCCCGTTGGTCAGGGATTCCTGAAGGATCCGGTAGGCGGCCAGGGCGAGGTCGTGTCCCACCTCCGATCCGTCGGACTCAATCTCGGCCCGGCACTCGATCCCCGTGCGCCGGCCGAACTCCTTGACGAGCCACTCCACGGCGGCGGCCAGGCCCAGGTCGTTCAGCATGGCCGGCCGGAGTTCGCCGGCAATGGCGCGAACGGCCTCGATCGAGCGGTCCACGGCAAGCACCGCATCCTCCACTTCCTGCCCCTGCTCCTGCGGGAGGTTTCTCTTGAGGCGAACGAGGTCCATCTTGAGCACCGTGAGGATCTGGCCAAGATCGTCGTGGATGTCGCGCGCCAGCTTCGCGCGCTCTTCCTCTCTCATCTTGTCGAGATGGGCGGCAAGGGCCTTCATTTCCTCCGCCTCCCGGGCCCGGCTTTCGGCACGCGCGAATTCGGCGCGCGACCGGGCCTCGATGCGGCTGAGCACCCGTCGGTGGAAACCCGCTATGGCGGCAACCGCGCTCGCGGCGCCAAAGGCCGCCATGTTGGCGCCGATCTCACCGGGCGTATCGAAAACCGCGCTGAAGCCAAAGTCAGCCGCAGCGCAGACGGCTGCCACCAGGAGTCCCCCGCCAATCCCGAGAAAGAACCCCGCCGCCCCGGCCGGCGCAGCGGCCAGGGCCAACGCGCCCGACACATGCAGGTAATGGAAACCCGCTGAAAACCCCAAGAAGAAGAGAAAAGCTATCCCCGGAGGCGCAAACGGGGACTCCAGCGCCCGCGCCTTGCTGCCCACGCGGAAACAGTACGCCCCAAACCGGTCTGTGTCAAATGGAGGACCATAGTCCTGGCACTACTAATGATTCACCATAACCAGTTGTGAGGTTGACAGAATTGAGATCCCGTTCGCACCCATTCCCTCAACTCGTTGTGGGCCATAGTGGGAGGGCAAGGGTGTTGCGGGATTCCCAGGTCACAGCCGGATAGGGCCCCGGCAATTGTTACATCATCGTCAACATCGAACGCTCCAGTAGTCATCGCATTATTCCTCAAGGCTAATTCCCACGTGTTGCAAAGATAACTTTTTCCGGCGTTGTGACAGAAGCCTCATATTCACGCGTCCGTCCTCCGTCATCATGTGCGCATGAATCGTGATGCACTCCGAATGGATGAGAGGCGAGGGATGGAACACCTGGCGACACTCGCGCCCCAATTGAGGGCCCTGCCCATCGGGGGGGGGATCGGCTTCGCGCCGATGGCATTCGCAGCCATCCTCGCGATCTTGATCGCCGCGCTGGAAGGCTGCGAAGGGAAGGGGGGACGCCTCGAAGGGTTGGCTCGGCCGGCAGCCGCCGAGCGGGACTACGACATGGCGGTGGATGGCCAGATTCTCGACTCCGCAAGCGGCCGCCCCGTTTCAGGCGCGGTGGTCCGGCTCGCGCGGGAGAGCGACGGCGAAATCGCGGCCGAGACCGTTACCGATGATGCCGGCGCGTTCCGCTTCGAGTCGGTCGCCCCGGGTTCCTACACGCTGGTGGTCGGGCGGGAAAACTACTGGGTCCTCACCGATGTGATCGAGATCGCCTGGGGGTCGAACACGATCGAGATGAACCTCGAGCCCGCTCCCCCCGTGGCGAAAAGAGGGACGGGATTGCCTGCCGCCACAGGCGTCTCCGCCTCCGCGACCCCTCCGGGGGGTATTGCGGCGCCTACAGCCGTGGAGACTCCCGCGCCCGTGACGATGGAGATCACCGTGAACCCGACCCCTGCCGCGGCAACCGCGGAGAGCGTGCCGGTTGTGCCGCCGGTCGCCGGTCCTGTGGCGCCGACTTCCCCGCCTGCGGAGCCGCCGGCGCCGCCCCCGGTTGTCGCGCGCGAAGAGACCTGCAACGGTCGCGATGACGACCTTGATGGGGCCATCGACGAAACATTCATTTCGAAAGGCAACGCCTGCCGATCCGGCCTCGGGGTGTGCGAGCGTGCAGGTGTGTTGATCTGCCGGACGGATGGAATGGGTGTGGAATGCACAGCCGCTGTCGGCGCGGCCGTTCCCGAGGTCTGCGGCGATGGGATCGACAACGATTGCAATGGAGTTGCGGATGATCTGGCCGCTTGCCCGCTGCCCGTCACGCCCACTTCCCTGGTGGCGGTTACGGATGGCTGGGAAGTTCGCCTCGCCTGGCTGCCCGGGGAGGGGGAGGAGGATGGGTTTGTGATCGAGCGCGCGGAATCTGAAGCGGCGTTCGCGCCCGTCGCCAGCGTCGGCCACGGCGAAGCGATGTTCACGGATCAGGGTGTCGAGGATGCGGCCACCTACCGGTACCGCGTCTATGCCGTGAACACGAACGGGCGATCGCCCGAGTCACCCGAGATCGTGGTGCACACCCCTCCCGCGCCGAGGGCCGAGCGCCTGGCCGCAGGCAAGTACCACACCCTCGCCGTGCACGGGGGCGCCCTCTACGCCTGGGGGGACAACCGCTATGGCCAACTCGGCGACGGCACGCGCGCGAATCGGGGCACTCCGGGTCGGATCGGTGAGGAATCCGACTGGGCTGCGGTCTCCGGCGGCTACTTCCACTCGTGCGGGATCCGGCGAAACGGGTCGCTCTGGTGCTGGGGCTACAACCTGTTCGGCCAACTCGGCGATGGGAGCACAGAGACCCGCCTCGCCCCCGTCCGCATTGGTGAAGCGACGGACTGGGAGAAGATCGAGGCCGGAGACCGGCACACCTGCGGCATTCGCAGCGGCGGTTCTCTCTGGTGCTGGGGCGGCAACGCGTACGGCCAGCTCGGCACCGGCAGCCGCGGTGGCGAGCTGATGCCGGCACGCGCGGGCGCCGCGAGCGTTTGGCGGGGCGTGGCGACGGGCGCGAACCACACGTGTGCCCTCAGCCGCGAAGGCGAGGTCTGGTGCTGGGGCTACAACGCCTTCGGACAGCTCGGGACCGGCAGCCGCGTGGACGCGCTCGAGCCGGCGCGGGTGGGAACGGAACGGGACTGGGCTGTCGTGGCCACCGGCTGGAACCACTCCTGCGCTCTGAAAACGGACCGCTCGCTGTGGTGCTGGGGGGCCGACGATTTCGGTCAGATCATCGGGGGCGGCGGGGCGCCGATTCTCACCCCCACGCGGATTGAAGCGGAAGGGGAGTGGATCCGTGTGGCGACCGGACAGAACCACACCTGCGCGATCCGGTCTCGTTCGTCCGTTCTCTGCTGGGGCGACAATGCCTCCGGCCAACTCGGCGTGGCCGAACCGCAGCAGACGAGCACGCCCACTCCGGTCACCGGCGCTCCACCGACCCGGACGATCACCACGGGTGTCTTCCACACCTGCGCGGGGCCCTCGGAGGCGTCGCCGGTTTGCTGGGGACTCAACGCCTTCGGTCAACTGGGCGATGGCACGACGACCGATCGGTACACTCCGGTCCGCGTGGGGGTGGCGGAGGACGAGGGCCGCTGAAGAAGGGTTGCGAAGCCGCACCGGTCTGGTTTTGAACCCCTCGATCCCCGGATGATATGATACGCGCGTGACGCACAAGATCCTCGTGGTGGACGACGAGCCTCAGGTGGTGGACGTGCTCAAACGCACCCTCGAGCAGCATGGGTATTCCGTCCGCGAGGCGAGCAATGGCAGAGAGGCAATGGAGTCGGCCCAGCGGACGCGCCCGGACCTCATCCTCCTCGACATCGGACTGCCCGATCTCGTCGGCACGGAGGTCTGCCGCCGCTTGCGGGCCGAAGAGGAGACGCGCCGCATCCCTATCATCATGATCACCGCCCTCGGTTCCGAGGCGGACAAAGTCGCGGCGTTCGAGAAGGGGGCGGACGACTACATCACCAAGCCTTTCAACACGCGCGAGGTGGTGCTGCGCGCGCAGGCTATTCTCAGGCGACTCGCGCCGGAGATCGAGGAGCGCCGCTTCAAGATCGGTACACTCAGCGTGGATGTGCCCGATCGTCGCGTCCTCGTCGAGGGGAACGAGGTCGAGATGACCGCGATGGAGCTCAAACTCCTGGCCTTCTTTCTCGCGCATCCGGGGCACGTCCATTCCCGCGAAGACCTGCTGGATAAGGTCTGGGGGATCGACGCGGAGGTGATGACGCGGACGGTGGATACGCATGTTGCCAACCTGCGCCGCAGGCTGGGGCCTTGCGGCATGTGGATCGAGACCGTCCGCGGCGTGGGCTACCGCTTCGAGCCGCCGGCGTGAGAGCCCTGTGGTATGTGCTGGCCACGATGGCCCGCGCATAACAAGGTCCTGGGCTGCCTTCTGCTCGTGGCACGTGGACCTTGCTCTCGAAGCCGCAAGGTCCACGGGCTCCCTGCCCATGTGTCGCCGCGTCCGCCGCGGCGGAGATGGCGCGGCATGCAACATGGCGTGCGCCTACCTTGACTCCCCGTTTCTGGTAGCCGCGGGCTTCCCGCCTGCGCCGCTTCCGTAGCAGTCCGCCTGAGGCGGACGGAGGACGGGTCGGCGGGCAGGCAGCCCGTGTCCCTACGCTGGACGCTTCTATCCGGCCTGACCTGCGAGAGGGACCGATGCGCTGGAGGCGGTGATCAGTTCCCCGGCCGCCGGGGCATCCAAGGGCTCCGAGAAAAACCGCCCCTGAGCGTATCGGCAGCCGAGATCGAGGAGCTTTGTCGCGTGCGCCTGGGTCTCGACGCCGTCGGCCACCACCTCGAGGGAAAGGGCGCGGGCGAGCATGGCGATCGTCCTCACCATCTCGGCGCTCTCCTCGTCAATGTCCACCCGTCCCACTAGGGCGGGGTCGATCTTCAATCCTTGGATGGGGAATCGGTGCAGGTAGCTGAGGGAGGAGTAGCCGGTGCCGAAGGAATCGATCATCACCCGGAGGCCGCGTTCGGTGAGGCGTTCGAGAATCGTGGCCGCCTGATCGGGGTTCTCCATGATCATGTTCTCGGAGATCTCGAACCGCAGCAGCTTGGCCTCCATCCCGGTCTCCGCAAGGATCTTGTCCAGATCCTCCGCCAGATCAATCTGGGCCAAGCGCCGGCCCGAGAAGCGCAGACTGATGAAGACCGGGCCGGGGGCCTCATTCAATCGCCAGTCCCGGGCTTGGCGGCAGGCGGTGCGGACACTCCACAGGCCGATCGCGCGGGCCAACCCAATTTCCTCCGCGATGGGCACGAACGCGGCTGGAGCCTGGAGCCCGCGCTCGGGATTGCGCCAGTGGAGTTGGGCCTGCAAGCCGGCGCACTCCCGGGTATCGAGCGTGGTCACGGGGGAGTATCTCAGGACGAACTGTTGATGTTCGAGGGCGCGGCGGATCTGGGTTTCGGTCTGGAGGCGCTCCACCGCACGGGCGCGCATGAGACTGTCGAAGACTTCGTGGCGGGCGCCCCCCCGGGCCTTCGCGCGGTACATGGCGGTGTCGGCATCGCGAATCAGGTCGTCCGCCCGGTCGTCCCGGCCGCGGCTGAGGGCGATGCCGATGCTGGCGGAGGCGAACAACTCGTGGGGGCCGATACGGAAGGGCGAGGCCAAGGCTTGGTGGATCCGCTCGGCCACGCGCAGGGCGTCGCCGGCGTGCCGGATGTCGTCGAGGAGGATGGTGAACTCGTCGCCGCCGAGGCGCGCGACGGTGTCGTGTGGGCGCAGGCAGGTTTCGAGGCGGCGGGCGATCTCGACCAGGAGCTGGTCGCCCGCGGCGTGACCCAGACTGTCGTTCACGACCTTGAAGCGGTCGAGGTCGAGGAAGAGGACGGCACAAGGATACCCCTCGCCTTGACGACCTCGGGCGAGGAGCCGCGCGAGGCGATCGGCGAAGAGGGTCCGGTTGGGAAGTCCGGTGAGGGGGTCGTGGACGCGGCGCGACGTGACGTCGGTTTGAGAACCGACCACACGCACGGGGCGGCCCTCCGAATCGCGCACGGCAATGCCCCGGCAGAGCACCCATCGAAAGGACCCGTCTCTGTGAACCATCCGGTATTCGCTTTCGAAATTCCGTTGCCCGCCCTTGAGCGCGGCATCAAGGCCGGCCCGAACCCAGTAGACGTCCTCAGGGTGGATCCGGCTGAACCACTCGTCGGGTGTGGATCCCATTTCGTTTTCATCGTAGCCGAGCATGGCCTTCCATCGGGGACAAAGGTAGAGCGTGTCGCTCATGAGGTTCCAGTCCCATAGCCCGTCATCAGCCCCTCGAAGGGCCAGGGCGTATCGCTCCTCGGCCTCAAGTCGCTCGCCGGTTGAGCGCCGAGCTTGCGTCAGGTCTCGGACGGTTACGTGGTAGGAGGATGGGCAGGCGCCGGGCGATGGAACGATGCGCACCTCTGCGGAAAAAGCGTCGCCTGACTTCCGCCTGGCGGAAAGCTCCAGGCGAGTGCCGAAGGCATGCCCGGCAAACTCCGGACCATCGGTGCCGCCCACAAGCGGCAGGCGGTGAGCGGGGCCGTTCTCCAGGAGTTCGTCCAGGGATTTCCCCGCCATCTCCTCGGCTCCGTATCCCCATAGCTGCTGGGCCGCGCGGTTTGCGAGCTCGACCGTGCCGTGGTCGTCCGTCGCCAGCACGCCGTCTTCAACGGCATCGAGCATCGCCTCGAGCCGTTGGACCAAGTCCTGGTAGGGCGCCGGCGCCGTTCGTTCGTGCAGGTGATGGACTTGGAACAGGACGCGATTCACGAGCCGGGCTGCGGGGCGGTGAGGAGAGGATTCGGGTTACCGGATCTTCCGAGAGGAGCGGAGGCACGTCCTTGTGACACGATGCGTCAACGAGGAAGGATACGCGCGCGCGGGAAACTTGTCAAGACGCATGCTCGCGCGAATTCGAACGTGATGCCGACCGCACTTTCAACGGTGGAGAAAGTGCCGGCGGGCTCCGCGAACCCACAGGAGGCGGGTGGTATTCGCTACCTTGATCGTCGGCAGGATAGCCGACATTCCGTTGCGAATGCCGGCGGGCCGGATCGAACGGCCGACCTAGGGCTTATGAGACCCTCGCTCTACCATTGAGCTACGCCGGCTCTGTGGTGTCTTGGCAAGGTTAGCCGACCTCACCCCTGTTTTCCATCCCTCTTTGTCGCTGTGCAGGGGCGCGTGGGGGGTCCCAACCTGCACGCCCGTAAGCTTGTCCCCCCAGGGTGATTCTCCTATGATCCCCCCAGGCCCACGCATAAGAACACCCGAAGACAAAGCTCGGGGGAACATCGATGAGATCTTGGAGCGTTGCGGGTGGGCCGTCCAGGAAAAG
This sequence comes from Nitrospirota bacterium, assembly GCA_016190245.1. Taxonomy (GTDB): domain Bacteria; phylum JACPQY01; class JACPQY01; order JACPQY01; family JACPQY01; genus JACPQY01. The sequence continues at coordinate 87,404 of JACPQY010000011.1, read as the reverse complement.
TCGAGCGCGAATCTCGCCGCTTCAAGTGGCGTGGCCCTCTGCAATCTTTCCATGATAACCGGCGAGCCGGACTACACTTTGTTCGTGGACGGCAAGGCCATCGGAACGGTTGAAGCCAAGAAGGAGGGTCACACCCTCAGCGGCGTCGAAGAACAGTCCGGGAAGTACATCAGGGGAGTACCTTCCGGCATGCAGGCGTGGCGGGATCCACTTCCATTCGCCTATGAGAGCACCGGCATGGAAACGTTTTTCACCAACGGACTCGATCCAGAGCCCCGCAGCCGCCTCGTGTTCGCGTTTCACCGTCCCGAAACGCTCCTCGACTGGGTGAAAGCCGAGAAGCAACTCCACCAACGGCTCCGCGAAATGCCCCCACTGGTCGAAAAGGCCCTGTGGCCCGCGCAGATCACGGCCATCGAAAATCTGGAAAGATCCTTCGCCGCGAACCGCCCCCGGGCGCTCATCCAGATGGCCACCGGCGCGGGGAAAACGTTCACGGCGGTCAATTTCGTTTACCGTCTCGTCAAATACGCCGGCGCCCGCCGAATCCTCTTCCTGGTGGACCGGGGAAACCTCGGCGATCAAACCCTGAAAGAATTCCAACAGTTCGAATCCCCGGTCAACAACCTCAAGTTTCCGAACGAACATATCATTCAGCATCTGACCTCGAACACGCTCGACACCTCCGCCCGCGTCGTGATCGGAACCATTCAGCGCGTCTACTCCATGTTGAAGGGCGAAACGCAGCCGCCGCCCGATTTGGACGACCTCGGCATCGAAGCGGCGGAATCGGGCTTCAAGGAACCCGTCCCCGTGGAGTACAATCCGAAATTCCCCATCGAGACGTTCGATTTCATCGTCACGGACGAGTGCCATCGCTCGATCTACCACCTTTGGCGCCAGGTCCTGGAATATTTCGACGCCACCCTCGTCGGCCTCACGGCCACGCCCTCGAAACAGACCTTCGGTTTCTTCAAGCAAAATCTCGTGATGGAATACGGCCATGAGCAGGCGGTAACGGACGGCGTCAACGTGCCCTACGATGTATACAAAATCCGGACGCAGATTACCGAGAGCGGCTCGAAGGTGGATGCCGGATTCTACGTCGACAAACGCGACCGCCTCACGCGCAAGAAACGGTGGGAACAGCTCGATGAGGACTTGACCTACGAGGCCAATCAGCTCGACCGGGAAGTCGTTGCCGAGGACCAGATTCGCACCGTGATCGAGACCTTTCGGGATAAGTTGTTTACTGAGATCTTTCCGGGACGCGAGAACGTTCCCAAGACGTTGATCTACGCGAAGGACGATTCCCACGCGGAGGATATCGTCCGCATCTGTCGCGAAGTCTTCGACAAGGGGAACGACTTCTGCCAGAAGATCACGTATCTCACCACCGGCGTGGACCCGAAAACTCTCATCAAGACGTTCCGGAACAGCTACGACCCGCGCATTGCCGTCACCGTCGATATGATCGCGACGGGGACGGACATCAAGCCGTTGGAAATCGTCTTCTTCATGCGCTCAGTCAAGTCGCGCAGTTTCTTCGAACAGATGAAGGGTCGGGGCGTGCGCGTGATCTCGGAAACGGAGATGGAGCAGGTCAATCCCGGGATTAAGAGAAAATCGCGGTTCGTGATCGTGGATGCCGTCGGGGTCTGCGAACGGGACAAGACCGATTCCCGTCCGCTTGAGAAGAAGCCCAATGTTCCATTCGAGAAACTTCTCGACGCCGTGGCGCTGGGGGCACGGGATGCCGATTCGTTGGAAAGTCTGGCCAACCGGTTGATCCGATTGGAAAAGCGACTCGACGATCACCTCGTTTCGGAAGTGCAGGCGACGGCGAAAGGCAGGACGCTTTCGGAAATTGCGGGTAGCCTGCTTGACGCCGCCAATCCGGACAAGATCCTGGCGGCGGCAGGTGGTGGTCCGCCGGGCTACAAGGAACCGACCGCCACGTCCTTGAAAGCCGCTGCCGATGGCCTTGCGCAGGCGGCTGCCGCGCCACTCGCGGGGAATCCGGATCTACGGCAGTTCTTGATCAAAGTGCATCGGACGGCGGACCAAGTCATCGACGTGATTTCAAGGGACCGCGTTCTCTTTGCCGGAGGCACGACCCAGTCTGATCTTAACGCTCGGAAGACCACAGTGTCATTTCGCGATTACATCGAGAAGCACAAGTCCGAGATCGAAGCGCTTCAGATTCTTTATTCTCGTCCCTATCGCCACCGGCTGACGGAGGCCATGTTGAAGGATCTGGAACGGAAGCTTCGGGAAAACCATGCGGCGTGGACCGAGGACCGTCTTTGGGATGCCTTCGCCGCCGTCGAGCCGACGAAAGTGCGCGGACGATCCCAAGCGGGCCGATTTGCAGACCTCGTATCGCTGGTTCACTTCTCTCTGGCCCACCAGCCGGTTCTTGAACCGTTCGCCGAGAGCGTCCACGCTCGGTTCAAGACATGGGTTTTGGCCAAGATCTCCAACGGGACTTCTTTCAGCGACGAGCAACTGGCGTGGCTCGAACTCATCCGCGACCACATCGCCACGAGTCTGAGCATTGAGCCGCAGGATTTCGATTATTCCCCCTTCAGTCAGCGCGGCGGACTCGGCAAGGCGCACCGGCTTTTCGGCGAATCTTTTCCGAAGCTGCTGGATGAACTCAACGAGGCCTTGGCGGCGTGAGCACTGGCATCACGACTGAGGCTGGGCATGCCACCGTTCCACTGAGAGAGGCAGTGGACATTCTCGACTCACATCGAATTCCCGTCAACAGTACGGAACGGGAAAAACGCCAGGGGCAGATTCCGTACTACGGGGCGACGGGCCAAGTGGGCTGGATCGACACACCTATATTCGATGAAGAACTTGTCCTTCTTGGCGAGGATGGCGCTCCGTTCCTCGATCCAACGAAACCGAAAGCCTATCTGATTCGCGGCAAGTCGTGGGTAAGTAATCACGCGCATGTGCTCCGGGCCAAGCCGGGACTGCTGAATTCCTTTCTCCTCTACCAACTGAACAATCTCGACTATCGCCCCTATGTCAGTGGAACCACACGCTTGAAGCTACCGCAGGGACCGATGAAGCAGATTCCCGTGCTGGTTCCGCCGGAAAGGGAACAGCAGCGGATCGTTGCCGAGATCGAGAAACAGTTCACCCGGCTGGAGGCGGGGGTGGCCGCGCTCAAGCGCGTGCAGGCCAATCTGGAACGCTACCGCGCCGCCGTTCTCAAAGCCGCGTGCGAAGGGAAACTCGTTCCCACCGAAGCCGAACTCGCCCGCAAGGAAGGTCGCCCCTTTGAAACCGGCGCCCAACTCCTTGCACGCATCCTCTCCGCCCGCCGCGAAGCCTGGGAAAAAGATCAGAAGAAAAATGGTCGCAATAAGAAATACGTCGACCCCAAGCCCCCGGACACCTCCAACCTCCCCCGACTCCCTGATGGCTGGGCGTGGGCAACAGCCGAACAACTGACCGATCCAGTTCGTTCGATAACGTACGGTGTAATCAATCTTGGAGATTCGGTCGAGAATGGCATTCCCGTATTGAGATCAAGCGACGTCCGCAGCCTACAACTTGGCCTGGGGAATGTGAAGCGCGTGTCTCCTCGCATCGCCGCCAGATTCAAACGCACTTTCTTACAAGGCGATGAGGTTCTTGTAACCGTCCGCGGAACGCTAGGCGGGGTGGTCGTGATTCCTCGCGAGTGTTCGGGTTTCAACATTTCTCGTGAAGTGGCAATGCTTGCCTTAGTAGACTCAGGAATTGCGCGGGCCACGAGCATTTTCATCGCTTCTCCTCGTTCCCAGGCATGGTTGCTGGCACGTACCAAGGGCATCGCGTATACCGGAATCAATATCGAGACCCTGAAGAGCCTTCCCATACCCATCCCGCCGCTTGCCGCGCAACTCCGCATCTTCGCCGAAGTCGAGCGCCGGTTGAGCGCGGTCAAGGAATTGGAAAAAGTCGTCGCCACCAACCTCTCCCGCGCCTCCCGCCTTCGCCAATCCATCTTGCACGCGGCGTTCTCGGGCGGGCTATGAATGCGCCGACGACGGGTGAGCTGCCCGCAGATGAACAATTCAGGGCATGCCTGCAAGCACTCCGCGAAAGCAGCGCCGTTGATCAGGATTCCCTCGGCCGCAAGCTGGAGCAAATCCGTGAAAACGCGAAATCGCCTGACACCGCGGCCGATATCGCGACGGAGATTCGTGCGGCTGCTCAGTTCATCTCCCTACCAAGTGTTTCACGCTTGGAATTCGGCGAACACCCCGATCTGATGGTCCGCCTCTCAACGGAAGAGATGGCGATCGAGGTGAAGAAATTTCGGTGGCGCGACGAAGACGCCAATGATGAAAGGCGGTTCCGCGAAGCTCGGGGAACCGGGGTGCTCCCCGAGTACGGCAATCCGAAGGAAGTGCAGGCGCAGTTGATTGAAGCCATTCGCAAGAAGGCATCGAAGAACGATGGTACGAGGGGCATGTTCTTCGTATACCTGTGGTCTGAAAGCGCCCACAACGTTGAAGACGCCGAAATCCAGGCGGCCATCAACGTTCTGAGATCCGAGCCGATCGACCGATTGGCGGGGATTTTCTTCACGTGGAATCCCACGTGTGTTCAAGGATTTGCGCCACTCATCCCGGAGGCCGGCACGCCCGCGCTTGCGAAGATGCTCGCACCGCGTTTCGTGGCATACGAGTGAGAATCTTGAAATCCGCTCTCGTTTCGAACTGGTACTTCTACGTCTTCAGGGTGTAGAATTGGGCGAGCATGCCGGGAAAATACGTAACCCCTCCTCTTCATGAGGCCGTCTGCGAGTTTCGGTTTGACCCATCAGGCCCGTGGGACAGCACGGTTCCGGGCATGTACTATCAAGCCATCCAGTCCGAGTTCTCTCAAAGGCAGGATCTAACCCGGATCGATTCGCAGATAAAGTCTGAATCCGAAATCCTCGAGCAAGAGGTCAGAACAACTCCCGTCATTCGGTTCTCCACTTCTAACGCGAAGAGCATCATCCTTCTGGGGCCGCACGTATTGGCCGTCAGCCGCCTCAACCCCTACGAGCGTTGGGTCAACTACTTACCGATGATTCAGCATGCACTGCGCGAGTACATGACCATCGCCCAGCCGAAGGGAATCCAAGGGCAGACCCTTCGCTATATCAATCATTTCGAGATCCCTGAGAATGCGCGGATTGGCGACTATCTCCGGTTCTTCCCTTACTTTGACTATGGGGGACATCCCCCGGTGGCTGCGTTCATGGCCGGATTTGAGCTTTTATGCGATGAGGGAAGGAATCGGCTCCGTTTACAGTTGCTCAGCCAGAAGGCGGCAAAAGCAGGACACATGGGAATGATATTCGACCTCGACTTCTTTTCGTTCGAGAGGCCCGCCTTCGAATCGTCAGCCATGCTGTCGTGGGTGGAGAACGCGCATCGGCAGGTCGAGGACACATTCGAATCATGCGTAACCGACCGGCTCCGAGACGTATTTGGCCGGCAGAAGGCGGCGTAGATGAACCTCGGACTCCCTGGCCGCGAGCCAGCCATCAAGTATTCCTCCGTCATGGCACCTTGGTCTCCACCTCAGCGGGGGTCCACTTCGCTGGGTCCCGGTTCAATGGGTATCCCCAAAGTGATTGTGGAGTCGCAGGCCCGGCCCGTCTGCAACACCCTGAGACTCACGTCGGACTCCATCGATTGGAGCAAATGGACGATTGCAGTCAGCCAGCCCTCCCTGGCGGCCAGTGTTGATTCTCCCAGCCTGCTGAAGTGGTACCGCATTCTGGACCATGGACTCGTGATGACCTTCCTGCGTGAACACGGTGATCTGAAAGACGTGCTCGCGCAGGTTCCCGAGCAGGTCCGTAGTTTTGTTCCGGAAGTAACCGGGTTCCAATTGAGCCTGGCGAAGGATGAGGAAGAAGGATTGGAGTACCTGGTCGTACAGGTCGAAACTGGAATGGCGCCCGAAGACGCAATCGAAGGGCTGGACCGGTTCGACTTCAAATGGTGGCTCAAACAACCGATGGCATCCTCCGGGCTGATCGTCATTCTGCCGGCGTTCACATGAGTTTTGCCTGGGATGAGTACCGGAAATTGTCAGGCTGGTTGGTCAATCAGCGGGTGGGGAAGGATCCCGGTGAAGTTGAGGCGCTCTGGAGATCCGCAATCAGTAGGGCGTACTATGCAGCTTATCACCTTTCGCGATCCCTCTTGGTCATGGGTGGGGTAGCTCTGCCCGACAGAGAGGTCCACGCCTTTGTCCGGGATCAATTCGCGAGATCCAGACAGATCTATCGGCAGAAATTGGGAGGCGACCTCCGAAAGCTGTTGGAATACCGCCGTTCCGCGGACTACGACGAGGTCTTCAAGCACGGCCAACTTGGATTGGCGGCAGCGGCAGCGAACACGTACTGCGACAACATCTTTCGACATCTGATTGCAGCCAGCTTGGAATAGCCGGTCCGCGGGGAGGCCGCGCCGGCACCACTCCACGGAATGCGAAAGTCAGCGACAGAATCGGAAGAATGAGAGGACCGAAAGTCGTGAAGGTCGAAAAGTGCAGCGTTTGCGGGAAAGGGGAGGCGAAGGAATCCATAGGTTGCCGCAAGGTGGTCGTCGAAGGGAAAACCTGGCGGCTCCACAAGGATCGGTTCATGTACTGCTCCCATTGCCGGACGCGGTACTACACCGGCGAGCAGGCCCGGGAGTCTTCGCGGCATCTCAAGGAACTTCGGGCCGAATGATCGGGTGCTTGACTCATACTTGACTTATTCTGGACTTATCGCGGAGCATGGCTGACCATTCCCAACAACTCGTCCAGAAGCTCTGGAACTACTGCAACATCTTGCGGGATGACGGGCTGTCGTACGGCGACTACGTCGAGCAACTGACGTTCCTTCTCTTCCTCAAGATGGCGGATGAGCAGACGCGGCCGCCGATCAACAAGCCCTCTCCCATCCCGAAAGGCTCCGACTGGCCGAGTTTGTCGGCCCGCGATGGCGAAGAACTCGAAACGCATTACCGGCGCGTCTTGGAATCGCTCGGAAAAGAGAAGGGCATGCTTGGACTCGTGTTCCGGAAAGCCCAGAACAAGATTCAGGACCCCGCAAAACTCAGGCGACTCATCGTGGACCTGATCGACAAGGAGAATTGGTCGTCCCTGTCCGCCGACGTAAAAGGTGACGCTTACGAGGGGCTTCTCCAGAAAAACGCGGAGGACGTGAAGGGCGGCGCCGGCCAGTACTTCACGCCGCGTCCGCTCATCGCCGCCCTCGTGGACGTGATGCGGCCCGAGCCCGGAATGACCCTCTGCGACCCCGCATGCGGAACCGGCGGGTTTCTTCTCGCGGCTCACGACTACATCGCCCAACACCACACGCTCGACCGCGAGCAGAAAAAGCGCCTCAAGAGCGGAACGCTCTACGGAATCGAGCTTGTGGACGGAGTGGCCCGTCTATGCTGCATGAATCTCCTCCTCCACGGCATCGGAGGCAATGGTGCGGACAAGGTGCCCATTGATGTCCGGGATGCCCTCGCGGACCAAGGCGGTCGCCACTACGAGATGGTCCTGACCAATCCACCTTTCGGAAAGAAGAGCAGCGTCACGATATCGTGAGGCGTCTTCGGACGCGCCGGCCGGCCGAGCCACCTCCACTCCTGGCTGAATTCGGCCGATCGGCTGGCTGAATCCAGCCGGGAGGGGCGGCGAAGGAATCCCGCTCGCCGCTTGACGGGAGCCCCGTCTGAGACATTCATGTGTTCCAAGCCGTTGTGTGGTCCTGCCGGAACGCGCCGTCTTGGCACGCTTCCTGCGCTTAGAGAGCGTGGATGAAAGGGGGAACTGCAATGAGAACCAGAGTGGCTTTCTCGATGTTCGGTATCTGGCTGGCCGCAGCTTGCGGCACACAAGGCTCGAAGGATGATGGATCGGTCCCGACTTCCGAGGTCGTGCCCGGTCAGGTGGCCGCCGTGGCTGAACCGGCGGACGAAATTTTCAATCTCGGTCTGATCGGTGGTCGAGGATCTGAGGCCGGTGGCGTGGCGGTACAAATTCAGACGGTCAGCGCCGAGGTCGCGCCTGCACCGTCCGTGGACGACCCCGCGGCTCAGGCAGAGGCGGACTCATCGAACCCCGCAACCGGGGAACCGGAAGCGGCGGACGTGCAGGCCGATTCCGTCTCCGTGGTGGAGAGCCCCGACGTACCAGCCGATCTGAAGCCGGGCCTTGATGAGATCACGACGGGATCCGAGACCTCGGAAACAACCGAAGAGGCGAGTGGATCTCAGGACTCAACGCCCCTCACTCCGGCCGACGTCCTGGCCGCCCTGTTGGCCGAGAATCCGACCCTCCAGGAAGCGACGGCGGCGGTCCATTCGGTGTTGGATGCCGAACGCGAGTCCGTGCTGACGTTCGCGAAAGAGGTGAGGTTGCCCATTCCCCCGGTCGCCGGTGTGAAGTTTCCATCGCTGACCACGTCGTATCTTTTCCTCGCGAATTGGGGTCCGCCTCAGAAAGAGGCGGAGCTCCCGGAGACGGCGCGGGAGTATTCAGGTGAGTTGGCGATCACGGGCGATCCCAAGCGAACCTGCGCCTTCCGGGCCGAGCAGTTCATCCCTCTCCCGGCCGAGCGTGACTCGGGCGGCACCCCGGACGATCTGCGCCTGTCGGGCGACGGCGCGAAGATCTCCTGGACGACGTCGGTTCTCGCCAAGCGCGACGGTTTCGCGGTCGTCCTCGGATGCAAAGCGACTCTCTTGGGCATCGGCGTCGAAATGCGCTTCGCCGGCACGGCGGTCGAGAGGATCGAGCTTGCGAACGTGGGCCACAGCCTGCTCGGGACGAAGCCGTATCTCCACGGCGCCACCCTGGCGGGTCAGGATGTGGATCAATACTCGCTGATCGGCTTCCATCTCAGAGAGGACGGCCTCGACACGGGGATCGCCTATGCATTGACGGCACCCGTGGCCAGTGGCGACAGTCACGATGTGGGCCTGTGGGGTGGGGTGTGGGCCAACCTCGAAGAGACGGACCTCTCACCGGGGCTTACGGGAGGCTACTGGGTGGTGGACCCGGAAGTTTACGGCAGCGCCATGGTGGGGGCGTACATCGGATTCGTGGCGCCCACCGCTCGGCAGGCCCGGTGCGCCGCCTCGGGCGACGGTTCCTGCGACAGTGGTCGCGACCGGTTCGTGATCGGCTTCATGGGCGCGGGCAAACCGGCGGAGCCGGACACTCAGCCTTCCCTCCTGCACTTCGGTCTCGTATTCGAGAGATGGTCGGGGCACGACGAGTGCTTCGTGCCGACCGGTTACATGGTCGGCATGGCCGGGACGCTGAGCGGCGCGAAGGAGGATCGTTTCCTCGGCTTCGTCGAGAGCCTCTATGACTCCGAGCGCGAAGACCTCTCCGCCGCGCTGGAACTGTACTGCTCGGTGGTCGCGCCGAGTACGGGGCTGGACGGGATCCGGCAGAAGCTCATCGCCGTTCAGGGGAGCGGAAATCCGGTGGACCTGAACGAGCTGGTCGGGACGCTGGTTCCCTCGCTGCCCAGGCCGTAGGGTCCCGAGCGCAGCCGCCAGAGGGGAAAGGGCGATGGACAAAACACGGTCGGTCTACGAGAGGGGCGGCGAGTATGACGCGGCCCGGGGAGTGCGGCCGAGGCCGTCCGTGGCCGGATTGACCCGCGCCCTGGCCCTCGCGGCTTCCTTGGCCGTCTCCGGTTGCGGTGACGGACCCGCACCCGATCTCGAAATCGAGGCCGCGACGGTAGAGATCCACTCGGCCGACGCGCTCCTGGACCTCCCGGCGGCCGCGCCCCTCGTCCCGCGATCCATCTGCCCCGACACGTCTTCGCTTGCCGACGATGTGGTCTGCGCGATCGCCGGAAATGAATGGATCCTGGACCGATACCTGGCCTACAACCTGAGGACCCCTTGGAGGGAGGATCTGCGGGATCCCTGGAAGGAAGTGGACCTTGTGCACGCCGGCTATCTTCCACTGCCGCTCCTGGACACGGTGAAGTTCGAGAACCAATACAAGGTGGGTTCCGATGCGATTCTCGATCTCACGTTCACCCTGGACGGGACCACCTACACCGTGGATCGAACCTCGTTCCTCGATTCTGCGTACACCTCGACTATTGCGACCGGGCCGTACAATCTCGTGTTCGGTCCGCCCCAGGTGGCCCCGGAGAACGCCTCCCGAGACGACGATGAATTCCAGTCCGTCCTTCCGGTGAGGCTCGAGATCGAGACGAGCAAGCTCTCTGTCGAGATGCACATGGTGGAAATGTCGGCGCGAGACAAGAAAGGACCGCTGGATCCGCTCCGCCTCTATTTCTCCCCCTACCTCGATGCCCGGTGGATCGAGCGCGAATCCGAATCCGTCCTCTGGATCGGAACCGACACTCAGGGGCTCCTCAGACTCGACCTGGGCGCGGACCTCAGAACGACGGACGACGACGCGGCGAAGCGGATTCTCGTCCTTCGGGAGAAACCCGACGATTCTGAGGTTCTCATGAACCAAACCGGCAAGCCGTTTCGAGACAGCAGGGGGCGGATCTGGTTCGGCCAGAACTACGTTTCATTGGACTATGCGGGCCCACTCCTGACCGTCATCGACGCTGAAGGCACGGTCCTCCGGAAGTTCGACTACACGCAGCGGATCAAGTCGGAAAGCCTGAGCCGGGTCGGAGAGGCGTTCTACGGGTTCCCGATCGTCGAATGGAAAGGCAAGAAAGTCGTGGTCTCCGGCGTCGGGGCGGGACTCCTCGCATTCGATCTGGACCTCTCTACAGATCCTGTCCCTGTGGAAGGTCTCATTGATGAGAACGTCTCCGGTCTTGCCGTGGACGGCAAGGGCTATTTGTGGGCGTCCACGTACGACCTGGAGCCCAACCTGGACCGCGGGGTGGATGGCGTGAGTGTTTTCCAACTCGATCCGGCGTCGAACGAGGTGCGTTGGGTTGCGAACTTCACCCAGGATGAAGGCCTTTGGACGGATCAGCTCTTCGGCATCGCGGCCGATCCTCAGAATCGGATCTGGATCAACTCCAACTTGGGAACCTATCTTCTGGACTACGGCAAGGATCCGGCAGACAAATCGGACGATCGCCTGGTTCTGGACAAGGAACTGATGAACACCCGGGACCCTATCTTTCTCTCGAACGAAGATGCCCTCCTCCACGGATCGCCACTGGAACTTTTCAGGAATCGAGGGACGGTTTTTGACACCCAAGATGATGTCCATCTGCTCTACGATGGGATTGGATTCGGCACCCACGAGGGGGTTTCCCTGACCCCGACACTGTTTGCGATGTCGCCCGCGCTTTTCCCTGCGCCGCCGGAATGGGAGATCGTCGGCCATGTGGCCGGCAGAATCGTTGACGACGCAAGCGGTGGACTCGAGGTCTACTACCTCGAATGCCCATGGCTGCTCTTCCTCCAGATGGGCCCCGACCTGGGGGCGACCCAGGACGATCAAGTGTGGACCCTGTACGGAGGGGAGACTCCACCCTGCGGTGAGATCTTCCTTCCACCCCCCACGCTGCGTCGAGCGCGGGATTGATCCCGGGATGAACGCTGACTGATCGTCGGTCGGTGCTGGGCGGTGGGGCGGTTGACGCGAGCCACTCGGCTCAGGCGAGGTCGGAGGTCGTCGCGGCTTCCTTCTCGAAGTCGCCCTCCTGTTTCCCGGTCTCCTGAAGGCGTTCCGCAAAGTTGGGATAGTTGCGCAGAAAGCCCTCCACGAGCATGGGCAGGGGCAGGTCGGCAAAACTGCCGTGATAGCGAAGGTACTCCATGTGGCGACGGCCCTCCTTGTCGAACGGATGAAAGAGGGCGTCGTGCTCGCCGTCGAAATCGAGCGGCTTCACACCGAACTTCTCGCAGAGGGAGAGATTGAACGTGGGTGTGGCACGGATCCACCGCTCGCCGAGGTACAGCTCGCTGAAGCCGTGATAGTAGAAGATATCCGTGCCCATCCGCTCGCGCAGTCGAGGGGTGGTCAGGTGGTTGCGGACGTCGGCAAACGCGAGGCGTGCCGGGATGCCGAGGACCCTCGCCGATGCAGCGAGCAGCACCGCCTTGGGAATGCAATATCCCACGCCGCGGCGAAGGGTGGTACTCGCCTTGAAGATCTCCGTATTCGCCTCGAAGGAGTAGGGGTCGTAGCGGATGCCGTCGCGTACCGCGTTGAAGAGACGGATGGCTTTCTCCCGGTCGGAGGGTGCAGAGGCCGCCGCGTCCCGTGCGAACGCGATCACGTCGGGGTGGCCGCAGTCCACGAACTCGCCCGGGGTGAGGAAAGGGGCGAGGTCCTCGGAGTGGGAGGGCAGGGTGCTCATACGTGGGAAGATGGCTGGCCCGCGCGCGATCGGACGTGCAGCGAATGGGCCGTCCGGATGCAGGTGTTCATCACCACCTTGAGGCCGGCTTTCTCCGCCTTGGCCCCCGCTGCCTCGTTGGTGACCCCGATCTGCATCCAGATCGCCTTCGCCCCCGCCGCGATCGCTTCATCCACGACCGGCGCCACCGCCTCCGACCGGAGGAACAGATTGACGATGTCCACGGGCTCGCGAATCTCGGAAAGGCGCGCGACGGAGTCGGGCCAGACGGCCCTGAGCTTGGGGTTGGGGCTGACGCCGATCACACGGTAGCCCTGGTCGCGCAGGTATCGTGCGATCACCTGGCTGTCCTTCTCGGGATCCGCCGAGAGGCCGACCACGGCAATCGTCTTGGCGCCGCGGAGGATTTCGGCTGGGGCATCGGTATCGGGCTGGGACACGGGCATGATGGTAGATCGAAGGCGAGTTGCGATCAAATGGCCCCCACTGGATTCCCCTCCCGGTGCAAGTGGTCAGCCCCGCGGGAACGTGCTAGGCTTTGCGGTGCATCGTGGCGGGCGAAAGGGGGAGTCATGATCGACAAGCAGGAACGAAAGCGGGCACTCGACCTCGCGTTGTCCCAGATCGAGAAGAATTTCGGAAAAGGCGCCGTGATGAAACTCGGCACGGATGCGCTGGCCCGCGACATCCAGGTCATCCCTTCCGGGGCGATCGGACTGGACATCGCGTTGGGCGTGGGGGGCTACCCCCGCGGCCGCGTGATCGAAGTGTACGGTCCCGAGTCCGGCGGCAAGACGACCCTCGCCCTCCACGCGATTGCCGAGGCGCAGCGCGAAGGAGGGACCGCGGCCTTCATTGATGCCGAGCATGCGCTGGATGTCGGCTACGCGAAGAAGTTGGGCGTGCAGACGGACGATCTCCTCCTCTCCCAGCCCGACAACGGCGAGCAGGCGCTCGAGATCGCGGACACGCTGATCCGCAGCGGGGCGGTGGACGTGGTCGTAATTGATTCCGTGGCGGCGCTCGTGCCCAAGAGCGAGCTCGAGGGCGACATGGGGGACCCCCAGATGGGCGTGCAGGCGCGGCTCATGTCCCAGGCGCTACGCAAGCTCACGGCCACCATCTCCCGCTCCAACTCGATCATCGTTTTCATCAACCAGATCCGGATGAAGATCGGCGTCCTCTTCGGCAACCCAGAGACCACAACGGGCGGCAACGCGCTCAAGTTCTACGCCTCGATCCGGATGGACATCCGCCGCGTGCAGTCGCTCAAGGAGGGCGAGCAGGTGGTGGGTAACCGCGTGCGGGTGCGCGTGGTGAAGAACAAGGTGGCGCCGCCCTTCCGCGAGGCCGAGTTCGACCTGCTCTATGGCCAGGGCATCTCGCGCGAGGCCGACCTGCTGGATTTGGGCGTGACACATAAGGTCCTCGAGAAGACGGGGACGTGGTACACGTTCGGCAAGGAGCGGCTCGGACAGGGCCGGGAGAACGCCAGGATGTTCCTCATGGAGCATCCGGAAATTACGCGCGAGATCGAGAAGAAGGTCCTGGCCGCGGCCGGGATCAAGCGGCCTGCGCCTGCCGAGGCGCCCTCCGTTGCCGAGGCCGCCGCGCTGGCTGCTTCAAAGGACGGCGGGAAAGATGGACATGCGGTGAAGGCACCGGTGCCGCCCACCGTGCGAACAGACAAGGAGGCCGCCCACGCGAAGCCCCGATAGGCGGCTGCGCCCGTCACGGCGGGTGCCGGCCGACCCAGCTCCATGACCCTCGAGCCGTATCTCCGTTTCGCCCTCCAGGTCGGCGCGTCCGACGTCCACTTCAAGGTCGGAGGCATCCCGATCCTGCGCATCAACGGCCGCCTCGTCCCGATCAAGAACGGCAAGGTGATGAGTCAGGAAGAGCTCACGCGTTGCGCGTACGAGCTGATGACCGACGAGCAGAAGATCAAGCTCGAACGGCTCCACGAGGTGGACCTTGCCATCAGCGTAGCCGGTCTCGGCCGATTCCGGGGCAACATCTTCCACCAGCGCGGCACCATCGAAATGGCGCTGCGCGTAGTGCCATACGGCGTGGGCAGCATCGACGCTCTCGGTTTGCCCAAGGTCGTCGAGAAACTCGCCGATGCCCAACGTGGCCTCATCCTCGTCACGGGCACCACCGGGAGCGGCAAGTCCACCACCCTCGCCGCCATGCTGGAGCGCATCAACTCCCGCCGGACGAGCCACGTCATCACCATCGAGGATCCCATCGAGTTCCTGCTTAAGGACAAGAAGAGCATCGTAACGCAGCGCGAGGTGGGACAGGACACCTCCTCGTTTGCCGCCGGGCTCCGCAGTGCCCTGAGGCAGGATCCGGACGTCATCATGGTGGGTGAGATGCGGGACACGGAGACCGTGGAGGTGGGACTCCAGGCGGCGGAGACGGGTCACCTCGTCCTTTCCACCGTCCACACGCTCGATGCCGCCGAGACGGTGAACCGCATCATCTCTTTCTTTCCCCTCCACCAGCACCAGCAGGTTCGATTCCAGCTTTCCGCCGTGCTCAGGGGTGTGATCTCGCAGCGGCTACTCCCGCGCGCGGATGGGAAGGGTCGGGTCGCCGCCGTCGAGGTGCTGGTCGTCAACTCGGCGATCCGCGAATGCGTCATGAATCAGGATCGTACGAAGGAGATCCCCCAGTTCGTGGCAAAGGGCCACTCCTCCTACGGCATGCAGACCTTCGACCAGGCGATCATGGAGATGTACTCCAAGCAGGTCATCTCGTATGAGGAGGCGCTCCGGAACTGCACGAACCCCGATGACTTCGCGTTGCGCGTCAAGGGCGTGGGCGGCGTGGGCGAAGAGCAGGTGTGGAAGGATTTCGAACAGTCGGGGAAGGGTGACCCGGAAGTCTCGATCGATCTGTAGCGCTTGCCCGAGAAGGTCCACCCCCCGATGATCGCGCCGAACCGAGTACTCTCCACAGGAAGCCCGAAATGACCACTTCGCGCTCTTCCGCCGAAATCCGTGGATCGTTCATCGACTACTTCACGCAGACGCAGGGGCACGCGTACGCGCACAGCATCCCTCTCATCCCCGCGGGCGACCCCACGCTCCTGTTCACCAACTCGGGGATGGTGCAATTCAAGGGCGTCTTCCAAGGGGTCGAGACTCGGCCCTACCGGCGCGCGGCCAACTCCCAGCGCTGCCTGCGCGTGAGCGGGAAGCACAACGACCTCGAGGACGTCGGGAAGGATACGTACCACCACACCTTTTTCGAGATGCTCGGCAACTGGTCGTTCGGCGATTACTACAAGAAAGAGGCGATCGCGTGGGGCTGGGATCTCCTCACGCGCGTGTACGGGCTCGAAAAAGATCGTCTCTGGGCCTCGGTGTATAGGGACGATGCGGAGGCCGCGGGGCTGTGGCCGAAAGTCACGGGCGTCCCCGTGAGCCGTGTCCTGCCTTTCGGCGAGAAGGACAATTTCTGGGAGATGGGGGAGACCGGTCCGTGCGGCCCGTGCTCGGAGATCCACTACGACAGGGGCGCGGAGACGGGGTGCGGCAAACCCTCGTGCGGGCCCAACTGCGGGTGCGGCCGGTTCATCGAGCTTTGGAATCTGGTCTTCATTCAGTTCAATCGGGCGGCGGACGGGAAGCTGACCGAACTCCCGGCCAAGCACGTGGACACGGGCATGGGCCTCGAGCGCCTCGTCGCCATCCTTCAGGAGAAGCGTTCGAACTACGACACGGATCTCTTCACCCCCCTCCTGTCCGATGTCGCCCGCCGCACGGGTCTCGACTACGGGGCCGACGGGAAAATGGATGTGTCGTTCCGCGTCCTGGCGGACCACA
This sequence comes from Nitrospirota bacterium, assembly GCA_016190245.1. Lineage (GTDB taxonomy): Bacteria > JACPQY01 > JACPQY01 > JACPQY01 > JACPQY01 > JACPQY01. The sequence continues at coordinate 71,228 of JACPQY010000011.1, read as the reverse complement.
TCCGCGCGATGACTTTTCTCGTTGCAGACGGCGTGGTGCCCACCAATGAGGGGCGGGGGTACGTGCTCCGCCGCCTCATGCGCCGCGCGATCCGCCACGCCAAGAAACTCGGCATCCACGAGCCGTACCTGTTCGAACTTTCCGGCCGCGTCGTGGACCTGATGAAAGGGGCGTTCCCCGAGGTGGCACCGCAGGCGGCGCTCATCGCGAGTGTCATCAAGAGCGAGGAAGAGCGTTTCATGGAGACGCTGGACCAGGGACTCCAACTCGTGGCCGTCGAGATTGAAGCCCTCAAGGCCGAGGGAAAGACAACGCTGCCCGGCGACGTGGCCTTCCGCCTCTACGATACCTTTGGTTTCCCGCTCGACATGACGAAGACGATCCTGGACGAGGAAAACCTCCATCTGGATGAAGAGAGCTTCCAGTCCTCGATGGAGCGGCAGCGGGAAATGGGGAAGAGCGCCTGGAAAGCGCGAGACGCCGGCGGTGTGGCCCCCGAGCTGCTGCTCCGCGCGGGAGAACTGCGAACCAACTTCGTCGGCTACGACCGTCTCGAACACCCGGCCCGAATCACCGCCCTCCTGAGCAAGGGTCGCGACGCGCGGCAGGCCAAGGCGGGCGACACGGTGGAGGTGGTGACCGACAGCACCCCATTCTATCCGATGGGCGGCGGTCAGGTCGGGGATCGCGGCCGTCTGAAATCCGCCGACGCCGAGGGCGACGTGGTGGATACGCATCCGGTGGGGGCCGGCGAGGAGCGATTCATTGTCCATCGTGTGAAGATCACCCGGGGTGAGATCCGTCCGGGTGCGGAGGTTGATCTCGTGGTGGATTCCGTCCGGCGCCACGCGACGATGCTCAACCACAGTGCCACGCACCTCATGCACGCCGCATTGAGGGAAACCCTGGGCCGGCACGTGCGCCAGTACGGCTCTCTTGTGGAGCCCGCCCGCCTGCGATTCGACTTCACCCACTTTGCGGCCCTCACCCCGGCCGAGTTGAAGCACATCGAGGACCGCGTCCAGGCGGTGATCCGGGCGAACCTGGCAGTGGAGTGCATGAGCGCTTCCATGGACGAGGCAAAGAAGATGGGCGCCCTCATGTTCTTTGGTGATAAGTACGGCGACGTCGTGAGGGTGACGAAGATGGGGGATTTCAGCATCGAGTTGTGCGGCGGCACGCACGTCCGAGCTACATCCGAGATTGGTCTTTTCAAGTTCGTGCAGTCCGGAGGCGTGGGGGCCGGCGTCCGCAGGGTTCAGGCGGTGACGGGAGAGGGTGTGCTGCGCGAGTTGGAACGCCTGACGGAGGCTCTGGAGAAGAGCGCCGGGGCCTTGAATGTTCAGGATACGACGCTGGTCCCGCGGCGCATTGACGAGTTGGTGGAAGAAAACCGCCGCCTGCGGTCGGAGTTGGAATCCCTGCGCGCTCACGCGCTCGATGCGGACGTGGAACGGGCGATCGGCTCGGCAAAGGAGGTCGGCAGCGTGAAGGTGGTCGCGTTTGCGGCGGAGGGGAAGACGCCAGACCAGCTCCGGGCCCTCTCGGACAAGATCCGCACGCGGCTCGGTTCCGGTCTCGTCCTGCTCGCCACGCGACAGGCCGACCGCGGGCACCTCGTAGTGGCCCTGACGCCCGATCTTCAGGGGATGTTCTCTGCACGGCGCTTGCTGGCAGAAGTCTGCAAAGTTGTGGAAGGGAAGGGCGGGGGGAGGGACGACTTCGCGCAAGGGGTCGGGAAGCCGGAGCATCTGACCAGAGGTCTCGAGGCCTTCTCTTCCATCGTCGAGAAGGCGTGAGCAGCCAGTCGCAGGGAGCGCCCGCGACGAGCGTGTGGCTCCCATCGGGGGGGGGACTGTACGTCTGGCCCTCGGCGGGGATCGTGCGCGTCACCGGCGCGGACGCGCGGGAGTTCCTCCAGAACATGGTGACGAACGACGTGAGCAATCTTGCCTCGGGGGAGGGTTGCTACTCGGCGTTCCTGACCAACAAGGGGAAAGTGCTGGCCGATTTCCTCGTGCTTTGCGAGGGGGACGGGTTCGATCTCATCAGTTTCTACGCGCCCGTTGCGCCCCTGCTGGAGGGGCTCGGTCGGCTCATCGTCTCGGAAGATGTCGCACTCGAAGACTTGAGCGGCTCGAAGGCTGTGTTCTCACTCCAGGGGGTGGGCATCGAAGCCGTTCTTCCCCCCTCCCCCCCGGAGGGGGAGAGTAGGGGTGGGGGGGTGGAGGGAGGCGGCTCCGTCTGGACGACTCGGCTGCGACTTGGGTCAATCGAAGTCGAGGCCATCCGCTTCCACCGCTTTGGCGTGCCGGGCGTGGAAGTGGTCGTGTCACGTGACCGCGCCGAGGAAGCCTTGGACGCGTTGAGCCGTCTTGTTCCCGGAATCTCGCCTGTGGGAGAAGCAGAGTTTGAGGGGCTCCGGATCGAGGCCGGCTGGCCGCGGTACGGCGTGGACATGGATGCGACCAACCTCCTGGTCGAAACCGGTCTGGAGGACTATGCCGTCAGCTTCGATAAGGGCTGCTACGTGGGGCAGGAGTTCGTGACGAGGATCCTTCAGCGCGGCCAAGCCGCACGACATTTGCGCCGACTGAAGATCGCCGGGGCGGGCCAAGTCCGGAACGGCGATTCGGTCTTCTTGCAACCGACCGATCCCAAACCCTGCGGCGAGGTGCGCTCAGTGGCCCCGCTGCCGGGCGAGGCGGAGTGGATCGCACTCGCCTACGTCACCACTCGACACGAGGATCTGTCCCGTGTCCTCGTCGGTCCGTCCGCCGATCGCCTCCGCGAAGCGACCGTCGAACCTCTCCCCGTCTTCCGCTACGCCTCCCCCCCCCGGCAGTAGGCTTCTCCGGCTGTTTGGGCACGGGGAGATGGTTGTGGAGCGAAGGAGAGTCCGCCTCAGGCGCGACGAGCAGAGGCCGGAATTCCGGTCATGATGTGCTGGCCGCTCAGGGGTTCGACCCACTCCGCACCGGAGGGGAGCAGGCGATTGACATTGATGGTGGTGAGTCCGTGGGGAACGGAAACGACACTCTCGGGTAGGCCATCCGATGCTTCCCATGACATCTTCAGCGTCTCGCCGCCGTTGGATCGAAGCTCCAAGAGCTGACCCGTTGCAAGGCCGATCCGGGCCGCGGTGGCTGGATGGACAAGTGCGGTGCCGTCGCCCCCGCCGGGACCGTCCGATCCATGCCAGCTATTGTACATGAGCGACCGGCGCCGGCCGATCAGGCTCACGGGGATCCAGCCGTCTTCTCCATGGAGGCTTGGGGTTTCTGAGCGGATCTGACTGAACCACGCTACAAACCGCTTGGTCTCGGCAAGGATGTTCGGGGTGCAGAGGTGGAGTGTGTGATCGGGATGGAGGGAAGCCCGGCTCGCGTTTCCCTGTGCCGATGGACCGGCGACCGGGATCGCCCGGCCCTTCCCTTGTCCATGGCGATCGAAAAGTCGGCGAAGGAGCGCTTGGGCTCTGACAAGCCATCGGTCGTGGTCCCACCGCGCGAGCGCCCCGTGGAGAAGCCTTCGGAAGGGCCCGCCGACATGCATTGCCGATAGGATGCGAAACAGGATCTCCCATTCGGATTTCGATTCGCCCAACGGCTCGAGCACCGGCGCCGAGTAGGAGAGCCACGTGCGGTTCTGGATCACCGTGCCGAGCGTGGAAAAATCCGCCCGCTCCAGCCAAGTGCGCCCGGGCAAGATCGCGTGCGCCAGTTCCGCCGTTTGGCCGCGGAAGAGGTCAATAACGATCAGCAGGTCGAGGGCCTTGAGGGCTTCTCTGAGTTTCGTTTCTCCGGGGATGGACCAGAGCGGGTTGCCGGCAATCACGATCAGAGCGCGGATGCGATCCGGACCCGGTGTGAGGATTTCGCCGGCGAGGATCGCGCCCGGCTGGGAATCGAGGACGGGTTCGAAGCCGCCGATCCGGCTCTTTGCGCGTTGAGTGCCGATCCCCAGGAGTTTGCTGTGCCGGCCCAGCCAAAGGCCGAACGGGTGATACAGCCACCCGCCGTCGCGATCCACGTTGCCCAACCCCAGCATGAGAGCGTGGAGGAGGACGTAGCAGAGCGACCCGAAGGGCCCGAAGTTGACCCCCACGCTCATGTGGATGATGGGCGAGCGTGCTTGGAGGAGGTCATCCCGAAGGGAGAGAATGGCTTTGGGGTCGAGATCCGTCATGCGCGCCAGATCGTCCAACGACACGGCGGGCAGATCGGCCAGGAGAGGGTTCAACGTAGGGGTGATCTTCACCGCCTCGGCCCACCCTGGTGTCTGTGCCACCTGCTGGACGAGCCACGTGAGGAGCAACGCGTCCGTGCCGGGGCGAATCGGCAGGTGCCGTCCCACTGATCGTACGCTCTCGGTCCGCCGTGGATCAATCCACCAGACGCGCCCCCCACGTTTCTCGACGGCCCGGATCTTCTCCATGCCGTGGGGGAGGAACAGATAGCTTCCCTTGCTGACCATCGGGTTCATCCCCGCGATCACGGCGAGGTCGCAGCGATCGAAGTCCGGGATCGGGTGGATTGCCTCGTGGCCGTAGATCTCGCGCGCGGCCCAGAACTTGTTGTTGCAATCCTGCGGGGCGGAGCTGAAGGCGTTGCGCGTACCGATGGCCTTCACAAACGCCGGGGTGGCCAGCAGCGTCATCAGGCCGTAACCTGCCGGTTCACCCATGTAGACGCCGATGCTGTGGGGGCCGTGCTCTTTTCGGATTCGCTCGAGGGTTCGGCCGACTTGGTCGAGAGCGGCCTCCCAGCGCGCGGCGACGAGTTCGCCGGACTCATCCCTGAGAAGCGGAGCGAGTATCCGCGAGGGGTGGGTGGCCGTGGCGAGGAATTGCGTCCCCAGAGCGCAGGCGAATCCGAGCGTGCCGGGATGCGACCGGTCCGGCCTCAAGCCCGTGGGGCGGCCTTCTTCATCGCGCGTGACGGTCAGGCCGCAGCCCGGCTCACAAACCCTGCAGAACGTCACCGTGGGGTCAGGCTTCATTTTGCAATCTGTGTCATAGAGCACGTCCGAGGTTTCTTCGGTCGATGCGCTCCCTCGCAATGACACAAGACGCGTGTCACCACCTACCACCGATAGGTTGCAGCCAGAGAGAGGTTGGAGATGGCGTGCTCGTACGTGCCATTGCCGACGGACTTGGCGGGTCCCAGATTCATATCCTCCAGCGCGTTGACCCACTCGACCTCGCTGTCTTCAACAGTGCGGTCCTCGTAGAAGAGGTATCCCAGGCCTAGATCGAACGACCAGCGAGCAACGGACCATGTTGCGCCAGTGGCCAGGAGGAGCTTAGGCGCGTCTTGGAGGGAAGGGGTTTGCGTCTGCGGCGGAATAGCCGAGGTCTCGTAGAGGCCGCCCGCCCGGAGGGTCCACGCGGGCAGAACGTGCCAGTCGGCCCCCAACCGAACATCGTAGGAGTTCTCGAACTTGAGCGGCATGACCACGTCGTTGATGTCGATCTTGTCGATGATTCCGAGAATCGGCTCGGCAAGAGTGAACGTGCTGCTCTCGAGGTCGGCTACCAGTTCCTGGAGATCCTCCCACTGGGTGTAAGTGAAGTTGCCCTCGACGTAGACGCGGGCGGTCACCTCGTAGCCGAGCCCGAGCCGAAACTGGGCGGGGAGATCGAGCGGCACGGTGATGCCCTTCGAGGCGTCGATCCGGATCGGGATGGTTTGGAAGTCGGCGTCCTGCTGGACGGACACGTCGCCCTTCAGTTTCGGAGAGATGGGCGGTTGGTAGGAAGCGCCGGCGTGCAGCCGTCCGCGCGCGTAACGAACACCGACCATGAATGTGGGCACGTTCACGGCCTCAGCGTTCATGTGGAAGAAACCGTCCGACTCCGGGTGGTCTTCTCGATTGAGGCTCACGGTGTAGGCCTGATCGAACTGGGCGTAGATCCAGGTAAAGAGGGCTTCGACGCCCAGCGAAAGTCCCGGCACGATCTCGTACGCCCCCCCCGCGCCGTAGAAGGCCTCGCCGACCTCGGAATCGATGACGGAGTACCGCTGCGGACCGCGGCGATCGAACTTGTATCCCCCGCTGAGGGGGGTGACGAATCCGGCCGCGGCCTTGAAGCGGGGCACGCCGAAATCGTGGGCCACGACGAGCGCGGGGATCGTGAAGAAGAAGGCGGAGCCGTTGTCTTCCTTCTCGAACGTGGTCCCCCCCTCGGGGGCGCGTTGGAAGGAGGCTCTTGTGTGGATCAGCCACAAGCCGGCGAGCGCGCCGTTTTCCACGGCATTGAGGCCCGCCGGGTTGTAGTAGAAGGCAGTGAGATCCGTGGGGTGCGCCACGAACGCGCCGCCGCGACCGAGGGCGCGCGCGCCCGTGTCCGGCACGGTGTAGCCCGCGGCCCAAGCTCTACGCGCCGGCGCGAACCCGATGAGGACGGCGAGGCAGAGGGCGAGGTGGGAGCGGGCCCGCCTCCCGAGAATGCTCTCCATGCCTCGACGACTACCAGAAGGCACTGCCAAAAGGAAGCCGAACGCGCCGGGGGGGGGACTGCCGCGAGCTTGAATTCGAGCGGAATCGGGGCTACATTCCGACAGTCATGCCCAGGAGGACCGGCCAACCAGATCCAGATGGAGACGCGTCCGCTCCACGCTCCGGTGGCCTGCTAAAGCGGGCCATCTCGGTGGGGCTCGGTACACTCTCGGCAACGGAAGGAGCCGTGCGGGGCGTGCTGAGGGAGGGCAAGGTGCCTCAACAGATCATCGGCGCGGCGGTCGGATCGGTTCAGAAAGCACAGAAGGAGTTCCTGAACCTTCTGGCCAAGGAGATCGGCGACTACCTGCGTCACGTCAACGTGGCGGAGGAAACGAAGAAGGTTCTGGATGGCATGGAAGTGACTCTGACGGCCACCGTCCGATTCGACCGAAAGAAGGACAAGGGCCGCTAACCTCCGGATCCACGAGCCATGCTCGGCAGCGCCGTCCTCGTTCTCAATCGGTCGTACATGGCGATCGATGTCACGACGGCCCGCAAGGCTCTGGTGCTTCTCTACAAGGGTGCGGCCGCGGCGGTGGACGAGGAACTTCGGATCTTCGATTTCGACTCGTGGCGGGAGCTGGCGGCGGCGCGCGGGGACGGCGCGCTGGGGACCATTCAGGGTTTCATCCGGATCCCGAAAGTGATCCTTCTGCAGACCTACAGCCGCATCCCGCGCCGCGAAGTGCGATTCAACCGCTTCAACATCTATCTGCGCGACCGCAACACGTGTCAGTATTGCGGCGCCCACTTCCCCAAGAACGAACTCACCCTCGATCACGTCAAGCCACGGTCGCGCGGGGGAAGAACCACGTGGGAGAACATCGTTTGCTCCTGCATCCCGTGCAACTTGCGAAAAGGAGGCCGGACGCCGCAGGAAGCGGGTATGAGGCTCGTGAGGGCGCCGGTAAAGCCGGCGTGGTGGCCCACGTCCAAGTTCAACGCTTCCCATCTTGTGAAGAAGGAGTGGCTTCCCTTCCTGAGCTTCGTGGACGCCGCGTATTGGAACACGAAATTGCAGGAAGACTAGTGGTCAGCGGTGGGCCGACGGCGAGTTAGCGTGACGGCAACGACTTGCGAAGGGCTCGCTCCCGTTTGCCTCTCATCCGTCATTCCCGTGAAAACGGGAATCCAGCCTGGATGCCCGCTTCCGCGGGCATGACAAGAGACTTGCGAACGCCTTTCGTGGCCCTGCAGCTCCGAGGTTCGTGCTGAATGCTGATGGCTGAAAGCCGATAGCGGTTCCCATGAAGATCGGCCTGGCCTTGGGCGGCGCCGCGGCCTGCGACAGGACAGTCGCGGTGCCGCGCGAGGCAGGACGCCGAGTCCGCGCTGAGCGGACTGCCGCCACCAAGGTGTCGCCATGAAGATCGGCCTGGCCTTGGGCGGCGGCGCGGCGCGCGGCCTCGCCCACATCGGCATCCTGAAGGTGCTCAAGGAAAACGGAATCCGGGTTCAAGCCCTGACAGGGACGAGCATGGGCGCGATCATCGGGGCCCTTTACATCGTCCACAACGACATCGCGGAGATCACCGAACGCGTGAAGCGGTTCCTCACGGGGCCGCTTTTCTACAAGAGCCGCATCGGATTCTTCCGGCAGCAGCTCCAGGAGGAACAGGGCGGTCGGTTCTCGGGGATAGCCGCGGCACTGAAGAAGGGCTACGTCTACACTGTCTCCATGCGCCGCGCGTCCTACGTGCGCGAGGATCTCTACATGGATATCATAGCGAGCGTCCTGCCGGACGTGAAGATCGAGGATTTGAGCGTTCCCTTCGCGGTGGTGGCCACGGACCTCGTCAAGGGCGAAGAAGTGGTGCTCACGAAGGGGCCGTTGCGGCAGGCGGTGGCGGCCAGCGCCGCGATCCCGGGGCTCCTGCCCCCGATCCGGCTGGACGGTCGCACACTAGTGGACGGCGGGTGGATAGACCAAGTGCCGATCCGTCCGGCCTATCGACTGGGCGCTGAATTCGTGCTGGCCGTGGACGTCGGAGAGGAACTGGACCGCGTGACGGAGCTGGGCCACAGCTTGGAGATCATCAACCGCGCCAACTTCGTCGCGCGCAAACGGCTCATGAGGCTCCTGTGCGAGGAAGCCGATCTCCTGTGGCGTCCCACGATGCCCGAGGTGCACTGGGCCGATTTCTCACAGCTCGAACGCGCGCTCGTCCGCGGAGAAGAAACGGCCCGGGCGGGCCTCGAGGAACTCAAGGCCGCGATCCGGCGTTCGACCCCGAAGCGAATCCTGCGGTATCTGACGCCTTGGATCGACTGAGGGGGCGAAGCGATCCGTCGAGAAGTCAATATTCAGAATTGACCCCGTGAAGATGAAGACGGTTCGCCGTTTCGAGGGGCCAACCGATCCGCCCGTGCGGCTAGACCTGTGGCTGCGCCAAGTCCTGCCGGAATTGTCGCGGTCGCGGCTCCAAGAGGGGATCGAGGCAGGCGAAATCCGCGTAGGAGGTCACACGGTGAAAGCCTCCTACCGGCTTCGCCCGGGAGACGAGGTGACCGCGGATCTGGCTCCGCCGGCCGCGGTCGAACTGGGAAGGGAGGCGATCGCCCTGGACATCCTCCACGAGGATAACGATCTCGTGGTCGTCAACAAGCCCGCCGGCATGGTGGTTCATCCGGGCGCAGGCGTGGCATGCGGCACGCTCGTCAACGCGTTGCTCCACCGATACGGAAGCCTCTCGCCGCTGGGTGCGCCGGTGCGGCCGGGGATTGTCCATCGCCTGGACAAGGGCACGTCGGGCGTCATCGTTGTTGCGCGCACGGAGGTGGCGCATCGCTCGCTGGCGGCCCAGTTCGAGCGGCGGGAGGTGCAGAAGGACTACCTCGCCATCGTTTGGGGGTGCATTCGTCCGCGCGGAGTGTTGGACGCTGCGGTGGGCCGGCATCCGCGAAAGCGGAAGACGATGACCGTTCTGCGAGGCGGACGCGGACGCATGGCGGTCACGTCGTGGGAACGGCTGGGGAGCGCCGAGCGCGCGAGTCTGGTCCAACTTCATCCCCACACGGGCCGCACGCATCAGCTTCGCGTCCACCTGGCCTACCTCGGCTACCCCATCGTGGGGGATCCCGAATACGGTGCACGCGCCGCACAGGGCCACCGGCAGGGGCTTGAACCGGGGCACCTCGCCAGAGAGGCGACCCGCCCGATGCTTCACGCGCATCGGATCACGTTTCTCCATCCCGCGCGGCGAGCCTTTGTGACCTTCAAGGCTCCGGTCCCGGACGATTTCCGCCGCGTCCTCGGCGCCCTCGGCCTCACCCTGCCGGCCTGAAAGGGTCCGCCCCTACGCGGGCCCCACGAAGGTGAGGGGCTGACCCAATTCCAGCGACAGGCGCGCGCCCAGTGTCGTCACCTCCCCGTCCAAGATGGCGGGTTGTTCAACCGCCAGTTCGATCTCCGCCTTCTGCGACATGGCGTCGGGAACGAGTGGGGTCGGGCGGCCTCGGTGCAGGATGTAGATGTTCCCGATGTACCCGCGCAGGGGCATGGAAGTGAATCGAATCTGGAAGTGGCCCTCCCTCTCGCGAGCCCGCGGCATCAGCATGAAGTTGAGCGGATACCGATCGATCGTGCCGGCCAGGATGGTGGTGAATCGGTCCATGGACCAGACCTGCCCGTCCAGCGTGACGCGAGCCTGGAAGGGTTCCGCGACCCACCGTCCGAACTCGGTGTCCGCCACGAGCGAGGGCACGGCCTTCGAGATGACTTTGATCGCTGTCCGAGCACCGCCGCCGCCTTCGTAGTAGGCCGTCATGAATCGCGTGGCGAGCCCCAGGCCGAAAATGAAGCAGTGAGTGTCGTTGATCCTTAGCATGGGATGTTCAACCTCGCGTAGCGGAAGATCGTGGAGCAGGTGGTGTACGATGCCTCGCAGGAGCGATCGCCCCATCCCGTGGAAACCGATGGCCGTCACGATCGTGTTCATGGTCCCGCCCTTGATGAGCGCGAATCGGGGCAGAGGATCGCCGGCCCACATGCGCTGCACGGCGGAGAGCACGATCTGAACGGAGCCATCCCCCCCGCAGATGCCGAGGATGCCGAACTCCCTCTGTCGGAGGTCGGCGAGGATCTCCTCGAGGTGTGTCAGGTTTTCGCTGACGATGAATGCTCCATCCCCCCCGAGCCGGCGCATGATGGAGCGGTACCGATACATGCGCCACGGGAACTTGCGATTGCGCTTGGCCTTGGGGTTGTAGATCAGCGCGAACTTGGGCATGTCGCCGAGGCACACGACCGACTCGCGCGAACCATGGTGGGCGGGGCCGTGTGCACGGTGCCGTAGCTATACCAGCCCGCCGGGAGTGTTTCAACGCGGACGGGGCCTTCCTTTCTTTCCCTTCCCTTTTCGCCTTCCGACATTCGCCGTTCGGATTTCCGCTGCCTTTCCCCCTTGCCGATCGGCGCCGAATCTGGTAGCTACGAATCATGTCCGTGGCGGTGCTTCGAAGACCGCACTGGTTCCGCTGCCTCGCGGTATGCGCTGGCCTCATCCTTGGCGCGTGCTCGTTCAAGGGCATGCGGCAGGAATACCGGCCGATGATCGGCTCGATCACACTCGATAACCTCAAGCGGGACGAATTCCAAGTCGTCGGCGACTTCGAGGGCCAAGCCTGCGGAAGCGTCCTCCTGTGGTTTATTCCGATCGGCTACGAAGATCGGCGGGTCTACCTGTCCGGGACATCGAGCGGCTTGCGTCTGCCATGGACCGGGCTTACCGCGCTCGAAGAGGCCGCCCTGTACAACGCCATCGAACGGATCAAGGGCGCGGATTTCGTTCTCTCCCTGCGCTCGCGCACGGAAGGGAGCGACTACTGGGTTTACCGCACGGAGTGCGTGACCGTGCAGGGCAAAGCGGTTCGTCTCAGGCCGGACGTTCGAGTTCAGAGGAAGGACGGCCCGGAGGCGGAATAGCCCGGGCCGCACGCCGGGCGGCCGGGCCCATCAGCAGAAAGGGGGTATCGATGATATCGATGCAATCTCGGGGGTGGATCGCGGCGGCGGTCCTCAGCGTGTTCATGTGTTCGTGCTCCTCGGCCAAGCCGAAGCCCGATCCCGGCGTGCGCGAGCGCGCTCGGGACGCGCAGGAGGAGTTGGACAAGGAAGAGAAGAAGCCGCGGGAGGGCGCGAGGGCCACGCCGGATTTCGAATCTCGGATTTCGAATCTCGAAGTGGAGGAGAACCCGGCCTGAAGTCCTACCGCGAAGAGCTCGTCTTTCACACCAAGAGCCGCCGCGAGTTCCTCAACATCACACCCCAGGTCGAGGCTGCTGTGAGCAAGAGCGGCGTGAAGGAAGGTTTGTGTCTCGTGAACCCCATGCACATCACGGCCAGCGTGTATGTCAACGACGACGAGCGCGGCCTCCTCCAAGACTACGAGGAATTCCTGGAGCGCGTTGCGCCTCACGAGCCCACGAGCCGCTACCGCCACAACCAAACCGGAGAGGACAACGGCGACGCCCACATCAAGCGGCAGTTGATGGGGCGGGAGGTGATGGTGGCGATCACAGAGGGAAAGTTGGATTTCGGGCCGTGGGAGCAGATCTTCTACGCGGAGTTCGACGGCCGCCGACGCAAGCGGGTGCTGATCAAGATCATCGGGGAGTAGCCAGGAGCCCTCAGCGGTCAGTCCGCCTCAGGCGGATCAGCTTTCAGCTTCCGGATTTCGGAGTGGAGGCATCAACGCCGGGGCACCGGCGCCCGATCGTGACAGTTGATTCGAATCGGCTGGCCTCCCCCGGCTGATAGCTGCCGTGTCCGCCCTCTCCGCAGTCTCGGCGGAGAATAGCCGATAGCCGATTTCTGCCGGCCCTACCGGTCCCGGAAGTACGTCAGAAGGCTGCTCAGTCGCTCCGGATAGTTGAAATGGTCGCAGTTGATCTGCGACAGGAAAGGCAGGATCGCCTGCGTCCCGCGCTTGCCCTCGATGAGGTCTCCGTCCACCGCCAAGTAGAGGAGGCGGCGCAGCACGTAGCCGGCCTCGTTGGCATGATCGGCCATCCGGATGAAAAGGCCGGCCTCGTGCCGGCGATGCTCGTTGAAATAGCGGCGGGCCCGCGTGAGATCCCGCGCAAAGCTCTCCACGCATCGGTCCGCCTCGGGCTTCCACGGCGGCTCTGCAGAGTCGGCTATCGCCTCCAACGCGTCCGTCACCGCCGCCACAAGTCGGTCAATTCTCTCTTCTTCAGGGTTCCACCACGGTCGCTCCTCGGTCACGCTGCGTCCTCCCCATTCAGTTGAGGCTTCAGCTCTCCGCCCCCCACCCGGGGGACTTGCCCTCCTTTCAATAATCGAACGAAACGCGCATTTGCATTAGGCGGAAATGTCGGAATAGATGTCTATTGCGAAGGTGACGGGATATGCATGGAAAACTAAAGAGTTGCCGAGTATTGGCCGATCTCAGGGTGGTAATGTTTCGGTGAACCCATCATGGTAGCCGCAACCTCTAGGTTGCGTCCGCGCCGTCGTGCGCAGGCTAAAGCCTGCGGCTACCAGGCACTATCTCTCTCGTATTGATCAGACGGGTTCACCGAAACATTACTCAGAGTGTATCTTCCCGCCTCAAGTTGAGGCATGAATGGAGTTGAAAGCGTGGGCAAGATTCTTCGATTTGCCGGTGTCCGACGGCGACGAGGTGGCCCTGAAAGACGGCCTGCGGGGTTGGCGGCTGGTCCTGAGCCGTCCATTCTGGGGACCACAGCGGCGGCCTGCGCGGCCCCTCGGCCGTGGGTTGGATGGCGACCGAAACCCCACGGCAACCTGGCGATGACGCTTCTCAACGCGATGGATCGGGCGGCGGGTCGTGCCGTGGTGTTTGCTGTGAACAACGCCCTCCCCCGCGTGGCGCGCCTCGGCACGGGGTTGGGTTATCGCATTCATCGCAACATCGCCTACCGGGACACTGGCGACGACGTGCTCCACCTGGATGTGGTCGCGCCTAAGGACGAGGGTCCATTCCCGGTCGTGGTCGGCTTCCACGGGGGTGCGTGGATCGTTGGTGTGAAAGAGAACTTGCATCAGGTCGCGGCGGCCCTCGCCCGCCGGGGATTCTTGGTGGTCGTCCCGCAGTATCGCCTCGCGCCACGATATGCCTACCCGGCCTGCGTGGAGGATGTGGCGGCCGTGCTGAAATGGGTTCGATCCAATGTCCACCGCTACGGCGGAAACCCCGAGCGCGTCGGGGTGTTTGGGGACAGCGCGGGCGGGCACCTGAGCGCCTATGCCGCGGTCCTCCTCTCGAACGGACTGGGACCGGTGGGATCGCGTCACAACGGCGACTTGGCGAAGGTCTCCGCGGCCGTTCACTGGTACGGGGTGTTCGACTTTCGGAAGTTTGCGCGGGTGCCGTACCGGCGGACGGAACAGATCCTACACTCCGTTTTCGGTCCGGAGGGGCCCGAGCGCGAAGCGGCCATGCTTGAGGCCAGTCCGCGAATGCACCTCGACCGCGCGCGGGTGGTGCCTCCCACCCTCCTCTTCTGCGGTACGATGGACCCGCTCTTCACCCAATCGAGGTCCTACGCGCGTGACTTGGTCGAACAGGGACGCGACGTCCATTTCGAGATCTTCCCCGGTTCGATTCACGGGTTCATGAACCTCTGGTGGCAGTCCGATTCGAGGCGCTCGATCGCCATGGCCGCCGACTGGTTCAAAGACCACCTCAACGGGCTGCTGTAGGCCACGGCGTCCAGCCCGCCCAGGCTGGGGGTTTTTCAAGGGCTGGTATGTCCAGAATCAGTTGCTCGAAGAACGATAGGAATATAGCCAAGCGATTCTCAGATGGCTTGTTGTTGAGCAAGTATTTGTCTTGATTACATCTATGTAAGTTACCATATTACAATATATCATATTGTACTTACTAGTAATAATATAAGTACTAATTAATAAAATCAGCTATGTGTATCTCAATTCCAACTTGACATCTGGAAAATTGCGTATATGATGCTTTCCGGAACGACGCGTCGTTCTAGCAAATGGACGTCGAACCAAGGTCGCCACAGATTCCCCCGCCTGAGCCTCACGGACGCCCCGAAACCCGGCAGGAGCTCCTCAAAGGTGCTATCGAAGTCTTCGCCTCCAAAGGGTACGCCGACACCCAGGTTAGGGACATCGTCCGCGCCTGCCGCTGCGGGATCGGCACCTTTTACCAGTACTTCCGGAACAAGGATGAAATATTTCTCGAGATCCTCCACGCCGGCGCCCACCTGTTGCAGCAGAGGGTGTCCACCCGCGCCGCCGAGAAGCAAGGGCTCCCCTCCGCCATCGAGGCCGGCATGCGCGCGTTCTTCGATTTCGTGGACGGCAACCGGCCCTACTTCATCGTCCTCTTCCGAGAGGGCAGTGTTCCCCGACCGGCCATCCGGGCCGTCGTCAATCAGGCCGTGGGGGGGATGGCCCTCGTCCTTCGCGATCTTCTCCGCCGCGGCATCGAGGGCGGGCGGGTCAGGCCCCTCAAAGAGGACGAACTCGAAGTGATCGTGCACGGCGTGATCGGCGCCTGCATGCACCTCGCCGACCTGATGGTCCACGGATTCGCCGTGCCGAAAGAGGAAATGATTCTGCACGCGACACGCGCCCTCGTCGAGGGCATCGCAAAAGAAGTGAACAGTGAACAGTGAGCAGCCGGAGGGCACAGCGACCGCGAGCCAGGGGACTTCTCGCTCCGGCGACTCCCGACTGCCGAAATTGAAGGAGGTAGCCATGTTCGGATTCGAACTCTCGGAAACGCAGAGGATGATCAAGGATGCGCTCCATCAATTCGCCGCGGACGTCATCCGTCCGGCCGCGCCGGAGTATGACGAGAAGGAGGAGATGCCGTGGCCCATCATGAAGCAGGCCCAGGTGATGGGCATGGGCACGCCCCAATCGTTCGGCCTCTCGAAAAAGAACGGGAAGGATGGCGGATCCGCCGCCATGTCTGAGATCATGGGCAGTGGTGGGTGGAACCTTCTGGCCGTCCTCGCCACGGAGGAGCTCTCGTGGGGGTGCGCGGGCATCACCAACGCCATTAACGGCTCGGGGTTGGCCGCGACGCCCGTGGCCAAGATGGGCACGCCCGAGCAGAAAGAGATGTTCATTGACGCGATGACGGGCGACGACGAAAACGGTCACCCGAAGATCGCCGCCATGGCCATAACGGAGCCGAAGGCCGGGTCCGATATCTCCATGATTCGGACCTCGGCCAAGAAGGACGGGGACCACTACATCCTCAACGGGCAGAAGCAGTTCATCACCAACGGCCACTCCGCCAGCATCTTCATCATCTGGGCGACGGTGGACCCCCAGGCCGGACGCGCCGGTCATCGGGCTTTTCTCATCCCGCGCGGAACGCCGGGGCTCGTGCCGGGCGCGAAGGACAAGAAACTCGGGATCCGCGCGAGCGAGACGGCGCCGGTCTATCTCGAGGACTGCCGCGTCCCTGCCAAGTGGATCCTGGGCGATACTGGGCAGGGCTTTTCCGGTGCAAAGAAGATGTTCGATGCCACACGGCCCGTGGTGGCCTCGATGGCGCTCGGCATCGCGCGGGCCGCGCTGGAGTACACGGTGGACTACACCAAGGAGCGGGAGCAGTTCGGCTGCGCCCTCGCCGGCAAGCAGCACATCGCCTTCACGCTGGCCGAGATGGCCACGGCGGTGGAATCGTGCCGCATGCTTATCTGGAAGGCCGCGTGGATGGCGGACAAGCAGATCCCCAATGTGAAAGAGGCCTCCATGGCCAAGTACCTCGCGGCGCAGGTGGCGATGGACGTGACCGTCAAGGCCGTGCAGATCCTCGGCGGCTACGGTTTCCTGCGCGACTATCCCGTCGAGAAATGGATGCGCGACGCCAAGATCTTCGACATTTTCGAAGGCACGGGCGAGATCCAGCGCGCGATCGTGGCCAAGGAACTCACTGGAATCCGCGTGCTGTGATCCGGATGGAAAACGTCCGCGGACTCGTGGCAGAGTAGCCGGCCGGCCGACGGGAGAAACTGGACTCAAACCGGATGGACCGCCTGCGACTGCCGACCCAGCCAGGGACGGCGCGGTACTCTCCCCCTCCCGAGCGGCCAGGAAGGCCGCGCCAGAAGGGCGAGTATCCCGACTGCCGACTGCCGGAAAAGATAGGAGGTAGCAGCCATGCGTGAAGCACTGATCGTTTCCACAGCCCGAACGGGCATCGGGAAAGCATTCCGGGGGAGTCTCAACATGACCCACGGCGCCGTCATGACCGCGTTCGTGATCCGCAACGCCGTCGAGCGAGCCCGTCTCGACCCGGCGGAGGTGGAGGACGTGGTCATCGGGTGCGGACTCCCCGAGGGAGCGACAGGCAACAACATCGGGCGCGTGGCCGCCATTCGGGCAGGATTCCCCGTCACGGTGCCCGGGATGACGCTCAATCGCTACTGCTCCTCCGGCCTCCAGAGCACCGCGATCGCGGCGCAACGGATCATCGCCGGGGAGGCGGACGTCTTGGTCGCGGGCGGCGTGGAGTCCATCAGCCTCGTTCAAAACAACCTCAACCTGAACGGCTACACCGAGGAATGGGTCACCGAGCACAAGCCCGCCCTGTACATGCCGATGCTCCAGACCGCCGAGGTGGTGGCGGAGCGGTACAAAATCTCCCGCGAGGTTCAGGACGTTTACGCCCTCCAGAGCCAGCAGCGCACGGCGGCGGCGCAGGCGGCCGGTAAGTTCAAGGACGAGATCGTGCCCTTCGCCACGAAGATGCTGGTGAAAAACAAGGAGACGGGCGAGGAGTCGGTGCGTGAGGTGACGCTCGAGCGCGACGAGGGCAACCGGCCGGATACCACCTTGGAGAAGCTCGCTGCGCTCCAGCCCGTTGCGGGAGGGACCGTGACCGCCGGCAACGCGAGCCAGCTTTCGGATGGGGCAGCCGCAGTGGTTTTGATGGAGGCCAAGGAGGCCGCGAAACGGAACCTGCGCCCCCTCGGCGCCTTCCGCGGCTTCGCCATCGCGGGCTGCGAGCCGGACGAGATGGGAATCGGTCCGGTCTTCGCCATTCCCAAGCTCCTCAAGCGGGCCGGTCTCAAGCTGACCGACGTAGATCTCATCGAGTTGAATGAGGCGTTCGCGGTCCAGACGGTGTATTGCCGGGACCGCCTCGGGATCGACAACGCCAAGTACAACGTGAACGGCGGGGCGATCTCGATCGGGCACCCCTACGGCATGAGCGGGGCGCGCCAAGTGGGGCATGTCCTCCGCGAAGGCAACCGCAGGAAGGCCAAGTACGCCGTGGTCACCATGTGCATCGGCGGCGGGATGGGCGCGGCCGGCCTGTTCGAGGTGCTCTGAGGGCGCACCCGCTGGCGCAAAGGCTGGGTCTGCCCCGGACCCTCGGTTATGGTAGGCGCGGCCTTCAGGCCGCGTTGCTACACGAGGGGGTCAACAGGGGCGAGACTACCGAAGCAACATTGGCCTCAGGTCGGTCCCAATCGCTCCCCTTCACGCATCTGATTTGGTACATTTCCGGCCTTTGAGCCAACCGGATGGAGGTGAGAGCATGAGCCAGAAAGTTCAAGCGAGCATGAGCCTCGCAGAAGTCCGCAAGATCATGAAGACCGTAGACTACCTGAACCGCGATGAGCTGCGCGAGGTGATCTGGGACGCCACGCCCAAGCAGGTCCTCGAGGTCGTCATCCCCGTGGGCTACGAGAAGCGCGCCGAGGAGCTCAAGGGTCAGCTCGACGAAGGGAAGATCGTGCGTTTCGTGGTCGAGGGAGAAGGGGGAGGCTCGTGGGACCTCCAGATGAAGAAAGGCAAGCTCGTGGTCGAGCCGGCCGGAACCCGCGAGCCGGACGTGACGATGACGTCCAAGTCGGAGGTCTTCATGAACATGGCGCGTGGCAAGCAAAGGGGGATGACCGCCTACATGACGGGGAAGGTGAAGATCAAGGGCGAGCTGACCCTCGCCATGCGCCTCCAGCCGATCCTTCTGGGCTGAGGGGCCCCCGCGGCCCGACCCGTTCCGGGGACGCGCGTTTTGAGCCGGATCGCGCGTTCGAGTAAGATAAGATCCGGCATGGCCGGCCGGTCTTCGGGGGGATTCGAATGGGTGCAGCCGATCGTGTGGGCCGCTGTGGCTCTCGCCGTCCCCGTCGTCCACGGTTGCGCCTCAGGTGCCGACGAAATTGAGATCTCGGGGCGCCTCGTCGCCGGGTTCGCTTCCGAGGGCGTCCGCAGGGGTGTGTCGCCGTCAGGGAACGCGGTTGAGCGGGGCAGTGTCAGGGCCTCCTGCGACCGGAAAGTGACCAGCCTGGACAGCGGCTGGGCCCTTCCGGGCTACGGCGTTCGCTGCGCCGTCCTCTCGGAAGCGGGAGCGGCCGGTGGCGGCATCGCGGATCCGGATGGTCGCTTCACGCTCTACCTCGCGGAATCCCACGTACCCGCTGGCTGCATGGTCCTCGACCTCTCCGGCGCGAGGGTGGCCGACCTCTTTTTTCAACGCGACACGCGTGGACCGGATGGCCACCTCCTGATGAGCGGAACTGCCCGCCTCGATGGGGCCACCAATCTGGGCGACGTCTGGGTGGATGAGTACACCGGCGTTGCGCTCGCGAGTCTGGGCCCGAGTGGGGCGGCGTCCGCGTCGGCATACTGGGACTCGTCCGGCACGTGGATGTTCACCGGCTGCCTTGGTAATCATGACGACAAGCCCTGTTCGGAGGCCGAGGAGTCCGTGTACACCTCCTTCACGGCGGAGATCCCGTCGTTCCACCTGGTGCGGGTCTCAGGAACGGATATCCAAACCAACCGCCCCCGTTTTCTCGCCGACATCCGGGCTTCTCGTGACGAGCTTGCGTCGTGCGGCGGGACCTCGGC
This sequence comes from Nitrospirota bacterium, assembly GCA_016190245.1. Taxonomy (GTDB): domain Bacteria; phylum JACPQY01; class JACPQY01; order JACPQY01; family JACPQY01; genus JACPQY01. The sequence goes on along the minus strand of JACPQY010000011.1, from coordinate 51,892 downwards.
GCTCACTCCCTCCTCGGCGCGGGAGAGATACGGAATCGAAATCGCGGAGTCCTCAAGAGAGGCTGGTTGTTCGGACGCGGGCCCGACCTTCCTCCGCACCGACTACCTTCCCGAGATGCTCTACTCCGACCCCGAAACCTGGTCGGTGGGGGTATTCAAGATCGAGGAGGCGCCTCAGCCCGACGCCGGGGGCCGGACGCGATCTTGCGACATCGCCTTCGACATGCAAATGAATGTCTCCCGCCGGGCGAACGATCTCGCCCTCGTTGGTCTCATTCTCTCGGTGCACATCTCCCCCACTACCACCGACTACGAGTGGTGCAGGACCAACCTCAAGCAGATCCCGGCCTCCCCCTATTCCCTCGCCCGGAGCCTCCGCCTGCGCGCCCAGGCCCGTCCGGTCCCGTGACCCCTCCGGGGCCTCGCGATCTCCCGACCTCCCGACCTCACGACTTCACGTTTGACCTCCCCACGTTTGACCTCCCCGGTTGTCACGCGCCCACGATCCGTTTATGCTTACCCTCGTTCACGCCCCCTCCGGGTATCGGCCCCTCCCGGCCGAGGTCCGGATGGGTCGTTAGCTCAGCTGGTAGAGCAGCTGACTCTTAATCAGCGGGCCGCAGGTTCGAGTCCTGCACGACCCATGCCATGGATGGTTTGTCCCCGAGCATCAGGCGCGGCCACGATGACCGCGCGAAGCGCGAGGGGGCATGGATGGGTCTATGCCCGGGGCTACAGCGGCCACCCGGCGAACCCGCCCGCCAACCTCAGGCCTTTTCCAAACGCACGGCGGTGACCTTGTACTCGGGAGCCTTCACGTACTTGTCCCGGAAGGGGCTCGTGATGTGATTGAGGAAGATGCGGGGATCCTGAAAGGTCGCAAACAACTCGCCGGGCTTGACCGTGGAGGTGATGGTGACCGGAAGGACGGCCTCGCCGTACCGACTGACGACCTTGGCCCGTCCGCCCTCAACCAATCCCAAGCGGGAGGCATCCACGGGAGAGATCTCGATGAGGTCAGTCGGCCTGAGTTTCGCGTTTTCCGTCCGCATGGTCATGGTGCCCGCATTGAAGTGGTACAGCGATCGGCCCGTGGTGAGGAGGAGGGGAAACACCTCTGTAGGTGCCTCAGCCGTGGGCCGGTACTCGACGCATCGGAGCACGGCCTTCGGGCCGATGGGAAAAGTCTCGGTGTGCAGGATCTTTGTTCCGGGGTGGTCCCCAGAGGGGCAGGGCCACTGGATGCCCCCCGTGGCGAGCCTCGCGTAGTTGATCCCGGCCCCGGCATTCCACACGGCACGGATCTCATCCCAGATCTCCTCGGCGGACCGATAGGGAAAGAGATTGCCCCGGCCCATCTTCGCGGCCAGAAGGCAGACGATCTCCCAATCGGACTTCGATTCTCCGATCGGCTCGATGACTTTCCGGACCATCTGGATGCGCCGCTCGGCGTTCATGAAGGTTCCGTCTTTCTCGAACGAGGAAGCCGCGGGGAGGAAGACCGTGCCGAATTCCTTGGCCGTTTCATTGAGGAAGAGGTCCTGCACGATGACGAGATCGAGATTCTTCATGGCCTTTCTCGTTCGATGCGCGTCCGCGTTCGTGAGGAGGACGTCATAACCCATCACCCACAGGGCCTTGAGCCGGTTCGCCTCGGCGGCGTCCATCATCTGCAGGAGGTTGAGCCCGCGTCGCGTCGGGAGGGGGGTACCCCAGACGCGTTCGAAGAGGGCCTTGCCGTCCTTGATCGAGATGGACCCGGTGAGCGTCCCCGGGTCGCAGCCCATGTGGGCCGAGCCCTGGACGTTGTTCTGCCCGCGCAGGGGGTTGATGCCGCTTCCGGGTTTGCCCAGGTTGCCGGTAAGGAGGGCAAGGTTGACGAGACACATCACGCCCTCGGTGCCCTGAACGTGTTCGGTCATCCCGAGGCCGTGGAGGCTCATCGCGGGTCGGGCCGTGGCATAGAGGCGGGCGGCTTTGCGGATGAGGGCGGCCTCGACGCCGCACAGGGAGGCGACGTCCTCGGGCCTGTAGGCGCTGATGAACGCGCGGAAATCGTCCCATTCCTCCACTCGTTCACGGACAAACGACTCGTCGGCCAGTCCTTCCTCCACGATGGCGCAGGCCAGGGCGTTGAAGAGCGGGACGTTGGTGCCGGGGCGCAGGGCGAGGTGGAGGGTGGCGTACCGGGTGAGTTCGATCGCCCGCGGATCAATGACGATCAGGGGCGTCCCCCGCAGGGCAGCCTGCTTGAGTCGCGCGCCGATGACGGGGTGATTCTCGGTTGCGTTGGCCCCGCACACGAGCAGGCAACGCGCGAGTTCGATGTCGTCGTACGAATTCGTGGCGGCGCCGGTACCGAGCATGAGTTTCATGGCCGCTGCGGTCGGCCCGTGGCAGACGCGGGCGCAGCAGTCCACGTTGTTCGTCCCGATCGCGGCGCGCGCGAACTTCTGGGCGAGGTAGTTCTCCTCGTTCGTGGCACGCGCGGAACCCAGGACGGCGATCGCGTCGGGTCCGTGGCGACCGAGGACCTCCCGGAGCCGCTCTGCCGTGAACGACAGCGTCTCGTCCCACGACGCCCGCTCCCACCCGCCGGCACGGCGAATCAACGGATGCGTCACGCGGTCCTCCGCGTACACGAACTCGAAGGCGTAGCGGCCTTTCACGCAGAGATGGCCTTTGTTGACCGGGGAATCGCGTTCGGGAGCGATCGTGACGAGGCGCCCCGCTCGGACACCGACGGACATCTCGCATCCGGTACCGCAGTAGGGGCAGGTGGTCTTTGTCCGAGTTTCCGGCTCACCCAGCGCCAGGACGGAACGGTCTTCGATCGCCCCGGTGGGGCAGGTGTCCGCGCAGGCCCCGCAACTCACGCAGCCGCTCTCGAGGAGAGAGGGCCCGTCGCCCGGCCTGATCTGTGTGCGTGCCCCCCGGTACCAGGCCGTCCAGATGAACTGCCCCTGCACCTCCTCGCAGATGCGCACGCAGCGGTAGCAGAGAACGCAGCGGGACATGTCCACGTGAAGGTAGGGATGCGAGTCGTCGGCGGCCCGCCTCTCCCCTCCACCGACGCCGGTTCCATCAACCCCGTACGCCGCCAGGAGGCGATAGAACTCCTTCCCCGGTCGCGACCGCGCGTCCTCCGCCGGATGGCGGAAGGTCAGGAGTTGCAGGAGCGAGCGGCGCAGATCCTCGATGTCAGGCGGATGTGTTTCGATTTCCATGCCCTCCGCCGCAGGGGTGGTGCAGGCGGCAACCGGATTCGGTTTCCCTCCAATGCGGACGAGGCAGAGGCGACAGCCGCCAAACGGCTTCAGGCGGGGGTCGTGACAGAGCGTGGGGATGTGAACGTCATGGGATCGGAGGACCTGCAACACGGTCGCGCCCTCCGCGCCTTCGCACCACCGGCCGTTGATCCTCAGCCGAAGCAACGTTCCATTTCCTCCTGACGGTACCGGAACGCGCCACAGATGTTGTCGCCTGAAGGGATCTGTTCGCCCGCCATCCCTTGCCACAAATACCACGCCGTGCGGTGTTCCTCCACGATTCTCGACAGAGCACGCGGCTGAAAGCTGACCGCTGATGGCTTACGCTGCCGCGCTTCAGGGAAGCCTGAAGTGCGCCTCCAGCGTCGAGCCTTCGCGCAGGAACGCAGGGAACTCGGTGAGGGGAATCTTGAGGGTCGCGCCTGAGCCTCCCTCGTAGCGCTCGTCCGGATCGAACATGTAGATCCAATCCCCATCCGTGGGGAAGGCGACCGTCACCTCGCCGTCGGCCTGCAGGATCGGCGCAACCAGAAGGTCGGACCCGAGGAGATAGCTGAAGTCGCGCCGGCTGAGAAACTGCATGAGCGAACGACCCTGGCGCCATGCCCGGGCCCCCTCGGCCATGAGGTAGTCGAGCAACGCGTAGTGGATCTTCGCGAATCGGCGGTAGATCTCGCTGGTTTCCTCGTCGAACATCCACGGACGATGTTCCCCCCCCCCGCCGTTTTCCATCACGGGCGAGAAGGCGCCGAGTTGTGCCCAGCGGATGAAGAGCTCCTTGGTTCGGCCCCACGCTGCGGGGGCGGAGGGGTCGGTGCGGTAGCCTCCGATGTCGGACCCGAAGGCGAGGTAGCCGTGCTCGGAGGAGCGATACATGTTGTCGAGCGCGGCCTTGAGCCCCTCGAACGTGGCGTCCTGATCGCCCACCCACCCGGCGAAGTTGATGTCCACCGGCGCGAAGGCCACGAGGTCGCCCCCGAGCCCCAGGCCGTAGTTGTCGATCGGACGCGCCGTGATGATGCGATCCTCGCCGAGCCGGCCGCGGGTGTGTTCATAGAGGTCGCGGTAATACGCGTGGGAGTACTCGGGACGCTCGATGTACCGGCCGGCAGCGGGGGAGAAGAACTTCCCGAAGGCAAGTGAGTAATCCGTTCCGTCCGCCTTCCAGCCGTCTATCCCCAGGTTCAGCACATTGTCGAGCTGCGAGTGCCACCACTCCACGGCGGCGGGATTGAAGAAGTCCACCAGACCGCCGGGTCCCTTCCACCATTCGACTACGAGTGTCCCCTCGCCTGGGCCCCTCGTGAGGAAGTAGCCGTTCCGGTCCGCTTCGGCGAAGTTGGGGCTGTCCGTGTTGATCGCCGTCACGGTCCAGACCATGACGCGCACGCCGCGGGCGTGCATCGCGTCCACCAGGCCTTGGGGGTCGGGGTATCGGGCCGGGTCCCAATCGAAGGTGCTGTATGCCGTGGCCCAGGGGCTGTCTATGATGATCGCGTCTACCGGGATGTCGCGCTGCAGGTAGCCGTCCACGAGGTCGAGTGCGCCCGTCTGCGTGCTCTGTTGCTTTGAGACTTCCTCGTTGCCTTCCCACACCCAGTGTTCCCAAGCCCAGCGCGGCCAGGGCGTGGGTTCGGTTGGGAAGGCTTGGCTGGAGGGACTTGGCCCATCGTTCGCGCACGATGCGCAGAGGGAGATTGTGAGGACGAATCGGACGAGGCTCGGCGCGACTCGGTGAGCGTGCGATCTCATGGAGGAGGGGAGTATAGCAAGGAGAAAAGGGGACATTCCTCTTTTTCGCTTCCGCCCGGGCGCGATTCCGGATGGGGAGGGAAAAACAGGAACGTCCCCGTTTCCGTGATGGCCTGGAACGTTGCTGCCCATGACCGGGTCGGCAAATGGCGCTCCGGATTTGACCGGGCGAAAGCAGGCGGAGTAGGATCGTCCCGCCATGGTGGGGAGCTTGTCCGAGTGGGGGATTCTCTGGCCGACCGTGCGGGGCGCGGCCGGCGTCCTGGCCGTTGCCTGTATGCTCGGCTGTACCGGCAGCGACGCGGCCAAGGGGGAGGGCGATGAGCTCAAACTGACCGGAACACTTGCGGAGGGGGTGTTGAGCGACGGGGTCCGCATGGGCGTGCGGGCCGGACAAAGCGGCGGCGTGAGGGCGGGGCAGGAAGAAGGTGTGCGTGCCTCGGGGCTTCGGCGTGCCGGCGCCTCGGGAGGATCGCTATCCGGATACGCTCTCTACTGCGTGACATTTGAAGAAACGCCCCGGGCCGGGAAGGGAGTGACCGATGCGTCGTCCCGGTTCGTCCTGTCGCTTGCCGCCGCCCAGGTTCCGTTCGGATGCTTCGTGCTCGATGGGGCGGGGGAGCGCGTGGCCGACCTCATCTTCAAGGTGGGATCGGCCGAGGCCCTCGCCGGTGGTGTGAGCCTGGACCGCGATGCCGATCTCGGCACCGTGATCGTTGACCGTGCCGCCTACGCGGCGGTAGCGGACCTGTCGCGTCTCTCGCAGGTGGTGGTTTCATCGGTGAAGCAGGCGGAGGCTGAGGATCCGAACTTCGACTTCACGGGCACGTGGGAGGAGACGGAGTGCAAATGGTGGAAGGGCACGGCGATAGAAGACTGTCCTCCCCGCTTGATGGAAATCGGTGGGAAGCTCATCTATCTCCATCGCGCGGTTATCAGAGACTCGGCCTCGGACCGCCGGAGGTACCTGTTCGGCGTCTGGACGAGCGAGGGCCTTTTCGAGGGTTGCGGATCCACGGAGGGTTTATCAGAGAAGATCCTTGCGGGACTTGGCGCAGCCTTGCAGGTTGGACAGGAATCGCTTGAGAAGGCTTTCGCGTTTGCCCCCGAACCACCAGCGTCTGGGAATTGGGAGGATTTCCTCGGCGTCTGTGAGTCCGCCGGCCCTGGTGGAGAGCGCCGGACGTGCATGTCTCTTACCGGCGCCGCCGAGCAGGCGGTCTGCTACTCCGCCTGCATCGGCGCGTTGGAAGAGGATCCGCCGGATGTCTGCATCCGCGAGCGAACGGTGGATACGGCTTATCTCAACAGGTTCATTCGAGGTGAAGAGGGCGTCGCGTTCAACCTCTCCGCCACGGCGGAGAAGCCGGGTTTCTTTGTGACGCTGGACGAGCCCATGGGGAGGCGGACACTCACGGAGGTGATCTATCACTCGCCCCTCTCGATGAGCGGCGCGTCGGTCGTCGAAATCCCCGTCCCCTACTGGGATGACGAGACCCAGGCATCCAGGACCTGCATCGAGACGCTGACCTTTTCCGTGACGGACGTGTTCGACCCGTCCGGCCCCACCCTCTCGGAGGACAACGTGTTGAACGTGGGCATCTCGGCATCGAGTCCGGACTACGCGTGGTGTCTCCAGAACGCCGGAAAGCTTTACCTGGCGAGCCTCCACGGCACATTGCACCTCCGCACCAAGGGCCGGCGGATCAAGTAAGAGTCCATCCGAAAGCTCCCCGATTTGACCTCACGCATATGGCAGTTCTCATCACCAGCCCTTGAGGGGGAGCACAAGAGTGCCATTCCGGCACTGGTTACCTTCTCTGGAAGTGTCCGGTCATTCCACCAGCGAGAATAGGGCGGAAATGTTCCGCCTCACCTCCTCATGAAATGCTGAAGGGAGCGAACCCAACTTCCGACGGACAAGTTTCGAGGAGATCGTCATCATCCGATGCAGGCGTACCGTGGAAGCGACTCGCAGACCGGTCGACGCGAAGTCACGGTGGTCGGCGGAAATCACACGATCGGTCCCGACAGGGTCCGGTGGGATGCGGCTGGTGATGAAGGCGATGATCACGTGACGCTGGGGACCGATCGGCTACGTCAAACAGAGTGCCTGACCTTTGTTCCGGAAAGATCGTCGAAGGGGAAAGGGACGAGAACGATGCTATTCCGCGTCACGGAACGGCTTCCCGTCGGCCGGGCCGTAGATATCCTCAGCCGGATCGTTCAGGAAGTCGAAGGCCGAGTTTGACGCCGCGCCGCGGAGCCATGCGTATTCTGACGGATCGTCGTCGTTCTCCCGCGGGTCCTCAACAGTTACGTAGACGCGTGCGTGTTCCGCCAGCGGCAGCGGCTCGGCCAGTTTGAGGGTGCCGTTTTCGTACACGGCTTCCATTTTCCGTTTCATGAGTGAGAATAGGATACGACTGCGAGAGGGCAAAAGCAATGACGGATCGGGACAGACAAGCGCGCACCAGTGGTGCGACGCACGGAAGGAGAGTCTTTCCCCGCGGTATCACGAAGCACGAAGCTGTCCCACGAAACCCCTTCCATACGCGCGAACAACGGCCCATGTGGATTTTTCGAGCCAGTTCCAAAAGAACGAACGAAAGACCTGACACCGTCGCACCGCCGTCGCACCGTCGCACAACCGCAATGGGAAGACGAAGGTGATTGTCGGGCGTGACATGCGCGACCCCGACATCACCGAGGTGGACTGACGACCGCCCCGCGGTAGGCCGCGCGATGCCCTTGACCGGACCTTCGCCGAGGTCCGTTTCGGTGACGAAGCCTCTGGCCGAGGTGTAGGTGGAGGCGCTGACGACGATCTCGCCGGGACCCGCGAGGGTCTGCAGGCCCGCCGCAAGGTTCGCACCTTTCGCCGGCCGGGTTCCGCTGCGTGGGCTGCCCGATGTCCTGCCACCAGCGCTATGGAGGCCGGACGAACCGGCGACCTGAACGATGGCAAGACCTGACCCCAGGTCCCTTGCTTGCATCCTTCTGATTGGCCCCTCAACCCGAAAGATAGATCGACCAGAGTCCAGAATCCTGGCCCCAGAGCCTGACCCCCGGCGTGCAGAAAGTGCGGTGTCCGTTGAGCCGGGCTGAGCTGGAGCGCGGGCTAATCGTTGGTTATGATTCGTTCATGGCCAACTTCGGTGAAGAGAAGGAACGAGGCGTAGCAGACTTTTCGGCGCGCTTCGGGACGGATGAAGCCTGTTACGCATATCTCGCGGAGTGGCATGAGAGACGGAAGGGCGGACTGTCGTGTCCAAGCGCCGGATGCGGAGGGGGCTTGAAGTGGCGGGAAACTGAACGACCGAGCCGCCGGACTTGTATCAAATGCCGAAAGCACGTGTCTCTCCTGGCCGGCACGGTGATGGAAGGGTCCAGGATCCCGGTGAGAAAATGGTTCCTAGGTGCGTACTTGGTCGCAGAGTGCGGAGCAACTGCGAAAGAGCTTCAACGACGATTGCCCCTCGGGTCGTATCAGTCCGCGTGGAAGATGCACGATACATTCCGGAGGATCCTGTTTGGCCCGGCGGAGAATTTCCATGAGGGACTCGGTCAACGAACGTGGATCGCATCAGTGGAGTTGGATTCCACCCACCGCTCCGGCGGCGGTGTTCGGCTCGTTGGCTTGTTCCAAGTCGAATTGCCTGTCCAAGGATCGGGTGATTTGCACCTCCACCATCGGCTGGGGCTGGTCAGGATGGCAAAGGATGGGGTGCTGAGCAGATTCATTCAGCACAACCTTCCCCCTTCCACGGCTGTCCATCGGTTTCTCTGGCCTGAATTAAGGCTGAGCGAGCCAGAGGATTTTCTTGGAGGGATACCACCCGAGGCGAATTCGACTTTGGAATGGGCGGACAACAATGGCCTGCGAGCGCGAATCAACAAGATCCTTTCAGAGGCCAGGGAGTTGATCCATCTCGCCCCGGCACGCGTCCCACCCGATCAACCATACTCTAATGCATTCTCCTATCGATGGGCCCTAACGGTTGCCCACGGGCAGGAGATCTCGTCCGGCGAATTAGGAGATGGTCTCTGGCGTAACTTGCTGCTGGGTCCACACAGCCGGCCAAAATTCGAGAAACCGGAAGTGGACAACAAGAAAAGGGAGTTCAAGTTGATCTCCCCCGATGCCGCTGTCCCGGAGGCGAAGCCTATCCCCCGCGGGTGGCCCGATTGGTTGCGTCAGAGATCGTCAATGAGAAGACCTGCGGAAGTAGGGATGAAATCCAGGCGTCTCGGCCACTGTCTTTCCTGCGGGGGACTAATCGAAGTGGGCGCGAGAATATTTTGGTGGCCGAGACATGGCGCTCGGCACGTGGGATGTCCTCCTTACGAGGTGAAGACCAGCAAGGGCGCGAAATGGGATGAGGAATCCTTTTTTGGCCTGTGCGGGGTGATGGGGGGCGACGGTGAGCAAGCGAGACGATTGTACAACTTCGCCCGCGAGCACCCCGATCTCTTGATCATGTTCGGGACCGGGACCCAGATTCCAACCTTCAGGATATATTCTTGCCGAGGTGAGTTGCTGGTGTGGGCATACGCAAACGGAAAAGCGGGAGCCTACGGGATCGCCGAGTATGAGAGGCAAGACGGAATCCGCGAATTTGTGACCAAGCCGGACTTGGACCTGCTCTGGGAAATCACAGGCAAGAAATTATCTTGGGGGAAATTCGATTTATCTGAGGAAAATGTAAACAAGATCATCACCATACTTCGCCGCCGCTATCCCGACCGCCCCTGATTCCTCCCCAGAAAGGCTGAACCAACAATCATATATCGCCACAACGGCTCCCCATCGGTATTAGTTCCCACTTACTGTATAGAGTTTGGAAACTGGTAGTTCCCTCAAACTAGATATTTGTATCTATTTGTATTCACTAGTTTGTCAATACGATAAAACGAATTATGGCCTGATCGAACCCACGATATAATGGTTGGATGAACGAGACGAATGACGGAGCCCGAATGAATCCCTACTAAATGCGGAAGACGGAAGAAGGAGGCACGAGATGAATACAAACAAGGCTGATCTTCTACGAGAGTTCAACCGGGCATTTCAATACCGGTACACCGTGGAAATACCCGCGAAGGTCGGGTACCGGCCAGGGCGAATCATTGAAATGCTTCGCAAGAACGGAGGTGACGCGCACCGTACTGTCCTCGAACTCATGGGTAGGTATTCGGATCACGGATCGGATGGGATTTACCGCCTGCACATGGCGGGCTGTCTCCACCTGTCATTCGAGGCGCTCATGCTCGAATATCGTTTCAGGCCCCTCTTCACGGACGAGCAGATCAGGTGGGCGGAGAATCTGTTCCGGAATCCGTTGAAGACAGAAGGCTCCTTCAATCGCACGAATGGTCAAGGGAGGTCGGCATGAGAATTCCAAGAATCTGCACCTGCGGTAGGAGAATCGTCGTCAGACTGGCTCGGGACAGGGCCGCGCCGATCTGGAAGTTCGTGGACGGCCATGATCTGTGCTCAAGGTGCTTCCGGAGCGCCACCGAGCAAGTTCGCGCAGCGAAACTTCGGTGTTGGGCAGGTTCGGACCGAACCACCGCTCATTGCGGTTCAGGACCACAACAACCCGCGAAAGGGGGAACACATGCGAATACTTAGGTATCGTGCCTCCAGATCGAGCTTCCGCCCATTCCGTTCTCCACGGATGGGAAGAGGCGTTCGACTCCGACCGCACCGGGTGCGGACTCCACGGAGCAGGATATCTGCAGGGTTCCGCAGCCATGCTCCAGCGTTCAAGCCGTTTCGCATCTCGCGTGCCGCGACCACGCCGCGATTTCGGATGCCGAGGATCCGGAGGCCAGGATCCTCGAGGATAGGCGGGGCATCGGTTGGTCGATCTTTTACAACCGGTCGTCGATACAGGACAACCGGGCTGGCGGTTCGGACCCGGAGCCTTTTCGCCAAGTCGGCCTTTCTGAAAAGCCGGGGATACTCAAAGGTCCCAACCGGATACCAGGTCGACCACGTGACGCCCCTATTCAAAGGCGGCCTTGATACGCCGTCGAACATGCAACTCCTGCCGACATTCGTCCACCGGCACAAGACTGCTTGGGAACGGAGAGGTTCCGGCTTTTCCGGATGGGTGAAACGCCTTTTCCGAAAATAGGGGTTGGTGCCGCATGGTGATGGCAAAACGTCCAAAACGAGAGGAGGTCCCATGGGGTTCTTGTTGATTCTTTGGGGGATATTCTGCCTCGCTAGGGCCATCGATAAGTATGAGAGGTGGCGCTGGCAGCGGGACATCGAGCTGTACGACGAGCTGTATCGCCGCTCGACCTACTACATCGACAAACAGTACGTCGACAAGCAGTTGAACATCACGATCGGGGAATCAACTTCCTCCCGTGAGTTGCCACCATGAAGGATCCGCGCAGACTTGCGCTCCAACCGGCGAATCTGTGCGGAGAGTGGAACGGCTGGTTTCATGAATGCGGGGACGATTCCTGCGCGGACCTTCGCGTGATCATGACCGTTGAGCAGGTGGACCCGCCTCGTTTCCGCGGAACGCTCTACTGGCCGGACCCCCGGTGTCTGACGCGAATTGAGGGATTCGTCTGGGCTGGGGTGCTCTACTGGACGGAGCTCGCCGTCTTGCGCGGCTCGGGCGTGCGACCCGGGGTCACATTCGAGACGAGCAGGACAACCCCCGGCGAGATCCGGGGGCAGTGCTACTACCCCTGCCGGTGGACCGAAGTCGCCGTGGCTGGAGCCTTTGTGTTGTGGCGGACGGCAGTCAAGAAGAATGGGCCGAACTGAAAGGTGGTTGGCATGTTGAATGTGGCCACGAGAGTCGGCGTGGAGCTCGTGCTACTGGACACCGGGGTCAGGCATGATTCTGGACTTCTTGGCGAAGGTGATCGGCCGGCCGCTGCCCGGGCGCCTCGTCCGGGTCCGCAGTAGGGATGCGATCTAGCGCTACAACGCATCTTTGATCTCCGTTGCCATCCGGTTTTCGCCATGATGACGGTGCATGAGACGGGTCCGGCGACTTGGGAGGCCACTCCTCGTTATTCCCGCGCAGGCGGGAATCCAGAATCTGGGTCCCCGCTTTCACGGGGACGACGGATCGGGGTGTTTCCCGCTCTGCGAAAGTGGCGTAGTAGTGCCAGAGTGCATCCGAAATCTCCTCCCCTTTGTAAGGGGAGGTTGGGTGGGGTAGAGCCCGCCGGCGGCCTCTACCTCCCCTTTCCCCTCCTTACAAAGGAGGGGAGTTCCTGTGGAAATAGTCCGGCCGTTCTCGGCCCTGATCGCACGGAGTGTTCCCGCATCGATTTCTCTGTGCGCAGGAATCGTCACATGCCGCTCTTCTGCGTCGTATTGCACGATTGCAAGACCTGACCCCCAGTAGTGACCCCCAGTAGTACTTGTTCGCGTTGTAGGCGAACATCCTCGGATTGATCCGCGTGCACTCGTCGCAGGTCGTGCACATTTCGGAATCAACTTACGGATCCTCGGCGATGGCCTCGGCGGCCGGAGCCGCGGCGGGATACGGACGTGGCAGGCACCACCCCTGTGGGACTGCGGCGCACGAGCGCCCACATCCAAGCGATCTTGTCCGATCTCGCACCGGTTCAACGGGGAGATGGAGGGGTTCCGCCTAGGCGTCGGCGTCAGAAGAGGGAGCCGGAGAAATTGGCGATGGCGGCCAGCGGCTGCCAGAAGATCCCGAGGGCGAGAGTCGGGACGGCGAGAACGACCGCGAGCGCCGCCGCCGAGTTGGCGAGACTCACCGGCGCGGGCTCGCCGGCCGCGCTCTCAAGGAACATGGCCCTGAGTACGCGGGCGTAGAAATAGAGCGACACGACGCTGTTGAGAACGCCCACCACGGCGAGCAGCACGTACCAGAAGCCGCCGTGATGGATGAGCGAGGCGAAGAGGTACAGCTTGCCCACGAATCCCGCCGTGGGTGGAAGTCCCGTGAGCGAGAGGAGAAACACCGCCATGGCCAGGGCGAGGAGCGGGGCCCGCCGTCCGAGGCCGTGGTAGACGCCGATGTCCTCGCTGTGCGCCGAGCGATCCACGGCGGAGACCACGGCGAAGGCCCCGATGTTCATGATCAGGTAGACGGCCAGGTAGACCGCCACGGCGCCCGGGCCCTCCCGGCCGCCCGCCACCACGCCCATGAGCATGTAGCCCGCGTGCGCGATGCTCGAGTATGCGAGCAGCCGCTTGAGATTGTCCTGCCAGATAGCGGCGAGATTGCCGACCGTCATCGTGACCGTGGACATCACGCCCAGGAGGAGGAGCCACGGGAGCGCACTCGTTGCCGCGGCGGCGTCGGTCGCGAGCTCGGGCCACAGGCCGGTGCCGAAGCGTAACAGCACCGCGAAGCCCGCCGCCTTCGGGCCCACGGAGAGCAGGGCCGTGAAGGGCGTCGGCGCCCCTTCGTAGACATCGGGACACCACATATGGAAGGGCACCGCGGCGATCTTGAAGCCGAGGCCTGCGAGCACGAAGACGAGCGCCAGGAGCGTCGCCCAGCGACCGGCGCCCGTCGAGAGTGTGGTCGAGTGCGCGAGTGCCTGGCCGAGGCCTGAGAGCGACAGGTCGCCGAAGAGGCCGAAGAGCAGGGAGAAGCCGAACAACATCACGCCGGAGGCGACGCCACCGAAGAGCACGTACTTGAGGCCGGCCTCGGCCGAACGCCCACCGCGGTCGTCGAAGCCGGCGAGGAGGTAGGACGTGAGGCTCACGATCTCGATGGCCACGTAGATCATGAGCAGGTGACCGGCACTCGAGAGGAGGCACATGCCGAGCGCGAGCAGGACCAAGAGGCCGTGATACTCGACGCGGCGATTCGACGGCAGCGAGGGGCTTCCCAGAGCGAGCCCCACGGCGAGGGCGGTGGCGACGATGGCGACGCCGCGCACGAACGTCGAGAAGGGATCCTGGGTCAGGAGGCCGCCAAAGAACCGCGGCTCCGCCGAGGATGGCGAGGCGACGAGGAACAGCAGCGCCGCGAGCAGGCCCCCCAGCGCCAAGAGCGGAAACCCAACGCGCCGTGCTCGGCCCCGGGGCTGCCACAGGGCTTCGAGGACGAACAGGGCCGCAGCGGTGACCGCGAGCGCCACCTCGGGAAGGACGTGGGGCAGGCTTTCGAGGGTCGGCACCGTCCGCCTCCGGTCTCAGGGGCCTGTCACGAGACCGGTCCTCTGCGCGAACGGGAGGACCAGCGAGTGCAGGGTGGGGTTCATGAGGTCGAGAATCGGCATGGGATAGAAGCCGAGGACGACCATGAGGGCGACCAGCGGGTAGAGCGTCAGCCGTTCGCGCCAGTTGAGATCGCGCAGCGCCGCGTATTTCTCGTTCAGTTTGCCGAGGAACACGCGCTGCATGGTGAGGAGGTAGTAGGCCGCGGTGATGATCACGCCGCTCGCGGAGACGATCGTGATCACCTTGAAGACCGGGAAGGCGCCGACCAAGACCAGCGCCTCACTGATAAACCCGTTGAGCCCCGGAAGGCCCAGGGAGGCCATGAAGGCGAGGCCCGTGATCGCCGTGTACTCGGGGAGATTCTTCGACAGGCCGCCGAAGCCCTCGATCTCGCGGTGGTGCGCGCGGTCGTAGATCACCCCCGCAATCAAGAACAGCGCTGGGCTGATGATCCCGTGGTTCCACATCTGGTAGACGGCGCCCGAGATGCCCTGCGGCGTAAAGGCCGCCATCCCCAGGAGCACGAAACCCATGTGGCTCACCGAGGAGTAGGCGATGAGCTTCTTGAGGTCCTTCTGCGCCATGCAGACAAAGGCGGCGTAGACGATGTTGATGGCGCCGAAGATTGCGACGCCCCACTGGGCCCACAACGTGGCCTCGGGCAGGATGGGATAGTTGACGCGCAGCATGCCGTAGGGGCCCATCTTCAGGAGGACGCCGGCCAGGAGGACCGAGATCGGCGTCGGCGCCTCCACGTGGGCGTCCGGCAGCCACGTGTGGAAGGGGAACATCGGCACCTTGATGGCGAAGGCGATGAACATCCCCACCCAGACGACCTTGGTGAAGGGCAAGCCGAGGATGGGCGCCATCAGCTCGAAGCGGTTCGCTTGCTCGGCGAGCTTGAGCATGTTGAAGGTATGGGCGGCCGCAGTGCCGTCCACGAGCGTGGTCGGCTCGCTCGCGTAGTAGAGCGCGATCATGCCGAGGAGCATGAGCACGGAGCCGGCCAGCGTGTAGAGGAAGAACTTGATGGCGGCGTACTCCCGCCTCGGGCCGCCCCAGATGCCGATGAGGAAGTACATCGGGAGGAGCACGAGCTCCCAAAGGACGTAGAAGAGGAAGAAGTCGAGGGCGCAGAAGACGCCGAACATGCCCGTCTCGAGGAGGAGCAGGAGGGCCATGTAGCCCGGAACCTGGCGGCGCGAAAAGTGGTGAGAATCGTCCCGGGCGATGCCCCAGGGCATGGAGGCGATGACGGCGACCGAGGAGATCAGGGCCGTGAGCATCACCATGGTGACGCTCAGACCGTCCACGCCCATGAAGTATTCGATGTTGAAGGCGCGGATCCATGGGGTGTGGTGGACGAACTGAACGCCGCCCGCGGCCCCGTCGAAATCGCGCCACATCACATAAGAGAGCGCCAGCGACGGCAGGGTGGTGAGCAGGGCAAGGAGGCGCGCGCCATGGTCCACGGCCCTTTGGCTCAGCCCAAGGAGCGGCCGCGCCATGAGGAGCAGGCCGATAGCGGCCACGCCGATGAGCGGCGTGAAAGTCATCCAGGTGAGCAAGGTTGTTTGCGTCTCGATCATGAGCGGCCTCCGTCAGGTGTAAACATCAACGATGAAGCGGGCGAGCACCACGAGCATCACGGCTCCGGCGACGACGACCGCGAGGTACTGCGGGATGCGGCCCGTTTGCAACTGCCGCAGCCCGCGGCCGCTCGCACGGACGCCGTTGCCGACCGTGTTGACCATGCCGTCCACGACGTACGCGTCAATGAGGCCGTCGAGGGCGGCGAACAGGCGGGTGAGGGCGGCGACGAGGTTGACGAGGGCGTCTAGGATGTGCTGATCGAACCACGCGCTCAGCCGGCTCGTGGACATGAATCCCCACACGAAGCTCCTTTGGTAGGCCTCGTCCACGAAGTATTTGTTGAAGACGACCCGGTGCGTCCCGGGAAAACGCGCCGCGAGTTGCGCGGGCACGGGATTGTCGCGACCGCGATAGAGCCACCAGGCCAGACCGAGGCCGATCGTGGCCACGGCCGTTGAAGCGAGCATGAGAAGCCACTCGAGGCGGTGGGCCTCGTGGCCGGTGAATGTCTTGGGGAGCCCTTCGGCGGCGGCAAACGTGGGCGCGAGGAAGTGCTCAAGCCAGGGCGCGTGGCCCGTCCACAGCATGGGCAGGCCGATGAGCGAAGCGAGCACGGCGCCTGCGGCCAGCACCACGAGCACGCCCGTGATCACCGCGGGTTGCTCCCTGGGAGCGGCATCCTGGTGTCCGTGCCCCCGTCCGTGACCGTGGCCCTCGATCTTGGCGAGGGGTCCGGTGAAGGTCATGAAATACGAACGCCACATGTAGAAGGAGGTCAATCCCGCCGCCGCGAATCCGAGCAGCCACGGCAGCCACCCCGGCACGAGGAGGGCGTTGGTGTTGAACGCCTGCCAGAGGATCTCGTCCTTGGAGAAGAAGCCCGAGGCGATGGGAAAGCCGCTGATCGCGACGCACGCGAGCCAGTACGTCCAGCGCGTCACCGGCATCACCTTCCCGAGGCCGCCCATCTTGCGCATGTCCTGCTCATGGTGCATGGCGAGGATGACGGAGCCCGCGCCAAGGAAGAGAGCCGCCTTGAAGAAGGCGTGGGTAAGCAGGTGGTAGGCGCCGGCCCAGAAGGCGCCGACGCCGACGCCGACGAACATGTAGCCGAGCTGTGACACCGTGGAGTAAGCCAGGACTTTCTTGATGTCGTACTGGAAGACGCCGATGGTGGCCGCAAACAGGGCGGTCGCCGCGCCCACCATCGCCACGATCGTCATCGCCAGCGGGCTATGGGCGTACAGGAAGTTCATGCGGGCGACCAGGAACACCCCCGCGGTGACCATCGTCGCGGCGTGGATGAGCGCCGAGACCGGCGTTGGGCCGGCCATGGCGTCGGGAAGCCAGACGTAGAGGGGGATTTGCGCGCTCTTTCCGGTGGCGCCGACGAAGAAGAGGATGCCGACCCAGGTGAAGAGGTCGAGGCCCCAAAGGGTCTTGTCTCCGGCCGTGGCGACGAGCGCCGGCAGGTCGCGAAACGCGAGCGAATAGCCGGAGCCGATGTGGTAGCCGGTCTCGGTGAAGGCGCCCCCCAGTCCCCAGAACAGGATGAAGAAGCCGACGAGAAAGCCGAAGTCTCCGATCCGGTTGACGACAAAGGCCTTCGCCCCGGCTCTCGCGTTCGCCAGGTCCTCGTACCAGAAGCCGATGAGGAGGTAGGAGCAGAGTCCCACGCCCTCCCAGCCCACGAACATCAGAAGCACGTTGTCCGCGAGGACCAGAACGAGCATGGCAAACAGGAACAGGTTCAGATAGCTGAAGAACCGCCAAAAGGCCTTGTCCTCGGCCATGTAGCCGAGCGAGTAGACATGGATGAGGCTGCCGACGAAAGTTACGACCAGAACCATCATCGCCGACAGCCGGTCGAGGGCGAAGGCGACCTCGACCGAAAGGAACCCCACGCCGATCCAGCCGTAGACGCGGTGGACCAGCGTGGTGCCCTCAGGCTCTCGCCAGAGTTGGGCCACGGCGAGTACCGCGAAGACGAAGGCGGCCCACGGAAGGGCCACTCCGACGAGGCCGATGGCCTTCTTGCCGAAGGCGCGCTGAAGGTGGGCGCCGAACAGGCCGTTGATGGCCGCGCCGACAAGCGGAAAGAGAGGGATGAAGGCGAGCAGGTTCGTGGGGAGGACGCGGGATTCCACGGCGGTTGACTATCCCTTGAGCGTCTCGGTTTGTTCGAGATCAACCGACCGCAACCGCCGGTGGATGGCGAAGATGAGCGCCAGACCGACCACCGCCTCGGCCGCCGCGAGCGCGATGATGAACAGGGCGAAGGCCGAGCCGGCGAGGAGGTTGCCGCCGTAGCGGGCAAAGGCGACGACGTTGATGCCCGCGGCGTTCAGGAGCAGCTCGATTCCGATGAGCACGGCAACGGCGTTCCGGCGGGTGACGACGCAAACGATTCCGAGAGCGAACAGCAGTGCCGCCACAACGAGGAAGTGCTGGAGGCCGACCTGCGCCACCTAGTTCACTCCAGGATCGTTCCGGCGACGCGTGAGTGTGACGGCCCCGATGACCGTGCCCAGGAGCAGGAGACCCACGGTGACGAGCGGCAGGACGAGGGGCCCGAGCAGGGCCTCGCCCAGGGCGACGGTCGTGGGTGTCGCCTCGGCGGGAGGAGTCACCTGCCGCCAGGGCGCCTCGATCGCCACCGAGACCAGGAGGACACACACGGCGATACCGAGGAGCAAGGCAAAGCCCCAGCCGCCGGCCGGGTTGGATCGCTCCACGTTCTCGATTTGGCTCGTCAGCATCACGGCGAAGAGCATGAGGACGAGGATGCCGCCCACATAGACCATGACCTGTACGACGGCCACGAAGTCGGCCGCGAGCATACCGTAGATCACGGCGACGCCGAAGAAGGTGGCCAGCAGCGAGAAGACGGCGCGCACGATGTTGCGCGAGAAGACCGCGAAAGCGGCGCTGGTCACACTCACGGCGGCGACACCGTAGAAGACGAGATCGGGGAGGCTGAGATACGTCATGAGGGCCCTCCGGATGTGGCCGGCGTCGAAGGGGGAGCCGCGCTTGGCGTCGCCGACACCGGAGGCGTGCTCGCGGACACCGGCTGCGGAGCCGCAACGGCCACCGGAGGGGCCGGGGCGCTCGCCGCTGCGGCCGGCGCGGGTGCCGGCGCAGGGCGCTTGCGACCGTAGGGATCGGTGAGCAGGCGGCGGAGGATGGAGCCCAGGGGTTTCGGCGGCGGACCCGGCTCGCCTTTCTTCACGGGGGCCACGGGCACCGGCTGCTCGACAAAGTGAATGAGCAGCAGGTCGGGCTTGTACATGCCGCCCTCGAACTCCTTCGTGTGTTTCAGGCACTCCGTGGGGCAGGGTTCCGAGCACAGGCCGCAGTTCATGCACCTGCCGAGATCAATGTCGAAGCGGGTGATCAGGCGGGGCTTGCCTTTGGAGACTTCGATGCGGATACAGCCGATAGGGCAGGCCGTCTCACACGCGGTGCAGCCCGGGCAGCGGTCGAGGTCCACCTCGAGCATGCCGCGCGATCGCTCTGGGAGAAGCGCCACCATGGGTTTCTCCGTCCGGTCCGGATACTGAAGGGTCACCGGGCGACGCAGGAAATACGAGCCCGTCACCGCGAGCCCGTCCCCCAGGGTCACCACCGTCCGCCCGATGGCGGCGAAGTACTCGATGAACGCCCTCATGAGGCGGAGTCCCCGGCGTGTCGGCGACGGAAGGCGCCGTAGACGCGCACCTGCAATTGGGGATCAAACGTGCCCGATTCGCCGCGGGCCAGGTCGAGGCTCACGTCATCCCCCACGTGCCGGATGTGATAGAACACGCGCCTGACGAATACCCCGGCGACCGCCAACCCCACGGTGGTCGTCGCCCCCTGCACAACCCAGGCGGCCCATTGGGGAACGAGCCACACATAGGCGGCATTGCCGAGCAGCATCGCGAAGGAGAGCGGCAGGAGGTAGCGGTAGCAGAGGCCCATGAGCTGATCCACGCGCAGTCGCGGCATGGTCCACCGCAGCCACAGAACGACAAAGGCCCCCGTGCCGGCCTTGAGCGCGAACAGGCCGACGCCCACGGCCTGCCACACGGGTGAAGCCGCCTGCATGTCGGGCGTCACTCCCGGGATCTGCCAGCCGCCGAAGAACAGCGCGGTGGCAATGGCGCTCAGCAGGTACACGTTGGCGAACTCGCCGAGGAAGAAGCCTGCGAAGCGCATCCCCGAGTACTCGACGTTGTAGCCGGCCACGAGCTCGCTTTCGGCCTCGGGGAGGTCGAAGGGCGTGCGGTTACCCTCGGCCACCGCGGACGTGAAGAACAGGAAGAAGGCGACGAACGTGAACGGGTTGTAGAAGAGGTACCACTCCCACGGCCAGCCGCCCTGCTTGCCGATGATGCCCTGCAGGGACAGCGTCCCCGCGAGCAGCACCACGGAGAGCGCCGCGAGCACGGACGGCACCTCGTAGGAGACGATCTGGGCCGCGGACCGAACCCCGCCCAGCAGGGCCCACTTGTTGTTCGAGGCCCAGCCGGCCATGAGCACGCCGACGACCACGAGCGACGTGATGGCCATCAGGTACAGAACGCCCACATTCAGATCGGCAGCGATGAGTTTCTGTCCGAACGGAACGGAAGCAAAGGCGGCAAAGATGCCGACGATGACCGGGTACGGCGCCAGGCGAAAGAGCGTCCGGTCGGCTGCCGCCGGGATGACGTCTTCTTTGGTGATGAGCTTGATGCCATCGGCGACCCACTGGAGGAAACCGAGTGGCCCGACGCGGTTGGGGCCAACGCGGCTTTGCGTGCGGCCGGCC
Organism: Nitrospirota bacterium; assembly: GCA_016190245.1. GTDB lineage: Bacteria > JACPQY01 > JACPQY01 > JACPQY01 > JACPQY01 > JACPQY01. Next base: position 31,293 of record JACPQY010000011.1, on the reverse strand, counting down.
ACGCGGCGCTCAGCCCAGGTGAGGATCCCGGCGATGGTGAGGACGACCGTCGCGACGACGAGCGCCACCACCAGGACGACTCCGGCCACGACCGCCTGGCGGGGTAAGCCCTCCATCCCGAGCCACGTTGCGATGCGTTCGGCGAGGAGCTGCATGGCTCAGCGGTCCATCTCCGGCGCGAGGACGTCCAATGTGGCGATGACCGCAACGAGATCGGCGATCATCAAGCCGCGGCTGAGATGTTCGATGATGCTCAGGGCCGCAAACGAACCCGAGCGGATCTTGACGCGGTAGGGTTTGTCGGTGCCGTCAGTCACCACGTAGAAACCGAGCTCGCCGCGCGCCCCCTCGACGCAGCCGTAGGCCTCCCCTGCGGGAAGTTTGAGCTTGCGGAGGACCTTGGCGCAGACGTCTCCCGCCGGGAGCTTGGCCACGGCCTGGCGCAGGAGGCGGCAGCTCTGGCGCATCTCCTCCACACGCAGCCAGAAGCGGTCGTAGCAGTCGCCGACTTCGCCCCGAATGCCCCTGCCGACCGGCACGTCGAATTCCAGCTCGGGGTAGATGCCGTAGGGCTGGTCGCGCCTGAGGTCCCAATCCACCCCGCTCGCGCGCAGGTTGGGGCCGACGAGGCCGTAGCCCACGGCGTCCGCCGCGGAGATCGGCGCAACGTGCGCGAGGCGTTTCACGAAGATTTCGTTGGCGGAAATGAGAGAGTTGAACTCGTCGATCGCCGGCTCGAAATGATCGAGGAAGGCCTCCAGGCGACGCAACCACTCGTCCTTGACGTCGAACGCGACGCCGCCGAGGCGCAGGTAGTTGAAGGTGAGCCGCTGGCCGCACAGGGCCTCGAAGAGATCGTTGATCTTCTCCCGCTCGCGCAGCAGGTAGAGGAAGGGGGTGTACGCGCCGATGTCCATGGAGACGGAGCCGATCGAGATCTGGTGGCTCGCGATGCGATTGAGCTCCGCGGCGATGACGCGGAGATACTCCGCGCGCGGCGGCACTTGGATGCCGGCGAGCCGCTCGACCGCCAAGGCGTAGGCCTGATTGGCGAAGATCGCCTCGAGATAGTTGACGCGATCGGTGAACGGCACGAAACCTGCGAAGGGTTGGCGCTCGGCGATCTTTTCGATGCCCCGGTGCAGATAGCCGACGTCCGGCACGGCCTTGCGCATGACCTCGCCATCCGTGTGCAGAATGAAGCGCAGCACCCCGTGCGTGGAGGGGTGATGCGGCCCCATGTTGAGCATCAGCTCTTCGCGGTGCGGGATGGCGACGGCCATCAGGGCTTCTCCGGCGCCGCGGGTGGCGTGACGGCCTCCGCGGCCGTTTGGGGCCGCTGCATGGGGATGCCGCGGTAGGAGTCGGGCTCCTTGTAGTCTTTGCGGAGGGGGTGGCCGACCCAATCCTCGGGGAGCAGAAGGCGCCGCAGGTCCGGGTGCGAGGTGACGTTCACGCCGAAGAGGTCGTACAGCTCGCGCTCGTGCCAGTTGGCTGCGGGCCACACGTCGCTGAGAGTGGGGACGGCGGGCGCGGATCGGTCGATCCCTGTCTTGAGGACGATGGTGTGGCGGTGGCGGTAGCTCAGGAGGTGACAGACCACCTCGATCTTGCCCACCGCGGGCCTGTCGACGCCCGAGAGACTGCGCAGGAAGTCGAAGTCCAGGTCGGGGTCGCGGCGCAGAACGGTTGCCGCCTCGTGCCACCTGTCCACCGGCACGGTGATGGCCGCATCGCCAGGCCCGGGAGTGTATTCGGCGGCCCCGAGTGAAGCGGTGAGTTTGTCTCGGATCTCTTCGGGTTTCACCTCATCCCTATCCCTTCGGCGTCGGTCCCTTGGCCGCGGCGGCGCATGAACCGAGGACCGCGGAGGGCTGCGGCCAGGGGTCTTTGGGGTCCGGCCAGCGGCCGCGCGCCTTCCTGAGCCACGGCTCGCGCGCCATCTTGTCCTGGACGAGCATGAGTGCCTCGATGAGCGCCTCCGGCCGCGGCGGACAGCCCGCGACGTAGACGTCCACCGGGAGGATCAGGTCGCCGCCCTTGACGACGGGGTAGCTGTCGTAGAAGGGACCGCCGGTATTCGCGCACGAGCCCATGGAGATGACGTACCTCGGCTCGGCCATCTGCTCGTACAACAGGCGCACCCGGCTCGCCATCTTGTACGTGATCGTCCCGGCCAGGATGATGGTGTCCGCCTGGCGGGGGGTCGGCCGAAACACGAATCCGAAGCGATCGGCGTCGGTGCGCGGTCCACCCGTCTGCATCAGCTCGATGCCGCAGCAGGCGGTGGCGAACAGCAGGTACCACTCGCTGTTCTTGCGGGCGAGATTCAGGAGCGAGTCGAGCGTGCCGATGGCGACGGCGCCGTCGGGGCTGCGTTCGATGTACGGGTCCATCTCAGGCATTTCCTCCCGCCTGCTCGGGCGCCTCGTTGACCGCAGGCGCGGGCACGGTTGCGGCCTCGCGCGGATCCGCGGCCGCAGGCCCTCTGTTGCGCAGCTCGCGCACCCAGCCCAGGTCGCCGTGCCGCCAGACGTAGGCCAGCGCCAGCATCATGAGGCCGAGGTAGACGAACAAGACTCCGAACACGAGGCCGGCCCCCTCTCCCTGGAGGAGGCGGCGGAACACCACGACCGCCGGCACCGCCAGCGCCACCTGCACGTCGAACGCCACGAAAACGAGCGCGATGACGTAGAAGCGGTTGTTGAAGCTGAACCACGCCGAGCCGAACGGCCGTTCACCGCACTCGTAGGTCGTCAGCTTGTCGCCGATCGGCCTTCGCATCCGCACGAGCTTGCCGAACGCGAGGAGGACCCACAGCAGCGCGGCGCTGACGAGGAGGAAGCCAAAGACAACGGCGAGGTCAAACGAGAGACGGGGGCTCATGGATGGAGGCTACCGACGCGCTACCGGAACGGTTCGGCTCGCTTGGTCCACTGGTCCAGGTCTTTCTCGCTCGGGTTGAGCGGCGTTCCCGGGTGGATGATGGAGGCGGGACACAACTCGGCCGCGCGCACCAGTTCCTGGTAGGTCCCCGCGCGGGGGTCCTTGATGTAGGCCTGCTTGTCCGCGTTGTAGACGAACATCCGCGGGTTGAGCCGGGTGCATTCATCGCATGTTGTGCACAGCGCCGAATCGATGTGGGGTTCGGAAGACGCGGCCTCGGCCTTGGGAGCGGCGGCAGCGGCCGCAGGCACGGGAGCGGTTTGAGGCTCGACGGAGGCCCCGTTGCCGCGAGAGGAAGCGGGGGGGGCCTTGGGCGCGGCAGGCTTGGGCGCGGGCGCGGCGGCGGCCGCTGCGGGTTGCTTCGCGGGCGCGCTCTGAGGCGCCGCCGAGGACAAGAGGCCCTGTACGATCCGCTTGACGGTCTCTTCCTCCGAAGTGGCGCGTGCGGTCTCGGCCTCCTTGCGGGCGACGGCGAGCTGCTGCTCGTATTTCGCCTGGATTTCCTTTCCCACGGCGTCTCGAACCTTCGTGGCCGGGCTCAACCCGGCCATCTCCTTGAGCTCGGCCCATAGATGCATCCGGTCCTCGGTCAGGCGGACGATCTCGGGCGACACGCTGCGCTTGTCGAGGCGCTTCTGCGCATTGAGTGTGTAGATGAACGGAGTCTTGCCCTCCCGGTCGCTCGTCTTCAGGGCGATGAACTCGTGGAAAGGCACCAGGCGGTCGGCCGGCGTGTCGGGTGCGATCTTCTTGAAGTGCTTCGCGAAGCGCATCTCCGTCGCGGCCCAGTCCGCCGTGGTCATCGGAAGCGACATCGTTTTGCTCTCGCCTTTCTCGTCCACGTACTCCAGCTTGTACGCCGGCCACTGGGCCTCCGCGTCCGGGTTCCTCGCCAGGTCCAGCCGGTCCGCCAGGGAAGGGCCCCCATCCGGGTCGTAGATGAGGAACGGGAAGGCCCGGCTTTCGAGCGCCAGCCTCGCCGCATTCTCGGAGCCGTCGTCCGGCAGGCCGTGCTCCGGTTGGCAGGGCGTGTAGATGTTGAACACCGCGGGGCGCCGGGAGTGGAGCCCGCGGAGGACGCCGCCGATGAGGTGCGATGGGAGGGCCTGCGAGCTTTGGAGGACATAGGCCCCGCGGTGGGCGATCGCGAGGAGGCTCAGCTCCTTGCGCTGCTCGGTCTTGCCGTGCTGGGCGCCGCCGAAGGCGGCCATGTCCGCCACCTGGCCCGCAAAGGTCGCCGTCGAGGCCTGACCGCCGGTGTTCGAGTACACCTGCGTGTCGAGCACGATCACGCGCAGGGGTTTGCCGGAGGCGAGAAGGCGCGAGAGGTTCTGGAAGCCGATGTCCAGCATCGCCCCGTCGCCGCCGATGGCAAAGATCGGCGGACAGAGCATGAACTCGTCGTCCGTGAACTTCTGCCAATCGAAGGCCGCGAACTCCTTCTCGTGGACGGAGGGATCGTACCCGTCCTTGATTTCGAGCTCCGCGCGGCGGATGGCGGCGAAGGCGTCCGCCATCTTGCGCATAAGGCCTTCGAAGAGTCCGATGGCGATCGAGGGGGAGTCCTGGAAGAGGTGATTCACCCAGGGATACGGGTACGGGTTGTAGGGGAACGTGCTGCCCCAGATGCTCGAGCAGCCCGTGGCATTCGCGATCCCAAGGGCGGCGCGCCCGCGCCCGCTCGGGCCGTTCGTGTAGCGCCACTTGAGATCCTTGAGCTGCTCTTGGAGTCTACGGATTCGGTCGAGGCGCCGTTGAGGCTCACCCGGGAGATCGACGTCCGCACGCACGGGGGCCCCGGAGCCGGTCCGGACGTCGGCGCCCTCCACGGGGAGACTGCCGGTTTTGGCCTGGAGGCCGGCCAGAAGCTCATCGAGGTGTTTCACGAACCTCTCCACGCGGTCCTGCATCGCCGCTTCAACGGCCGAGACGATGAGGTGCGTGGCGGTTTTCTCACCGCAGCCCATGCAGGCGCTATCGCCGCACACGAGCGAGCGGTAGGTCTTCTTTTTCAGAAGGAGGGTGTGGAGGACGCCGATCCCTTGTTTCATGTCCCGCACTTTCAGGAAGCGGTTGGGCGTGTCCGGCAACTCGTCCCAGACGGCCCACTGGTGGCGCATGGGGTCGAGGAGGTGATCCTCTTGTCGGGCGCGGACCAAGGCGTTATCGGGGCAGACCTCGACACAAAGCATGCATCCCTTGCAGGCATAGGGGTTCACCGTGACGGCGAGCAGTCCGCCGCTGCGCGCTTCCTTGCGCTCGGGGATGGAGAAGAAGGCCGACGTCTGGGCCAGGGGGAGATCGGCGATGATCGAGGCCACCGCGTCGAACTCTCCGTTGAGGGCCGTGCGGTCTTCCGGTTTCAGATCCAGCGCGGGGGCCACGCGGACGTAGGCCTTGCACAGCAGGTCGCGGAAGGTCACGAAGGGCTCCTTCGTGAGCGTCGTGCGGATCTCGTTTGCAAGCGGCTGGAGGAGGGTCTTGAAGCGTGCCAGTTCGCCTCCGTTCTTGTTCGCGAGGCGGGCCCCTGTCTCGAGGAGGGATTCGATCTCGACGACGAGGCCGGGGATGGCGGCGTCCGGGCATTGGACCCAGCATTGGCCGCAGCCGGTGCAGTTCTCGGCCACAAACTGGGGGACCTCGAGGCGGATTCCGCTCAGGTCTCGGAGGGCGCCCGTGGCGGCCGGGATGGCGCCGAGGGTGGAAAAGGGCTCGGCGATCGGGTCTTCACCCGAGCGATACAACTCGCAGACCTGGCCCAGGAAGCGGTGTGGATCGGCGACCTCGCCATCCATGGCCGAGGGCGGCCCCTGCCAGACGATGTCAACACCGTGGCGCTCTTCCTCGGCTTTCGCATCTCCGACCGACGCCCAGTTGATTTCGCGCACCTCGTCGTATCCGCGGCGGACCACTCGGAAGTTGTCCTCGACCACGCGGGGGCCGCGGCTGCCGAATTTCTCCTCGAGCTGATGCCGGATGCGTTCGAACAGGCTTTGCTCCGAGATGCCGTGGCGGCCCATGAGAGGTGTGATGCGGAGGAAGGCACCTTGGAAGGCCGCCCCCTGCATGCGGTAGCGCAGGTCCGGATCGGAGGCCTCCGCCTGGGCGATCTTGAAACCGTCCAGGACGAAGAGCTGGATGCGTTGCTCGCGGATGGTCTGGCGGGCCCACCGCGGGAGTCTTTGCCATGCGGCCTCGGGCTCGCGATCGCTCTGGAGGACGAGGGTTCCTTCGGCTCGCAGGCCGGCGAGCGGGTTGGAGTGGAGGAAGGAGTTCGGATCCGGTGAGAGAACAACGTCCACGCGCCGCAGTTCCCCGTTTGGCCGGATCGGTTCGGAGGAGGCGACGGCGGAGAATGTCGTGGGTTGCCCTTTCTTCTCGGAGCCGTACTTGGGGTTGGCTTTGATATGAAGACCGAGCATTTCGAACATGAGGAGGGCGAGGTTCTTGCCCATCGTGATGGCGCCCCAGCCGCCGACAGAGTGGATCCGAAGGGCGAGAGCGTCCTTGGGCATGAGATGGATCTCACCGCTTGTGGGGAGGCTGAGATCGGCCACGTGGGGGTAGAACTTGCGGATCTTGTCCTGCCACTCGGCGAGTTGTTTGTGGCGCGTGCCTTCGCGGATGAAATCAATCCCGAGGTAGAACTGGCGGCGACCGTGTCCGCCGGGGAGCATGTTCTCGAGGGCGGCAACGAGGTCGCCGGATTGCACCTCGTGGCTGCCCAGCCCGAAACATCCCGAGTAGAATTCGGGTGCGTCCTCGGGCCGGTACGCGGCCAGAGAGGGGTGCGGCCTGCGGTCCTTGGTCGCGCGGCCGTTTTCGAGGGCCTTGAGGATGGCGGAACGGACCTCGCGCATCATCGGCGGGTCCACTGCGAGGGGCTGATCCACGCGCTCGAGCACGGCGACGCCGCGCTTGCCCTTGAGCAGGTACGTGATGAGATCCGCCGGAAAGGGACGGAACATGGTGAGGTTGACCACGCCGGCCCGGATCCGACCTTCCTCGCGCAACCGGTCGCAGAGAACCTCGGCCGTGGGTATCACGGACCCCTGGGCCAGAATGATGTACTCCGCATCTTCCACGCGGTAGCCCGTTGTGCGGGCATAGTGCCGGCCGGTGAGACGCGCGAATTCGTCGAAGGCTCGGTCCGCGAGCCCGGCGACATGATCGAAGAAGAAGGGGCGCTGCGCGGCCACGCCCTGGGCGTAGCTCTCCTGGTTCTGCGCGGAGCCGAGGACGGCGGGCTTGTCGAGATCGAAGAGCTCGGGGATGCGGCGACGGTGCTCACCGAAGATGAGTTTCTGTGCGGGGGTGGGCGACTCGATCATGTCCTCCGGCGCGCCGAGAAATTCCCTCACCAGTTCGGGCTCGGGGAGGTGCAGGGTCTCGAGGACGTGGCTCGTCAGGAAGCCGTCCTGGGCGATAAGTCCGGGGTTGAGGGCCAGCTCGGCGAGTCGGTGGGCGATGAGGTTGAGATCCGCCGCCTCCTGGGCGTTTTTCGCGAAGAGCTGGAAAAAGCCCGTGTCGTCCACGGCGTGGTAGTCGTCGTGGGCGCAGTGGATGTTGAGGGCGTGCTTGGTCATCGCGCGGGCGGCGACATTGAGGACGTACGTGAGGCGCTTGCCGACAGCGGCATAGAGGGATTCGTGCATGTAGGCGATTCCTTGACCGGCGGAGAAGTTGGCGGAGCGAAGGCCCACGAGGCTCAGGCCCGCGGTCACGGCGGCCGCGGCGTGTTCGCCTTCGGGCTCGAAGAAGATGAGGCGGCGGCCGAAGACGTTGGGTCGGCCTTCCGCGGCCGCTTCCGCCCAGCCCTCGCCCATCTGCGTGGAAGGCGTGATGGGGTACGCGCCGGCGGCCTCGGAGGCCGCGGTTTCCATGGCGACCACGGCGGTCGTCCCGTCCATGGCCTGGAGGGTTCCGGGATACTTGGGCTTGGAGCCCTCGGTCTTCGTGACGCCTTTCCCCGACTCTCGGGCGACGGCCGGGGAGGGCCGCTCCACGCCCTCGCTGAGTTTGGCTTCGGCGCGCTTCATGTTTCCTCCTTCATTTCGATCGAAGTCCTTGCTCAGATGCTGATGTCCCTCGGTATCCACGACGACGGCCTCCGCCTCCTTGGGGCGCTCGACCAAGTCGCGCGGCAGCCAGGATGATGCCCCGTCTGCATGGCACGGGACTCAGATCTGGAAGCTGTCGAGGAGTCGGTTGATCGCCTGGATCCTCGCGGCGGGCGGCGTGTCCAGGCCTCGTGCCGAGAGGAGGTCATATCGGGGAGTTTCGGGTTTCTGGTAGAGCAGGCCGATGGGGTAGGCGTCCGCGCGCTCGGCCACCGCGCGCGCCGCGGCCAGGTTCGAGGGATCGTGCTCGGCCTGGTTCTTGAACAATTTCGAGACAGCTCCATCCACTTGGATCCCCTTCTTGTGCGACAGGTAGAGGACGAGCGATCGGTCCTTCTGGACGGGCTCGAAGACCTCCGGTGTGTAGTGAGGGCACCGCTGGAGGACGCGTACGAACGCGAAACCCGGGTGCCGGTGCGCCGCCTGGAGCGTGGCGTACAGGTGCGGCGGGTTCCAATCAATCGTCTGCGCTACAAACGACACGTTCGCCACGCTCAGCGTGACGGACAGGGGGTTGATCGGGTCCAGGGGCGAGCCGTCGGGGTGGGTATTGGAGCGACCCTTGAGCTTCGTGGTGGGCGAGGTCTGTTTCTTGGTGAGGCCGTAAATGTTGTTGTCCAGGAGCATGACCGCCATTTTCATGTTGTAGCGGATGGCGTGTATCCAGTGGCCCGTGCCGATCGCGCAGCAATCGCCATCGCCGGTGATGACGAACACGTCGAGGTCCGGCCGGCGGCTGCGCACACCGCAGGCGATGGGGAGCGCCCGGCCGTGAAGGCCGTGGAAGCCGTATGTTTTCATGTAGTGCGGCAGGCGGCTCGAACATCCGATGCCGGAGACGACCACGGTCTTTTCAGGGGCGAGCTGTTCGTCGCGCGCCAGGCGCTGGAGGGCCCCAAGCACGGAATGATCGCCGCATCCCGAACACCAGCGCGGGACGTCGCTGACGTAGTCTTCCAGAAAGAAATAGCGCGGCGGCGTGCGCTGGCCCCAATCCTGTTTCAGTCCGTACACGGAGCCCTCGCTACGCGAGATCGAGCTGCCGCCGGAGCTCGTTTTCTATCTCCGACGGCTGGAGGGGATGCCCGGGCACGCGGGTCCAGCAGTCCACGTCCACCAACGTGCTGCCGCGAAGCAGCCAAGCGAGCTGCCCGTACCGTCGGGCTTCGGGCGGGACCGCCTCGTCACGCCCATCGTCGCTGTAGTTGATCTCGACGGTTAGGACCTTCTTGAAGCGGCTGAAAATCTCACGAAGGCCCGGTTCGAGGGGGGAGAGGAAACGCAGGTGCAGGGCGGACACGCGTTTTCCCTCGTCGCGCACGCGGTCCACCGCCTCCTCGATGGCCCCGCGGGTCGAGCCCCACCCGACCACGAGGAGGTCGCCTTCGGGCTCGCGATAAATCTTGGGGGGTCGCAGGGTTCTGAAGAAAGTCGCCAGCTTTCGGCTCCGCATCACCGAGGACCGCTGGTTGGTGCCCGATTCGTACGCGACGTGGCTGTGCTCGTCATGGGCCAACCCCGTCACGACATGGATGCCGTTCAGTTGGCCCGGGATCGGGCGCGGGGAGAGCCCCGTGACGGGATCCCAAGCGTAGGGGGGCTGACCCTGCGGCCAGGGAGACTGGGGGATCGGTGGCGCGAGGTCTTTTTCCTGGACGTCCGGCCTCGGGAAAGGTTGCTGCCCAGTGGCGAGGTTGGCATCCGTGAGCACGATCACGGGGCCGCGGTAGGTCTCGGCCAGCTTGCGGGCCTCGATCATGAACTCGAAACATTCTGCGATCGTGGAAGGAGCCATGACGATCTTCGGTGCATCGCCGGGTTGGCCGAACATCGAGGCGAGGAGATCACCTTGTTCAACCTTGGTGGGCAGGCCCGTGGACGGACCGCCGCGCTGGACGACGACCACCACCAGCGGAATCTCCGCCATGACCGCCAGCCCCAGCGCCTCCGTCTTGAGGGCGAGGCCGGGGCCCGAAGTGACCGTCGCCGCCGTGCGGCCCGCATAAGAGGCCCCGATGGCGAAGTTGACGGCGGCGATCTCGTCCTCCGCCTGGTGAATGAAGCCACCCGCGCGCTCGAGGACGCCCGCAAGATAATGGGTGGCCGAGGTGGCGGGTGTGATGGGATACATGGAGACGACGTCTATGCCCGCCGCCATCAGGCCGAGGGCGACGGCCTGGTTGCCGTTCATCACCACCGTGGGCTCGGCGCTCGGGGTGGCCGAAATCTGGTAGCGAAGAGGCAGGTGGGTGTTGGCCCACTCATAGCCGGCCTGAACGAGTTGCCAGTTGCGCTCCAGCGTATCCGTTTTCTTCTTGGAAAAGACGCGCTTGACCTCTTCGCGGGCGATGTTCATGTCCCGCTGGTACAGGGAGCACAACAGGCCGAGAGTCCACATGTTCTTGCCGCGGCGGGGGTCGGGTACGAGCCGCTTGCATTCCTCCTCGAGGGGTATCTCCTGGACCAGATAGCCGCGCTTGCGGAATTCTTCGAGCGCCTCCGCGTACTGCTGGCGAATTTCGGGTTGCGGGTCCGTGGCCCACTTGTTGTCCATGAACACGCGCGAGCCGGGGCGCAGGGCGCCCGAGTCTATGCGGCCGAAAAGGACCTGCTCGTTGAAGGCCACCATGACGTCTGCCGTGTCTCCCGAATTCGTGACTCGCGTCCGCCCCAGTCGGATCCGGTTGCCGCTCGCGCCCGGGCGGGACCGGGGCGGGGGCTCGATCTCGGCGGGGATGATCTCGACCGTCCAGACGCCGTTGCCCATCCGGGCACTGATCGAGCCGAACAACTGTCCGGCGGTCTGAGCGCCCTCGCCGGAGTCGCTGACGATCTCGACGATGTGCTGGTCAACCGGTTGGGGGTGCTCCGGAAGATGTCCTTCGGGGCCGATCCTGTGCAATCCTTCAGCTACGGCAAGCTCCATGGGACGGGCCTGAGGGTACTCCCAAAACCGCTACGAAACCTTGACGAGCGTCAATGTATTTCCGCTGGCTCCGGATGGTATTGCTCACTTATTTGCAGGGCTTTCGATTTGATATATGTGTACTTACAGATCGTTATTGAAAACTGCTGCTAGTGGAACCGAGTAGGTGAGAAAGGGATCAGAGACGGCCGATAGGCCGCCCCGAAAAGAGCATCCACCAAGCCAAAAGCGGTGGCCGGTGCGAGGAGGATCCCGTTCCGGTGGTGGCCTGTGGCGAAGTAGAGCCCCGACACACCGGAGTCGCCGATGAGCGGGGAGTGGTCGCGACTTCCGGGGCGGAGTCCCGCGAGGAACTCAACCAAGGGGTGGTCGCGCAGGCTCGGGATGGCCTCGGTCGCGTGTTCCAGAAGTTTCATGACGGGGCCGGCAGTTGGACGGGTGTCGAATCCGACCTCCTCGCTCGAGGCGCCGAGAAGGACTCGCCCGTCGCCTTTTTCGGCGATGTAGACGTCCGGCGCGCGGACCATCCGCTGGAGTGGCCGCCGCTCGTCCGTGCGGAGGGCCACGATCTGCCCTTTCACGGGGCGGACCGGCGGGGTCAGCTCGGCGGCGAGCCCGCCGATGGTCTTGGACCAGCAGCCCGCGGCAAGGACGACCGTCTCGGCGTGGACGAGGCACCCGCCGACGCGCACGCCTTGGATGCGGCTGCCCTTGGCCCACAGCGCGTCCACCCCGGTGTGCTCGTGCAGGGCTCCTCCTCGCGCCAGGAGCGCCTGCCGCACGGCGTCCACGAGCGCGCGGTTGTCGACTTGGGCATCGTGCTCGATCCACAGTCCCACCGATGCCTCCGGTGCGAGGAGCGGCTCGCATCGCCGCAGGTCCTCGCCTTGGATCCATTCGCCCGGCAGGTTGTGGGCGGTTCTGAACGTGTGAAGTCGGCGCAGCCGCGCCTCATCGTCCGCATCGAATCCGACCATGAGCGTGCCCGATCGCCGGAGAGCCACGCGGATGCCGCTGTCCTCTTCCAATTCCTGCAGGAAGCGCGGGTAGAGCTGGAGGCTCTCCTCGCCGAGTTGCAGCAGCTCGGCCTCCTCGAAGCCGGCTTCAGCCTGGGGGGCCAGCATGCCCGCGGCAATCCAGCTCGCCCCGTGGCCCGCTCGCTCGCGTTCGAAAACCTGCACGGCGCGACCCCGGCGGGCGAGTTGCCAGGCGATCGAGAGGCCCATGATCCCGCCGCCGACGACGATGATGCCGCCGTTGGCGTTGCGGGTGTCGGCCATGATCGAGGCGGTGTCAGCCTTGTGCGGCGTACCGGTAGAACCCCCGCCCGCTCTTGCGGCCCACGTGCCCTGCATCCACATACTTTCGCAGGAGGGGAGCTGGGCGGTACTTGGGATCGCCGATCTCGCGGTGCATGACTTCGAGGATCGCGAGGCAAACATCCAGCCCGATCAGATCGGCGAGCGCGAGGGGGCCCATCGGCTGGTTCGTTCCAAGCTTCATGGCCTTGTCGATGTCGTCGGCCGAAGCGAGCCCTTCCTGGAGGGCGTAGATGGCCTCGTTGATCATCGGGAGGAGGATCCGGTTGACGATGAAACCGGGTTGTTCGACACAGCACACGGGAGTCTTGCCGAGCTTTTCGGCCAGGGCGCGGGTGAGGGCGCTCGTCTGGTCGCTCGTGTCGAGGCCGGGGACGACTTCGACCAGTTTCATGAGCGGAGGCGGGTTCATGAAGTGCATCCCGACAACCAACGGCGGTCGGCGCGTGGCGGCACCCAGCTTCGTGATGGGGATGGATGACGTGTTCGAGGCAAGAACGACCTCGGGTGGACAGGCGTGGTCGAGGTCGCGGAACAGGGCCAGCTTGGCCTCGGGGCTCTCCGTGATGGCCTCGATCACGAACTGGCAGCTTGCCAGATCCTCCAGCTTTTCCGTGACGCGGATGTTCTTCACGGCCCCGGCGGCCTGGTCGTCGGTCACCACCTTCTTGCTGGCCAGTCTTTCGAGCGAACGACGGATGCCGGAAAGGGCCTTTTCAAGCTGACGCGTCGATACGTCCTGCAGCCAAACGGAGTACCCCGCAGTGGCGCACACCTGGGCGATGCCACTCCCCATCTGCCCGGAACCCACAATGCCGATGTTTCGGACCTGTTCGAGATTCAAGGAGCTTCTCCCTGTCTGTCCGTGCGTGTCGTGGCTCTCCTCCAGTCTGTCAAACAAGCTATGTCTGGATCATGCTTTGGAACATGACGCAGGTCAAGAAGCGGGGGGCGCGCCGGCGCGAGCGGCGGTGGAAAGGCCATGTAGGGCATGGGGCCATGCAGTGTCGCCGCGTCCGCCGCGGCGGAGATGGCGCGGCATGGACCATGGCCTGGGCTGCTTTCCGCTCATGGCACGTGGGCCTTGCTCTCGAAGCCGCAAGGTCCACGGGCTTCCTGCCCAGGTGTGTCTACTTCCCCGCTCACCGCCCCAACCTCTCTCGGTACCGTCGGCGCGCCTCCTCGGCATTGATGTCGTGCCACACGGTGGCCAGGGGAAGGCCCGCCGCGTCCATGATGCGGATCGAGGCAAACCCTTTCTTGAGATTGCGCATCGGCTCGCCGGTGACGTCGGCCTGGATCGCCGCCTGCTCGGTGCGCCCCGCCAACTCCGGCTCCAGCACAACGGCGAGACCCGACATGTCGAACGGAAAGAAACCGTCCATCTGGAAGAGGGTGGATTGCAGCCTTAGCCACGGCTCGATTCTGGAGACGAGGTACTCTGACGAGGCCGAGCGCACGGTTCTCAGGTGCGCGAGGTCCTCGGATGTAAATGGCGCGCCCATCGTGACGCTGTCCGGGTACAGGTTCAGCCGGGTCCCGTAGCGGAAGAGATAATTGAAGGCGTCCGGGTCGCCGGACGTATTGTAGTCCTGCATGTCGGGGAAGCGGTCCATCGTGAATGCGCCGCCCAGGTAGTGAAAGGAGTGGACGCCTTCGAGGAGGTGGGGATTCTGCGCGAGCGCCGTCGCGATGTTCGTGAGGGGCCCGGAGGCTACAAGGACGATCTTGCCAGGGTTCTCGCGGACCACGCGGACCAGGAAGTCGGATGCCGGGGTGGGTGTCTCCACGTCTTCCGGGCTCGCGGCGCCGCGATACACGGGGATGTCGGTGCGCCCGAGAACGCCGAGGATCTCGTGCGTGGACTCGACCGCGCGGTCCACCCACGTGTTGCCGAACACCGTGGAGATGCCCAGGAGTTCGACGCCCGGCGAATGCGCCGCGTAGGCGATCTCGAGTCCGCCATCAATCTCGTTGATCGCCGTGAAGTTCAGTCCTTCGCCCCACCAGTACGACCCCGCGTTCTGCGCCGTCTCGCCGATGGAGACGTCGTCATCGATCACAAGCAGGAGTTTCTCGGCGGTCCCATCCGCGCACGCCGAAAAGGCGGGAGCGGCGGCCGCGAGCAGCCATCGGGTCCACCTGCGCCCGGTCCGTTCCTCCATTCGGGCGGGAAACCGTACCGGATGGGGACGGCCACGCGCGTCGTGAACGAGGCGTTGCATGTGGGAGAAGGGTCGTTCGCCCTGCGCCGCTGCGGCGGATCGAAAGAGAACGATCCCGCGTCATTGTGGCAGACGCGTTTTGGAAAAGACAGGAGCCGCGTACTGAACGGCAGCCGCCTTAACTCCACGCGGTCCGGCGCGGATTGCCTCTATACTGTACAGAAGACGGCCGTCCTCTGTACAGTAGTACCCTTCACATCAAGCGGTCCGACGCCGGTTGTTCGTGAGCGGGTCGTGGTCCGGCCAGCCCTTCGAATAGCCCAGGGCCGGAGGAGTCCCCGAGTGTCTCGATGATCTCACCATGACCGGCTTCTTTCGGGTTCTGGGATCCGTTTTGCGAGAGATCAGCAACCCGGTGGATCGCTGACCCTGAATCTCTGCGCTTCCAACCGGCCCGTAGGTGTGGTAGCACTCGGACGTCGGGCGTGAGAACCGAAGCGGGATTTGCCAGGATCCAATCAACCGGGGGGGGGACGGAGCAGATCTTCTACCGGCGGCGTCCTCCATTGCGCGAGGGGCTACAGCCGCTGGTTCTCATCCACGGCGCGGGCTACACGAGCCTCCTCTTCCAACCCCTTTTCAACTGCCTCCCGGAAGAGGTGGACGCCTGGGCCTTCGATCTGCCGGGCCACGGCCGAAGCGAGGGGCCGCATCGGTCGTCCATCGGCGAGTACGCCGAGGCCTTGGCGGATGCTTGCGGGTCTCTGGGGATCGGCGATCCCATGGTCGGTGGCGTTTCCATGGGCGGGGCGGTTGCGCTGGAGGCGGGCTTGCGTTGGAGCGCACCGCCGTGGGGGCTCGTGCTCGTTTCCACGGGCGCGCGGCTGCGCGTCTCCCCGGCGATCCTCGCTGCCCAGAAGGAAGCGGTGGAGGCCGAGGCCGGCGGGGAGACGGCGAGAGATCCGGTCTTCGGGGGCTCGACCCGACCGGCCGATCCGGAATCGCATGTGACAGCCGCTGTTCGCTACTCGGATTGGACCTGCTGCGATCGGTTCGACGTGATGCAGGAGATCCAGCAGATCCGTGTCCCCACGCTCGTCCTGTCTGGCGAGGCGGACGTGAACACCCCGCCGAAATTCGCGCGCTATCTCGCGGAAACAATCCCGG
The DNA here is from genome assembly GCA_016190245.1 of Nitrospirota bacterium. Taxonomy (GTDB): domain Bacteria; phylum JACPQY01; class JACPQY01; order JACPQY01; family JACPQY01; genus JACPQY01. The sequence goes on along the minus strand of JACPQY010000011.1, from coordinate 15,650 downwards.
GCGCTCGCCTGCGCCTGTATCCCGAAATGGGGCACGAGATGATCGTGGTGCGGCCGGAGGTGCTGGTGGAGGACTTGGTGAGTTTCTTGAAAGAGGTGGAGTGAGCCTCGGCGCTCGCTCGGGAAGCTGCCGGCCGAGGCGGGCGGACGCCCAGGCGATTCTTGACGGCTACGTGCGTGTAGATCCTCGTCGTCTCGAGATTCTTGTGCCCGAGCAGTTCCTGGATCCTCCGGATGTCGTATCCGTGTTCGAGGAGATGCCTGGCACAACTGTGGCGCAGGCGTGGACGAAGAATCTCACCCTGGCTTCCGGAACCAGCCCTTGTTGGAGGAGGAAGGTTCTGAATCCTCCCGTCTTGGGAGAGGACGATGACTTTTCCTCCGTATTCATCGGCCTGCCATGATGGGTAATAGTCCTACGACAGCCCGTGTTAAGCCTCATCACGTCATCCTTTTTCCGCGATCCGGGGCGCAATTCCCATTTGACTTGTCCACCAGACCATACTACTCGCAGGACATACAAAAGCGGACAATGAGTAGTTCGATCAGACCGCCTGCGATCGGCGCGAACGGGGCCCGTGGCTGATGCCGCGCGTCCGCCCGCCTGACGGCGGTCGAACACGCGGCTGGAGCGGACGGCCCTTTGGCGATAGAATCGCCTCCGGTTCGCCGCTCAGCCGCGCGCCCCGTTAGGTGCTTGGCATGATGTGAGGAGCAGGCATGTCACGGAGCAGGAATGTCCGACTCATCGAGACTTGGTACTACCGGATGTGGAACCGGTGGGACAAGAGCGCCTTCGAGGAGATTCTGACGCCAGACATCGCCTTCCGTGGCTCGCTCGGGCAAGTGAAGCGGGGCTACGAAGGACTCTCCGAGTACATGGACTTCATCCGCACGGCCTTCCCCGACTTCACGAATCGTATTGAGGACATCATCTCGGAAGGGGAGAAAGCCTTCGCCCGCCTCACCTACATCGGTACCCACGCGGGCGAGCTCTTCGGCGTCGCACCGACGCACCAAGAGGTCACGTATGCCGGGGCAGGAGTGTTCTCCTTTGAGGGTGAGAAAATCCGTGAGGTCTGGGTGTTGGGCGACATCCACGGGCTGCTGCGTCAGCTAACTAAACGTGACGGCATCTAACAAAGGCGTGCAGCGGACAGGGGGGAGAGAGGGGTTTTCCTACTCGGTGGCTTAACCGTAGGTCTGGGGCGGTGCCGCCCCCGCCGCTGACGCCCGGGCGTTGGGCCGCTGCGCGGCCGGCTCAGGCTCCTCTCTTCCTCCTCGCCAGCCGGAAGGCCAGGGCGACCATGAATAGCGCTCCCACGGGCCACAATCCCCCCGCGGTTCCGGATCCGAAGCGCGAGGCACTCATGACGGGCCGGTGGGGCACCGAATCGCTGCTGATGAAGAGGACCGGGCTCGCCTGCGCCTCCGGGACGGGCTCGGCAGCGCAGCCGCCGTCACCCCCGCCCTCGTCGGGCGTGTTCGGGTTGCAGTCGTCGTCCACTCCGTTCCCGGTGATTTCCAGGTGGTTGGGGGAGACATAGGGGTTCGTGTCGTTGCAGTCGCACGACACGGATGACCCATCGAGATCGGCGTCCGTGCCGTAGTCGCAGTTGCCCTCGGAGTCGTCGCTCTCCCCGTAGCACTTGGGATCGGCGGGATAGTCGGTCTTTCCATCGCCATCGTTGTCGAGGCCGTCATCGCAGGCCGTCACTTTGAGGTCGAAGGTAACCGCGTCGCTTCGCGTGGCGGATCCCACGGCCTGGACTGTGAGCGTGTGCTGTCCGACTGCGACGCCGGTCGAATCCCACGAGGCTTGCCACACACCGGGCGCGACCTGGCTCATCGCGACCAAGCCTCCGCTGTCAATCTTGTAGGAGACCGACGTCACGGGGTTCTTGTCGAAGACGATGGCCCTCAGCGCATTGGACGTTGAGTTCTTGGAAAGGGGATAGGCGTAGGGATTCGAACCTCCCAGGTTCCTGTCTACGGGTGTGGTGATGAGTACCGCGGGCCAGTCCTTCGCGTTGTGGGCGACGATGGAGACGCCGTTGTTGTCCACCGCCACGAGGTTGTAGTGATTGCCGGAGGATTTCCCGAGCGAGGCCACGTTCAGGTGAAAGACCTGATCCGAGCGCCCCTCGTTGTAGCTGTGAGTGTGCCCGTAGGCGTAGACGGCGACCCTGTACTTCTTCAGGTCGTTCAAGAACTCCGTCTTGCCGTAGTTGAAATCGTTGGAGGGGTGGTGGCCGAAGATGAAGAGGAGCTTCGAATCCATGTTCGAGCCGAAGTAGGACTCCATGAAAGCCAGTTCGGCCGCCCGGAGACCGGCGTGGTCAAAGGGCCACGACGCGCCGTCATCACCCGGGGTGCTTACGTTCACGAAGGCGTATTTCCCGAAGGCGAATGTTCTGATCCATGTTTGTTGCGTTGCCTGGGTTGCCCTGCCCTGGATGGAGTTGTTGAGATAGTAGGAGAGGCTCCCGTCGTTGTACTGGTCGTGATTGCCGGCCGCATCGAAGAAGTTGGTCGCGTTGACACTGGGGTCCACCAGGCCCTTGTACTCGTTCCACTCGGCTTGGTGGGGACCGTTCGGAATGAGGCCGCCGTTGGTGGAGTCCGTGAGATCGCCGTTCAGGGCGATGAAGGCGGGGTTGACGACGGTCCGCGCCTCGGTCACGAGCCAGTTCAGGTACTCGCTGTCCTGGGTGCCGCCGTCGAAGTTCTCGCCGACGTGCGAGTCACCCACCTGGATGAACCAGAAGAGTTGGTTCGGATCCGAGGAGTGCCGCGCGCCGTTGGGGTTCACGGCGGGGGACGAACTTGGAAAGAGGGGAAGGGCGAGAAGCGTGGCCGCGACGGCCAGGATGGTGCGGATCTGCGGGTTTGACCTTTCCACGTGGCCTCCAGTGTTCATTCTTCCGCGGGGGAACCGAGGTCTTGGGTGCCGGGACTTCTCAGCCCCTTTTTCGTTTCGTATTGCGTGATCACGTCATCAACCGCGCCGATGTCCGGATGGTGGGGCGCGAGGGTTCGGAACTTTTTCAGCATCAGGTAGGCGCCATCGAAGTCCTCTCTGTCGTTCATCACCCGGGCGAGGTTGAGGTAGGGGTCCGGAAAGAGGGGATCCAGGACCGTCGCGTGCCTGAAGAGCCCCTCTGCCTCATCCAGATTCCCCGAGCGGTATTTCTCCCAGCCTTTGGAGTTGAGTTGGGGAGCGGTGAAGGTGGGTGTTCCGGTTCTCTGGTGCGGCGCCGGCGATGGAGTCGGCACCACCTGATCGGCGGGCGATGAGGCTGTTTCGGCCGTGGGCGCAGTCTCCTTCTCGGCACTCCTATTCGAGAGGGGGGGGGCCGCCGGAGTTGAATCGCCCTTCGGCCCGACCATCCCGGAGACGATCGCGATCAAGAACGCGAGGAGCCCCAGGGGAAGCGCTCCCCACAGAACCATTCTCTTCGACGACACCCCTTATGACCTCCTGCGTTCGCTCCTGCTGCAAGACATCTTCATGTGCCGGAGCCCCAAGCCTCCCCAGCCCGTACTATCCTACCACGGCTGTCAGGGAATTCCATTTGAACGGCGCAAGGTTCGACGTCTTCGGCAAAGTGGGCCGGGGGCGTCATTCCCCGCCCTGCGGGGGGGAGTCCGGGCTTGCGACGGGCGGGCTGGGGGCGTCCTCCGGAGTGAGGTCTTGCGCACCGATCTCGCTCTCTTCGGCAGGGAGTTCCTCTTCTTCGGGTTCGGGCTCGATCCCGCTTGCTTCGGCCTGGTTCTTGGGTGGAGGCTGCGCACTCGAAGGCGGTGATGTCTCCGGCAGGGCGACGGCGGGTGGGACCTCGATGATCTCTGTGACTGCGGCGGGACGGGGCGGAGGTGGCGGGGGAGCGGTCGTGGGAGGCGGGGAGAGATAACCGAGACGGCGCATCCGGCGAAGGATCATCCGCTGACGGCGTTCGACTCCGCCCCGATTTTTCTCAGGGCTCAGCCGGAAGGGATTGGGCAGCATCGCGGCGAGGAGCGCGCCCTCGTCCGCGGAGAGGGAGGCGCTTGACTTGCCGAGGTAGCGGTTCGACGCCGCCTCGATCCCGAAGATCCCGGGGCCCCACTCGGCGACGTTGAGGTACAACTCCAGGATGCGATTCTTGCTCACGCTCTTTTCGAGGCGGTACGTGAGAAGCGCCTCCTCGGCTTTGCGGAAGAGGGACTTGCCGGGCCAGAGCCAGAGATTCTTCGCGAGCTGCTGGGAGATCGTGCTCGCCCCGCGGACCCACCGCTTGCGCTTCCAGTTCCGCTCCATCGCGGCCTGGATCTCTTCGAGGTCGAACCCCTCGTGGTTGTAGAAATCGTTGTCCTCGGCGGCGATCACGGCGAGGCGCGCCGGGCGCGAGACCCGGGACAGCGGAACCCACTTCTGGTTGACCTTCCATCGCGCCCCGGCCTTGCGGGCCTGCTTCTCCCTTACCTCCATCCAATGCGTGCGTTCGGGGTTCTCGCGCTCGAGAAAGGCCACTCCTGGGGCTCTGCGGATCGTGTCCACCGCGAGGACCAGCGGTGCCAGAACGAGGGCGAGGGCGGCGAGGCGAAGGGGCCGAATTCGGCCCAGGGTGCGAGCCGGTGAGGAGGCGTCGGCCGTGGAAGGTTCGGGCGGCAGGGGCGATGGATCGAGGCGGCGGTTCGGGCGAGGTCTCTGGTCCGGGGAGAGGCGGTCGGAGATCATCTTGGGGTCGGATTATAGACGCCGGTGACGGCCTAGTGCGAGGGGCGGGGCGATCCGCTGCCTGGGGGCGTTTCGCGACCGAGCGGTCGAACCTTGATGGGCCGCCCCATGTGTGGTATGAATTCCCATATGAAGACCACCCTAATTATTCCGGATGATGTGATAAAGACCCTGAAGCGCCGGGCCGTGGAGATGGGGTCCACGCTGTCGCGCACGGTGGAGGAGACACTCAGGAGGGGGCTCGACCCGCGTCTGGGGCGCAGGCCGAAGCTGAAGCCTCTGCCCACCTTCGAGTGCGGCAAGCCGCTGGTGGACCTGACCAACCGCGAGGCCATCGAGGAAGCGATCGAGCGCGACGAGCGTGTTCGCCGTTGATACGAACGTTCTCGTGGCGGCTGCCGTCAGGGGAGCCCCCCACCATACACCGGCGCTCAAGGCTCTCGAAGGGTGGCGTGCCGGGGCGGAGCCGTGGTGCCTCACGTGGTCCATCGTCTACGAGTTCCTGCGTACGTCCACGCACCGCGCCCTCCTGCCTCACCCGATGACATTTCCCCAGGCCCTGGCCTTTCTCGAAGGCCTCCTGGCGAGCCCTTCGCTTGTCATCCTGCGTCACACGGACCGTCACCTGGCCGTTCTCAAACAGGTGGCGGGCGAGGTGGCCGTCGCGGGCGGGCGCTTCGTGCACGACGTCCACATCGCGGTCGTTCTCCGCGAGAACGGCATCCAGGAGATCCAGAGCGCGGACGTGGATTTCCACCGCTTCCCCTTCCTGCGCGTGGTGAATCCGCTGCGGTGAGGTGTCGGGCGCCGGCAGGGGTAGAGAGTCGGTCGGGACCGGTTGCCGCCCTCTTGCTGGCCATCGGCATCGGATCGGTCGCATGCTCCTCCGCGGCGACGGACCCGTGCGACCCCTCCTACCGGGGTGAGGCAACGGGATTCTTCCGCGTCGAACTGCGGTGCGATCGGTGGTGGTTGGTGGGTCCCGATGGAGGGCGCTTCTACTCGACGGGCGTGAACCACGCGTCCTACAACGGCGACCGCGGGCGCGAGAGCGACCAGAACCCCTATCACGAGGCGGTCGCGAAGAAGTACGGAGGCGAGGAGGCGTGGGCGGACGAGACGTCGCGACGCCTTCTGAAATGGGGCTGGACCACCGTGGGCGCGTGGAGCAGCAACGAATCGCTCGGGAAACGGATGCCATACACGATCATCCTGAATCTTGCGCAGGCCGACTGGCAGACGGGCCGAATCCCGGACTACTTTTCGACCGAGTGGGAGGCCGGGGTGGCCCGGCTCGCGGGGGAGGGGATCGCCGGACGCGAGAGCGACCCGCTCCTCGTCGGCTACTTCATAGATAACGAGCTCCACTGGGGGCCGGACTGGCGCGTCGGGCGGGAGATCTTCGACGACTACCTGAAGCTGGACGCCTCGGTCGCCGGGAAGAAAGCGGTTCTCGAGACACTGAAAGAAAGGCACAGGGACAACATCGCTCGCTTCAACGAAGCCTGGGGAACCTCATTCGGGTCGTTCGAAGAGCTCGCCGCCACGGGCGAGTTGCCGTCGGAGGGGTTGTCCCCGGAGGCGCGTGCGGACCGGGCCGACTTTCTGCGCCGGCTCTCGGATCGTTTCTTCGCCGTCACCGCGGGGACGATTCGCGGGCTCGATCCGAATCATCTCGTTCTGGGCGCGCGCTTCGTGAGCGCGATGACGCCCCGCGAGGTGGCCGCGGCCTCGGCGGCCCATCTGGACGTGGTCTCGGTCAATGCCTATGAGTTCGTGATCGATCCGGCGCTTGCGTTTCCCGCCGATCAGCTCGGGCTGGTGCGGACGGATACATCGCAGTGGCTGGAGCATTTCCACGCTCTCACGGGACGCCCGATCCTCGTCACGGAGTTCGGCTTCCGCGCGGCCGACTCGGGTTTGCCGAACACGTGGCCGCCGATCTATCCCACGCTCGAAAACCAGATCGAGCGTGCGGATCGTTTCGAGGCGTACGCCCGGCGGTGCTTTGCCGCGCCGTACGTCGTGGGATACCACTGGTTCGAGTACGCCGATCAGCCCGCCGAGGGGAGATTCGACGGCGAGAACAACAACTGGGGGCTCGTGAACGTGGCGGACGAGCCCTACGACGTGCTGGTGGAGCGGACGGCGAAGGTCAATCGATTGCCGGAAGAGTTCTGATGGCTGGACCAGAAGGTGTGGGGGCGTGTGACCCATTCGAGATTGCTTCTCCGCCTGCGGCGGATCGCAATGACGTGCCTTCTGTCATCGCGACGGGGCGCCTGCCTGGCGGCGGGGACGTCCGCGGCGATCTCAGGCTGGCGAGGGATTTCATGGCGCCTCGTCTCACGGGTTTGCCGGCCCGCCGGGCGGCGTGAACCACCTCACGGCGTTCTTGACCGGCGGGATCGTGCGCAGATAGTCGTAGATCGCGCCCAGGTCCCCCTCGGTCATACCGCCGTACTCCGTCCACGGCATGTCCGTGTTGAACCCGTCCGTCCCGTTGGGCAGGCGCTTCCCCTCGGGAGTGGAGAATCCCTTGAACTGCTTGATGAACACCTCGCGGGGGACGCGGCCGATGCCGGTCTCCACGTCCGGAGTGATATTGGCTGCGCGAAGCGTCCCCCACGGTAGTTCCGACTCGTTCCCCCCCGCCATGTACATCCCCGGCAGGGGTTGGCCGCGGTCGTTCATGGGCGTGTGGCAATCCGCGCAGGAGGCGATGATGACGAGATACTTCCCGCGCGCGACAGTATCGGAAGGATTTGGCGGTGGGGCCGGCTCGTAGGGGCGCGGCAGTGTGCGGGCGACGTACTTGAGGGGGAAGTTCAGCTCCCGCTTCGGGACCTCGTTCGTGATGGGTTTGAGAGAGCGTACGTAGGCGATCAGGGAGTACAGATCTTCTGTGGCGATCTGCCGGTAGTTCGGGTAGGGCATCATCGGGAAGAACGCTTCACCGTCGCGGCCGACGCCCGACGTGATGGCGCGGGCCACCTCGCCATCGGTCCACGCCCCCAGCGCGGCGGGTGTAATGTTCTTCCCGTAGAGCGTGCCGGGGAGACCGAGCTCCTTCCCGAACCTTGTCCCTCCCTTGCCTTCCGTGCCGGTCACGACGGGTCCCGCAAAGTGCCCGAAGTCGCGATCCGAGTGGCAGTCGATGCAGGCCATCACGTGCCGGGCGAGGTACTCCCCGCGCGCGAGGCGGGCAGGCGTGATCTCGACCCGAAGATCCGGTGGCGGTCCGACATCCGGGATCGTTGATCGAAAGATCAGGGCACACGAGGATAGCAACAGGGCGAGAAAGGGGACAGCACGGCGCTTTGAAAAGAATGGTTCCATAACACCTCCCATCGACTAGCAGCGCATAGCTCTCAACGACTAAAGCGATCCAATTACCGCGTCCGGGCGCGGTGAGCAAGCAGAAAAGGGGGAGTCCGGGGGATTGAAGTGTGGGGTGCCGGCGGCGGCACGTGGTTTGACAAAGAGGACATGGCTAGGCGACAATACGCGGATTAGGAATGGTGCAGGGTCAGGGATGACGACCAACCTCGTAGTTCTATCCACGCCGCACTCGCGATCGGAGGTTGTGTGCGATCAGCGCGCGACGGGCGATTGGCGAGGGGGCGACGATTTTTCGGCACCGCGAGGGTGCGTGGCGAAACCTGACCTCTGCGACCACAACCATGAGGGGCTTCTCGGGCACGGTGCGGACGGAGGCGAGCAAGGCACCGCGCTCGTGGCGCGACGCGTTTCGAGCGGGTGGATGGCGCCGGTGAGCGCTGTCCGATCGCACGGAATCCTGCGGCGCGCGGGGGAAAATGGAGGAAGGGGCAGGCCGGCCTAGCGAGTTCGCGAGGAGTTTTCTCGATGCGCTGGAACTGATCGCAGAGCCCCTGCGACACGGTGAGGCGGGAGCCGTGGCGTCGGTCCGGCGGCTTGCTCGCTCGTTGAGGCGGAGGGCCGCGGCGGGCGGCTTCCTCGATGTGGCCCTCGCGGCGGAGGCACTCGAGAAATCGGCGGCAGGGAAGCCGCTCGACGGTCTGGAGCCCCTCCTGACCGCGCTCGGCCGCCAGGCGGCGGGACCGGCGAGAGATGGTTTCCTCATCGTGGGATCGGCTGAAGCGGCGAAACTGATCGCCGCACTTGCCCCTCGTGGGGGGGAACCCGTAATCGCCTCATCCTGCGCCGAGGCCGTCCGACACCTTCGCGCGCGCCGGTTCGATCTGGTGATCGTTGACATGGCCGTGCTCGATGCAGACGGCCGGAGCCTCCTCGCGCGCCTGAAGGAGCATCCCTCCACGGCGGGAATTCCCGTGATCGTGCTCTCCGTTTCGGGAAACGAGGCGGAGCGGCGAGAGTGCGTGGCTCTGGGGGCGGACGCGTGGCTGAAGGCGCCCGTTGATCCCGGCGAGTTGGCCGCCGCCGTGGAAGGGATTCTGGCGCGGGAATCGGCCGCGCTCGCGGCTTCGCATCGCGATGCACTGACCGGTCTTCCCAATCGGACCGTGCTCGGCGAGACGTTCGAGCGGGCCAAGGCCGAGGCGGTCCGAACCGGAAAACCTCTGGTCTTGGCGTTGCTGGAACTGGACGACGTGACGGGGCTCCACGAGGCGTTCGGGCGCGTGATCCTGGACATGGTCCTTCGCGAGGCAGGCGCGGGCGTGGCCCGGAGCTTGAGGCGATCGGACTTCGTGGCCCGGTGGGGCGGCGCCCAGTTTGCCGCACTGCTGCCCGCCACGGCTCTGGCCGGGGGCCGGAGGGCCTTGAAGAAGGTTTTGGACGCCGCGCGCGCCCGCACATTCCGCTCGGGCGACGGCATCACGTTTCATCTCACGCTCAGCGCCGGTTTCACGAGGGTCTCGGCGGACATGTCGGCGGAGAGTGCGGTGGCCACCATCGGTGAACTGTTGCGACAGGCCCGCGCCGAGGGGCGCAGCGCCGTGCTCGTTCCCGAAGCCGCCGAGTTGGAGCTCGCGGAGGCGCCCAAGATCCTCATCGCGGAGTACGACGATCTCGCGGCCGCCGCCATGAAACATCGCTTGTCGAGAGAGGGATACGAGGTGGTGCACTGCGCGGATGGGGCCTCGGCGCTTCAAGCCGCCGTGGATCCGAGTGTCTCGCTTGTCCTCCTGGATCTTCAGACGCCCAGCATCGGTGGTCTGCAGCTTCTGGAAGTGCTTCGCCGTCGCCCCGAAACCGCGAAAGTGCCGGTGATCATGCTGACGACGCCGGAGGACGAGGACGCCGTGGGGCGCGCGATCGAGTTAGGCGCGGCGGACTGCGTCGTCAAACCGGTGTCTCCGGTGGACCTCCTGGCGAGGGTGCGCCGGTGCCTGGGGACTTCGTGATCTGGCCCGCAATGGGATTGATGGGCGGCGAGTCCGCGACCATCCCGGCCGTCTTCCTGAGCGACAGGGTCCTGCTCTACTTAGTAGTCACGGTGGTGTTCCTGTTCTGTCTCGTCTTCGCGTTTGCCCTCTCGACCGTGGCGTTTCGGTTTAGGAACCGGTTGCGCGAGCGACGGTGGTCGCGCCTGGAATCGGTCTGGCGCCCGCTCCTCCTGGAGATCACTTCTCCACACGCGCGGCCGGAAGCCGAGGCGGCCGGGCGACTGCGCGTTCATCTGCTCTGGAAACACGTGCGGCGGCAGGACATCCCGCACTTTCTGGCCTACGTCGCCCGCCTGGCGGGTCGGCTGAGGGGCGAGGCAAAGAGCGTCCTCATCGAGATCGCGCAGCCGTTTCTGGACGACCTGGCGCGCCGCTGGAAACGGTCGGCTCCGGAGGGTCGCGCGGAAGCGGTGCGGATCCTCGGGGCGTTGGGACTTCCCGCACACTCGGACGCGGTGGTGGAGGCGCTCGACGATGCCTCACCGCTTGTCGCCATGGTGGCGGCGCGGGCGCTCATGAGGAGCGGGAATGCGCGGTACGCGCGCGCCGTGCTCCACACGCTGCACCGCTTCGAAACGTGGAGTGCCGGCTTCCTCGCCTCGATGCTGGCCGCGGCCGGGCCCGAGGCGGGGGCCGAACTCCGCTCGCAACTTGCGAACCCGGACAATCCGGACTGGACCCGGGCCGTGTTCGCGGACACGCTCGGGCAGCTTCGCGATACCCAGGCGGCGGACGTGGCTGCGACGGTTCTCGCGCGCGAGAAGGGCCGCGATCTGCGCGGCGCGTGCCTCCGGCTTCTGGGCGCGGTGGGACAGACGCGCCACCTACCGGCCGTCCGCGCCGTGTGCGGCAGCGCGGATTTTGTGGTCCGCACGCATGCGGTGGCCGCCCTGGGCCGTTTGGGGGAGGAGGCCGACGTCGAGCCTCTCCGTGTCGCGCTCTCGGACCGTTCCCCCTGGGTGGCTCTCCAGGCCGCGTGGGGCCTCAAGAGGCTGAAGGCCACCGACCTTCTGGCCCGGGTGGCGGCCTCGAGCCACCCCCGCGCGGAGCTGGTCCGTCAGGTCCTCTCGGGTGCCGCGTCGTGACGGCGGCCGCCTTTGTCGTCCTGGGTTTCCTCAACGACCTGGTTCTCCTCTACTTCCTTGTTCTGAACTCGGTCTACCTTGCCACGAGCGTCTTTGCGTTTCGGGCTCTCAAGCGCCACTCGCGCCGGCTGCGCTCGTTCGATCTCGAGGAGCTGATGGCGGGCGCCGGCGCGCCACCGGTCACGCTCATCACCCCGGCCTTCAACGAGGCGCCCACGTGCGTGGCCGCCGTCCGCTCGCTCCTTGGCGTGGTCTATCCCCGCGTAGAGGTTCTCTTCGTGAATGACGGATCAACCGATGACACGCTGGCCCGGATGATCGAGGCTTTCGAACTCGAACCCGCGCCACGCGCCCCCACGGCGGGTCTCCCCACGGCGGCTGTGCGCGGCACGTACCGAAGTCGTCGCGCGCGGAATCTCTGGGTGGTGGACAAGGAAAACGGCGGCAAGGCCGATGCTCTCAACGCGGGGATCAACTTCGCCTCGACGCCGCTCTTCTGCGCCGTGGATGCGGACAGCCTGCTGGAACGCGAGGCGCTCATCCGCCTCGTGAGACCGTTTCTCGAAGACGGGTCCACCGTCGCCGCCGGAGGGATCGTCCGCATCGCGAACGATTGTCGCGTTGAGGATGGGGTGCTCAAGGAAGTGCGATTCCCGAGGCGAATTCTTGCCCAACTCCAGGTGCTCGAATACCTCCGGGCGTTCCTGTCGGGTCGGATGGGGTGGGCCGCGATGCAAGGCACGTTCATCATCTCCGGGGCGTTCGGTATGTTCCGCCGGAGGACCGTGGTGGACGCAGGCGGGTATAGCCGCTCGACTGTGGGGGAGGACATGGAACTCGTGGTCCGGCTTCACCGCTACTGCCGGCGGAAGCGAATCCCTTATCGAATCGCCTACGTCCCCGATCCCGTCGCGTGGACCGAGTGCCCTGAAACGCTGCGTGCGTTGGGCCGGCAACGTGATCGCTGGCAGCGCGGGCTTGTCGAGTCGGTTGCCCGGTACTGGCCGATGATGCTCAACCCGCGCTACGGGAGGATCGGCCTGTTCGTCTACCCCTATTTCTTCTTCCTCGAGATGCTCGGGCCGGTGATCGAGATGGGGGGATACGTGTCCCTGGCCCTCGCGCTCTTTCTGGGCAGCCTGCGCGGACCGTATGTGTTGGCGTTCATCATGGTTGCGATCGTGCTGGGGATGGCGCTCTCCGTGGCGGCGGTTGCACTGGAGGAACTGTCGCTTCGCCGCTATCCGCGCACGGCCGACCTCGTCCGGCTCTTCGCGCTCGCGTTCGTGGAGAACCTGGGCTACCGGCAGCTCTGCGCGTTCTGGCGCTTTCGTGGGTTTCTGGGCGCCCTCCGGGGCGCGAAAGGCTGGGGCCGCATGGACCGCCGCGGCTTCGAGACATCGATCGCCTGAAGATGCGCGGCCGGGGGGGGGGCTGGGGGTGTTCGTTGACTCTCAGGGCACGCGAGTCTCGGTGCGCAGATTCGGAGAGGACATAGCCGGCGGCCTGGGCGGGGCGTGATGCCCAGCATTTCGTTTGGCCGAGCCATGAAGTTTCATCTGGCCGATGAAGAACGTTGCAATTAGCCGAGGCACCGAGTTACAATTGGCCGGCATGGGAGTCGGCCCGCTCTACGCCCGCTTGGCGGAGGCTCGTCTTGTCGAGGCGCTCGCGGATACGCCCGTGGTCCTGATCCACGGCCCACGCCAGTCCGGCAAGACGACGCTGGCGCAGGTCGTAGGCAAGAGGTTGGGCCACGCCTACTTCAGCTTCGATGAGGATGTGACCCGCGCCGCGGCAACCGCCGACCCCGTGGGCTTCGTCGGTGACCTGCCGGAGCGGGCGGTGTTGGACGAGGTGCAGCGCGTACCGGGGATTTTCAACGCACTCAAGTCGGCCGTGGACCGCCGGCGCGGCCCGGGCCGATTCCTCCTCACGGGATCCTCTAATGTGCTATTGGTCCCGGCGCTGGCGGACTCGCTGGCCGGCCGCATCGGCATCCTCCGGCTGCACCCGTTGGCTCAGTGCGAGCTCGACGGGAATGCGCCGCGCTTTCTCGACCGGCTCTTCGACGGTGTGTTCAGGGCTCGCAGGGCGGAGCGGCTCGGAAGGGCACTCGCGGAGCGCATCGCGGCCGGCGGCTATCCGGCGGCGCTTGAGCGGTCCACGCCGCGCCGCCGGGCCGCGTGGTATCGCGACTACATCGAGACGCTCGTCCAGCGCGATGTCCGAAGCTTGGCACGGATCAACTCCCTCGATGCAATGCCCCGGATGCTCGCGCTGGCCGCGGGCCAGACGGCGCGGCTGGTCAACATCAGCGACCTAGCGGGTCCATTCAAGCTGAGTCGGCCGACCATCCGCGACTATGTGACCTTGCTGGAGAGGATCTTCCTTCTGGAGGAGCTTTCGCCATGGCACAGCAATCGGCTGAGCCGCCTGATCAAGACCCCCAAGTTGCACGTCGGCGACACGGGCGTTGCCTGCGCACTGCTGGGGCTGGATGCGGCCTCCCTTTGGGAAGATCGCCCCACGCTCGGCCAGATGCTTGAGACCTTCGCGTTCCAGGAGCTCCGCCGACAGGCAAGTGGGCATGAGGAGGAGATCCGGTTCTTCCACTACCGCGACAAGGACGCGGTCGAGGTGGATATCGTGCTCGAGCGCGGTCCCGGTCGAGTGGCGGGGGTGGAGGTGAAGGCGGGCGCCACGGTCACGGCCGCGGATTTTCGTGGCCTCCGAAAGTTGAAGGCCGCCGCGGGCAGGCGGTTCGCGGCCGGAGTCGTGCTCTACGATGGCGAGGTGGGAGCGCGTTTTGGCGACGATCTCTTCGCCGTCCCCATCCGTGCCCTGTGGGAGGGAACGGACTCGTAGATCACGCGATGCGGCTTGGCATGCGACCGTCGGGCCTTCCAATTGCGCCTGCTTTCTCGCAGGGGTGCCACGCGCGGAGGCTGCGGGCGAGAGCCGCGCGGACAAGACGCATGTGCCATCGTTTGCGCAACGCGAACCTCACTCCACCGGATCCACGGCCCGCAACCGCCCCTCCGCGTCCCGGGTGAGCGGGTAGTAGGCCAAGGCTGAGGGGTTGTCCCGCAAGAGGCGCGCGCCGATCAGGATCGTTCCGCGAAGAAAGCCGTACTTCATGACGGCCGCGTGACCGTAGCGCGAACAGCTCGGGATGAACGCGCACCGCCCGCCCCAGTGCCGCGAGAGGAAGGACTGGTAGAACTCGATCGCGCCTTCACCGGCCGAGGCGGAGGTCGGTTGCGCCGGTTCTCGACTTGAACTGTGAGGCCGTGGGACAGGCTGGAAGCCGAGCTTGGAATCTATCTCCTCTATGACCTTCCGCGCCTGCCGGGCGTTGTAGTCGTCCGCATGGCGATGCGCGTTGTAGAGGTTGCCGCCGTAGAACGGCACGGTGAGAAAGATCAACGCGGATCCGGCGACCGGCTCGCCTTTGGTGAACGCGAATCCGATGCCGGTGGCGAGCAGACCGTTGATGAGGAGTGTCTGGATGCCGTCGAGGGGGCGTCCGGCATAGGCTTGTCCGGCGCCGGGGAGGATGGCCGACAGCCCGACTGCCAGGGCCGGGGATCGTCGGGGAAGGTTCTGGACGCCTTCCAATGCGAGCCTGGCGTCGCGCACCCCATCGTGGGTTTCGGGCACGAGGGCAAGTTGCGCCGAGGCGGCTGCCCATTCTTCCTCGTACAGGAAGGCACGGGCTTTGAAGAGGGCGGCGTCGTCCACGGGTACGGCCTGCTCGGTCAGAAGGTGATCCATGACGGCAATCGCTTCGGAGTGGTTGCCGCGGCGAAGGTAGGCGTCACCCATCCGGCGCAGCGCGGTTGCGCGGTGGCCGGGTATCTCCATCGCATCCTCGTAGGCGTCACGCGCCTTCGAGTCCTCTCCGAGCTCCAGATAGGCATCGCCCAGGAGGAGTAGCGCCTCGGCGCGTTCGTCGGGATTGGTTTCTTCAAGAATGAACCGATTCAACTCGACGGCACATTCCCAATATTTCTCTTGGGTGCACAGCTCACGGGTGCCGCGCAGACCGGCGACGGAGGTGGTGAGGATGAGCAAGTCGAGGAGGAACTGGCACCCGATCACGGCACGTTCGTTGATCGGTCGTGGCCAGACAGAAGAGGGTCGGGATTCAGGGCGAGCTAGGCTCTGTTTGAAAACGACCTTAAGGGGATCGACCATGGGCAGGACGGTTCTTCGTAGGGGCGGGTCCTTGGACCCGCCCGAAGGGAGGGAGGGTGCAAGCACCCTCCCCTACAAGGATTGCGGTGGCCGGCGAAGGGTTTTCAAACAGAGCCTAGCACTACAACGCCCTTTTTCGGTCATGATTTTTCCTGATTCTCCGAATAGTTCAGAGGGGATACCTGGCCCAGGAGGGCCTGGTACTGCGAGAGGAAGCCCCGCAGGATGCGGGGCACATAACGCTGTAACGGGGGTG
>JACPQY010000016.1 GCA_016190245.1 Nitrospirota bacterium | reverse complement strand
GGCGACGCCGGGGAAGTTCACGGCCTCCAACACGGGTGCGAAGGTGACCAAGACGGGTGCGGGGTCGGGCGGTTTCGCCTTCCGGATTTACGGCGAGGCGGACATCACGGGACTGACGTTCGACTACGCGGGCGCGAACGGGCTCGAGCTGGGGAACGGGACGAACAACCCGACGATCACGAATTTCGAGAACGTGACGTTTCAGAACCACGGCGGGGCGGGGACGACCTTCATGACCATCAAGGCCAACGGTGGATTCTCGATGGCGGGGGCAGGCCTTGCGTTTGGCGCGATCGCGGCCGGGAACAACGTGAAGTTGATGGATAACGACGGGGCGCTGGGTGGATCTGTCGTCTTCGCCACATTCGGCGCCTCCGGCTCGGGCAAGGGGGACTCGTTCGAGAGCGACAACGATGCAAACGAGGATGGGACGCCGGACACGGTGGGTGGGGACGCCGTGATCCAGTGGACCACGAGCGGGTACGGGCTCGGGGGGGAGGTCGTGGGCTTCCCGACGCTGGCCTTCGACTGGAACACGTACGCGCCATACGCGGTGTACGCCGCCGCAAAAGACATCTCCGGCCCCTCCACCGAGGATCGGATCTACCTTCGCGACGTAGCCGGGAACGCGGTGGACGAGTTCGACATCGCGGACTCCGAGGGCGACGTCTTGGGGACTCCCGTGTGGGATACGAAGGACGAGACCGCCGACTTCGGGGGCTGCGACATGGACAACAGCGGCGGGGCCAATACCTTGCACGTCCTCTACGTGGCGACCGGAAAGCCCGACCCTGGGAGCGTAGCCAGGATTTTCCTGCTCGTGGACACCGGCAACGCTCTCCAACTCCCCAAGAGCGGTTGTCCCTGGCAGGCGGCCTACGCGCACACGAGTGTGGACGAGATCACGTCGCCGTTGATCTACGACCTGAACAATCTTTACTTCGGCGGCGAGAACGCGGCGAACAGTCCCCGGATATTCGGCGTGCAGATCTCCGATACGGACACGAATCCCAATGCGCCCGTCGTGGACGTGGGCGCGGCCTCTCGTGTCCAGACGGCCCCGGGCTGGAAGGACTTCACGGGAACCGTGTATCTCTACATGGGCTCGGAGCAGAGTCCGGGTTGCCCGGGTGGAGGGACGGCCCACGTCTATCGGGTGGACACCACGGGGGGGGGGAGCGTGGAAACGGACAACAACACGTCCGCCCAGCACGGCATCAACGGCTTCGTCTCACTCGTCAGCACGCGGGTCCATGTGGGGGATGACGGAGGAAGAATGCACGGCCTCGATGCCAACTCCGGCCTCGCCAACCTGGGAAGCTACCCCTACTCGGACCCGGAGCCCGGGCGGCATCCCCTAGGCCTCAACAACTGCAACTATCCGATCACGGCCGCGCCCTACATCGCATACGGAACGTGGAAGGTGGCGTACGGCGATTCGGACGGCCACTACTACGTCCTGGACAGCACGCCGGCCCCGCTCTCCGGCTATCCGTTCCGGCCGGGCAACTCGACGGCGGCCTTTGTGAACGGCGGCTTGGCCATCTCGGGCGTCCACGTGGTGGGGAACGCGAACGGGAAGGTGTACTACATTGACGAGAGCGCGGCCAACGTGTTCAAGACCTACGATTTCGGTTCGGGAGTGATGATCGGACAGGTGAGCTTCAATTTCAGCCAGCAGAAATTCATGATCGGGACGAGCGACGGGGGGCTGTACTACCTGAACAAGGAGGCGGACCCGACGCCGTAGGGGAAGGGCGAAAAGCGAAAGCAAGAGTAGTGCCTGCCTTGTCCCCGCCGCTGAAAGGCGAATGGCGGATTTCAGTATGCGAAATCCGCTGATAGGGCCTGTAAGCCATTGCCCCAAACTCTTGGTCGACGGTCGGCCGGTGTTGTAGGATGAATGTGTGCACTCCCTTGCGCCTCGCATCGGCTTCGTGGCTGCCATGGTGGCTGCCCTTGCGGCCTGCTCCGGCTCCAGCGATCGTTTTGCCGTGGTTCAAGGCGGACGCTGGGGCTACATGGATGGGCGCGGGAGGCTCGCCATCCCCTGCTCGTTCGATGCGGCAGGCGACTTCTACGAAGGCCGCGCGGCCGCGGCAAGGGGCCTCAAGTGGGGCTACCTGGATGCGAAGGGGGAATGGATTGTCCCCCCCTCCTTCGACGCCGCGGGCCGCTTTTCCGAGGGCTTGGCAGCGGTGAAGGTTGGAATCCGGTGGGGCTATGTGGATCGAGATGCGCGTGAGCGGATTCCCCCGGGATACGAGGAAGCGCAACCATTCTCGGATGGACGGGGGCTCGTCCTTTTGAATGCGAGGTTCGGTTTCGTGGATTCGAAGGGGCGCTTGGTGGTCGAGCCGCGGTTCGAGGCAGCCTCGCCGTTCTCGGGAGGACTGGCAAGGGTTCGCGAGGGGGGGCGATGGGGTTTCCTTGATCGGGGGGGGGGACTGGCCATCCCGTATTCTTTCGAGTGGGCCGGGGATTTCTCCGATGGCCTCGCGCCTGCCGCCATCGGGGGGCGATACGGGCTGGTCGACGAACGTGGGGAGTGGGAGCTGGATCCAATGTTTGACGAGATCGGTTCCTTTTCGCACGGGCTGGCGGCGGCCCGCCGCGGCGAACAGTGGGGGTTCGTTGATCGGGAGGGGAAATGGGTGATCGAGCCGGCCTACCAACAAGTCGGGCCGTTTTCGGACGGTTTGGCCCCTGTGAAGGCCACGCACGTGTGGGGATTCCTCGATCTTGCTGGGAACATGAAGATCGCGCCACGATATACGTTTGCTTCGCCATTTCGTGCCGGTTTGTCAAAAGTCTCGGCGGGGGGGCATGTGGGGTACATCGACAAGATGGGCCACGACGTCTGGCGTCCTTCTTCCTGAGGGGGGGGTAGGCCCTACAGGTGGATCCTGGAGGTCTCGAAATGCGGTAGGGAATAACCCTGGACACACCATCAAAAATCCAGACATTTCCTGAAGATTCCATCCGGTAGGGGCTTGCCTAGCCGAAAATATTGAGTTCGCTTGAGTCCCATCCGAAAATATATAGTTAGAATAATATAATAAGCCGCATCATTTCAGGTTGTGGCACTGGGCTTGCTCCAAGCTAGGCGGCTGGAGAGCTACTTGCGCAATATTCTAGGATCCGTAGCTATATCCCAAGGCCCAAGGTGGCCCGCCGCTTTGGTAGTCTGGTGCGGGATATCCCTATGGGGACTGAGCACGGCGCTGGCGGCCGAGGTGACGATTGACGGAACCGTCAGCACCGTTCAGGGGTCACACCTCGGCGGAAGCCCGATGGTTGTGTTCACAGACGATTCGACGGGCTACGTGTTCTATCGAGATTCCGGTGGAACCTGCGTCTACAGCAAAACCACCAACGGCGGCGCAGGCTGGGGGGCGGCCCAAACGGTAGACGGGCAGACGGATTGCATCGGCATCGGCGTCTGGTACGACCGCTGGACGCCGGGGGACACGACCGGGAACTACATCCACATCGTCACCTGGGATTCTGGCTCAGGCGCCCTCTGGTACACGCGACTGAACACGAGCGGCGACTCACTCAGCTCCACCGTCAACGCATCTTCGAACTCGGGCCAGACCGCCACCCTTTCCGCGGGATCGAGCGAGGGCGCCATTACGAAGGCAACCGATGGGGACCTCTACATGGGGACCATCTCCCTGGCGGATTCGTTCGTCGTCAGGTGTGCGAACGGATCGGATTGCACGGTCGGAACGAACTGGCTCGAGGCGGGCACAAATCCGTTTACTCCCCAAAACGCCTGGCCGCTGTTAATGCCCCTCGCCGGCGGAAAGGTCATGGCCATCGACTATGACCCCTATACCGGGGTGCTCCAGTCCAACGTCTTCGACGATAGCAGCGGCACGTGGGACGGGGCGTGGGCCGACATCGATCTCGCCCCCTCCGCAAACACGACCTACGACGGCGGATTCGGGGCGACGGTGGACCGCGAAACGAACGAGATCTACCTCGCTTACTGTGCGGACAACAGCACCCTCGGGACCAACGACGATATCCGCACGGCTATCTACTCCGGAGGAGTGTGGACGGCGCGGACCAACGCCCTCACCGACGATGCGAAAGGGATCACCAGCGTCAAGATTGCGCTGGACGAGGACAAGAAGGATGTCTACGTCGTCTACACCGCCCGCACCACCCCGGGAACCGCCACAACCGCCAACGTCTACTGGAAAAGATCGAGTGACGGGATGCTGACGTGGGGCGGCGAGAACGGCCCCATCAACACGGGCTCCGAAGACATGTTCGGCGTCACGATCAACATTCTCTCGACGGAGCGCATCTTCGTGGGGTGGTACGAGGCCACACCCGACGGCCTCTACGGTGACTCCGTCGTGGATCTGGCTCCGCCGACCAGCAAGTACTGGA
Organism: Nitrospirota bacterium; assembly: GCA_016190245.1. Lineage (GTDB taxonomy): Bacteria > JACPQY01 > JACPQY01 > JACPQY01 > JACPQY01 > JACPQY01. Next base: position 54,507 of record JACPQY010000016.1, on the reverse strand, counting down.
TCGGGTCGACGGGCGGGAATTGCGGCGATAACGCGCGGTGGTCCACCTCCTCGGGTGGGGCGAACAACACGACCGCGCCGGGGGCCGATGACGTGGCCGTTTTCGATGGCGGCGGGACGGGGAACTGCTCGCTTACCTCCAACGCGAGCGTCCGCGGCCTTGAAATCAAGTCCGGCTACACCGGCGCCGTCACCCAGGACACCGGTGTCACGCTCACCGTCGGGGCCTCGGACTTCAAACAGTCGGCCGGTACGTTCGTCGGTGGGAACTCGACCTTCGACGTGAACGGCGACTTTACGTTGTCCGGTGGGACGTTCACGTCCGGCAGCGGCTCGCTTGCGCTCTCCCGCACCGTCAGCATCTCGGGCAGTCCCACCTTCAACCACAACTCCGGCACGGTTACCTTCGACGGCACGATCAATCAGGCCGTCACGACGGGCGGAGTCGCCCTCAACAACGTGACCGTCAACGCGACGGGCGCCTCCGGTCTCGACCGCGTGTCCGTGTCCGGGGCCCTTGCCGTGAACGGAACCCTGACGATAACGGACGGGATCCTCGTGCAGACAACAGCCAACGTGACGGCCGGCACGGTCTCGATCGGTTCCTCCGGCGAGTGGCAGAATTCTTCGACGGGGGACGTCTCGCTGGGGTCCGGCGGCGTCTCCAACAGCGGTCGCATCCTCTTCGATGGCGGCGGCGGGGGCTGCCTGGGCGGCGATCCGATCCAGATTCGATCCACCTCATCCGGCACGCAGCGCTCCTGGAGCGGTTCGGGAGTTTTCGCCATCCAGGACGTGGACGTGCAGGATCAGGCCGGCGGTGCCTCGATCCGCACCCGACACAGCACCAACACGGGGAACAATGGACCGAACTGGACCTTCGACTCGGCCTGCGTCGTCGCGATCGACTCGGCGGCGGACTCGACGCAGTCGAAACACAGCGGGACGAGCCCGACGACCGTGTTCACGACCGATCAGGTCGGCTACGCGTTCTATGCGGACAGCGGCCAGGAATGCGTCTACCGCAAGACGACGGACGGGGGGTCGACGTGGGGGGCTCCCATTCGGGTCGATAGCGTGAACGTTGCGGACTGCGCCCGGATCGCCGTCTGGTACGACCAGTGGACGCCGGGTGACAACTCGGGGACGAAAATCCACATCTCTACCTTCGACTACAACGACATCTTCTACACGAGGCTCGACACCAGCGGTGACTCTCTCACCTCCACGGTGAACGCCTCCGGCGCCGGGCAGGGGGGGACGTTCAGCCAAGGCGATTTCCATTCGATCACGAAGGGCAGCGACGGCGACGTCTACATGGGTATCCCGGATGACAGCGATGGATTCGTCCTCAAGTGCGCGAACGGAGCGGACTGCACGAACGCCGCGAACTGGGTCGAAGCCGGCGCCAATCCGTTCAACCTGACCAACGATTGGCTCATCCTGATGCCCCTGCCGAACGCCAACATCCTGGCCATCTATTGGGACCGCCCGGCCGACACCATTGAGTCGAAGGTCTACCACGATTCCACCGACTCCTGGGACGGCGCGTGGACCACCGTGCGGGCGGGCACATCCGACAACAGCGTGTACACGGCGCACTTCGGCGCAACGGTGGACCGGAGAACGAACGACATCTACCTGGGTTGGGCGGGCGACCTTGGAGGGATCGGGAACGGGTCTGACGATTTCGAGACGGCCATCTATTCGGAAGGGGCGTGGACCCGCAAGAGCGACGTCTTCACCGATACGGGGTTGGGCCCCACGGGCGCGAAGATCGCCTTCGACGAGAACTCGAAGGATGTCTACGCGATCTACACGGCCTGGACGAATCCACCCGACCCGACCACCGCCAACGTCTATTGGCGCAAGTCTACGGACGGCATGACCACCTGGGGCCCCGAACAAGGCCCTGTGAACATGATTTCCGGCGACCTCTATGGCGCGAAGATGAATATCTTGTCGGGGGATCGGATCTTCGTGAGCTGGTTCGTCGTCACGGACAACGACCTCCTGGGCGCCACCCTGGCCGATCTGACGCCTCCCACCACGAAGTATTGGATAGCGGGCTCTGCGGGGAATTTCGGCGACAATACCCGTTGGTCCCTGAGCTCGGGCGGGGCCAACAATACGACGGCGCCGGGCTCCAACGATCTGGCCACGTTCGACGGGGGTGGCACCGGAAACTGCGCGATGGCCGCCAACGCGAGCGTGTACGGCATCGATATCAACTCGGGGTACACGGGCGCGATCACTCAGAATTCGGGAGTGACCCTGGCGGTTGGGATGGGCGGCTACGACCAGGCCGCCGGGACGTTCGCCGGGGGCAATTCGACGATCGACATCAATGAGGATTTCATCCTCTCGGGTGGCACGTTCACCTCCACGACCGGGAACATGAGCGTGGCCTGGTTCCTGACCGTTTCCGGCGGTCCAACCTTTACCGCCAATGGGGGGACGGTCACACTAGACGGCCAAGTCCGTGACCAGAAAGTCACGACCAACTCCATCTCGTTCAACAACCTCACGCTGAATCAGTCCGGCTGGGCGGGGCTGGACGACGTCACGATTTCAGGGACGTTGGATGTGAACGGGACGCTGACCCTGACGGACGGCGACCTCGACCTGGACACCAACGACCCGGCGGTGAACACCGCGGGCAACGTGACCGTCATGTCGGGCGGGTCCGTGACGGCGGGCAGCGGCACGTGGACATTCGATGGGAGCGGCACGTCCACGTTCTCCCCGAACGGCCAGAACGTGGGCGCCGTGACGGCGGATGGGACCGCGAAGACTGTGAACCTGGGAGGAACCGTCACGATCTCCACCTTGACGATCGGAAGCGATGACCTCTTCGATCTGAGCGGCTATGCGCTCACGGCCACGTCGCTCGTGAACAACGGCACGCTTCGGCTTCAGGGGGGCGAGGTCGTCTCGATCACGACGTTCGACACCGACTCGGGAACGACCGAATACAACGGCAGCGGGACCTACACCTCTCTCGCCGCCGGGAGCACGTACTACAACCTCACCGTCAACGGCACGGCCTCGTGGACGCAGGCGACGGCCCTGACGGTAAACAACCTCCTCAGCGTGACGGCAGGGACACTGAAGCAGATGGTCGGCAACTACACGGTGGGCGGTCTCAGCATGGGATCCGCCGGGATCTACCGCAACCAATCGACGGGCGATCTGACCATCGGGGCCGGCAATGTGACGAACAACGGGACGATCTGGCTCGACGGCTCGGGTGCGGGGTGCGGCGGCACAGACGACATCCTTGTCCGATCAAGCGCTTCGCCGACACAGCGGACGTGGGGTGGTTCCGGCAGTGTCACGATGTACGATGTGGATGTGATGGATCAGGCCGGTGCGGCCTCCATCACGGTGGGGAGCGGGACGAACTCCGGGAACAACGGAGGCAACTGGACGATCAATACCACATGCGGCACGACGATGTATTGGATCAGTGGCGGCGCCGCCAACTTCAACACCGTGGGCAACTGGTCGAACTCCTCGGGCGGCGCCAGCAACGGGACGACACCAGGCACGCTCGACACCGCCACGTTCGACGGGAACGGTCTGGGCAACTGCACCCTCACCGCCAACGTGGACGTGACCGGGTTCAACGTGGTGAGCGGCTACTCCGGCACGATCACGCAGAACTCAGGCGTTACGATGACCCTCGGGACCGGCGGCTACACTCAGGCCGCCGGCACATTCTCGGGTGGCGATTCTGCCATCACATCCAGCGGCCCCTTCGCCCTTTCCAATGCGGGAACGTCTTTCACGTCCACGAGCGGGACGCTGAGCGTGCTCAGGGGTTTCACGATCGTGGGATCGCCGGGGCCGACCTTCTCGGCCAACGGTGGAACGGTCCTCCTCAACGGCGTGACGGACCAGACCTTCCGCACCAATAGCAAGCCCTTCAACAACGTGACGCTGAACAACACGGGTGGATCCGCCACGGGCAGCCAAACCAATCCGGACGCACTGACGGCAGCATCTCTGGCCTACCCGGGCGGTGGGTCCAACGTCGTGTTCGTGACCGCCAGCACGGGCTACCTCTTCTATCGCGACGACACGCTGGACTGTGTCTATCGGAAGACCAACGACGGGGGTGTCTCGTGGGGCTCCAAGGTCGTGGTGGATGCGCAGACGGATTGCTACTCCATCGACGTCTGGTACGACCGGTGGACCCCGGGGGACACCACGGGCAACTACATCCACGTCGCCACGATGGATGGCGCTGACGTCTACTACACCCGGCTCGATACGGCGACCGATGGACTGACGACCACCGTGAACGCCTCCTGGACGGCGCAGGGCGGGTCGTTCTCCGCCGGCGCCACCTTCGTCTCCATGGTGCGAGGGACGGATGGGGACCTCTACATCGGCATACAAAACACGAGCGATTCCTTCGTGATCAAGTGCGCCAACGGGGCGGATTGCACGAACCAGGCCAACTGGTCCGAGGCGGGCACCAACCCCTTCGATCTCCAGAACGACTACCTGATTTTGATGCCGCTCGCCGGCGGCGACATCCTCGCGATCGTCTGGGACATCTCCGCCAACACGGTCCGCTCCAAGGTGTACACGGACGGGACGAATTCGTGGTCCGGTTCCTGGACGAATATCGACGCCTCCGCCGACGAAAACAACACCTACGACGCGGGCTTCGGGGCGACAGTCAACCCGACCAACAACGACGTCTACCTCGCCTACACGGCCAACGTGGCCACGATCGGCAGCAACGACGACGACATCCGGACCGCCACCTACTCCGGCGGGAGCTGGACGCTCAACACGGACGTAGTGACAAACAGTTTGAAAGGCATCACGGCGGCCAAGATCGCGCGCGACTGGGGCAACGCCGACTTGTACGTGGTGTACACCGCTCGGACAACGCCTGGCACGGCCTCGACATCCAATGTTTATTGGAAGAAATCCACGGATGGGATGAGCACATGGGGCGCCGAGATGGGCCCCCTCAACGCGGTCAGTGGCGATTACTATCCGCGCGTCAACATCCTGTCCTCCCAACGCCTCTACGTGGCTTGGGTCAGCAACGTGCCGGACTATCCTCTCTACGGCAACACCGTGGGACCTGCCAATAACCTCGTGACCCTCAACGGTGCTCTGGATGTGAACGGTAACCTCACCGTCACGGACGGCTGTCTCGACCTCATGTCCAACAACGTCAACGCCAATCTGGCGGGCAATGTCAACATCCAAACGGCCGGCGAGCTTCGGCAGGGGACCGGCACGGTGACGTTGGACGGCGCAGCGGACCAGTCCTTTGGCACCAACGGTGTGGCCTTTGAGCTCCTCACGATCAACAACACGGGGGCGGCGGGCAACGACGACATCGTGGTGTCCGGCAACCTCGACGTCAACAAGCTCTTCACGGTCACCGACGGCGATCTGGATCTTGCGGTGAGCAACCCCAACGTGAGTACATTCGCCAACGTGTCCATCGCGGCAGCCGGCTCGGTCACCCCGGGCGGCGGCACGTGGACCTTCGACGGAAATGGCGCCGTGACGCTGAGCCCGAACGGGCAGAGCCTGGGAAAGGTCACCGTGGATGGCAGCGCCATCACGCTGACGTTGAGTGGTGGCGCGTTGACCAGCACCACTCTCGCCATCGGCGGGGACGACAAGCTCGTCTTGGCCGGGAACAATCTGACCGTGACGACACTGGCGAACACCGGCACGCTCCAACTCTATGGTAGCGAGGCCCTGACGATCACGACACCGGACTCGGATTCAGGGACGGTCGAGTACAAGGGCGACGGCGACGGCGCGGTCGAGACCTGGACCATTGCGGATTTCGTCGCGGGAACCGACTACTACATCCTCACGATCAATGACGTCAACGCGACCAAGGACAATTTCCAGCTCGGCGCCGCCTTGTACGTTGTGGGCACGATCACCGTGAGCACGGGCACGGTCACTCAGGGGGCGAACAATGTGACGACCGGTGGGCTCAGCCTCGCTTCGGGCACCACGTGGACAAACACTTCCACCGGCGACCTGACCGTGGGGGGCGGGGGCGTATCGAATGGCGGCTCCATGACCTTGGATGCGGGGGGTGGCGGGTGCGGCGGCGCGGATGACATCCTCATCCGCTCCACCGTGTCGGGTACGAACCGGAACTGGTTGGGGAGCGGCACCTTCACGGTCTACGATGTGGATGTTAAGGACCAGGACACGGTCGGCATCACGATCAACGCGGACAGCAGCACGAACTCGGGGAACAACGGATCGGGGTGGAGCTTCTCCTCGAATTGCCCGGTCACGAAATATTGGATCGGGGCGGGCGCCGGCACTTTTGGCGACAACACTCGATGGTCCCTGTCCTCGGGCGGCGCCAACAACACCACCGCCCCCGGCACCGACGACACCGCCACATTCGATGGGGGAGGGACGGGGAACTGTACCCTCGCCGCGAGCGCTTCGGTCCGGGGGGTGGACATCAACAGCGGCTACACGGGGACAATTACCCAGAACTCGACCGTCACCCTCACCGTCGGAGTGAATCACTTCGATCAGGCTGCCGGGACCTTCACGGGAGGGAACTCGGCCATTGATGTGAACGGGAATTTTGTCCTCTCCGGCGGCACTTTCACGTCAACGAGCGGGACACTGTCCATTGAGAAGAACATGACGGTATCGGGCGCACCCACGTTCTCCGCGAACGGAGGCACGATCACCCTGGACGGGACGCGGGTACAGACCGTCACAACGAATGCCGTGACGTTCAACCACCTCACGATCAACAACACTGGAACGGACGTCACCAGCAGTCAGGCGGCCGTGGACTCCAACGTCAACTCCACCGATGGCATCCACCAGGGCACCAGTCCGACGGTCGTTTTCACCAGCGCAAATGTCGGCTATGCATTCTACACGGACTCCACCGGTATCTGCGCCTATAGCAAGACGACGGACGGAGGCACCACCTGGGGTGCGGCGGTGACCGTGGATCCGCAGGCTGACTGCGTGGCTGTCGCCGCGTGGTACGACCGCTGGACGCCGGGAGACAGCGCCGGCAACTACATTCACATTGTCACCATCGACAGCGGCTCGGACGACCTCTGGTACGAGCGGCTGGACACGACGACCGATCTGGTCACAACCCCCGTCAACGCCACGGGGGCGAACCAAGGCGGGTCATTCTCCTCCACGTCCGGCGCCGTCCCGACCATCACCAAAGGAGCCGACGGGGACCTCTACATGGGGATCAACGATGATTCCGATGCCTTTGTGATCAAGTGTCCGACGGGGAGCGACTGCACTCAGGCTTCCAACTGGACGGAGGCAGGGAGCGGGGTCTTGGCCGTCGGCGACTACTTCATCCAACTTGTGCCACTGGCCAACAACAACATCGTGGTCATCCGGCATCACCCCGGTAGCGACCGATTGGCCTCGAAGGTCTATGCGGATTCGACCGACACGTGGGATGCGGGGTGGACCTCGATCGATCTCTCGGTGACCGACAACACCACGTACGTGGGGACCTTCGGGGCTGCCTATGACAAGTCGACCGACAAGATCTATCTTGCCTACGCGGCTGACATCGTGGCGCTCGGGGCGGACGACGACATCCGGACGGCCGTCTACTCGAACGGGAACTGGACCGCCAAGACCAACGTGCTCACGAACGACTCGAAGGGCGTCACCGGCGCGAAGATCGCCGTGGATGAATCGACCGGCGACGTTTATGTCGTGTACACCGCGCGGACCACGCCGGGAACGGCGAGCACGGGAAACGTCTACTGGAAGCGCTCCACCGACGGTATGACGACGTGGACCAACGAGCAGGGTCCCATCAATACGTCGCCTACAGATCTCTACGGCGTTCGCATCAATCTCTCCAGCTCGGCGCGACTCTACGCGACGGCGGTGGACGGCACGAACGACGACCTCTACGGGCGAACCATCGGACCCTCGCGCGACGAGGTGGTGATCTCCGGGAACCTGGACGTGAACGGGAACTTGACCCTCACGGACGGCAACCTGGACCTCGGCATGTACAACCCGAACGTGAACACGGCCGGCAGTGTGATCATCCAGACGAACGGGTCCGTCACGAAGGGTACGGGCACGTGGACCTTCGACGGCTCCGGCACGTCCACGCTGACGGGGAACGGGCAGAACCTCGGTACGGTCACGGTGGACGGCGCCAGCAAGACCGTCAACCTGGGTGGAACGGTTGCCTTTGGGACACTCACGATCGGGGCCGACGACACCTTCGGGCTGGCGGGCTTCAATGTCACGATCGCCACTCTCGCCAACAACGGGACCCTCCAGCTCCAGGGGGGTGAGACCGTCACGATCACCACGTTCGACACCGACAGCGGCACCACGACCTACTCGGGCGGGTCCACCTACGCGTCCCTCGCGGCGGGGAACGCGTACTACAATCTTGCGTTCAACGGAGCGGGGATGTGGACGCCGGCGGCGAACCTGACCGTCAACGGCACGCTCACAGTCACTTCGGGCACGTTCAAGCAGACGACGGCCAACGTCACAGCAGCGGGGATCAGCGTGGGCTCGTCCGGGATCTATAGGAACGAGTCCACCGGGGACATCACGATCGGGGTTTCAAGTGTCACCGTGAACGGCGCCATGGTCCTGGACGGAAACGGAGCGGGCTGCGGCAGCGTGGACGACATCCTGATCCGTTCAAGCGCCTCGCCCACGCAGCGGACGTGGAGCGGCACCGGTTCGGTCACGGCCTACGACGTGGACGTCATGGACCAGGCGGGGACGCTGACGATCACGGCCGGGAGCAGCACGGATTCGCTGAACAATGGGGCGAACTGGACGATCAGCGCGGGATGCGGGACGACGATGTATTGGATCAGCGGCTCGGCGTCCAACTTCGCCACCGTGGGCAACTGGTCCAATTCGTCGGGTGGCGCCAGTAACGGGACCACGCCCTCCTCGATCGACACGGCGACGTTCGACGGAAACGGCTTGGGGGCATGCAACATCGCGGCCAACCTGAACGTTCGGGGGATCAACATCGTGAGCGGCTACACGGGCACGATCACACAGAACGCGGGGATGACGTTGGCTGTCGGCGACACCAACTACGCGCAGGCAGATGGCACGTTCAATGCGGGCAATTCGTCTTTCACCTCGACGGGGACCTTCACTTTGACGGGCGGCACGTTCAACATGGGGGCGGGCACATTGGACTCCACGGGGGCGATGACGATTGGCGGCGGGAGTGGCACGGCCACCTTCAACACGGGCGGCTCGAGTGGGACGCTCGTTGCCAATGCGGACGTGACCGTGTCCCAGCGCGGCGTGTTCCAGATGGCTGGCGCCTCCACCTTGCGTCTTGCGGACACCTCGACTTTCCAGGCGAGCTACGCGGCATCCAACCCCGGGAAGTTCAAGGCCTCGAGCGCCAGCGCCACGGTCACCAAGACAGCCCCGGGTTCCGGAGGATTCAGGTTCCGGATCTACGGCGAGGTGGATATCACGGGCCTCGCGTTCAGCTATGGCTCCGGCAACGGTCTCCAGGTCGGTGACGGTACCAACACGCCGACGATCACCAAGCTGGAGGGGATCACCTTCAGCAACATCAACGCCGCGGCGGGCGCCCGACACATGACGGTGAAGGTGGCCACGCTCATCGCCAAGTCTCCGGACATCTACTGGGGTGCGGTGGGGGCCGGGCAGTACAACCTCCGGTTCGAAGACAACAACGGCAGCACGGACACCTACCTGTGCGTGGAGGATATCAGCGACGTGGCCAACGGCCCGGGCCGCGGTTCCTCGAAAGAACAGGAGGTAAATGGCGCGACCATTAACTGGCTTCAGTCGTGCGCCTCGGATACGGCAGGGGACATCGGGGGCGGTTTTCCGACGCTGGCCTACGATTGGAACACCTACGCACCGTACGCCGTTTATGTGGGTTTCAAGAACGTGGGAGGGGCCGGCACGGCCGACCGCATCTACGTTCGCGACACCGCGGGCAACCCGCTCTACACCTACGACATCGCCGACGCGGACGGGGATCTCCTGGGCACCCCGATCTGGGACACGAAGGATGAGGCCTCATTCAACCCCGACTGCGATCTCAACAACGACGGAGACACGACCGACACGGGGCTGCACGTTCTCTACGTTGCGACCGGGAAGGCGGATCCGGGGTCGGTGGGGAAGGTCTTCCTCCTGACCGATGACAGTGTGAGCCAGGCGCTGGAAGTGCCCGCCGCCGGTTGCGCCTGGAACACGCCGTATTCGGACGGCGGATCGGCCGTGGACGAGATCACGTCGCCGCTCATCTACGACGCGAACAACCTCTACTTCGGTGGTGAGAACACCTCCGATGCGGCCCGGATTTTCGGGATCCAGATTTCCGACAAGACCCTTCCGAAAAACGTGGGCGCCGCCTCGAGGGTGCACACCGCGCCGGCCTGGAAGGATTTTTCCGGCACGGTCTATCTGTACGTGGGATCGAGGCAGAGCCCGGGGTGCCCCGGCACCGGGACGGCCCACATCTACCGCGTGAACACGACCGGGGCGGGGAGCGTGGAGACGGACAACAGCGCTTCAGCCCTGCACAACGTCAACGGCTTGACGACCCTCTTGGGAGGCCGAATCCACGTGGGAGACGACGGCGGTCGCATGCACGGGTTGGACAATGCCTCGGGTCTTGCGAACCTCGGGAGCTACCCGTACAGGGATACGACCAACCACTCCGTTGCGAACCTGGACAATTGCGTCTACCCCATCACCGCCGCCCCTTATGTGAAGTGGGGGAACTGGAGGGTTGAGTACGGCGACGCGGATGGCCATTTCTATGTCTTGGATACGACGCCGGCGGCTGTGACAGGCTACCCCTTCCGCCCGGGCGGCTCGACATCGGCCTTCACCAACGGGGGTCTCCTGATCTCAGGCGTCATGGTGGTCGGGAACGCGAACGGCAAGGTGTACTACATCGACGAGAGCGCTGCGAACGTGATCCAGACGTACGATTTCGGCTCGGGGGTGACGATCGGCCAGGTCGGCTACAACTCGGGGCAACAGAAATTCATGATCGGCACGAGCGACGGGGGGTTGTACTTCCTGAACAAGGTGAACGATCCCACGCCGTGAATCGTGAAGAGTGAGTCGTGAAGGGTGAAGCGTTGAGAGATCCGGTAGCCGCAGGCTTTGAGCCTGCGTTCTCGGACGCACCCTCGAAGGCCATGTTCGATGCGGCCCTTCCTGGGCCGCAGCCTATCATGGCCCCATGCCGTCCTCGGCAAGGGGATGGGGCTACCACAGAAGTTGCGTTGTCCCACCATGACGGGATGACTCCTGACGTGCCGTTGGGATCGGCGGCATGGTTGGCGCGGGTGCCTTGTTCGGAGCCGTTGGGCGGAGCTCCGATGGAGGCGGCGCTTGTGTTGGAGGTGGAGCGGGGGGGGATGGAGGCGAGGCTGAGTTTTGACGCATCGGGGGTGCATCCCGAGGCGCGGCGAGTGTTTGGGGGGGGAGATTTGAGAGGGTTGTTCAACCGGGTGGGTGTGACGGAGGGGATTGAGGCGATGGTGGTGGAGGAGTGTTTGGAGCGGATTCGTCGAGGGGAGTCGTTTGAGAGAGCGTGTGTGGCGGTGGGGCAGGCGCCGACGCATGGTCGGGACTCGTGGTTTCGGTTCTCGGATGCGGTGGGTCGGCACGTGGGGAACTTGACTGAGAGGCGAGCGGCTCGGCCGGGTCCGTCGCCGAGGGTGGTGATGGCGGTCGAGGAGGGGGGAGTGAGGGGGAGGGGTGAGGATGGTGGAGTGGGTGGAGCGGAGGCGGGGCGGAGTTGCTGGGTAGGATTGGGATGGTGGAGAGGGTGATCTCGTTGGAGGTGTTGGCGACGGGGGACATGAGCGGGATGCCGGAGCACGTGAGGGAGGGGGCGAGAGAGATGAGGGTGAGGTGGTTGGACGAGTCGGAGGGAGTTGGAGGAGCTGGCTGGGGGGGGCGATGGCGTGGGGGGACACCCGCTGGGAGTCCGGCCTGAGATCTGCGTGCGTCGGCGGTTGGCGAAGGGGGTGGAGGTGGTGATGGGCGGAGAGAGACGAACGATCGAGAGAGACCACGGACCGGTGCGCGTGGTCGAGGTGGAAGGGAAAGAGGGGTTCCGCATCGTCGAGGCGGCCGGCTGCCTCGTGGGATGACGGAGTGAGTCGAAGGGGCTTGGTCGTGTGGGCTGAGGTCAGGCCGGTTTGCCCCAGAGGAAGCCCTGGCCGTACGGGACGCCAAGTTCCTTGAGACGTTCGAGGTCCTCGCGTGTCTCGATCCCCTCGGCGACGACGTCCGCCTCGAGGGAGTGGGCCATCTTCAGGAGTCGGACGAGGGAGCGCGACAGGGCCACGCTCTCCGCGATCCCCTTCACACACGCGCGATCGATCTTGAGGACGTCCGGTTGGAGAAGGATGAGGCTCTCGAGGCAGCTGTGCCCGAAGCCGACGTCGTCGATGGCGATCCGGACGCCGGCCGATCGAAGCTCCTGAACGGGTCCGCTGAGGTAGGACGGGCTGCCGATGATCTGCTTCTCGCTGATCTCGAGGCAATAAGACGCGGGTGGTCGGCGGTCCGGGAGCGCCTCGAGGATGGATGCCGCCGGCACCCCGAGAAGGGTCGAGGGGAAGAGGTTGATGTGGCATGTGAGATCGTCCCCCACCCGGCGAGAAGCGGCGAGGCAGCTCTTGAAGCAGGCTTGGTCCACCAGCGTGAGGATGTTGGCCTCCATTGAAAGGCCGAAGAAGTGATCCGGTTGTTCGTAACCTTGGATCGTCGAGCGGCACAGGAGTTCGTAGCCCACCTTGGATTCGTCCTGCAGGCGAAAGATGGGCTGGAGGGCCACGTGGAACCGGTCCCCCCGCGAGATGAGAGAGTAGGCATCCGAGGCATCGGCCTCCATCCCGGTCTCGAGGGAAAGACGGTTGTGACCGGCGGTGCGCGCGCGATCCAGCATCCGGCGTGATTGGGCCAGAAGCTCATCCAGGGTCTGTGTGGCCGAGGACACGGTGAGCACGGCCACGCTGGCCGTGAATTGGACCGTGCCGGAGGAGAGGACGATCGGTAGGCGCGAGAGCGAGGCGCGCACCTTCTCCGCGACGCGACGCGCCTCGGCAGGTCGGGTCTGCGGGAGGAGGACGAGAAACTCATCTCCGCCGAGGCGACCGACGTGATCCGTGGCGCGCAGCGTCTCCTCCAGGAGGCGCGAGGTTTCGGCGAGAACGATATCGCCCACGGCGTGGCCGAGGCTGGAGTTGATGCGGCGGAAATCATCCAGATCGATGACCAGCGCGCACAGGTCGGATCCCATTCGCCGGCACCACTGAAGCTCGCGCTGGAAAGCGCGCTGGAGCCCGCGGACGTTCAGCCCGGAGGTGACGGGGTCCGCGCACGCGAGGGACTCCAGCTTCTCCTGAGTAGCCCGCAGTTCCTCCGTGGCGGTATCGAGCTGTTTCTGCAATCTGTGGCGCTCTATGGAGTATTGAATGGTTCGCACCATGGTGGCGCGGTCGCCCAACCCTTTGACCAGGTAATCCTGGGCGCCCGATTCGATGGCGCGGATCGCGGAGGCCTCGCCACCGATCCCCGTGAGGACGATCACCGGGGTCCCGGAGGCGATCTCCTGGATCCGCTCAAGGTTGTCCTGCACGTGGCTCTCGGGGAGATTGAGATCGAGGAGTATGAGATCCACTCTCTCGCGGGACAGGTGTAAAGACGCTTCCTGCAGGTCGCGCACATGACGCACAGAGATTTCCTGGCCGGCCAACGCCTCCGAGAGATCCACTTGCATGAGCTGGGCGTCGCCCGCCTGCTGCTCGATCAAGAGGATCTTGAGGGCGTCGGCGTCCTCGGCTTCCGGGGAGGAGGGAGCGGGCTTGCCGGCCGAGCCGTTCCTGCGGCTTCCACCGGGTGAAGCGGCTCCCCTGTCCGGATCCGGATCAGCCATTCTCAGGCCGACGTAGCCAAAAGAGAGGGGAACCGAGTTGCCCATGCTCACGAAAGATTACGGGAAACCCCCGTGGAGTGGGCAACGAAACGATCACGATCGTGAATCTTCCGACTTGCAGCCCCGCCATTCATACCAACACCCATCCTATTCTAGCATTGTGCTCACATGTGTCAAGTGGAATTGATTGTTCGATTGCGCTCCTGTCGGAGCCCCAAGGGTGTCCGCCTGCTGGCCGCTGGACGAGCGGTGATGGGTGGATTCGAGCGATGGGGGTGGTCCCGTTACTGTACACAGGACGGCCGTCCACTGTACAGTAATCGGGCTCCGAGGTGCCTTGCCGACGGCGGGGATTACGGATGCTGTAGGACCCAGCTCGGGAGATGCTCCAAGCGCAACGGCTGGCACTCGGCCCTCTCCACAGCCTGGTGGATCGTGTTCCTGAGCTCCAGCAGGTTGCCCGGCCAAGGATACCGCCGGAGGGCGTCGAAGACCTGCGGGGCGATGCCCACCTCGGTTCCCTGAATCTCCCGGGCAAAGGCCGTCGCGAGGCCCGGGATTTCCTGGGTTCGCTCGCGCAGAGGGGGGATTCGGATTGTGCAGACCCCGAGGCGGCAGAACAGGTCGCCGCGGAAAAGGCCGGCCTCCACGCGGTCCGGCAGCTCAAGTGAAGCGGAGGCCACGAGCCGGGCATCGGCGCGGACCGGGGTGCTTGCATGGGGAGGGTAGATCTCGCCATACTCGATGAAGCGCAGGAGTTGGGCCTGCGTGCCACCTGGCAACTCGTCGGTGTTGCTGAGGTAGAGCGTTCCTCCGTTGGCCTGGAGCGCGGCGCCCGGACGCAGGCCGGAAGTGGGGTCCCCCGCGCCGGCCAGTTCCACTCGGATCGCCTCTTCCTCGAGACCCACGGTGTCGAAAACGACGAACGGCCCTTCGCGACGGCTGGATTGGTCGTGGATGTAGGAGGCCAGGGTGCGCTTCCCTACGCCCGTCTCGCCGAGGATCAGAACAGGATCCGGGCGACTCGCGTACCGGCCGACTTCACGGTAGACGTGTTCCATGGCGGGGGAGACGGGACTGGGGGCGGTTGGTCGAATCACGGTCAGACCTTTTCCGGGCGCGCCCGCGGGGCGAATGGGACTTGGGACTGGACGCGCGGCCTCGCCCCAAGCACGCAGCCGCCTTCGAACCACGGCATGAGGTGCACGGGCACCACCTCGCCTTCATCGATGCGCGATGTCTCACCATCCAAAACCGCGAGCGCATCGGTCCACACGAGGTTGGACACCTGGTAGGACTCCTGACCTGGCAGGACCGTCGCCACGTATCCGTCCGCATCCTGATCGAGCGAAACGCGGAGGAAGTGCGCCCGCCCCGGTTTTATCTCGAGAGGTTTGGACAGCCGGGCCCAAGCGAGGGGGAGACTCAGATCCGTGGCGGGCCGCCCCATCATTTTCAGGATCGAGGGGCGGACGTACTCGTAGAGTCCGACGAACACGGCCACCGGGTTTCCCGGGAGACCGAACAGTAGCGCCGGGCCGAGGCGCGCCACCGTGAGCGGTTTCCCCGGCTTCTGCGCGACGCCGCTGAAGAGAATCTTCGCCTGGAGTTGGGCAAGCGCCCGGGGAAGGTAGTCGAAATCGCCGACCGATACGCCGCCCGTCGCGATCACGATGTCCGACGAGCGGCTCGCCGCGCGGAGGTGCCGGACAAGTGTGGCCTCCGAATCACGGACTTTGATCAGCGCGGCGGGTTCGAGGCCGAGGTCTTTGAGGAAAGCAGCCGCCAAGGGCGTGTTGAGATCGCGCACACGGCCGTGCCGGGGGCGACTGCCCGCGGACGCCAGCTCATCGCCCGTGACGAGGATCGTGATGCGGGGTTTCCGATAGATGCTCAACCTCTCCCGGCCCGCAGCAGCGGCGAGCGCGATGACGGCCGGCGTGACAATCTCGCTGTCCGCCACGAGGTGCGTCCCCGCCTTCATGTCCGAACCTCTCGGGCGAACGTTGCGGCCGGGCTCGACGGGCCCCCTGATCTCCACTGCCGCGTCGCTCCGTTGGACGGCCTCCTGTTCGATCACCGCATCGGCTCCCGGCGGGAGAGGCGCCCCCGTCATGATTCTGACCGACGTTCCAGGACGGACCCTTGCCCGCGAGGCGGCGCCGGCGCGCGCGACACCGCGCACCAGCAGCGTGACCGGTTGCGAAGACGTGGCGGGGGTCGTGTCCTCAGAGCGAACGGCATAGCCGTCCATCGCGGAGGCGTCGAACCCGGGCTGGTCCCATGCCGCGCTGACGGGGCCGGCCAGCACGCAGCCCAGCGCGCTGAGCGCCGGGACTTCCTTTACATCCAGGCGTCGCGTCTGTTCGAGGACGAGTCTTCGCGCCTCTCCGATCGGGAGAACGGATGGTCGGGGCGTGTCCGCGGAGGAACTCATGACCCAGGTGCGGCCGCCCACACGGCCCAGCCGTGCCGGACGGCGGCGAGGATGAGGACGACGCCCA
The DNA here is from genome assembly GCA_016190245.1 of Nitrospirota bacterium. Taxonomy (GTDB): domain Bacteria; phylum JACPQY01; class JACPQY01; order JACPQY01; family JACPQY01; genus JACPQY01. The sequence goes on along the minus strand of JACPQY010000016.1, from coordinate 38,041 downwards.
GTACGCGGGTCAGTGCCGGTTTCGGGAGACGCGCGGCACCGGCCCAGGCCCCAATCTGTCCGCCGATGATCGCGGCCGCCAGCAACCCAATCGCGTCCGGTGAGAGCAGAGGCAGCGCACCCGGGAGCCCTGTCCCCGTGGCCGGCCCTGAGAGAAACCGCGCCAGGAGACCGGCGATGGAATTGAGGACGATGAACCCCGCCGCGACGGCGGCCGATTCCTTCACGTCCGCCCAGCCGGTCAATACGAGGAGCGGACTGAGAAACACACCTCCCCCGATGCCGACCGCGCCCGAGACGAAACCGAGGACTGCGCCCAGCGCCAGCGCGAGAGGCCGCGGGGGCGGGGGCCACCGGCGGCCCGCCGCTCGCCCGAGCAAGAGGAAACGCAAGCCCGCGGCGCAGAGCGCGAGGGCCAGCAGGGCGCCCGTGACGGTCGGATCGAGCCTCACCGCGCCGCCAAGGTAGGCGAAAGGAACCGAGGCGATCGCGAACGGTGCAAGGAGCTCGCGACGCAGGTGGCCCTGTCTCGTGAAGCGGTACAACGCCGAGCCGGCCACGATGACGTTGAGGATGAGCACGAACGAAACCCATTCAGGGGACATAACGCCGGCCAATGTCAGAAGGGCGAGATAGGCCGATGCGCCCCCGTGGCCCACTGCCCCATAGGTGGCCCCCGCGAGAAGGAACGCGGGGATGAGCCAGGCAGGTGTTGGGCTCACGATTTGCCTTTGCGTCTGGTCTTGCGGGCCGAGCCGTCGTGCTGGAAGCTCGCTTTGCTGACGCGGAAAACGTGCAACAGCGCGGGGAAGAGGCCCTGAACGGATTCGCGTGCGCCTCGCGTGCTTCCCGGAAGCGTAACGATCAGCGTGCCGTGCCGGAAGCCCGCGACGCCCCGCGAAAGCATCGCGTAGGGCGTCCGGCGCTGGCCGTGCGCACGGGCCGCCTCCATCACACCCGGCAGCTCGCGATCGAGCAGCGGCCGGGCCGCTTCCACGGCCTGGTCCCGAGACCCCGTCCCGGTGCCACCCGTCGTCAGAACCATGTCCAGTTTCTCCTCGTCCGCGTACCGGCGGAGCCGGTCCGCGATCTGCGCGGGTTCGTCCGGGAGGATCTCGTAGTGTTCCACCTTCACGGGATGGGCCTTGAGTTCCTCCAGAATCACCTTCCCAGCCCTGTCCTCTTTTTTTCCGGCATGCACGGAATCGGAAAGGACAAGCACCGCAGCCCGCAAAGCGGGGTCGAAGCGGTCCGAAAAATCCGACTTGCCTCCCGTTTTCTCCAGCAGCCGCACGGACTCGATGACGATCGCGTCATCCACCGGCTTGAGCATGTCGTACAGCGTGAGGGCTGCCACGCCGGCGGCGGTAAGCGCCTCCATCTCCACGCCGGTCTTCGCGATCGCTTTCACCTCGGTAGTGATGAGATACCCGCGGTCCGTTCGTTCCATCTCCACCTTCACATGATCCACGGAAATCGGGTGGCAGTAGGGGATGAGATCCGCCGTCCGCTTGGCGGCCATCACCCCCGCCACGCGCAGCACGGGAAGCGGGTCTCCCTTGGGCAGGCGGCCGGACGAGACGAGGTCGAACGTCGGCTTGCTGACGCGGACAAGGGCCTGCGCCCGGGCCGTGCGCAGGGTGTCGAACTTATCGCTGGTGTCGTACATGAGGTTCCTCCCCGGGATGTGTGGGCGGTTCGAGCGCGCACCCATCGAGCCAGGCGCTCGTTCCGTCCGCATACTGCTCCTTCTTCCAGATCGGGACCGACGCCTTGAGCGTCTCGATGGCCTCGCGGACGGCGTCGAAAGCCTCACGGCGATGCGCGCTGGACGCGGCGATCAGAACGGCGATCTCGCCGACCTTGACTTCCCCCACCCGATGGATGAGCGCGGCTTGGCCTCCCGCGAGGCGCGCCCGCATCGCCTCGTAAATCCGCTGGAGCGCCGTCTCCGCGAGAGGCTCCGCGGCCTCGAACGTGATCGAGACCACGCGGCGACCCTCATTCAGCGACCGAACCGTACCGATGAACGCGGCCGTGCCTCCAAAGTCCTCGCCGGCCACCTTGGCCAGATACGGCTCCGTCTCAATCGGGTCGCGCGTGAGGAATTTCACGGGTCGCCTGCCGTTCGCCCCGCCTGACGCGAGGTAGGGACGGATTCCCATGCGTCGGTTCGTGCGCAGCGACCTGCCCGCGGCTCGGCAGGCCCGCCGTGCCAGCTCTGGCGGGCAGGCGGGTCAGAATCGCTCCATACGAGTCCAGAGGCAGCAGGAGGCATCTTCCTCTCCTAGTCCCGCGTTGAGGAATTGTTGGAGCAGATTGTCACCGACGCGGGACCATCGGAACGATGTTTGCGGAAGCAAACATCGTTCCGAAAGTACCATGTTGGAGGCACCGATCTGTTCCAAGAACTAGTCAACATGGTACTAGCCCCCAGTGACCGGAGGCAACACGAGAACCTCGTCCCCGGACGCGAGGTAGTGCGCGTCGGACACCACCGAAGCGGGCGCCCCGTCTCCGGATGAGCCTCGGCTCTGGGCGGCCCGGTCCACCACCGCGACGGCCAGGCGCTGTCCAAACGGCGAGAGGGCGGGAAAGCGCTCGTAGAGTGCCTTCCGGAACTCTCCCACGGAGGGATCGGACGGGAGATCGACGTCATCCGTCTCAATGCCGGCCAGATCTCTAGCACGGCCATAGAACCGAACCTGCACGCGAGCGGCGGGTGTGGGAGAGACCTGCTCGGCGACCTCGGGGGCCATCTCGATGCGATCGAGATCCTCAGGCCGGTTGACGTTGTGGAACTGCGCGCGCTCGCCCGGTCTCGGCACGTAGCACAAGACCCGGTTCGGGGGGAGCGATCGTATGAAGCCTTGCAGGGAGTTCTTTCGAGAGGCGACGTAGACGTCCAGATCGGGCAGACAAGACCGGGAGTAGACGGCAGCCATCGGCTCGATGCGCCGCGCGGTCCGCGGCACCACAATGTGGTAGCCGCCCTCGTTTCCGACGCGGACCAAGTCTATCGCGAGGCGGTGATCCAGAAGGGGCAGATCAACCGCGGCGAAAAACACGTACGGGGTATGTGCGGCTCGCAGTGTCGCACAAAGCCCTGCGATCGGTCCGGCCGTGCCAGGAATGTCGGTGACCACTCGGATGTCGGTTCGCACCGCCGGGGGGAGGGAGTCCAGTACCGCGCGAGCCTGCTCTTCCTCCTGGACCGACAGAAGGATCGGCCAACCAAGCTCAATGCCTTTACACAGGATGATCTCGATGAAGGAATGCCCTCGAAAGTACGCAAACCTCTTGTCGGATCCGAAGCGGCTCGCTTGACCGCCGGCCGCCACGCAAAAAGATGCCACCGAGTTCAACATACTGGATGCTACCTGCCTCTCACCGCGCAAGCAACGGGCCAAGGCTTCGCGGGAAACGCCGTGCCTATACCAGAGGTTAGACCAAAATAGGCTGGCCCCTGTCAAGTCTGGGAAACAGGGGCTTGAAATCGTCTCGATTCTGCAATGGCCCGATGTGCTACGCCGCCAGGGCCATCAACTTCTTGGCAGGGCGCCAACTGAGCACGTCCTGCACCAATCCGGCACGCGGAACGAATTCCCGAGGGTGATCACGATCCAAGGAACGCAAGTAGGCGATGTAGTCGAGGTTGGCCGCGATTTCCTTGCCGTAGTCCACCAGCTTCAGCAGGGGCCAGAGCGTGGCGAGGTTGAAGATGTGCGTGTGCGGCCGGAGGTAGCTGACGGGATTCCAAAGCCTTAGCGCCCTGAAAAGCTTGGGAGCGGCCCTGCGCATTTTCACGGCAAACATGCTCGGCTGGTCGGTGTAGAACTTCCGGTACGCATCCAGGCATCCCATGTAGAGATCGTAGGGGCTGATCTGTTTGGGCCAGTACACGACGTGCTGCACATCGTAAAGCTCCCAGTGGCGGGTGAAGATGCGTCCTTCGCGCTCCAGGTCCGCGAAGAACGGCGTCCCAGGGAAGGGGGTCATCGGCATGAAGCCGGCGATGACGCAATTCTTGAGCGCGAAATCCACCGTCTCGCGGATGCTCGCGACCGTGTCGTGGTCCGAGCCGAGCATGAAGAATCCGTTCACGATGATGTCGTGCGCCTGCATCGTGCGGATGCACTCCTGGATGAGCTTCAGGTTCTGCCCCTTGCGCATGTAGCGCAGCGTCCGGTCATCGATGGATTCGAAGCCGAAGGTTGCGAAGAGGCAATGGGTGCGTTGCATGAGGCGGACGAGTTTCTTGTCCTTCGCCGTATCGGACCGCATCTGCGAGTGCCAGCCGATGCGGGGCGCGACGTTCTTCGAGAGCATCTCCTCCAGAAGCTCCTTCAGATACTCCGTGTCGCCGGCGATCGAGTCGTCCATGAAGAATAGGAACTGGGTCTTCGGGTCGTAGCGGTCCTTCAATTCGTCTATCACGTTCGAGACGGAGCGGTGGCGGTAGGCCTTCCCGAACTCGGGCGTGATCGAGCAGAAGTTGCAGTGGAAAGGGCAGCCTCGTGAGACCATCGTGAAGTAGATGTAGCGGCCGAGCAGATTCACGGGCGAGGACCATCCGTGGATCTTGCGGAGATTCGGCCAGGGAACCTGGTCCAGTTCGCGAGTCGTGAGGAACGGTCGTTCGGGGTTGTGTACCACCCGCCCTCGTCCGTCACGGAAGGAGAGGCCGAGGACCGTCTCCAACGGACGTCCCGTTTCGAAGGCGTCGAGGAGATCGGGCAGGGAGTGTTCGCCCTCGTTTCGGATCACGTAGTCCCCGTGGTCGAGAGCATCGGAGGGGTTCAGCGTGGCGTGGGCACCGCCAAAGGCGACCGGAAGGCCGAGATCCTTGGCCATGCGCGCGATTTCGTAGCCTCGCGTGGCCCAGAGGGTCTCCACGGAAATCCCGACGAAGGAGGCGCGGCGGAGGAGGGAAGCGGTGATCGGGGTGATGTTGTCATCGTGGACTGCCACCTCGTAGCCTTTCCGGGACAGGATCTCGGCGAGAATCGGAAGCCCGGCGTGGGCGGTGTACAGGAAGGGGAAGCGGTTGGTCGACATGAAACCGGAATAGCGCTTCGAGGAGGGGTAAATCAGGAGGATCGGCCCGCGTGACCAGCGCCGGACCGTCCTGCGGCCACTACCGTTTGACCGGATGGCCTTGTCCCTGGCCTCGGAGCCGGTGGCGCGAAGCATCTAACCGGTTAGTTAGCAAGTCCCGTTCCACGCAGGAAGGCGTTCCGCTGTAACATATCTAAACATAGAAATATCCCAGCCCTGGGCTTGATCTTGGCCGCACTTCAAAGGAAATGGCATAGCATTCTTCAAACATGAGAGATCAGGTCGCATCGGAATCTCATCCTTTGAAACAGTCGGCTCAACGTCCTAGCGGCGATTGCAGGGTGGAGCCACTGCTGCCCGCGGGTCATCTCAGCCGCTGGAGATAGGCTTGCCGAAATCGCTCAGGCTCCTCGAATCGCAGACGGATGGCGTGGGCGGGGCCCTCGCCCTCGCTCCCTCGAACCGTGGCGATCGAGCCCCAGTAGTGTCGGCCGGTCGGCTCTCCGATGGCCTCCAAGCGAATCTCGAAGGTGTATTCAACGGGGGAATACGTGGGGTCGAGGACCGCCGCGATGCCCGTCATCCCGTGAGGATAGAACCCGTCCACTCCAGCGGCCGTCGAGAACAGGCGCATCCACTCCTCAGTCTCTGAAACGACAAGGGCGGAGAGAGGCGTGCCTGCGGCGGCGATCTCGGCAAGGTCCGTTCGATTGAAGAGCACCTCGTCCATGAGTTCGTTCGGATACAGCGGAAAAGGTCCACCGTTCTCAAAGACGTACTTGGCCGCGGGATAATCGGTCGAGAGGTTCAGGTCTCCTCCCAGCAGGGCCTCGAACTGTTGGATATCGGATCCCATCCGGAACTCGCCGCTCAGCACGTGGAGGGCTTTCCATCGCTCGCGAATCGAGGGCTCGATCATGAGGGCCGTGGCGATATTGGTGAGCGGGCCGGAGGCCACGATCTCGACGTCGCCGGGATGGCTCAGGACCGATTGAATGATGAAGTCTGCAGCGGGCGTGGCCTGCCCCAAGTCAAAGGGGGAGATGGCTCCCGCGAGCACGGGGATGTCAGGACCATTGATCGCATCCAGCGCTTTTCTGGCGGCCCCTTCGCACGTGGTTTCGTACACGGTGCCGAAAAGGCAGGTCACCCCGAGGAGCTCCACGGAAGGATCCCGTCCCGCATAGATCACCTCCAGGCCGCCATCCGGATCCGTGAAGGGCACTTTCAGGTCAAACGGCGCATCGTACGCGCCTTCGCGGCGGACCACGGCGAGATCGAACCCGACGTCGTCGTCGATGATCAGGAGGCGTGTCCCGGATCTCTCCGAGGAGCAGGCGGCGGCGATGGCGATCAGGCTTGGAATCATGACGGTCCGGCCGCAGATGCGGTGGGATGGCCGTGTGCGGTGATCGAGGTTCGCAGGGCGGGAATCCACGGCGGGAAGATACACCCCTTGGACGTGCGCATGAAGTCACTGCGCTCGCGCGGCAGGGGCCGATCGAGTAAGATACCCCCCGCACTCGGGAGGAAAACCACCTGAAGAGGTACGACCTGATCGTAATTGGGGGCGGGCCGGCGGGCGAAAAGGGCGCCGCGCAAGCCGCCTACTTCGGCAAAAGCGTGGCCCTCATCGAAAGGGCTCCGGTTTTCGGCGGGGCGTGCGTCAACACGGGCACATTGCCGAGCAAGACGCTGCGCGAGGCCGCGATTTTCTTCTCCGGCCTCAAGGCGCGGGAACTCTACCACGTGGACTGGAAGCTCAAGAACGGTGTCACGGTGCAAAGCTTCATGCATCGCAAGGACCAGATCCAGCACGAGCAACGTGAACAGGTGGACCGCAACCTGCGACGCCACGGTATCGAGACCTTCCGCGGGACGGCCCGTTTCGCGGACCCGCACACGGTGGAGGTGCGAGGCACCAACGGATCGGAGCTATTGCAAGGCGACATCATCCTCATCGCCACGGGATCGAGTCCCCATCGCCCCTCGAACATCGCATTTGACGATTCGAAGATCTACGACAGCGATTCCATCCTTGGCCTGGACGCCTTCCCGAAGAGCCTCACGATTATCGGGGGAGGAGTGATCGGTTGCGAGTACGCGTGTCTCTTTGCCGCGCTCGGTATCCCGGTGAGCCTCGTGGATGGTCGGGATCGCCTACTCCCCTTCCTGGACGAAGACGTGGCTCGTGCTCTCTGCACCTCGATGACCGCGAGGCTGGGTGTCAGAGTCGTGTTCAACGCGACGGTCGAGCGGGTGAAGGAGGAGTTAGGAAGGGGAGTGGTAACCCTTCTGAAAGATGGGCGGGAAGTGGTGAGCGAGAAGCTTCTGTTTGCGTCAGGGCGTGTTGGCAACACGGCCGAGTTGGGACTTGAGGGCGTCGGGATCGAGGCCGGCGATCGGGGGCAACTCGCGGCAAACGAGCATTTCCAGACGTGCGTGTCCCACATCTATGCCGCGGGGGATGTAATCGGCTTTCCGGCGCTCGCGTCCACGTCGATGGAGCAGGGGAGGGTGGCGATGTGTCACGCCTTCGACCTCAAGTACAAGGACCGGGTTTCGTCTGTCTTGCCGTACGGGATCTACACCATCCCCGAGGTCTCCTGCGCCGGGCTCGCGGAGCGGGAGTTGAAGGAGAAAGGCGTTCGCTACGTGGCGGGCAAGACATCCTTCGCGAACAATCCGCGCGGGCAGATCGTCGGAACCGATGGTTTTGTGAAGCTCCTCTTCGACGCGCAGAGCCGCCGGCTCCTGGGCGTCCACCTCGTGGGTGAAAACGCCTCCGAGATCGTCCACGTGGGCGTCGCGTGCCTCATGATGCAGGGGACGGTGGATTTCTTCATCGCCTCGGTGTTCAACTACCCGACGTTGTGCGACGCGTACAAGTACGCGGCCTATGACGCCCTCGGTCACTGGACACCCAACTGACCGTGGTCCCACCGGCGGACCCCGGCGCGGAGGCGCGTCGCCTCGAGGAAGACGCGCGTCGCGAGAAGAACTGGAAGCGGTGGGGGCCGTACCTCGCGGAGCGGCAGTGGGGAACCGTGCGCGAGGACTACTCGGCGGATGGCAACTCGTGGACCTATTTCCCGCACGACCACGCCCGGAGCCGCGCCTATCGGTGGGGTGAGGACGGGCTCTTGGGCATGTGCGATCGCGAAGGCCGGCTCTGCTTCGCCCTCGCGCTCTGGAACGGGCGGGACCCCATCCTGAAGGAACGGCTTTTCGGTCTGGCCGGACCGGAGGGCAATCACGGGGAGGACGTCAAGGAATGCTACTTCTACCTCGATTCGACACCGACGCACTCGTATTTCAAGTCGCTGTACAGGTATCCGCAAGCCGAATTTCCGTACGCCCGCCTGGTCGAAGAGGGGCGGCGGCGTGGACGGGGCGAGCCCGAGTGGGAACTCGAGGACACGGGTGTCTTTGATGAGGGCCGCTATTTCGACGTCGTCGCCGAGTACGCCAAGGCCTCGCCGGACGACGTGCTCATCCGGATCACGATTACCAATCGAGGACCGGAGGCGGCCGCTCTCCGTGTCTTGGCCCAGCTCTGGTTCCGGAACACGTGGTCTTGGGGGCGCGCGGGGGAGGGCTATCCACCGCGGCCGGTTATCACCCGCGATGGCTCAGCCGCCGTTCGGGCGGACCACTCCTCTCTCGGTCGGTTCAGGCTGGCCGCTGCCACCGGCCCGGACGGGCGACCGCCCGAGTGGCTGTTCACGGAAAACGAGACGAACGCCTCGCGGCTTTTTGGCTCGGCCGATGGCTCGACCTATGTGAAAGACGCGTTTCATGACCGCGTGATCGGCGGCCGCCGCGAAGCCGTCAATCCCGCGGGATGCGGCACGAAAGCCGCCGCCCACTACGCGCTGGACTGTCCTCCCGGTGCGACGCGCCAGATCTGCCTCCGGCTCTTCAGTGAACGGGAGGCGCCGGAGGAGATCTTTGGTGAGCCGTTCGACGAAGTGTTTTGGCAGCGCGTCGCGGAATCCCATGCGTTCTATGACGCGCTGATTCCGAAGGGTTTGGCGGAGGATGAGAACTCAATTGCCCGCCAGGCGTACGCGGGGCTCCTTCATTCCAAACAGTTCTACCACTACGTGATCACCCACTGGTTGGAGGGAGATCCCGCCCAACCTCCGCCGCCTGAGGCGCGCAAGCAGGGGCGGAATCATGACTGGCGCCACCTCTACAACCGGGACGTCGTCTCCATGCCCGACAAGTGGGAGTACCCTTGGTACGCGGCGTGGGATCTGGCATTTCATGCCATCCCCTTCGCCCGCCTCGATCCGCAATTCGCCAAGGAACAGCTCGTGCTCCTCCTGCGCGAATGGTACATGCATCCCAACGGACAAATCCCCGCCTACGAGTTCGGGTTCTCGGACGTCAATCCGCCCGTCCACGCGTGGGCCTGCTGGCGCGTCTACAAGATGACCGGGCCCCGAGGGCAGCGGGACCGCGTCTTCCTCTCCCGCACGTTCCAGAAACTCCTGCTCAACTTCACGTGGTGGGTAAACCGGAAGGACACCGAGGGGCAGCATCTCTTCTCGGGAGGCTTCCTCGGGCTCGACAACATCGGTGTGTTCGACCGCTCGAAGCCGCTCCCCACCGGTGGGGTTCTCGAGCAGGCAGACGGTACGGCGTGGATGGCGTTTTTCTGCACCACCATGCTCTCGATGGCTCTGGAGTTGGCGCGCGAGGATCCCGCCTACGAGGATGTGGCATCGAAGTTCTTCGAGCATTTTGTGGCCATCAGCGATGCCATGAATCTGCTGGGCGGGACCGGCCTGTGGGACGAAGAGGATGGGTTCTACTACGACCAGCTCATGCTGCGCGGGCACCCGCATCCCATCCGTGTGAGGTCCATGGTGGGGCTCATTCCCCTCCTGGCGGTGGAAGTGCTCGAATCGGAGGCCCTGGGCAGGCTGAAAGGATTCTCGCGCCGGATGGAATGGTTCCTCAGGAACCGCAAGGATCTGGTACATTTTATCTCCTACATGGAAACGCTGCGGGAGCACGAGCACGAGCACACGCTGCTTGCAGTGCCTTCGCGCAAACGCCTGGAGCGCGTTCTCCGATATCTGCTGGACGAGAACGAGTTCCTGTCTCCGTTTGGAATAAGGTCGATGTCACGGCATCATAATGATAGACCTTTCGTGTTTCACATGAATGGTGAGGAATACCGTATCGAGTACGTTCCCGGGGAGTCCACCACAGGTATGTTTGGGGGCAACTCCAACTGGAGGGGTCCGGTCTGGCTGCCGCTGAACTACCTCCTCATCGAGGCGCTCGAAAGGTATCACCATTTCTATCGCGACACGCTGCGCGTGGAGTGTCCCACGGGCTCCGGCCGCCTGATGAATCTGGGGGAGGTGGCGCACGAGATGGCTTCCCGTGTGGCGGCCCTCTTCCGGCGGGGCGACACAGGTCGGCGACCCTCCATGGGCGATGACCGCCGGCATGCCGGCGATCCCCACTGGAGAGACTTGGTGCTCTTCCATGAGTACTTTCACGGCGACACGGGCCGTGGAATGGGAGCCAGCCATCAAACGGGATGGACGGCGCTCGTCGCGCGACTCCTCGAGGACTTGGCTGGGCGCGAGGCGTAGCGTGGAGCACGAACAGGAATGGCTGGAGGCGGATGGGTGGGGCGGGTTCGCCATGGGAACGCGCTCGGGGATCCGGACCCGCCGCTACCACAGCCTCCTCACGGTAGCCACGCGGCCGCCGGGCGGCCGCATGAATCTTGTGAGCGGGCTCGAGGTCTGGATCGAGGGACCCTTCGGCACGCGCGTGCTCTCCGCCCACCGATACGCGCCGGGCACGGTGCCCCCGGACGCCGGCGAGCGGCTCGAAAGGTTCGCCTCCGACCCCTGGCCATGTTGGGTGTTCCGCTTGGAGAAATCGGCACGGATCGAGCATGAGGTGTGCGTCCCGCGCGGTCTCAGAGTTGTCATCCTCACGTGGCGTCTGCGCGCCCGCACGCGCGGGCTCACGCTGGCGGTTCGCCCGCTCCTCTCGGGGCGCGACATCCATCACCTTCACCGCGAGAATGCGGATTTCGACTTCACGCCGCAGGCAGGCGTGGACAGTATCTCCTGGCGCCCCTACACCGGCGTGCCCGGAGTGATCGCTCTCACGAACGGCGCGTACAAGCATGATCCACGGTGGTACCGGAACTTTCTCTACGCAGGGGAGCAGGCGCGCGGCCTCGACTACGTCGAAGATCTCGCTTCTCCCGGCATCTTCCGCTGGCCGCTCGAGGATGGGGAAGCGTTCCTTGTTCTTCACCCTGAGGGGGTGGTGCCGGGCTCGGGACCGGATGCGGGCGAATGGGTCGCTCGAATCAAGGCGGCCGAGAGGGAGCGCAGACGCCGGCTCGGCGGTCCCCTTAGACGGGCCGCAGAGGCGTATCTCGTGCGGGCTACCTCGGGCTGGAGTGTTGTGGCCGGCTATCCTTGGTTCTCCGCGTGGGGGCGGGAGACGTTCATCGCCTTTCGGGGGCTGTGCCTTGCCACGGGGTGCCTCGAAGAAGCCCGCTCGATCCTGCTCGAGGGCTCCGAGAAGGCCCGGGACGGCCTATTCCCCGGAACCGCGGATGAGGGTGGACAGCCCGAGCACATCAGCGTGGATGCCGCCCTGTGGTTTATCATCGCGATCCACCAGTTCCTGCGTGCCGCGGAGCGGGAGACCCGTCTGATTTCGGATGGTGACCGCTCCCGTCTGTTCCGGGCCGGCCGGGCGGTTCTCGACGCGTGCGCGCGTGGAACGCTCCACGGGATCCGCATGAGCCCTGATGGCCTTTTGGCCTGCGGCGAGCCGGGCGTGCCGCTCACGTGGATGGATGCCCGCGCGGGCGGTCAGGCGGTCACGCCGAGGATCGGCAAGCCGGTGGAGGTCCAGGCGCTCTGGCTCAACGCTCTCTATCTCGCGACGGCCGACGATCCGGAGTGGCGGCCCGCCTTCGAGCGCGGGTGCACGGCCTTCCGTGAGAAATACTGGAACGAGTCGGGGGGGTATCTGTATGATGTGGTGGACGTGAATCACATTGAAGGCAAGGTGGACGCGTCATTCCGGCCGAATCAGATTCTCGCCGTGGGCGGGTTGCCTCTCATGCTTCTCGATCCGGCGCGTGCCCGCCGGTTGGTGAACGCCGTCAAAGAACGCCTATGGACGCGCCTGGGCCTTCGTTCCCTGGCGCCTGGCGAGCCGCACTACGTCGGCCGCTATGAGGGAGGCGCCGCCGAGCGCGATTCCGCCTACCATCAGGGTACGGCCTGGCCGTGGCTGGCCGGACCATTCGTGGAGGCGTGGGTTCGTGTCAATGGCGAAACCGTGCGGGCGAAAGCCGAGGCCCGGCGGCGGTTCCTAAGACCGCTGCTCGATCATCTGAATGAGGGCGGCCTCGGTCACATCTCCGAAATTGCCGACGGAGACCCACCCCACACCCCACGGGGGTGTCCGTTTCAGGCTTGGTCCGTGGCCGAAGCGCTAAGGCTCGACCTTGAGGTTCTCGCGGCCGCCCGCTCAACCCCGTCCGGAAGGAGAATACGTGGCCGACGGCAAGTCGCTTGAGCAGCTCTCCATCAACACGATCCGCACGCTCTCGATGGACGCGGTTCAGCAGGCCAATTCCGGCCATCCCGGCACCGCGATGGCGATGGCACCGGTCGTCTACTGCCTCTGGCAGCGCTTCCTGCGGTTCGATCCGGGGGACCCGATCTGGCCCAACCGCGATCGGTTTGTCCTCTCGATCGGCCACGCCTCGATGCTGCTCTATTCTCTCCTCCACCTCACCGGAGTGAAGGCCGTCAACGCGAAGTACGAGAACCTTGGTGCTCCCTCAGTGTCTCTGGACGACATCCGGCGGTTCCGGCAGTTGGACAGCAAGTGTCCCGGCCATCCGGAGTATCGCTGGACATCCGGAGTCGAAACGACGACGGGGCCGCTCGGCCAGGGTGTGGCCACGAGCGTCGGCATGGCCATCGCGGGACAGTGGATGGCGGCCCACTTCAACCGCCCCGGTTTCGAGATGTTCAACTACCGCGTGTTCGCGCTGTGCGGGGACGGCGACATGATGGAGGGCGTCTCCGCGGAGGCCGCGTCTCTCGCCGGCCACCTGCGCCTTTCCAACCTCTGCTGGATCTACGACAACAACAAGATCACCATCGAGGGTCACACCGAGTGGGCGTTCAGCGAAGACGTGGCCACACGGTTCATGTCATACGGCTGGAACGTGACACGCGTGGGCGATGCCAATGATCTGGAGATGCTCGATCGCGCCCTGCGGACGTTCGAGGCGACGCGCGACCGGCCGACGCTCATCATCGTGGACAGTCACATTGCGTATGGGGCCCCAAACAGGCAGGACACGAGCGCGGCGCACGGTGAGCCGCTGGGGGAGGCCGAGATCCGACTGGCCAAGCGCTCCTATGGCTGGCCGGAGGGGGTGCAGTTTCGTGTGCCGGCGGAAGTTGTCGAGCACTTCGCCCAGGGTGTCGGGCGTCGCGGGAAGGGCCTGCGCGATGAGTGGTTCGCTCGCTACGAGTCCTACCGGGGCGCGCACCCTGAATTGGGAGATGAGCTTCTTCGCATGCAGCGCCGGGATCTGCCCGCCGACTGGGACCGGAATCTCCCGAGCTTCCCGCCGGACCCGAAAGGCTTGGCGGGGCGCGATGCCTCGGGGAAAGTGCTGAACGCGCTGGCACGCGGCACGGCGTGGCTCATGGGTGGTTCGGCGGATCTGGCCCCGTCCACGAAGACCCGCCTCACGTTCGAAGGCGCGGGCGACTTTGCGGCCGCGGACCGTGCGGGCCGCAATCTCCATTTCGGGATCCGTGAGCATGCGATGGGGGCAATTCTCAACGGGCTCTCCCTCAGCAAGGTGCGGCCCTTTGGGTCGGGGTTTCTGATCTTCAGCGACTATTCACGGCCCGCGATCAGGCTCAGCGCCCTCATGGAAATTCCGGTCATCTACATCTTCACGCATGACTCGATCGGCGTGGGCGAGGATGGCCCGACCCACCAGCCGATCGAGCAGCTCGCTTCGCTGCGCGCGATCCCCGGGCTGGTAACCCTCCGGCCGGCGGACGCGAACGAGATTGTCGAGGCCTGGAAAATTGTCATGGAGTTGCAACACGAGCCCGCCGCGCTCGTTCTGAGCCGGCAGGCCGTCCCCACGCTGGATCGCTCGCGATACGCATCGGCCGCGGGCGTGAGGCGGGGAGCGTACGTCCTGGTGGATGCTGAAGGAGGAGAACCGGAAGTCCTCCTCCTCGCAAGCGGAAGCGAGGTGGACTTGTGCGTGAAGGCGTTCGAGATCCTCTCGGCCAGAGGCGTGAAGGCGCGGGTGGTGAGCATGCCGTCATGGGAAATGTTCGAGCGGCAGGATGCGGGGTATCGTGAGAGCGTGCTCCCCTCGGCCGTGAAGGCCCGCGTTGCCGTCGAGCAGGCCGCAACGTTCGGCTGGGAAAGATACGCGGGGCTGACCGGGACGATTCTGGGCATGAGTACCTTCGGTGCCTCGGCACCCCTCAAGGAACTCCAGAAGAAGTTCGGCTTCACGGCGGATCGCGTGGTGGCGGCGGCGCTCGACCAAGTCCGCTCGGCCGGGTAGGATCACGGCGTGCGCGTTGCGGTAGGATCGGACCACGCGGGCTTCCCACTCAAGCAGGAAGTCTTGGGGTTCGTTCGCAGCCTGGGTCACGCGGTGGTGGACGTGGGGGCGCACGGCACCGAACCGACCGACTATCCCGATTTTGCAGAGAAGGTGGGCGGCGCTCTTATGCGTGGCGAAGCGGAGCGCGGCATCCTGGTGTGCGGAAGCGGGGTGGGCGCGAGCGTGGCCGCCAACAAGATCCCGGGCGTCCGCGCGGGTCTTTGCCATGATGTCTACTCGGCTCACCAGGGCGTGGAGCACGATGACATGAACGTGCTTGTGATGGGGGGGCGCGTGATCGGAACGGCCACGGCGCTCGAACTCGTGAAGGCGTTCCTCGCGGCATCGTTCGGCGGCGAGGAACGGCATCGGCGCCGTGTCGAGAAGGTCAAAGCGTTGGAAAAGCGCTACGCGAACCGCCACACGGGATAGGACGATGGCCGCCAACCGCGGGTGGGTCCGCACCCTGAGGCATGCTCGCCAGGAGGTGGTTTTGCCCGGCAGCTTGGGGAATGTCGTGAGCGCGGCCGTGGACGCATGGGCTGCGGAGGGCAAGCTCAAACGTTTGTGGGAACGTGACGCCACGCTCTGGACGGGCCGCGATGAATCGGAATGGCTGGGCTGGCTCGGAATCGTTCACGATCAGCTTCAGCGCGTGGACGAGTTGACCCGGTTCGCCGGAGAGCTGGGGGGCGAGGGCTTCGGCCACGTCGTGCTGCTCGGCATGGGGGGGTCGAGCCTGTGCCCCGAAGTGCTGAAGAGAACATTCGGGCGGATCGCGGGCCATCCGGAGCTGCACGTCCTCGATTCCACGGACCCGGCCCAGGTCCTCGCGCTGGAGCGGGTGGTGGATCTTTCGAGGACGTTGTTCATCGTATCGAGCAAGTCCGGCAGCACGCTCGAGCCCAACATCTTTGAGCAGTATTTCTTCGAGCGGGCGAAGCAGGTAGTGGGCGCCGAGCGTGCCGGCCATCGCTTCATCGCCATCACCGACCCCGGCTCCAGGATGCAGAAAGTGGCGGAGCAGAGCCGCTTCCGGCGCGTATTCCACGGCATCCCGAGCATCGGGGGACGTTTTTCTGCGCTCTCGGATTTTGGGATAGTCCCTGCGGCCGTCATGGGGTTGAACGTAAGGCGACTCCTGGAGCGGACCGCGGACATGGTCCGTCTCTGCTCGGCGGACGTCCTTCCTGTGGACAACCCAGGCGTCCTGTTGGGGGCGGTTCTCGGGGCGGGCGCGCTGCAGGGGAGAGACAAGGTGACACTCGTGGCCTCGCCGGGTGTAGCGGGCTTGGGGGCGTGGCTCGAGCAACTCCTCGCTGAATCGACGGGGAAGGTCGGCAAAGGGCTCATTCCGGTCGATCTCGAAGGTCTCGGGCCTCCGGAGGCATACGGTGACGACCGGCTCCTCGCCTATCTGCGATTGGAGCAGGCGCCCGATCCGGCCCAGGACCGCGCGGTGGAGGCCCTTGAGAGGGCAGGGCACGCCGTGGTCCGCATCGGTATCGCGGACACCTACGATCTAGGTCGGGAGTTCTTCCGGTGGGAGTTGGCCACGGCCGTGGCCGGCTCGATCATAGGGATCAACCCCTTCGACCAGCCGGACGTGGAGGCGAGCAAAGTCGCCACACTCGCCCTCATGGCCGAGTCCGCGAAGAGCGGACGGCTTCCGTCCGAGACGCCTCTCATCGAGGAGGATGGAACCCGCCTCTATGCAGACGAGGCCAACGCGACCGCGATTCGTTCAGCCGTGGACGTCCGGAACACTTTCGAAGGATGGATCCGCGCCCACCTAGACCGACTGAGACCACGGGACTACTTCGCGCTCCTCGCCTATGTTGAAATGAAGGACGATCACTTCGGCGCCCTCCAGAACATCCGTCACGCGGTACGCGACAGGTGGCGAGTGGCCACGTGTGTTGGATTCGGTCCTCGCTTCCTGCACTCCACGGGACAGGCCTACAAAGGCGGACCGAACACGGGGGTGTTTCTCCAGGTGACCTGCGACGACGCGGTCGACTTACCGGTCCCCGGTGAGCCGTACACCTTTGGCGCTGTCAAGGCGGCTCAGGCGCGAGGCGACTTGACCGTCCTGGCCGAGCGCGGACGGCGCGTCCTGCGCGTTCATCTCGGGAAGGATGTTCAAACGGGGCTCAGGCGCCTGAGCGAGGCCGTCCGCGCGGCGCTCGCGTAGGCTCGGAGCGGCAACGAAAGGAGCGTGGGCATGGAAATCGGGATGGTGGGTTTGGGGCGCATGGGCTCCAACATGGTTCGACGCCTGATCCGAGGCGGACACCGTTGCGTCGTTTATGACCTCAGTGTCGCCAACGTGCAGGCCCTCGGAAAGGAAGGCGCGCATGGCGCGGCCTCCATTCAGGACTTGGTGAACAAACTGAGCACGCCGCGTGCTGTCTGGGTGATGGTTCCCGCGGGGACTCCCACCGAGGAGACCGTGGCCGCGCTTTCTTCTTTGATGTCCGACCGGGACGTCATCATCGACGGCGGAAACTCGTATTTCAAAGACGATGTGAGACGGGCCAAGGCCCTTGCCGCGAAGGGCATTTACTACGTGGATGTGGGGACCAGCGGCGGCATCTGGGGCGTGGAGCGGGGATACAGTCTCATGATCGGGGGCGACTCCGAGGCGGTGGGGGGTCTGGACCCGCTTTTCAGGACGTTGGCTCCCGGACGCGGCGAGATCGCGCGGACGCCGGGGCGCGAGAAGAAAGGGGGCACGGCAGAGGAAGGCTACCTGCACTGCGGGCCGGCGGGCGCCGGACATTTTGTGAAGATGGTCCACAACGGAATCGAGTACGGCCTCATGCAGGCCTATGCCGAGGGATTCGACATCCTTCGCAACGCGGGCTCACAGGAAGTCGCGAAGGATCACCGCTATGAACTGGACCTCGCCGACATCGCCGAGGTCTGGCGGCGCGGTAGCGTGGTGGGATCCTGGCTGCTGGATCTGACGGCCATGGCTCTGTTGGAGAATCCCTCGCTGTCGAACTACACGGGTTTCGTCCAGGATTCGGGTGAAGGCCGCTGGACCCTCATGGCCGCCATCGAGGAGGCGGTGCCGGCCGAGGTGCTTTCGGCTTCGCTCTACGCGAGGTTCCGCTCACGACTAAGCCATACGTTCGCCGAGAAGGTTCTCTCGGCCATGCGCCAGAAGTTTGGCGGGCATGTCGAGCGGCCCACCGGAGGTTGAGGGATCATGGAGGCCCTTCTCACGGACAACGGGGACAGCGAGCAGCGGGCGCGCCGCGCCGACGCCTGCGCCGTGGTCATCTTCGGTGGCGCGGGCGATCTGACCAAGCGGAAATTGGTGCCGGCGTTGCTCAATCTTGCCCAGGGGCAGCTTCTCTCCCCTTCCTTCGCGGCGGTCGCCGTCTCGCGCGAGCCGCTCACGACGGATGAATACCGGCGCAGGATGGCGGAGGACATCCGCAAGCACGCAACCGGTGCCGTTCACCCCGATGCGTGGCGCTGGTTTGAAGAGCGGTTGTCCTATGTGGCAGGTGACTTCAAGGATCCACAGACCTACCTTCGGCTGAAGGCCGCTCTCGAGAAAGGCGACCGGGAGCACGGCACCCGGGGCAACTACCTCTTCTACCTGGCCACCCCACCGAGCTTTTTCACCGAGATCGCGCGCGAGCTTGGCGCCGCGGGGCTTGTGCAAGAGACTGAGGATCGGTGGCGCCGGATCATCATCGAGAAGCCGTTCGGGCGCGATCTGGAGTCGGCCCGGGCGCTGAACCGCGACCTTACGTCCGTTGTGGATGAAAGCCAGGTCTTCCGCATCGATCACTACCTCGGCAAGGAAACGGTCCAGAACCTCCTTGTGTTTCGGTTCGCCAACGGCATCTTCGAACCGGTCTGGAACCGGCGCTATGTTGACCACGTCGAGATCACGGTGGCCGAGTGCCTGGGCGTTGAGCAACGCGGGAGCTACTATGAAGAGGCGGGTGCTCTGCGCGACATGGTGCCCAATCACCTTTTCCAACTCCTCGCCCTGACCGCCATGGAGCCTCCGATTTCGTTTGAGGCGGACGCCGTGCGCGACGAGAAGGTGAAAGTCCTTCACGCCACGCGTCCGCTGGCCCCGGAAGACATCCTGACGCACACTGTTCGCGGTCAATACGGGGAGGGGACGATCGGTAACGAGGCCGTTCCGGCCTACCGCGCCGAACCTCTCGTGTCGCCGAGCTCCACGACGGAGACCTTCGTGGCGCTCAAGCTTTTTGTGGACAACTGGCGGTGGGCCGACGTACCGTTCTATCTGCGCACGGGCAAACGTCTGCCCAAGCGGTGCAGCGAGATCGCGGTTCAGTTCAAGCGCGCCCCTCTCATTTTGTTCCGAAACACACCGGTGGAGCGCCTCCAGCCGAACCTCCTGGTCGTGCACATCCAGCCGGACGAGGGCATCTCGCTCAGCTTCGAAGCGAAAGTGCCGGGACCTGTGGTGCGCACGGGCTCCGTCAAGATGCACTTCGACTACTCGGACTACTTTGGCGCCACCCCCAGCACGGGCTACGAGACGCTGCTCTACGATTGCATGATCAACGATGCGACGCTCTTCCAGCGCGGCGACATGGTAGAGGCGGGGTGGTGTGTGGTCACCAGCATGCTGGATGTCTGGAAGGCGTTGCCCCCTCGCAATTTCCCGAACTACCCGGCTGGGGCGTGGGGACCGAAAGAGGCGAATGAACTGATGAGGAAGGACGGGCGCGCGTGGAGGCAGATCGAGTGAGGGCTGGCCGCTGGTCGAGGGCCCGCCCTCAAGCGAAGCGGCCCTTGCGACGTCGTTCAGGTTCGCCGGGTGGGCGACCTATTCGGATTCTTGCCGGCGACGTGGGAGGTACCAACACGCGGCTGGCGCTGTACGAGGTCGCGGACGGGAGGCTTCGGGCCGTGGAGCAGGCCGTCTATCCCAGCCGCAACTTCGCCGCCTTGGAGGAGATCGTCCGCCTTTTCCTGTCCGAGCGAAAGATCGCCCCCAACGGCGCGGCTTTCGGTGTGGCTGGGCCCGTGCGAGACGGACGTTGCGAAGTCACGAAGCTTCCGTGGACGGTGGATGCGCGCAAACTCGCGGTCGTGGCGGATCTGCGGTCGGCCGGCCTGATCAACGACCTGGAGGCCAACGCGTACGGCATCACAGAGTTGGCCGAGACGGACCTCGTCATGGTGAACCCCGGCGCACCGGGGGCGCGAGGGAATGCAGCCATCATCTCCGCCGGAACGGGTCTTGGAGAAGCGGGGATGTACTGGGATGGGACAGTCCGCAGGCCCTTCGCGACCGAGGGCGGACACGCGAGCTTCTCGCCGGCCGACGCCGTGCAGGCGGAACTCCTCGTGTTCCTGCTCCGGTCACACGAACACGTGAGCTGGGACATCGTGCTGTCTGGCCCCGGCCTGTGCGAAATCTATCGCTTCCTTCGGGAGACCGGTCGCGGGGCGGAATCCGACCGGCTGCGGAGCGAGTTGGCCGGCGGCGATCCGGCGGCGGTCATCACCCGCGCCGCGCTCGAAGGGCGGGAGGCTCTGTGCGTCCAAACATTGGATCTCTTCGTGAGCCTCTACGGCTCGGAGGCAGGCAACTTGGCGCTCAAGGTCATGGCGACAGGCGGCGTCTATGTCGGCGGCGGCATCGCGCCCCGGATCCGCGAGAAGCTCAGCGGCCCTCTTTTCATGCGGGCCTTCACCGCCAAGGGCCGGATGACGTCGCTCCTTGCAGACATTCCTGTTTGCGTTATCCTCAATGACAAAACGGCGCTCCTTGGAGCGGGCCGGTATGCGTTCCTCCACTCGGCGCCGTAAGAGGAGAACCAAAATGTCACGCATGACTCTGGACACACACCTCGCAGAAACCCGTGCCAAGTACCCGGATATCCCGACATCGCTTCCGTCCCTTATCCTCCATCTCGCATCGGCCTCGCGGACACTCGCTCGGCAGGTGGCCCGCGCGGCCCTGGCGGGCCGACTCGGCTACGCGGGCGACAAGAATGTGACCGGCGACGTGCAGAAGAAGCTGGATGTGGTTGGGAACGAGACGATGATCGAGGTTCTGAAGGCGTCGGGCCTGATCGCCCGCCTCGTGTCCGAAGAGGTCAGCGATCCGCTGAGGCTGTCCGAGGATCGGCACGCCCCGTTCGTTGTCTGTATGGATCCAATCGACGGCTCGTCGAATACGGACATCAACGGGGTGGTCGGCACGATCTTCGGCGTGTTCCTGAACGAGGGCGGAGAAGAGGAGCCGGCTCTCTTGCGGAAGGGCACCGAGCAGATCGCCTCGGGCTACGTGATGTACAGCACCAGCACGATGCTCGTCTACACATGCGGCCACGGCGTCCACGGATTCACCCTGGACTCCGAGGAAGGCAACTTCATTCTCACGCACCCGGACATCCGGTGCCCCGCCAGGGGGAAGTACTACTGCGCCAATCTAGGGAACATCTCTCAATGGACGCCGAATCTACAGCGCTACGTGGAGCACGTGCAGGCACCGGGACCCTCGGGCAAACCCCAGTACTCCTTGAGGTACACGGGAGCCCTCGTGGCGGACCTCCACCGGAGCCTCCTGGACGGCGGGATCTACTTCTACCCCGCCGACACAAAGAACAAGAACGGCAAGCTACGCCTGCTCTATGAATGCGCCCCACTCGCGCTCCTGGCCGAGCAGGCGGGTGGACGCGCCAGCACGGGCGATCAGCGCATCCTTGACATCGTGCCAACGGCGATCCACCAACGTGTTCCGCTCGCGATCGGTTGCGCGGAGGACGTTGCGGTCTACGAACGCTACGTGCGGGACGGAAGGACCTAGTCGGCAGACCCTCCTTCTCCGTGGGCGATCCAAACCCGACCCCCGACGTCCGCATCTTCCCCGATCAGGCGGCGCAGATGGCGGCCGCCGCGGATGAGATTCTGCGCCGGGCCACCGACGGTGTGGCCTCCCAGGGAAAGTTCACGATCGCCCTCTCGGGAGGAACGACGCCCCGCGCGTTGTACGCGCTCCTCGCATCCACGGAACGCCACGAGCGTTCGTGGCGCGCCGGCCTTCCGTGGGACCGAATCCACTTTTTCTGGGGAGACGAGCGGCACGTGCCCCCGGAGCATCCCGACAGCAACTTCCGTGTGGCTCAAGACGCCATGTTGTCCAAGGCCCCCGTGCCCGCGGAGAACGTGCACCGGATTCTCGCCGAATCGTCCAGCGCGGAGCTAGCCGCCGAGGCTTACGCGGAGCACCTCCGGACCTTTTTCCGCCTCGAGGCGGGGCAGTGGCCTCGCTTCGATCTCATCCTACTCGGAATGGGGGCCGACGGACATACAGCTTCGCTTTTTCCGGAATCCGAGGCGCTCTACGACCAAACACGAATAGTGGCCGCACCGTGGGTCGAGAAACTGAAAACCCACAGAGTGACGCTCACGCCGCCGGCCATCAACAACGCCGCCGCCGTGGTGTTTCTGGTGCAGGGTGAGGAAAAGGCGCACCGTGTGAAGGAGATCTTGGAGGGCGAGCTCGCCAAGCCGCTCTATCCCGCGCAGCTCATCCGGCCCTCGCGCGGCGCTCTCATCTGGATCCTGGACCGCGGTGCGGCGAAGCTCCTCCGTTCCTACGCCTGAGAAGACTTCCCCTTCAACGGCAATGCCGGCTGGATCCGCCCGGTGGTCTTGGCAGCGACCTACTTTCCCATCCACCAGCGGCGGATAGTATCATCGGCCCTGAGGGGCTTAACGGCCGTGTTCGGAATGGGAACGGGTGTTTCCCCCCCGGCATGACCACCAAAACCACCTGGCGGACCACAGCCGGCACCCTTCTTATAGCCGATCTGGCGAAGGATGCAAGAGGGGCGATTCATTGCGGGTCTTCCCCCGCCCGTGCTAGATTTCGGCCATGAATTGTCGCCCGAACGCAGGTGTGACGCCGTGACCCAGCCGGTGCTCGTCGTCGGTTCCGTTGCTCTGGACACGATCGAGACGCCCAGCGCGCGCGTAGAGGAATGCCTTGGTGGCTCGGCGACCTATTTCTCACTGGCGTGTTCCCTGTTCGCCCCCACCCGAGTCGTCGCCGTCGTGGGCCACGATTTCCGGGCCGACCACTGGAAAGTCCTCCGCCGCCCAAACGTCGATACGCGCGGCATCCACCAGAATTCCGGTCTCACCTTCCGATGGCACGGACGCTACGCAGCAGGCCTCCACAGCCGGGAGACGGTCTCCCTGGCGCTCAATGTCTTTGCCGGGTTCCGCCCCGAGCTGCCCGCGCCCTACCGCAGCTCTCGGCACGTCTTCCTGGCGAACATTGATCCCAGCCTCCAAGACCGCGTTCTTCAGCAAGCCCGAGACGCCAAGTTCGTCGGAATGGACACCATCGACCATTGGATTCGGACAAAGCGCAAGGAGATCGTTCGAACACTCTCCAAGGTGGACGCGCTGATCATCAATGACGAGGAAGCCCTGCTGCTCACGGAGGAGGGCAACTACCCCGCGGCGGCGCGGGCTGTGCATGCCTGGGGGCCAAGGATCCTGGTCATCAAGCGCGGTGATGCGGGTGCTCTCTTGTTTGTGAAGGGCGAGACTCCGTTCTTCTCGCCGGCGTTCCTTCTTGAAGAAGCGGTGGATCCAACCGGCGCGGGGGACACCTTCGCGGGCGCCTTCATGGGATGGCTGGCCTCCAAGGCCCGGGTGACAGCGCGGGTGCTGCGGGAGGCGGTAGTGGTGGGCTCAGCGGCGGCCTCGGCATCGGTCGAGGGCCTCGGGGTGGATCGGCTCCTCCTCCTGCGAAGGGGAGAGGTCGCCGGCCGCGCCCGCGAGATCCGTAGGCTCACGCGGCGTTGACGCTGAAAGACGAAGCCATTCTGAGGGCCTTGGCCTCGGCCCTCTTTCCGCGCGGTGGTACGCTACCCCTTGGGGTGGAGGACCTTGCCCTCGGCGCAATCACGGAGCGGTTGCTCTCCCAGTTTCCCCCCGGCATGGCCCGTCAGATGGGCCGGTTCCTGCGCGTCTGCAACCTCCTCCCACTGTTTCAAAAGGGGAGAACGTTCATGAGCCTGTCCGAGGCTGAGCGGGCCGAGTATCTCTCCAGAGCGGCGCAGGAAGGGGGGACCCTCAGCAAGAACATCGTGATGGCGCTGAACCTCCTCTGCGAATCCATGTTCCTCAGCGACCCGCGCGCCCAAGCCGGCATCGGGTACGACGGCGCTCCGATGAAAGCCCGCACTCGAGAGTTCCCCGAGTCGCCTGATTTGCACTGCCAAGTTTCCCCGGATCTCCAGCCGGGCGACGTCGAATGCGACGTCTGTGTGGTGGGCTCCGGAGCCGGCGGCGCGATCGTGGCCCGAGAACTGGCGGAGGTCGGGCACAAAGTCATCGTGCTCGAAGAGGGTGGTCCCGCACGACGATCCGATTTCGATGGGACGGATCTCTTGGAGCGCGTGGGCCGATTCTACCGGGGTCATGGCTTCACGGCGACGTTCGGGTCGCCGGTCATCCTTCTCCCGATGGGGTGCGCCGTGGGAGGCACCACTGTGGTCAACTCGGGCACCTGCTTCCGGACGCCTGAGGCGGTGCTCCACGAGTGGGCCGAGGAAAGGGGTTTGCAGGGCGTCGGTCCGGAGGACTTGGCTCGTTGTTTCGACCGCGTGGAGGCGGAGCTTCACGTAGAGCCGGTGGGCGACGAAATCATGAGCAGGAACGGCCGTGTCCTGAGGCGCGGGGCGGAGGCGCTCGGCGTGAAAGACCATGGCCCGATTCGCCGTCCCACACGCGACTGCCACGGCTCGGGCGTATGCGCCTTCGGTTGCCCGACGGACGCCAAACAGGCCATGCATCTGTCGTATTTGCCTGCCGCCGTGCGCCACGGCGCCGCGATCTTCGCGCGGTGCCGGGCGAAGCGCGTTCTTTTTGAGGGCAACCAGGCCGTGGGCGTTGAGGCGGACATCCTGGCGCCGGCGTCGAAGCGGGTCGTGGGGCGGCTCGGGGTCCGCGCGAAGAGCGTCGTCCTTGCCGCCGGGGCAATCTACACCCCGTTCCTGCTTCACAAGAGCGGCTATCACCACGCACTCCTCGGCCGGGGGCTGAAGATCCATCCGGGGTGCGGTGTGGCGGCGATGTTCGACGAGGAGATCTACGGGTGGAAGGGCGTGATGCAGTGCTACTACGTGCACGACCTCGAGGAGAAGGGGATTCTTCTTGAAGCGACCTTCCCTCCGCCGATCGTCACGTACTCAGCCGGTACGCTTCCGTTTGTGGGCATCGAGCACAAGGAGTTGGTCGCCCGATACCGGCAGATGGCGACACTGGGGGTCATCCTGTCCGATCGCAGCGAGGGCCGCGTCGCGTTCACGCCCTGGGGGCCCCTGATGCTCTATGGCATGACGGCGGAAGATGCGAAGCGCATGCAGGAAGCCATCGAATGGTCCGCCCGCCTCTACTTCGCGGCAGGAGCGAAGCGGGTGTTCACGATCCTGCCGGGCCTCGAAGACGTGAGGTCGCCGTCCGACGTTCCAAAGATCACGGCCGGGCGGGTGAAACCGAGCCAGCTCAAGCTTTCGGCGTACCATCCAATGGGAACCTGCCGCATGGGAGCGCATCCGGAGGAGGGCGTTACGGATTCGGCGGGCCGTGTCTGGGGCGTTGAAAACCTGTTTGTCGCCGACGCCAGCCTGCTGCCGGACACGCCCCACGTGAACCCACAGATCACCATCATGGCGCTGGCCACGAAGGTGGCGTTTCACCTTCGTGAAGTCGTGAGGTCGTGAGATCGTGAACGAAGAAGCCGACCGGCGGCTCGACGCCTGCGCTTCTTTACCCTTCGGCCTCTCGACCTCCCGACGTCACGACCTCACGGTTCACAGAGAGGAGGACCCATGAACAAGAAGGAACTCGTCGCCCTCATCATGCGCATCTATGCCGTGGCCTTCCTCCTGGTCGGCCTCCTGATGCTGTTCGGGCCGGACGCCCTCGGCCGCGTTTTCAACGATCTGGGTGACCGCCTCGGCCTCTTCGCGGATGCTCCGGCCACGGGCAACCTCCTGTGGCTTTCGCTCGCTGTGTCCTACATGGCCGTGGTGACGATGCTTGCCTACTACGTCCAGAAGGATCCGGTGAAAAACAAGCCCGCCTTGATTGCCCTCACCCTTGGGAAGGCGACCTCTTCTCTCACCAGCTTCGCCTTCTACTACGGCAATGCCAAGGCTTTCATCTACCTCACGAACGGTCTTGTGGATGGCAGCATCGTGTTGGTCTGCCTGCTCTGCCTGTTCTGGCTGAGGGGGCAGGGCGGAGGCCGCGCCTGAGGCCCCGCAGTGTGCGCTAGGAGCGTGTCGTGGCCCGGCGGGTCTCCACCTCCTCCTGGGGTATGTGATCGTTGTCCACGCTCACGGGCGCGCGGTCGGCCAGCACGGCGGCCATCCGCGCCTGCGCGCCCTCAGGCGGAACGAAGTTCGGATCCGTGTAGAACGACGCCTCGGCCGAGTTGTTGGGATCGAACTCGGCTTTGATGCGCGCGGTGAACTTGTCGTAGTCCATGCACACGGGTGAGAACAGGACGTGCGCGGTGGGACCGACCGCGTTCAAACTGTCCCCGCAGTGGTTCTCAATGCACGCGAGGTTGGTCTCGATGACGTATTCCGTGACGGCCTCCTTGCACGCGGGATCCGTCTGGTCGTACATGCACAGCTCTTCGAGGTGGGCATAGGCTCCGGCCTCGTAGAGCCCGCCCCAAGCGTTGTCCCCACCGTCGTCCACGATGGCGCCCTTTCGAATGTACTTGGCCTTCACTTGGGCGCCGACCCTGGCGCCGCGGATGGCGTTGTCCCACGAGACGAGCGACCCCATGGCCGTCCAGAAGGTTCCGGCGAACCGGAACACCCCGCGCATGTTCATGCCTGCTCTGACGACGGCCTGGTACATCATCGAGGGGAGGCCGTCGGGAACGGCGCCCCACCCGAAGCGCTCGGCATCCCGCATCATCAGTTTGAGGAAGGACGGCATGGACTTGAGCAATCCTCCCCAGCCGATTCGACGCGCAACCGTGCGCACGAAACCGAGCAGCGCGGTCGTGCCGCCCAGTGAAAGGTCGTTCGATAGCATCCCGCCCCTGAGGTCGGACAGGATTTTTCGAAGCACCTTCCTCCTCCATCGCGCCTCATCGTCGTGCAGCGCGGTCATCACGATGATGAGGTTGTAGTACATCTCGTGGAGCATCGGGATGCGATAGACCTCCACGGCCTCGTTGTTGTCGGCGGTGACGGCGCCCGCCATGAGAGAGGGAGCGTTCCGCGTGAGATGATCGGCGATGCCCGCCTCTCCGATCCGCCGGCCCAGCTCGGCCATGCCGCGCCAGTCGTTCACCAGGAGGACGGCGGCCGTGTGATGGTCGGGGATGCGCAAGTGATAGTAGGGTGACACGCCGTTCTGCTCGAACGCGGGAGGGCCGTACCACGGATACAGCTTCACGGCGGCGCGCGTGAAGACCCCGAGGCCACCCAGAGCGCCGGCAAAGCCGCGGATGATTCCCCGGATCGAGAATCCCGGACCGTCGCCGAGGAAGTCGTCCCCCGCGACGTCGAACGACCCGACCTGAACGATCTCGCCGTCCGGCGTGACCCATTCAAAGCCGAGCAGGTTCCGGTTCGAGAAGCCCATGGAGACACCGTCCATGCCCTGTCCCATCATGGAGGTCGCAGACGCGAGGGATGAGCACTGTGCCCCGCAGCCCGCGATGTGGGTGTTGAGTCCGACCTTCATGGCCTCCGTCTGAAGCTGGTTGCCGGTCACGTAGGGCTCGATCACGGCGTACATGTTGTCCCTGTCGATCCTGATGATCCGATCGAGGCGCCGCAGGTCGATCTGGACGACTTGGTCGGCGCGGGCCGGCGCGTTCCACATCCCGAAGGCCGTGCTGACGGCCTTGTATTGGATCCCGAGCCGGTTGCACAGGCGCACGATCGCGGCCACCTCGGCCGTGTTGGCCGGTAGGACGATCGCAACCGGACGCGGCATGTAGTGCGAGCCGGTCACGGCCTCGGCGATGTACTGCCAGGCGTGGGTGTCCAGCACGGCGGGGTCGGTCTCCACCCACCGTTTCCCCACGATCTCGGCGAGCGCCTCGTGGACACGGTGGTGCAACTCGCCCGCAAAACGCGGGACTTGGACGGCTTCGCTTGCGCTCGTTACAGCAAAGGTCATGACACACCTCCATTGACGCTTTCCGCCAGAAGGTCGGTGAGCGTTGTGATCTTGATCGCCGGCCCCGTCGCGCCGGAGGCCCTCGATAGCCAGTAGGCGCTCTGGGGGCACTCCGTGACGATGGTGTCGGCCCCGACTTCCCGCGCCTCCGCCACGCGGCGGCGCGCTGTGCTGAGGGCAAAGTCGGGATTCGCAGCGGCGGCCTGGCCGGTCTCGCCGCTGTCGAAGGCGTATTCCTTCCGGCGGTGGAACTCGCGCATCTCGAGGCCAGGGAGCGTTTGCAGGACGCGGCGGGGCGGCTCGTAGCAGCCCTCCGCACCACTGCGGACCGGCCGCGGCGGATCGTACACCGCGATCTGTCCCTCCACCTTCTTTCTCTGTCCGGTCCACGGCGCGTACGGCTCCGACAAACGGCCGAGGTAGCTGCTGTCATGCCAAACGGCCGTTGCGCGAACGCGTGCGCGGGGCGTCAGCTTCCGCCGCCGGACCAGTTCGTCGTAGATCTCCACAATGTGCAGAACGGGCTTCTCGATCGGCGCGAAGCGGGGGGTGAGGGCTCGCAGCGTAGCGTAGTCCTCGGCCGAGAGGCAGACGACCGCCCGCGCGCGCGAGGCGCGCAGCGCCGCTGAAGTGTGCTCGCTGCAACGCCGGAAGAGATCCCTATCGCCGATCTCGAGGGCGGCGCGCCCTGTGTAGGGCTCGTCGCTCAGCGCAGTGAAGGAGACGCCCCCGCGATGGAGCAGGGCGAGGATGCGGCCGAGCACGCGCCGGGTCTCCTTTTGGAATCGGTAGTGGGGACCGAGCCAGAGCAGGTATTCGGCGCCGGGTTGCCCGTCGCGGAACCCGAGATCGGACATCCAGCCGCCCGCAGATTCGCCGGCTTCGGTGAGTGGATGGCCTTTCTTCTCGATCGCATCCAGGACGGCCCGGTGGGCGGGCAGGGGCCCGATGGTGCGGAAGAGATGGGCGCGCAGTTGGAGGATAGTTTCCTGGATCTCGATGTCCGTGTTGTACTTGCACGCCACATCGCAGCCACCGCAGGCCGTGCAACCGAACGCGAACCGTCGAACCGTCTCGTTGGGCTCGCTTCGGCCGTCGAGGATGCTCATGGCCATGATGAGAAGGCCGCTGCCCGAGGCGGCATGGAACTTGAACTCCTCGTAGCTGGGGCAGATGCCCGCGAAGCCGCCGTGCTCCACGCGCGTGAGCGGCGGGAACTTGCACAGCGAGCAGCGCGGGCACTTCTCCGCGACGAAACGGAGGTCTTCGAGGCTCTGGAAGTTATTGGAGAGCATGGGCACCTCCCTGCTTTCTCGGGCGTTCGGGGACATCGAGGCAACCGGGCGAGAGAATCCCGTCCGGGTCGAACATTCGTTTTACCTTGGGCACGATCCAGGCCGTCGAGCTCTTCTCGAAGGCGACGGGCGTGACCGGTCCATAGGGGCGGCTGAAGAAGGCACCCAGCGACCGGAGTTCACGGGCGAGGCCCAGGAGGGCGGCCTCGCGTTCGACCTCGTGCTCGGGTGGCCCAGGGGCATAGGCAAAGTCGAACTCCACGTGGCAGACACGGCCCCCGATCTGGGGCTGGACGTAAGCGAGGACGTCGGAGGATGCCCAGCGGGTCCTCGCGAACGCCTCGACCGCGGGGAAGAAGCGCGCGGCGCGGTCGAGCGTTGTCTGAAAGGCAACCTCGCGCACCAGTGGGAGGCCCGCCCGACGCCAGTAGGGGAGGCCCTGGCTGAGGTCCGGCCGGGTGATCCGTCGGTACAGGGAGTCCGTCGTTCCCGCGGGAAGGGTGGCCGTCTCCGCGAGACCGTGCGCGGCAAGCAGTCCGCCAATCTCGCGCCACACGTAGCGCAGCTTATCCTCGGGGAATTCCGGGGGGTCGCTCACGCTGAAGATGAGATACCAGTCGGCGGCGGCGGGTAGGGCGCGGAGGTACGTGTCCCGGTCGCTTGCCAGGAGGGCGGCCAGAGTGTGGCCGTTCGCCAGGAAGAGAATGTCCGCATGGTTGCGACGCAGGAGGCCGTAGGCAACACGGACGAGCGGCTCGATCGTTTTGGAGGCCACCGCGTGAAGGGTTTCGCGGGAGGGCAGGGGCTCGCACTTGGCGGAGCACCAGGTGGCGATGCCGATCGTGCCCTGCGCGCCTTGGATCACACGCATGAGATCCGATTGCCCGGGACCCATCGGGTTCTTCTGGGCATCGCCGGCTGCCCACTGCTCCTCGATCGTGCCGGGGCCGGCGGCCGAGCCGGTCCGGAAAAGCTCTCCGGTGCCGAAGACGACCTCCAAGCAGAGAAGGGGGTCGGCCATGTCCCATTGGAAGCGCGGGTAGATCGTCGGTTCGCGTTCGATGTAAGCGCCGAGGACGGACTTGCCCGGGCGTGGTGCAAGCGGAAGCATCGGGCGGAGCCCTTTGGCGTGTACGGCCCGCGTGAACTCCGGGAAGTCCACTGCGGCTTCGGCCAGGGCCACCCGGTTGCGCCGGTCAACTCGCAGGATCTTGCGGAAGTGGCGCATGCTCACCGTTGCGGTCGGCCGCGTGCTGAGGGTGTCGCCCCGATGATGTTCTCCGCTGGAGCTGACGGGGACGAGGGGGAGGCCGATCCGGCGGGCCGCCGCGACGAGGTCTTGGAGTTCGTGGAGGTCTGTCGGGGCAACTGCGGCGATCGGTGGTGCGCCTTTCAGCCCGCTCGCGTCGTTCTCAATGGCGCGAAGGAGCGACGAGGATCGGTCTATCTCGAGGGTAGGAACCTCGGCGTGGAGCTGTTCGATCAGATCGGGCATGCTGGCCTCCTTTTCCATTTGAGGTTCACGCGCCCTTCAGGGCGCGCGCGGCAATGTTCCTGGTAGCCGCACCCCCTTGCCGAGGATGGCATGGGGCCATGCTAGGTTGCGGCCCAGAAAGGGCCGCATGGAACATGGCCTTCACGGGTGCGTCTGCGTCTTCGGATGCGGGCTCCCTGTCCGCCCCCCGGCGGAAAACCCGCGGCTACAGGAGAGGCTGCCAGGTCGCCTCTCCTCTCGATGGGGATTGAGATACGAACTGACATGTCAGTGTACATGATGGGGAAAGAGCGGTTGTGGAGCATCGATGGTCCTTTCAGGTGGCGATGGTATCCAAGATAAGCCGCGCGACCTTGTCTGCGAGCTCGTCCGCGGCCGCGGGCTTGTCGGCGTCAAATACGTAGAACTGGACGGTCTTGAAGATCCCACCTAGGAAGAAATTCGCCGCGAAGTCGGCATCCTCGAACCGCAATACACCCCCCGCCTGGGCCTGTCTCATCTCGCCCGCCATGAGGGAGAGGAACTGGTTTTCGATCTGCCTGACGAGGTCGCCCGTGTCTGTGGTGCGACTCACGGCCTCTTTGAGCAGGATCGTGTAGAGATCGCGATCATCAATCACCATCTGGAAGATCTGCTTGAGACGGGCGGCCAGGAATCGGGCCACAGCCTCCTTCTCGCGGGGGAGTTCAAGCCCAAGTTGATCGAAGGGCACCATGTGGGCCTCGATCTTCCTGGCGTGCGCTGCCAGGATCTCCCTGAAGAGGTGCTTCTTGTCGTGAAAGTACTGATACAGGGTCCCGCGCGCGATGCCGCAGGCCCGGCAGACCCGGTCGATGCTCGTCCGTTGATACCCGTACTTGGCAAAGGTCCTCGTCGCGGCCTGGAGGATCTGCTCGCGCCGCTCGTCCCCGGGCAGCCATTGGCGGGTGCGGCTGGTTCCCATGCCGGAAGGTCGCTGTTTTCTGGCGCGAACTGACATGTCAGTCTATTTACACCAACCTGGATTTCTTGTCAAGCCCCCTGGACGCGCCCCAAGGGGCGCGGCTAACGGTGTGGGCCTTGGGTTTGGTTTGGTAGCCGCGGGCTTTTTCGCCGGGGGGCGGACAGGGAGCCCGCATCCGAAGACGCAGACGCACCCGTGAAGGCCATGTTCCATGCGGCCCTTTCTGGGCCGCAACCTAGCATGGCCCCATGCCATCCTCGGCAAGGGGGTGCGGCTACCAGAGAACGAGATCACATCTCGCGCGACGTGCATCAGCGGGCGCAAACGGGTATCCTAACCCCTTATCCCACCGTGGCTTACCGCATGCCCCAATCAGTCCTGAACGGCGAAGACGACGAGGCGAGGGCCGGCGCGGACCACGAGGCGATCAAGCGCGGCTATGCCCAGCACCTCAAGTACGGCCTCGCGCGTGACCGATTCGCCTCGACGTTCCACGACCGCTTCTTGGCGCTCGCATCCACCGTGCGCGACCGTCTGATCGCCCGTTGGATCGAGACGCAGCAACACCACCATCTCAGCAAAGCCAAGCGCGTGTACTACCTCTCGATGGAATACCTGCTGGGCCGCGCCCTCGGGCAAAACGTCGTGAACCTCGGCATCGAGCGTGAAGTGAAAAGGGCGATGGACGAGATCGGCTTGGATTGGGAGGCGATTTGCGAGGAAGAGGCGGACCCCGGGCTCGGAAACGGCGGACTCGGTCGCTTGGCGGCCTGCTTCCTGGATTCCCTCGCAACGCTCGGCTACCCCGCCTTCGGTTACGGCCTCCGGTACGACTACGGCATGTTTCGCCAACGGATCGAGAACGGCTACCAAGTCGAGGAACCCGACGACTGGCTCCGCATGGGGAACCCGTGGGAGATCCCTCGACCCGATTTCCGCATCCCCGTCTATTTCGGCGGTCGCGTGGAGTTCGCGCACGAGTGGGGCCGTCTCTTCGCGAAGTGGCTGGATGCCCGTCCCGTGATGGGCATCCCATACGACACCCCGGTGGTCGGGCATGGCGGTCAGACCGTGAACACCCTGCGGCTCTGGAGCGCGCGGTCGGCCGAGGAGTTCGACCTCCAGGACTTCAACGCGGGCGACTACGTGGCGGCCGTCGAGGCCAAGATCGGCGCAGAGACGCTCACCAAGGTTCTGTATCCCAACGATGCCGTCTCCGCGGGTCGCGAACTGCGCCTCAAGCAAGAGTATTTTCTTGTGGCCTGCTCCCTCCACGACATCCTCCGGCGGTTCAAGACCGACTTCACCGAGTGGAAAGATCTCCCCCGAGCCGCAGCCATCCAGATGAACGACACGCATCCGGCCCTCGCGGTCCCGGAGTTGATGCGTCTTTTGCTGGATCGGGAGGGACTCGAATGGGACGAGTCCTGGGACCTCACACTGCGCTGTCTCGGATACACCAACCACACTCTCCTGCCGGAAGCCCTCGAGAAGTGGCCTGTGGATGTGATGGAAAGACTGCTCCCGCGACATTGGCAGATCATCTGCGAGATCAACCGGCGCTTCCTCGATGCCGTGCGCGTGCATTTCCCGGGCGACGAAGATCGGGTGCGAAGAATGAGCATGATCGAGGAAGGGCCCGTGCGGCAGGTCCGCATGGCTCACCTGTGCATGGCGGGGTCCCATGCCACAAACGGGGTGGCGCGACTGCACACGGAACTGCTCAAGCACCGGGTGGTGCCCGACTTCTGGGCGATGTTCCCGGAGCGGTTTCACAGCATGACGAACGGCATCACATCCCGCCGCTGGCTTCTGAAAGCCAACCCCCGTCTTGCCGCCCTGATTACTGAGGCGATCGGCGACCGTTGGATCCGAGACCTGTACGAGCTGAAGAAACTGGCTCCTCTGGCCGGCGATGCGGCGTTCCGAGACCGATTCCGAGCCGTGAAGCGAGCCAACAAGGAGGACCTCGCCAACTACGTGGCCTCGCGGCACGGCTTCGCGGTGGACCCCGACTCGATTTTCGACGTTCATGTGAAACGCCTCCACGAGTACAAGAGGCAGCTCCTCAATGCCCTGCACATCGTCGTGCTTTACCACCGCCTGAGGAAGAGCCCGGCCGCCGCAATGCCCCCGCGGACGTTCTTCTTTGCGGCGAAGGCTGCGCCCGGCTACTGGATGGCCAAGCTCCTCATCAAGTTCATCCACAACATTGCGACGGTGGTGGACAGCGACCCGTCCGTGGCGGGGCGGATCAAGGTCTGCTTCGTGCCGAACTACGGGGTCTCCCTGGCCGAACGGATCATCCCGGCGGCGGACCTCTCGGAGCAGATTTCGACGGCGGGGACCGAGGCATCGGGGACAGGCAACATGAAGTTCATGCTGAACGGCGCCCTGACCATCGGCACGCTCGACGGCGCCAATATCGAAATGATGGAGGCGGTGGGGCGCGAGAACATGTTCATCTTCGGGCTCACCGCGGAGGAGATCGCATGCTCGGCGCACGCGTATGACCCCCGGCACGAATACGGCCGGGACCCGGAGATCCGCGAAGCCCTCGATCTTGCCTTCTCGGGTCTCTTCGATCTCGGCCAACCGGGATTGTTCGAGCCGATCCGGAGGGCCTTGGTGGACTACGGCGACCGCTACCGGCATCTGGCCGACCTGCCTTCGTACACGGCCGCGCACCGCGACGCGGCAGAGCTGTGGATGAAGCCGGAGGAGTGGACCTCGAAGGCGGTCCTCAATGTCGCCGCTTCAGGGGTGTTCTCGTCCGACCGGACGATCAACGAGTACGCGCGGCAGATCTGGGGCGTGCAGCCGTGCGTGGCGGATGGCGAGCGCGTGAACTGGGCCGCAGTGTATCAGGTGGTGTAGGGTCCCGTCGGCGCGCGGTTGTGATCCTTGCGTAGCCGCGGCCTTCAGGCCGCGTTTGTGACGCGCCCTCAAAGGGCGCGGCTACCACGGACAAGATCAGACGGATGGGGCAGTCCTGGCCTACTACTTCACCTCGATCGTGCCGGGCGCTTTGAAGGAACGGCCGTCTGTGAGCGAGCCTTGCACGTCGAGCGTCACGTCGCCCGTCAGGCCGAGTGCCTGGAGCGCGGCGATCAATGCCTGGCGGTTGAACTGCACCTTGAGATCGGTGATGCCGTTGTTGTTCCCGTCGCCCACGGCCACGGGTTGATCGAAGGCAGGCAGCGGGCCGATCGCCTGGCCGCTCGCGGCGGTAAGCGCGACCGTGGCGGGGACGATCAGGGACGGTGATTCGCCACCGCACAGTTCGATGTAGGCCGTGACTGGGTTCCCCTGGCTCTTCGTATTGAGGACGTCGGGGTCGAGATCGGCCGTGCCCGAGACGGATTTGTCGATCCCGGGGAAGAACTCGGAGAACGAGGTCGTCTTGCCGCAGATCACGTTGTTGGCCTCGTCCTGAGGAGGGCACTCCGGATCGCTGCCATCCTTTGGGCAGGTGATGTTCTCGAAGTCGGGCGGCGGATTGGGGTTTGCATGGAAGAGCTTGATCGCGTTTTCCTGCCCGCCCGTGAACTGGTTGCCATAGTTGATGCAGATCGTTACCGTCCCACCGGGGGGAAGAGTCACGCCGTTGAGATCAATGTCGTAGAGGAGGCGTTGGGGGGCATTGGCGCTGGGTCCGAGATCGAAGTTCTCGACGATATCCGGCGGGAACTCGTTGGAGGCACGGACGCCGACATTACCCGAGGTCGTCGTCCCGTCGTTGAACGTGAGCGTTACTCCACGGATCGGGTAGATCGTCGTGCCGGGAGCGAGGGGCGCGGGGACATTGGGCGGCGCAAGTTTCCGGACACGGCCGTTGTATAGGTCTGAGATGTAGACTTCGGCATTCGAGGTGGCCTCGACGCGTATGGGCGCGTTGAGGCTGGCCGCCGCTGCCAGTCCCCCGTCACCGGTGAACGCGGGGGTGCCATTGCCGGCGATGGTCTCGATGACTCCTCCAACCACGCGGCGGACCCGATGGTTGGTCGTGTCTCCGACAACAAAGTCCCCAGGATTAGGCAGAAGAGCAACTCCACCGGGATACAAGAGCTGTGCGGACACAGCGGGTCCTCCGTCGCCACTGAAGCCGCCGATGCCTGTGCCCGCCACGACGGCGAGGGTGCCGGTCGTGCCGTCAACACGGGAAATGCGATGCCGGAGGCTCTCCGCTGCGTAGATGTCCGCGGTGATGGGATCAACCTGGATTTGTCGGGGATAGTAGAAGGCAGTACTTACATCGCGATTCCGTCTGGGGGTATGTTCTGCCCGATGACGGTCCGCGCTATGGCAGATGCGTTTATGGCATACACTTTGCCGGCTGCAGCGTCCGCAAAGTAGATCACGCGACCGAACGCGTCGTCGATGACAGCGATCCCACTGGGCAGCAAGATCGTGTCGCCCAACTCGGAGCCGGCGATTGTGGCAATCTGGTCCGGGCCGATCGAAACGCCTCTGACGGTGAGCGGTGCCGCTGAGCGGTTCACCAACCTGACCCTGTAGTTTCCAGTATCGGCGACATAAACATTGCCCAAGGCATCGAGCGCGCCGTACTGGGGATAGGCCAGGCGCGCGCCTGAAGCGGGCCCGCCATCGCCTGAGAAGCCGAGCGTACCGTCGCCCGCGACGGCCTGTAGGGTTCCTCCTGGTTTGCCGGCGCTGGCGGGCTCAACGAGAGCAATCCGATGGTTGCTGTTGTCGGTAACCAGGATCTCGCCAGTGGGTGAAATGTCCGCATCGAGTGGTACCATCGAGGCCGTGTAGGCAAGGGCGGCGCTACCGGAAAACCCCGAGAAACCGCTTCCGACAACGGTGTGAATACCATTCCCGATGAGTGTGATATTGACGCCTGCCACCGTGACCGGGCTCGATGTGAGGTTCACGGCGCGGATGCGATTGTTGTTTGAATCTGCAACGTAGAGAACGCTGCCGGCCTTCGCAAGACCAACGGGGCGCGCCAGATTGGCAGCCACAGCAGGACCGCCATCCCCGAAGAATCCGTGGGAGGCACAACAACCGGCGACAACGGATATCGCTCCCACCGGATCTATCCGGCGCACATCGTTGGTGTTGCCGGTGTAGGTGCTGCTTGTGGCGAAAAGGTCGCCCGCGCCACCCACGATGGGTGCGTAGGCGGACGCGAGCAGGACGGTTGTAACCTCGCCGGGGGAGATCGTCGTACCGCCCAGCGTGACCGCTCCACCGGTCGGATTGAGAATGCGAACGCCCG
Source organism: Nitrospirota bacterium (assembly GCA_016190245.1). Lineage (GTDB taxonomy): Bacteria > JACPQY01 > JACPQY01 > JACPQY01 > JACPQY01 > JACPQY01. The sequence continues at coordinate 1,157 of JACPQY010000016.1, read as the reverse complement.
TCTGCGCACCAACCAGCAACGCTCCCGTGGCAGGATCGGAGGCGATCTGTTCGGGGGTGTTGAACTGGGCGGATGGCAGAGGGCCGTCGGCGGAACCGGCCGTTCCCGTGCCCGAGAGGGTGGAAATGATTCCGGACGTCACACGCCTGATGCGGTGGTTGAGGGTGTCCGTGATGACGAGATCACCCGATGCGGTTTCGATGGTGATGTCACGCGGTTGGTTCAGTTCGGCGGATGTAGCCAAACCGCCATCGCCCGAGAAGCCAGCCACCCCTGTGCCTGCGAAGGTCGTGATGACACCTGTAGCGGGGTCTATTCGTCGAACCCTGTGATTGGACCGGTCTGCCACATAGATCTCGCCAGTCGCCTGATGGATCCCCACGCCCGAGGGCTGGTTCAGCTTGGCGCTTGTGGCCGGTCCGCCGTCGCCGGAGAATCCTGCGTCGCCCGTCCCTGCGATGGTTGCGATTTCGCCCGGCGGGATCGTGACGCCTGCGACCGTGACATCCGCAGCGGTCAGATTGGCAGCGCGCACGCGGTGGTTGGATCGGTCCGCGATGTACAGAACGCCGTTGGAATCCAGTTCAATATCGTTTGGACGGTTTAGCCCCGCCGTCAGGGCCGGGCCGTCGCCCACGCTGCCGCCGCCGGCCACGGTCTGGATGTAGAGGGATTGGGCGAGGGCGGGGGAGGGGAGGAAACCGAGGACGAGGGCGGCGATGACAAAACCGGCGGGCATCTGCCGAGAAGTCTGGGGACGTCGAAGCCCGCCGGCACACGCGGGCTCAAGCCCGCGGCTACCAGTCTTGCTACCAGTCCTGCCGCCAAGTCCCGTAGGCGCACGCTTCATGCGTGCGTCTTCAAGACACCTGGAAATGCGCCACGAACGACTAGGGTACCGGTTGGATGTTTTCGCGCCTTGTCCGGGGCTCATTCGCGGCCTCCTCGTATCCACGCAGAGCCCGCCACCCGAGGATCAGGCTATGACGAGGGCGCGGTAGATGTCAAGCAGATCACCAAGGTAGGCGCGGGCTTCCCGCCGGGGGGCGGACAGGGAGCCCGCGTCCGAAGACGAAGACGCACCCGTGAAGGCCATGTTCCATGCGGCCCTTCCTGGGCCGCAACCTATCATGGCCCCATGCCATCCTCGGCAAGGG
>JACPQY010000012.1 GCA_016190245.1 Nitrospirota bacterium | reverse complement strand
TCCTGCGCCTCCAACGTAAAAACGGGGATGAACGCCACGGCGATGACCATGAGGGAATAAAAGGAGGGACGCCCGACCTCCTGGATGGCGCCGATGAGGACGGTTCGGTAGTCTCCCTGCCTTCCCTCCCGCATCCATCGCTCCAACTTCTTGTGGGCGTTCTCCACCACGACCACCGCGGCGTCCACGAGGGCGCCAATCGCCACCGCAATGCCGCCGAGGGACATGATGTTGCTGGAGAGGCCCATGAAATACATCGGAATAAACGCGAAGAGCACCGCGATGGGCAACGTGAAGATCGGGATGATGGCCGAAGGGATGTGCCAGAGGAAGACAAGAATGACCAGGCTGACGACGACCATTTCTTCCACCAGCGTATCTTTGAGCGTTTCGATGCTGCGGAGGATGAGGTCCGAGCGGTCATACGTCGTCACCAGCTTGACGCCCTCCGGAAGCGTAGGCTCGATGTCCTTGAGCTTCTTCTTGACCCGGTCGATGACTTTGAGCGCGTTCTCGCCGTGGCGCATGATCACGATTCCGCCCACGACGTCCCCCTCGCCGTTCAAATCGGCCAGGCCGCGCCGGATATCCGGCCCCAGCACCACGCTCCCAAGATTCTTCACGAGAATCGGCGTCCCGGATTGGGGGCTGACGCCCACGACAATCTTCTCGATATCCGCCGTGCTCCGGGCGTAGCCTCTGCCCCTCACCATGTATTCCCTTCCGCTGAATTCGAGGAGCCGCCCGCCCTCGTCGTTGTTGCCGTTGCGGATGGCCTCCATCACCTTCTCGATGGGGATCTTGTACGAGAGGAGCGCGTTGGGATCGAGGTTCACCTGGTACTGGCGCACAAATCCGCCGATCGGCGCCACTTCCGCCACGCCCGGCACTCCCTGGAGATAGTAGCGGAGCGTCCAGTCCTGAAAGCTCCGGAGATCGGCAAGACTCTGCCGGCCGGAGGTGTCCACCAGCGCGTACTGAAAAACCCAGCCGACGCCGGTGGCATCGGGGCCAAGCTCCACTCTGACGCCTTCCGGCAGCCGGGGTGTGACCTTGCTCAGGTATTCCAGCGTGCGGCTCCGCGCCCAGTAGATGTCGGTGCCGTCCTCGAAAATCATATACACGTAGGAGTAGCCGAAATCGGAGAAGCCCCGGATGGCCTTGACCTTCGGGGCGCCGAGCATGGCCGAGATGATGGGATAGGTCACCTGGTCCTCCATGATGTCCGGGCTGCGGTCCCATCGGGAGTAGACGATGACCTGCGTGTCCGATAGATCCGGAATCGCGTCCAGCGGAATGTTTTTGATGCACCACACTCCGAACACGGCGATGCTCAGGATGACGAGAAGCGTCATGAATCGGTTCTTGGCGCAGGCTTCGATCAGCTTTTCGATCATGGTCGTGATACCCGTTATTGACCGTGACCCGTATGGCCGCCCATCTGCTTGACCGCGGCCTTGAGCGAGGATTCCGAATCAATCAGGAAGTTGGCCGAGGTGACGACTTTGTCTCCTTTCGCCAGCCCCTCCAGAACCTGCACGTGGTCCGCCAGTTCGATGCCCGTGCGGATCTCCCGCGGTTGGAGTTTCCCTTCGCCGAGATTCACGAACACGATCTTGCGATCGCCGCTGTCGATAACAGCATCGCGGGGAATCGTCAGCCCTTTTCCCAGCGCGGTCTCGATTTCCACGTTGACGAAGGTGTTCGGCTTGAGTTTCCGACCGGGGTTCTTGACCTCGGCCCGGATGCGCACCGTTCGCGTCTCCGGATTCACGACGGGATCGATGGCCTTCAAAATTCCCCGGAAAACCTCGCCGGGGAACGCCAGCGACGTGGTGGAAATCGACTGGCCCACCCTGATCCAGTTGATTTCGTATTCGTAGACCTGCGCGTAAACCCACATCGTGTCCTCCGGGAGCAGCAGGTTCAGGGAAGGTTTTCTCGAACGAGCGAGATCCGCGATCATCGCGTCATTCAAGCCGAGCTGTCTCAAGCGAATCGAGGAGGATTCCACGAGACCGACAGTGCCGGGAGCGCCTCCGGTCTTGTCCCGGCTGCTCAGGCTTTCGATGTATTCCTTCTCCGCCTGGTACAGCTCGGGATCGTAGGCGACGTTCCCCACGGCCCGCACGGTTTTCTTGAGCGGCCTGACCTCGGCGACGTCGGTTTTCACACCGATGATCTGCTGCCGTTCCGGCGAGATCCGCACCGTGACGCGGCCGGGGACGTTCGAGGAGGTCTCCCCCTCCGGCTCGGACTCGCCCACGGGCACGAGCTTCATGCCGCAGATGGGGCACTCGCCCGGTTTGTCGGACGTGTACGAGGGGTGCATCGGGCACTGGTAGAGAGCAGCCTTGGCTCCCGCCTCGTGGCCCTCGTGCTCGTGGGTGGCCGCGGGCGCGGGCGCCTCCTTGCCCCGGCAGCCGGATGGACCGGAGAGAAATAGTGCTGCAAGAAGCGGCGGAAGCACAGTGGCTCTTAGAGCGCTGGGCAGAGTGAGCCGTCGGCGTAGTCCCCCCGCAGGCTCAAAGCCTGCTGTGCCCCGTTCCACGGGTGCGCCTACCAGAGATTCATGTTCTTGGTAGCCGCGGGCTTTCCGCCTCTGGGCGGATCCGCCTTTTGGCGCGACAGCCCGCGTCATGACGTTCGAGGCTCTCAGTTTCATGGCTCCTCCCTCTAGTGTTTCCCGAAATGGACGGGCAGCTCTTTGCCCACGGCCAATTCGAGATCGCCCAGGCTCATGTAGTAGTCGAGCAACGCGTCGTAGTACGCGATCTTGATCTCCCGGAGCGCTCGCTGCGATTCCAGGAGCCTCAGGAAATCCACTTTGCCCGCCTCATAGGCCGCCGTGGCGATACGCAGGTCCTGCTCGGCCTGCGGCAGGAGACCCGTGTTGAAGATGTCGAGTTGAGCTTTTGAGGCCGTAACTCTCAGGAATGCCTCTCTCACTTCGAAGCGCACCCGATTCCGGATGTCTCGAAGATCGGCGCGCGTGGCCTCGAGCATCGCGTCCGCCTCCTGCACGGCGTGCCTCTGCTTCTGCGCAAACCACAGGGGCACGCTCACCCCCAGCATCGCCCCCCAGCGCTCGCCGGCCGGTCCGAATGAGCCGTCCATCCGGCCCCACTCGGCGCCCACCATGAAATCCGGCGCGTACTCAAGGCGGGCCAGTCTCGCCTCCTCTTCCCCGGCGCGCACCCTCGCAGCCTGCGCGTGAGTCTCCTGGCGCACCTCCTCCGCGAGGGCAATCAGATCCTCTTCCCGCAGGCCCACCGCCTCCGGAACGTGCAGAACCTCGGGCGGAGGAAGCGGTCCGGTCGTAGGGCGATTCAGCAGACGGATCAGATCCGCCTCCTCCTCTGCCTTCATTCGGTTCAACATGACGAGCTCGTTGGCGAGCTTCCCCGCCTCCACCTGCGCCTTGAGCACGTCCTCCTGCCCGGCCTTCCCGATCAGGTAGCGGGACTCGGCGACCCGCACCAGCCGCTGGAGAATCTCCTGGTTCTCGATGTTGATCTCGATCTTCCTGTGCCAGTGGAACAGATGGTGGAAAGCGTGCTTGACGTCCACGAGGACCTCCAGGACCATCCGGTCCCTCCTCGCATCGGCGGAGGTTGCCTCGGCCCCTGCCGCGGCGCCTCGTGCCGCCAGCTTGGAAGGGTAAGGAATCATCTGTTGCACGCCGAACATCTGCTCGTTTCCCGGCTCGTTCCGCACGGACACCGTGGGATCATCCAACGCCCCGGCCTGTGGAATGCGCTCGCGCGCCGCCTCCGCCATCTTCAATGCCGACAAGATCCTGGGATTGCTCTCCCGCGCTTCCTTCAGGACGTCGTCGAAACGCAGGACGGCGGCCGAGGCCGGCGGGTCCTTCGCCCTCGATGGCATGTCCGCCGCCGAGGACGCCGTTTGAAACAGCAGCAGCCATCCCGCCAGAGCGGTGAGAATCGCACCCTTCCGACTGTCGTTCATGAAGCACCTCTATCCACGCTCATGAGTTCATCGCATCCTGTCCGCGGCCCGAAGTAGACCGTGAACAGGGGACCGAAGCTGCAGAGAGCCCGCCCGAGGGCGGCGTGGACAGGGGCTAGATCAGGTAGGTCTGCAAGAAGGCCCGGGACTGCGCGGGATCGCGCGCCCGAGGCATCGAGGCATACGAGGCGGACTCAAACTCGCCGAGCGCACCGGCGTCGGCCCGCGCAACAATCCAAGCGGGCCCGGCCACAGCGACTTGCTCGGCCGCGCGGGCGGCCGGCTGGGTGGACTGGTCGGCGGACACGAGGCAGCAATCCCCGGAGCAACAGGCATCGACCGACCTCGCCTCTTTCTTCGAAGCGCAATGGTTGTCCGCCTCCGCCCGCACCGGCCACATGCACGGCATGGCCAGGAGCAACCCTCCTCCGAGCAGAAGCAGAACCCGTCGCTGCAAATGCCCCATAACTGCGCATGGTAACACAGCCGCCAGAACTGCGCAAGTGTGTGGATCGGCCAAGCTTTGCGGGACGATCCCCTCTCATGAAATCCGGAGGGATTCCGAATACGTAGGATAGGGAGTGTGTGCGCGTGCAGTTACAAACCCTTCGACCAGGGCCTCGCCCTCGCCTGTACCGATGGCAGGTGGTGGAGATCATCAATTGGTGCCGCGATCGGCAGGGCGAGGACGAGGAGATTGACTTCTTCTTCGAGGTGGCCGAGCGCTCGGACAACCGAATCGCCATCACCATCATCCACGGCGCTGCTCAGACGACCCTGGTGGTGGACTGGAAAACGGGCCGCGCAACCATCGAGCGCAGGTCCATGCACTACCGCCAGGCCCTCCGCATCTGGTCTGAGGTGATCGCTGAGGCTCTCGACGGCAAACTCGAAAAGGCCCAGCACAGGGGCTACTTCCACTGCCGGATCTGCAACGAGACGGTGTACCTGGCCGCGGCGGTGGACATCCTCAATCACCTCAACGAGCACGATCTGGGCGTTGAGCAGGTGCAGGTCGGCGAGGGCATTCAGGTGAAAGTCGGCGACAAGACCTGCGACCTGGACAGCTTCCTCGTGGGCGAGGAAGCGAGCATCCACTGAAGCGGCCGGCGGAGCGTCGCGGGCTGCCTGCCCGCCGAAGTCCGTCCGCCGTGGCGGACTGGACAGGCGGGAAGCCCGCGGCTACCGCGGACGGGAATCCGAGGTAGGCGAAGGCCATATGGCATTGCATGGCCCCATGCCCTCACTGGCAAGGGGCTTTGAGCCTGCGGCTCTTGCGCCAGGCGTCCATTCCCCCAGGAGCCCCGATCAGCGCCTCTGGCGCCGTGTCACATCCAGTTCCGGATTGCCGCAGCCACTTCGTCCGGCGCATCCTCCTGGATGAAATGGCCGGCATTCGGGAAGGCCTGCACGCGCGCCTCCGGGAAATGGGTCCTCCACCGCTCGAATTCCGACTTCCGAAAGGCGATGTCCTTCTCGCCCCAAAGGATGAGCGTGGGCTTCTTGCGCAACTTGGCCAGCCCCGCTTCCGCCTGCTTTAGGAACTCCGTCGCCCTCAGGATCTCGCGCGGGAAGACGTGCATGGGCTCGCGGTCACCGCGTTTCTGGAAGGGCGCGCGATAGGCAGCCATCACGGGGGGCGTCAGCCGCTCTTCCTTCCGCGCCGTCCCAGCCGGGAGGAGCCGGTCCACAAAGATGTTGAGATAGCGGATGAGCAGACCGCCGAGCGGGCCACCCACGAACTTGGAGAACCGCTCGAAATGAGGATCGCCGTTCACCGGCCAAGCCCATGTGTTGGCGATGATCAGACGCTTGAACCATTCGGGATGGTGCGAGGCCACCGTGAACCCGATCGGCCCGCCCCAGTCCTGCACGAACAGCGTGATGTCCCGGAACTTGAGCGCCGAGATCCATCCCTCGATCACGGCGGCATGATCGGCCGGGGTGTAACCGTAGTCCTTCATCTTCGGCTTGGCCGACATCCCGAAGCCGGGATAGTCCGGTGCGATGCAGCGGTAGCGGTTGCTTCGCAGACCCTTGATCACGTCCCGGTACACGAAGCTCCACGTCGGATTGCCGTGAAGGAAGAGGATGATCTGACCGGCTCCTTCATCCACGTAGTGGATGCGCATGCCTCTGACGCTGTAGAACCGGTCCTGAAACGGGTACAGATCCCGCGGAACCTGAAAGGGCAGGACCGGCTGGAAGGTCGAGTCGTGTGAGGTAGTCATGGGGTGTGACGCTAGCGGAATGAGAGACCGATTTCAACTTGCATCGAGTCGCGTCATGTTTTCCCTCGATCGCGCACCCGGATTGACAGCGGCGGGGGCGCGGGCTATTAAGGGGACTGAGAGGTATTTGTATGTCCGGCCATAACAAGTGGAGCAAGGTCAAACACAAGAAAGGGAAGGCGGATGCCGCCAAGGGCAAGCTTTACACCAAGCTGATTCGCGAGATCATGGTGGCGGCGCGCAACGGCAACCCGGATCCAGAGATGAACGCGTCCCTGCGGCTCGCCATTACGAGGGCCCGCGAGGCCAACATGCCCAACGACAACATCGATCGGGCGATCAAGAAGGCCACGGGCGGAGAGGAAGGACTGACCTTGGAAGAGGCCGTCTTCGAAGGCTACGGACCGGGCGGCGTGGCGGTGATGGTAGAGGTGGTGACGGACAACCGAAAGCGGGCCGTGGCCGACTTGCGCAACATGTTCGCCAAGCTCGGAGGCAACCTGGGCGAGTCGGGATGCGTTTCTTGGGTGTTCGACAAGAAGGCGGTGTTTACGTTCGACCGCAGCGCGGTGGATCCGGATGCCCTGTTGGAGATGGCCCTGGATGCCGGGGCAGACGATGTGAAAGAGGAAGGCACCGATGTGACCGTGCTGGCGCCACCGACCGAGTTTGAGAAGCTGCGGAAGCTCTTCGAGGGGAAGGGTCTCAAGCCCACCACACAGCAGATCGCGATGATTCCCAAGAACACGGTGGCGCTGGCAGGCGACGAAGCGGAAAAATTCGTGAAGTTTCTCAGTACTCTTGAAGAGCACGACGACGTCCAAAACGTCTACGGGAATTTCGACATCCCGGACGAGGTCCTGGAGAGGGCCGCAGCGGCCTGATCAGTTCACCAGGGCCATTCGCACCGCTTCGACTTCGGATCCGCCCGTGCTGGGCGTGGACCCCGGCAGCCGTACCACCGGATTTGCCTTCCTGCGATCGAACGGCCAGAAGCTCATCCCCGTGGAGTTCGGCGAGGTGCGCGTGCCGACGCGGGGCGGCTTCCCCGAACGGCTCGCGGCGATCTACGACACGCTGGATCGGAAGGTCCGAATCCACCGCCCCCAAGGCATGGCCCTCGAGGCCCTCTTCGTAGCCAAGGGGCTCCAGAGCATGATCAAACTCGCGTACGCCAAAGGGGTCGTCCTCCTGCTCGCCGCCCGGCACGACCTCCCGGTCTTCGAGTACTCTGCGCTCGCGATCAAGAAGGCCGTGGTCGGCTATGGTCTCGCCGAGAAGACGCAGGTCCAGTTCATGGTTCAACGCATCCTCTCCCTCGTGGACACACCCCGGCCGGACGAGGCAGACGCGCTTGCCGTCGCGATCTGCCACCTGCACACGCACCCCCGGCGCGAGGCCTCGCAGTCCAGATGATCGGCTTTCTCCAAGGCCAGCTCATCCACAAGACGCCCGAGCGGGTGATCGTGGAGGTCGGTGGTGTGGGATACGAGGTGACGGTTCCCTTCTCGACTTACTCGCGCCTTCCGGCCACGGGGCAACTGGTGCGCCTCCACATCCACACCCACGTGCGGGAGGACGCGATCCAGCTCTTCGGTTTCGGGGATCACGAAGAGGTGACGCTCTTCCGCCTGCTGCTTGGCGCGCACGAGATCGGCCCCAAGATCGCGATGAACATCCTTTCCGTGCTCGGGCCGGCCGACCTGCGGCGAGCCATCGCAGAGCGCGACGAGGCAACTCTGAGGCGCGTGCCCGGGATCGGGCCGAAGAAGGTCGAGCGGTTGCTCGTGGATCTCAAGGACAAGGTCGCACCGGTGGGCGCCCCCGTTCCCGCGGCCCCCGCGCAGACGACGGAAAGGGACGACCTGCTTTCAGCCCTGAGGAATTTGGGGTATAAGGCCGAGGATGCCGACCGCGCCGTGGCGGAGGTTCTTCGCCGAAACCCCGGCGCCGCGGTTGAACACCTGTTGAAAGAGGCCCTGAACTACCTGTATAAGCGCTGAAGATGGCCGACACACTCACCTGCCGCGCGACGTCCGCGGATGGCCGCCTGTTCGAGGGTAGCGTGAAGAGCGTCCGCGCTCCCGCGCACAATGGAGAGGTCACGATCCTGCCGGGCCACATCGCCTTCGTGGCCGCGCTTAGGCCCGGGAAGGTGGTCCTCGAGGGCGCGGGTACGCAACAGGCTCCTGGCTCCCCCGGAGAGGGCGGCGGAACCGGCGCACGCTCCTTCGACATCGCGGGCGGCCTCCTCGAGGTGCTGCACAACCAAGTGCTGATCGTGCTGGCCGGACCCTCGGCCGCGCGATCGTGATGCGCCGGTCTCGGGCCACCGTTCCTCCATCTCAGCAAGAGTAGGGCACTGCCGTGTTCGGCATCGGCTTCTCCGAACTTCTGATCATCGCGGTGGTGGTGCTGCTCATCTTCGGTCCGAAGCGACTGCCGGAGGTCCTGAAGAAAGTCGGCGGCGTAATGCGGGACGTCCGCAACGCGGCGGACGATGCGCGGGCCACGATCATGAGCAACATCGAGTCGGAGGGCAAGAAGCCCGTCCTTCCTCCCCCCCCCCCGCCTGTGCCCACCGCCCCTGCATCCGCTGCCCCTTCACCTCCGCCTCCGCCCGCCCCGGAGCCGCCAAAAACCTGAAACGGATCCGAGCCCTTGTGCCGTGAATGCGTCCATCCTCACCGGGGTGTAGGAGAGCAATGGAATCGTTCCTGCCCGGGATGGCTTCGTCGCCAAGCCTCCTCGCAATGACAACAAACGGCGTCATTGCGAGCCGAAGGCGAAGCGGGCGGCGAAGCAATCTCACGGCTCCATGGTTCTTCCCCGCGTCAATAGCACCCACGCCCGCGCCACCGGTGCGGACCCAACTCTAGCGGAGTAGACGGTGTCCCTTTTCGGCTTCCGGCGCGGGGGCGAAGGCACGATGTCGTTCCTCGACCACCTCGACGAACTCCGTCGCCGCCTTATCATCTCCCTCGTGGCCCTGTTTGTCGGGATGGCGATCGCGTTCCCGCTTTCGAAAGAGATCTTCGAGTTCCTGGCTCAACCCCTGCGGGCGGCCCTCCCCGCGGCGAACGTCGGGATCATCTTCACGGGCGTGGGCGAGGCCTTTGAGACCTACATGTGGATGTCCATCGCGGCCGGCGCGCTGATCGCAAGCCCCGTCGTGTTCTGGCAGTTCTGGGCCTTCGTTGCTCCGGGCCTGTACCAGCGCGAGCGAAAGATCGTTCTCGGGCTCGTGGGCACGTGCCTGTTCCTGCTGTTCGCGGGCATCGCGTTTGGATACCTCGTCGCCCTCCCGCTGGTTCTGCGCTTCTTCCTTTCGTTCGGCGGAGCCAGCCTCATGCCTGCGCCGAGAATGGGCGAGTACCTGACGTTCATCGCCTGGTTCCTGCTGATTTTCGGATTCATGTTCCAGCTTCCGCTCGTGATGGTCCTCCTCTCGCGCCTCGGCATCGTGAACCCTGCCACCTTCTCCAAGAACCGCAGCTACGCCATCGTGATCATTCTCATCATCGCCGCCATTCTCACACCGCCGGATGCAGTGAGCATGATCGTGCTTGCGGCCCCTGTCCTGTTGCTCTACGAAATCGGCATTCTCGCAAGCAAGGTGCTTGCAAGAAAACACAATAGGTAGTAGGTTGCGCCCATATGTTGTATGCAAGGGATTGAAAATACGCATTATTTTACAAAATACTTCATGATATCTCACTAGACTTGACAAAAAATCAGTTTCCGCTATAATGGCACACAAGAGTTAGTGATGGGGGATAAGGGGATCAGAGTGGGGGTACAAGGACGGACCACCGGTTGCTCCGCCCCAGTGTGCGGCGTGGCGCTATCTCGGTCCGTTTCCTTCGCCTCCGGCCACCTGATCGAAAAAATCCACACTCCCTAGTACCACGGGGTGGGGCTGCCCCTCCCTCCTGCTCAGGATTCTCAGCCCTCCGTCCTGCAGGAGGCCCCGCCCCTTAGTTTCGCCTGGTCAGCAGGCCGCCGCCCCCGGGCCATCCGGGGGCGGCGTTTTTTTGTGCGGATCGTCTATCGATAGAGGTAGGCGCGGTATGGTCTTCCCGACCCTGGCTCTCGCAGATCCGGGGCGATTTCGATCAGCGGTTCGAGCACGAATCGTCGCAGGTGAATTCTCGGGTGGGGAAGGATGAGGTCCGGCGATCGCACAATGAGCCCCGCGTACCAGAGCAAGTCCAGATCCATTGTGCGAGCCGCGTGCTTCGGCCCGCCGGAGGTGGCTCGCTCGCAGTCCGAGACGGCGTCCCTTTCCCGTCCCAAGAGCCGCTCGATCCCGAGCAGACGGTCCAGCAGGTCGTGCGGTGAGAGACCGCACAGGACCTGCGCGACGCCGTTGAGGAACGTGCCCCCCTCGGCCTCAACGGGCTCGGTTTCGTAGAGACGCGAAACGCGAACCATGCGCGTGAGCGGCAGCCGATCGATCTCCTCCAGCGCGCGGCGGACAAGGGCATGCCGGTCCCCAAGGTTGGATCCGAGTCCCACGAAAGCCGTCGCGAGCATGGGGGCGTAGGTGAGGATACCACCGGACCCGAATGAAACGGAGGTCACCGGCGACTTGACCCCTCTCCTCGGCCTGCCAAAGTAGGAGGCATGGAACTCCTCGACGAGTACGCGAGCGCCCTGGCGGCGCTCCACCTTGATGATCCGGGCCGGCTCGCCGGGTGCCCACGTTTCCTAGAGGCATGGAACGAGGCCAAACGGGCGGCGACGGTCGCCCAGCGATGGCATGATCTTCTGGAAAGCCTGGCGGGGGCTCTCACCGGAGATGATGCGGACGGGCATGATGCCGCATCCGCGCGCGCCTCGCTCCTGAATCTCACGGCGCTGGGCCAGAGCGGGCTCTTGCCCGAAGAACCCCGGGTACGACTGGGCCAATGCGTCGCCGGGGTGAGGGGCAAACGGCCGGAAGACGATGCGGCGCTTCTATGCGACGCTTGGCTGTCCCTCGCGGCAGGCGGGGAGAACGGCTCACCCGAAGAGTTGCTTGCACGCCTCCACTCGCACCCCGACGCCGGCGAGCCGGACGTCACGTGGCACCCGCCGAACTCCGGCCCGAGCCCCGTGCTATCACTCCTCGTTCCAACACTGAACCGCCTCCCAGGCCTCACGCGCCTCCTCGACAGCCTCTCGGCCTGCTCCTCACTCCCCTTCGAGGCCCTCGTGCTCGAAAACGCTTGCACGGACGGCACACCGGCCTGGCTCAGCGAACGCCGGCCGCGCAGCGCCGAGCTTGGCGTGGCGAACGCCGCGCGCCCGATCTCCACCGTGCGCGCCTACAACTTCCTTGCCAACCGTTCGCGGGGCGCGATCATCGGCATCCTCGCGGACGACCTCGAGGCGATGCCCGGCTGGGACGCGCCGGTGGCCGACGCCCTCACCACCAAACGATACGCCGGCGCCGTCGAGCCGCTGCTCCTCCGATCCGACGGCACCCTCCAGCACCTCGGAGGCTGCATCCCCTATGCGAGCCACTTTCGTGCCGTCGTCAATCAGCACGCCTATTCTCCTGCCCTCTCGGGCCGCCGGCCGGAGGCCACGGATCTCCCTCGCGTCCCCGTCGCCATCGAGGGGGCCACGTTCCCCTTCCTGCGGCGCGAAGTCTTCAAGCGGATCGGCGGCTACGATCCCACCTACTTCCACTGGTGGTCAGACTACGACGCCTCCCTCCGCCTCCGGGAAAGCGGCCTCAAGATCCTTCTCCACCCCGCCAGCCGCCTCATTGACCACCAGATGATTTCATCCGGGCGTTCACCGCACACCGATGGACAACTGCTGGCGCGTTTCTTCCTGCGACTCATGGCATCTCCCGAGGGTGCGTTTGAAACGTTGGCGGCAATCGACGCGCCGGACACGCGGAGCTTCCACGACATCCTCACCTTCGAGTGCCGCTGGCGGGCCTACCGCGTTGCACCCTGCACGGGCCGTTCCCGCCCATAACCCGCTTCAGCGGAAGAGGGGACGTTGCCAGGAAAAGCAGGATTAGGAATCGCCCTCCACCGGCCGCTCCTTCACCCCCCCGCACGACTGCGAGCCCTCTCGATCGCCTCGTAGACCGACTGGGGTTTGACGCCCATTCGCCTCGCCAGTTCCACCCCGCTCCGACCGAATTCCTCCACCCAAGCATGCGCCAATGCAGCCCGGGCCTGTGAAACCCTGCGAGCTCGGCCTCCTCCCGTCAACGCCCCGACGCTCACTCCCCACTCCTTGGCCATCTTCGCAGCCAACTCCTCGAACGCAGGCGCGCTCCTCCCCCGACTCATCTTGGCGGCCTCACGACCCTCCATTTCCTTCAGAAGCCTCTCCACATATCGGCTGGATCCCAGCACTCGCTCGTCCCCCAGGTAGGCCTCCCGCCCGCGCCTCAACTCTCTCACCGCCGCCCATCCTCCCGCGCTGCGGACCAATCCCCCGCCAACCAAGTCACTCCGACGACCCCTCGCCATCCCCTCCTGCAGAAATCGCCGGTACGCCCTCCTCGCCCTCACCAATGTCCTGCCATACCGCTCTAAGACCGCCTCTGTTTCCTGCCAATCCCGCTCCACGTGTCCTATCAACGCGCTGTGCCCGGCATAGGCGTATCGATCCAGTTCATCGAGACCCCCAACCACGCCAGCCCGAACCGGATTGAGGTGCAGATATCTGACCAACTCCAAGAAATACGACTCCTCCTCCACCACCACCGACTTGTACCGATTCTGGAAGACGTGACCGGACCGACCGTGCCGCCGATTGAAGAACCCCGCGTAGCCCGTCATCAGTCGGCGCATGCACCGGGGCAGCGGCTGGCGCGCCGTCCGGACCAGAAGGTGAAAGTGATTGGGCAAAAGCGCCCAGGCGTAGACGACCCACGCTTTCTCCCCGGCCAGGCTCCCAAGGCGGCTGAGGAAGTCGTCTCGATCCACATCGTCCCGAAAGACCTGCCTTCGCTCAATGCCCCGGGCCATAACGTGATGCAGCGCACCGGGTACATCAAGTCTGGGGCCACGCGGCATTCCAGCCCTCTACCATATCCTGCTTTACCTGGCAACGTCCCCAGAACCGCGAACCGCGGGGTGTGGAAAAGTCCGGGGCTATCCGCCCCGGACCAGTACGTCCAGGACATCAAGAACGATCTTCTTCCGTTCAGGTTTCAATTGCCGGATTCTTCGAGCGAAACTCTGCAACTTCTCGTCTTCCATGGCGTCCGCCTGAGCGCCCACATCCACCAATTCCGCCACCGAAATTCCAAGAGATCTGGCAAGACCTTGTAGGACCGTGGCCGTCGTGTTGATCCGCCCTGCCTCGATCCGATTCATGTGCGTGGGGTGAATACCCGCGAGTTCGGCCAATCTTTCCTGGCTCAATTTCCGCTGTTTCCGAATCTCCCGTATCCGCTTCCCAACTTCATGTATGAACGTGCCACCTTTTCGCATAGCACAGAAAATAGCCTAAGCAGGGAAGGCCACAATAGCGTAAATGCCAAGGTTCTCTTGACATATTGCCTTATAGTGTAATATAAGGGCCTCTTATGGGATCAGATGCCAGATTTCGCACGGTCGGTGTTCGATCCAGGTAGGAGGTAGCCAATGAAAAGAACGTGGGGCCGCGCGATTGTGGTAGGGCTATTCGCCGTCTTCTCAACGTGTGGCGGTGAGGACGGCAGCGGATCGTTTCCTAGAATCGTTAGCACAGAACCCGCCAATGGCGCGGTGAACGTGCCAACCGATGCCACTATCATGGTAACTTTTGATCAGTCAGTTGAGGGGGCGCTCTTCCTGCCAGCAGAACTGGACGCAAAATATCCAAGAGGCGATGGAAGGAAAGAGGGGACGGAGGTGTATCTGTCGCCAGGCGGTGCTTTGGGCTACGGGGCGACAGTGGACAAGTCGAATCCGAAGCTGATCAAGGTAAGGGTTACGTCGACACTTCCTTTTGACAGCAGTATTACGGCGTCAATCTTCGGGCGCTTGCCGAACGGAAATGCTGCGGGAGGCTCCTCAGCAAAATTCAGCACCGTTTCCTCCCCGACGGTGTCGGCCCAAATTGAGACATCCATGGCAACTACGGATGGCCTCAATGTCTATGCGGTTGATGGCGGAAGCCAGCCTTCGGGCACAATCAGAAAGGTACCGCTCGGAGGCGGCGCAGTTTCGAACCTTGTTACAGGCCGTAAGCAGATTCACGGAATCGCGACAGACGGTAAGAACGTATACTGGGTCGAGCCCGTTGACGGCAGCACAACGAGCCTTTTCAGAGTTCCAATTGCCGGGGGGGACGTTCAGGTGTTGATTTCCTCGGGAGGCACATTCAAGTTCGGGTACAAAACGCTATCAGCTTCGGAGGGCAAGCTGTATTTCGAGATGGACACTGACGACCGCACTGGCACCACCAAGAGAGTACTCGCAAAAGCGAGTACGGATGACGGAACGATCCAAGCTGTGGCGGATCTCCCCAGAGACCTGGACAGGACAGTTGCGGGTGGTTCCTCGGTATTCGGTTGTGTGGATCCGTCGCCGGGCTCCTCGGAATCAACGGGGGAAATATTTGCATTCGCATTTACCTCTTCGGCCGGGACGGCGACAACCATTGCGACGGGAATAGCTACCAACGCATGCGATGGACTTGCGGCTCGGTCGGGTTCAGCCTATTTCGCCTCTGGCGACTATTCAATAATGAAGGTGTCATCAGACGGCGGGGCCCCACAAGAGGTGGGGAAGTCCTATGCCCCCGCTCCCGTAACATTGGAGAAGAGTGTCGCGGCGACGGGCAAGGGCCCGGCAGTATCCTCCGTACCTGACGGGGCAGTTGGAGTAGGTATTGTGAAGCTGGCATTTGACGGGGAATCGTACTGGGTTGCCGGTTATGTTCTTGCGAAAACTGACGGTAAGAATAATGCAAAGCTGATTGCTTCTATTCCCTCGGCGCGGCCCATCCTGCTGTGGACTGACGCGAAGAAAGTCTACTACTTGGATGGAAAGGACGGTACGGTCCACATGTTCGATAAGTAGGTCAAAAGGGCCATCCTTGGCCCTGTGGAGGCGCTATTTCGAGATCCCTGAGAAAGATCCGATGAGAACCTGCGTTCGGATATTTTGAATCTGAATTGTAAGGTCCCCGATCCGCTCGGCCGCGGAAGTCCCCGATCCGGTGACATCGTAGGCTGAGATGACAATCCGGCTCCCAGGCTTCGCATAGCGCCCCACATTCCTCAGATCCACGATCATTCGGCCCCAGCGCAATTCGGCATCGTCCTTCTCGGCTTCGACGCGGTAGAACTCCTCCCCGTCAATGTCCTCCCTGCCTACGATGCGGGCTCTTGTGTCCGCATTCGTTTCGGACCGCAGATCCAGATCACTTTCCGGATAGAGCTCGCCATCGATCTCCACCCGAATCAACGTCAGCCCCGACGCCTCGAGCCAATCCGAGTGTCCTTCCACGGTCGGCTCAAGCGCCACGGATCTGCCGCTCAGCTCCGGCAAGTCAAACTCCCACAACACGTTCCCCTCGTCACCTTGCAAGAGCAGTCGGAAGAACTGGAAATCGGTCGGGTTGACCTTCTCGCCCGTCCCGATCATGTTCTCGAGCCCAAACACCACGATCCCGTCCACGATCTCCGGCTTGCCCTCCCCGCCATCCACGATCACCGTCCCCTGGACCACCCGGATCGTGTGCTGCTGCCCGTCGCTCGTCTCGAAAACGAACGTCCGCTCGATGTCCTCGAGGGCCACCTGACCGGGATCCTTGAAATCCATGACGGCCGAGGCGAAGTCATACAAGGAGAAGTTGATGCTCGCGATGGTGTCCTTCTTCTCATCGCTCCCCTCGGGCCAGATGTCCTCGCGCCTCCCCTCCTCTTCCTCGCAGTTCAAGGCCTGCTGCGTCGCGGCGTCCGCCTCCAGGCACAGGTGCTTCACGTCGAACCCGAAGATGGAGTACTGCATCTCGGGGGCCTTGATCCGCTCCTTGACGATGTAGGCCTTCGCCTTCTCCTCCTTGAGCTCCTCCAGGATGTAGGCATCCACGACGGTCACGACGAAGAGGTTGCCGAACTCATCCACCCTCGTCTCCTCGTGCTTCTCCACGTTCAGCACGAACTTGCCGTCGATGATCTTGGGATCGGTCCCGTGGTCGCCCACCTCCTCCGGGGTGTACCGAACCGGCTCCCGCTCCCGGACCGTCTCGACCTCCACAACGTCCTTTTCGAGAGGCTGGCAGGTATTGGGCGTCTGAATCGGGATGGTGGCGGGAGCGAGCCCATGGTCCCCCACCTGTTCGACCGTGTACCGTTTCAGGACCACGGGCGTCACCTGGGCCGACTTGCACGGCCGGCCCAAACCCTCTGCGCAAGGCCCGGAAGGAGACGTCCGAGTGGCAAACGTGGGATTCTCGCCTCTGGGGTCAACGTGGAGGTACAGGTGGTGCGTGGGGAACCCCTCGGCGGTTCGAGGGAGTTTGAGATTCAGAGTGTGGTGGCCCGGCTTCACGTCGTCCGTGCCCAGCTTGGAACCGTTGCCGCCTTGGTTGATCTCCGCGTAGCGCACGGACATTGGGGGAATGTCCCTCGGCAGGGCCTGTGGGGGATCGCCCGAGCAATCGTTGTACATCCATTTTGTCCTGAGGCGGATCTGCTCGTCGCTCTGGAGGGCCGCCCCCTCGAAGCCGATGAGCGAGGTGGCTTTCTGCCCCTCCGAGATGCCGAACAGCTTGTACTCGCGCTCGACCTCGACCTCGATATCCGGGGGGTACATCTTCATGAAGAAGGGGATGTCGAGGAAGCCGGTCTCCGCTCGGGACGGAGCGGTGACCTCCTGCATCCCGACGTATCCTCCGGCTCGGTCCACGGCCACGGCCAGCAACTTGTCCCCGGGATAGACTTGGATCTCGCTCGGCCCGTACCGAAAACCCCCCGCGCTCGAGCGATTGGCCCGCTTGCCGTGGATCTTGGCCTGGAAACGCGCGTCATGGACGCTCCCCCCTTCCTGCATGTCGCGCGTGTACTCCGTCCGCACCTGGACCGTATCGGCCAGGAGAGCAAGCGACCCGTCGGGCATCCTCTTGTACACGTACACCTGGGTCTCGCGCAGGTCCTTTGCCTCGAGCTCCTCCTCAGGAACTCCGTGGGCGACCACCTTGTGCGTTTTCGACTCCACATCGAAATCGTGCAGGTAGCTGAGCCGGCCCTGGTCATCGAACACGGTCTCCCCGGACCCGACGTCAATGTCCACTTCGTTCCCGTTCTCGTCGATGTTCACCCAGTCGAGGAAACCGCTGATGAGGTAGGTGTCCACGGGGATGTTGAACCTCAAGCGCAGGTCGGCGAGCTGAAACGACATGGCGAGGGCCCCGGGCTGGAACGTCATGCTGTTGAGCGGGAACGCCCAGCGTGCCAGCCCGAAGGATGGCTGGAGCGCGGGAATCCAGGCCGTGACGTAGGGCTCGACGGGCCAATGGATCAGACCCATCCAGCCTTTGAAGAAGTGGCTGAAGCTCCCGCTGTCGCTTGTGAAGTCCCAGGACCCCGCGGCTTCCGTTGGAATCCCCCTGAGCGGTTCGCCCGGCTCGAGGAACTCGCCCTCAGCGGTCCTAGGATGTCCAAGCCGTTCCAAGTCTCCCACAGGATACCACCAACTAGCGCCCCGCCACCGGTCCTCGCGCTCGACGGAGAGTCCCGGTCGTCACTGCGACGCCGCCGGCGACGCCAGCTCCTGCCAGCGTTCGCTGATCACGAACGAGGGGAAGACGGCCATCGGGTCGCCGGTGACGTAGCGCCAGAAGTCGTCGTTGTAGCGCTTGTATCGCCAGGCCGCTTGGACGGTGAGGGGCCAGGTCGCGCCGTCCGGCACGTTGATCTCGAAGGAGTCGGTCGCGGAACCCTCGGGCGGGATCGCCCGGCTGTCCGTGATGGAGGCGGTAAGGAACGTTTCGTGACGCTCGATGAGGTGGCCCTCGGCGTCGCGGGCGAGTCCTCGTTCCAGGCGGTGGGCCGATTCGCTCTCTCCCGAAGTGCGATACACCTCCGTGCCCCGGTGATCCGTGACGGAAACGTCCAGCCAGATCCGGTTCAGGTTGTCGCTCGGCCCCCCGGGGAAATCGTGCCCCACGCTGCGGTTTCGGGTCCGCACGACCAGCGTAAGATCGCGGGCGTCCGCGCCACGGCGGCTCTCGATCTCCATCGGGAGGTGGGTGCCTCCCAGGATCACCTCGCGCGCCCGCCAAAGGCGGCCGAGGGGATAGTACACGCGGAAGGCCTTGAACGTCTCGTCGAAATACGCCTGGTGGAATCGGACGGGATCGAGGGCGCCGTCCAACCATTGCATGGTTGCGGCTGAAAACTCCGAGAGGAGAGTCCGCCTTTCCGGATCATCTTCCGGAACCAAATCGGGCAGATCGCGGGCGATCCCGAAGAAGCGGTGGTCCATCCATGAATAGGCGTAGTCGTCGGCCTCGATCCGGGCCATGTGGCAGTTCTGGCACGTGAGCCGGTCCGCGTAGGCGGATTCCTTCCACGAGGTGTAGTGGTCGAGGGGGACGAGACCCGTTTTCCTCTCCGAGCGATGGCAGGCCGCGCAATACCGGCCCTGCTTGAGGAGAGGTCGCGAGAACTCCTCCACATGGGGTCGGGCGGCGCCTCGGATCAGCCGGTTCTCCTCGGCCACCGCCAGATGGCCGCGCGAGCCTTGCGAAACCGCGTACATCCCGTTCCCCTTCTCATCCATGTCCACGATGAGGTGGCAGCCGCGGCACGAGACGCCGTCCCGCCGCGCGGCCCGCCCCCGATCCACAATCTCCCGAGGATCCGGCAGGAACGCCGCGGCGGGGTCGTGGCACGCCGCGCATTCGCGCGCCTTCTCGGGTCCGCGCTGTGCGGCCGCGTCTTCCAGGGCTTTCATGAAGCCGAGGTTCTTCCCTGCATTGGCGTGGAGCGACTGCGCCCACTGTCGAAAGACGGTTTGATGGCAGGCCCCGCACTCGGCCGAGCCCCCGAGGGGATCGCCCTCCATCGTTCGGAACTCGAGGCCCCGCCCCTCGGCCAGTGTATGCGTTGGGAACACCCTCGGCTGGGCTCGCAACCCCGTTGGTTCCGATGGATGGGGGACCGCAAAGGCCGACACGAGAATCACGGTGGAGGCCGCGAGCAAGGCGGCAAGGGAACCCAGCGGTCGACGATCGGTCAGGCGGCGAACCGCGGCCCACGAAGGAGCCAAGTGAAGGAACAGCAGAGGGAAGAGGGACAGCCCGAGCGGCCCGTGGACCGTGCGATAGAACTTGCTGAAGCGGATGTGCCCACCTCCCAGCGTGGGGAAGAGGCCCGAGCAGAAGGCGGCGAACGCGAAGATGAGGAGCACGGCCCCCGTGGCGTGGAAGGGACGATCCGGCGGCGCGCCGCGTCGCACGAGGCCGACGCAGACCGCCACACTGATCGCCACGGCGGCCAGGATCGCGAGCATGCTGGGGGTGGGCGTGAGCGAGAACCAGACGTAGAGGACGAAGCATGCCGACGCCGCGGCGGCCCATCGCGCAGAGAAGAAACGTTTCAGATGGGCAAACGTGAGGGCGATCGCCGGCAGGAAGGCCAGATGTCCGAGGATCGTATGGATCTCGACGCGGCGGGTTTGCGCGAGAGACCCCGGAAGGGCCACCAGGACGAGGACTCCCGTGACCAAGAGGATCGAGAGGAGGAAGAGGTAGGCCGCGGACACTGCGCGGTCCCGGGGCCGTGCCCGCCCGTTTCCCTTCGCCGCCGATCCCCCGCCCGTCAGAATTGGCCCTCAGCCGGCGACCGCACGGGTTCGGACGCAAGGATCATTGCTTGGTCAGGCCAAAGCCTCATGGGGCTGCTTCCTGCGGCTGCGTCTCAGGAGCGGTTGATGAACCAGTAGCCTCGACGCAGGACCTGCGACAGTAGATTCGGGCCGACGCATGCAGTGTCCAGATGTCATGCCCACCGGGAGAGTCTAGCCCCTCCGCAGGATCCATGAATGTCAGGCCCGAGCAGGGGACACGAAAGTCACACGCCTTTCGCTGATACTCCACGAAGGCCCGCTCGACAGCCCGCCGAAGCCGCGAGGGCAAACACGACGCTTTCAGGGTCTCGTTCCCGAACTGGCGTTCCCAGGACCTACGCCGCGACCGACTTCGTCTTGCCAAGGACTACCGCATCCATCCTCTGACTGGTGGAATAATCGAAAAGCTTTCGTCGGCAGCGGGCGCAGCGTTCGTAGGACACATCATCCAAGACAAATGTTTCGCCGCGCACTTGCAGCTTCACCCGCCCGTTCCGGCGCTCGAGGGAACGAGCCCCGCAAAGCGGGCAGCGAACTGCCCCGGCACTACCGCGATCGCTTCGACGAGACGAGGACATAGAAAACTTCCGTCTCCCCTACCTTCCTGATGGTGCCCTTGGTGTAGATCCAGAGGCCCGAGAAATTGGGGCTTTCGATGACGTAGAGCCGATCCTCCGAACGCCCGGGCGCCCGCGAGCCAAGGGTCTTCGTGATGGCCGAGGCATTTACCAAAGATTCTACAACGTCCTCGACCGACAGGCCATCCCGAAGGCGCTCGGTCTCGGCCTTGTCCGTGAACTGCAGTTTGCGAGCGATCGCGAGCCGCTTGATCCGAATCAGCGGGTCCACGGGAGAATCCTACAACCCGTCGGCTGCGTCCTCGAAGGGTGGGGCCGTTGAAGAGCCCGGCTCACCTCAACGCCTTCAACCGACTCATCGCCTCCTGGAGACGGGCAACGTCCTGCGTGATCGTGATGCGGAAGTAACCCTCGCCGAATTGGCCGAAGCCGTGGCCGGGGGTG
Source organism: Nitrospirota bacterium (assembly GCA_016190245.1). Classification (GTDB taxonomy): domain Bacteria; phylum JACPQY01; class JACPQY01; order JACPQY01; family JACPQY01; genus JACPQY01. Next base: position 10,413 of record JACPQY010000012.1, on the reverse strand, counting down.
ACGACGACCCCGGTCCGGTCGAGCACCTTCTTCGCGAACTCCATCGAGGTGTGGCCCTTGGGCACCTTGGCCCAGACGTAGAATGTACCATCGGTCCGGCAGAACTCGATCCCCGCGGACCGAAGGCCGTCCTGCACGACGGCGAGACGCTCCGCGTAGATGCCGGACATCATCCGCACGTGCTCGCCAGCGATCTGGAACGCGGCGATGCCCGCCTCTTGAATGGCCTGGAAGACACCCGAATCGATGTTCGTCTTGATTTTCCCGAGCGCGCCCACCAAGTCGCGGTTGCCGATGGCGAACCCGATCCGCCACCCGGTCATGTTGCAGGTCTTTGAGAGCGAATGGAACTCGATCCCGATCTCGCCCGCCCCTTCGGCCTGCAGGAAACTGGGCGGGTGTTGAGAATCCTCACCGAAGTGAACCTCCGTGTAGGCCGCGTCGTGGCAGACAATGATCCCGCGCCGCCGGGCGAAATCGGCCAACTCCTGAAAGAAGTCGAGCGTCGCCCCGGCACCTGTTGGGTTGTTCGGATAATTCACGAACATCATCCGGCAACGGGCCGGGAGCTTCCTCGAAAGCGATCCGAGATCCGGCTTGAAGCCGTTCTTTTCGAGCAGGGGAAGCGTGACGGGGCGCCCTCCCGCGAAAAGGACGGACGTGCGGTACACGGGATAACCGGGGTCCGGCACGAGGGCCGCGTCGCCCGGGTTCAAGAAGGCCAGCGGGGCGTGCGCGATCCCCTCCTTGGAGCCGATGAGCGAGACCACCTCGGTTTCGGAATTGACGGCGATGCCGAATCGTCTTCCACACCACTTGGCGGCGGCCGTTCGAAACGAGAGGAGCCCCTCATAGGACGGATAGCGGTGGTTCTCCGGCTTCCGAGCCGCGCGCGCGAGCGCCTCCACCACCGGAGCGGGTGTGGGGAGGTCGGGGTCGCCGATACCCAGGCTGATCACGTCCACGCCTTTCTGGATGGCGGCCTGCTTCAGTCGATCGAGGTCGGCGAAGAGGTAGGGGGGAAGGTCGAGCACGCGACGGGAGATGTTCGGGCGCGAGCCGCGAGCCGCGAGCCGCGAGCCGGCGGGGCGGGGCTTCTCAGAGCCGGCCTTAGCATGTCTTCCGCTCAAGCGCCTCACGACTGCCGACTCCCGCTTGCCGTTTTGAGCCCCAGCACATCCGCCATCCCGTACCAACCCGGTTTCCGGCCGGCGAGCCACTCGGCCGCGCGCAGCGCCCCGTGCGCGAAGACGTCGCGCGAGTGGGCGCGGTGTGTGATCTCGATGCGCTCGCCCGGTCCAGCCAGCACAAGCGTGTGGTCCCCCACGACATCGCCTCCCCTGAGCGTCTGGATGCCGATCTCATCCGATCGGCGCGGACCGATCGTCCCCTTGCGCTCGAAACGGCCGGCGCGGTCGAGGCGCGACCCGCGCGCCCCGGCCACCACCTCCCCGAGCCGGAGAGCCGTGCCGCTGGGCGCATCCACCTTCTGCCGGTGGTGGATCTCGACGATCTCGGCATCATATCCCGGAAGCATGGCCGCCGCGCGGGCGGCGAGATCGAAGACGAGATTCACCCCGGCGCTCATGTTGGGTGAGAGGAGAAGGGGGATCGTCTTGGCGAAACCCCGCAGCGCGGTCTCCTGCCGGGCGTCCAGTCCTGTTGTCCCGATCACGACGGCCTTCTTCGCCCGACGGCAGGCCTGCGCATGTGCCACCGCGGCCATCGGCAGGCTGAAATCAATGACGACGTCACAGTAAGAGAGCGCGGCACCCAAGTCATCCGTCACCGGCACACCCGCGTCCGCCCCTCCAGCGAGTCGTCCGGCGTCTTTCCCCAGGTCCGGCTCCCCGGCCCGCTCTACCGCACCCGCCAGCGCGAAGCGTTTCGGTTCGGCCAGCGCGAGGGCCACGATCCGCCGTCCCATTTTCCCGGCGGCCCCGCAGACGACAATCCGAACAGGCACGGGTCAGATCTTGACTTTTGACTCCGCGTCGGCGGCCGGGGAGGCCGCAGCCTGGAAGTCCAGAGTCAAGCTCTGACTCCCGGGCGCTTCAAGATGCCGAGGTCCGTCATCACACGCCGCAGCCGTTCCCGTCGAGGCGCAGACATGGGAATGAGAGGAAGCCGCAACTCGTTGCGGATGAATCCCATCAGGCTGAGCGCCGCCTTCACCCCGATCGGATTCGTCTCGGCGAACAGGGCATCGCACAGCGGCGCGAGACGGTAGTGGGCGTGCCGAGCCGTCTCGAGATCGCCCGTGTGGACGTTCCGGCACATCTCGGAGACCTCACTCGGCACGAGATTGCTCAGCACTGAAATGGTACCGACCGCGCCAAGACAAAACAGCGGGAAGTTGAGCGGATCCTCGCCCGAGAGGAGCATGAAATCCTCTCCGCACGCGGCCAGGATGTCCGACGCCTGCTTGAGGCTGCCGGAAGCCTCCTTCACACCGATGATGTTCTTGAGCGTCGCCAGTCTGGCCACGGTCTCCGGGAGCATGTTCACAGCCGTGCGGCCGGGGATGTTGTAGATAATCAGCGGAAGGCTCACGGCCTCGGAGAGGGCCGTGAAATGCTGCACCATGCCCTCCTGAGTCGGCTTGTTGTAGTAGGGCGCCACAACGAGCGCCGCGTCCGCTTTCGCCTTCTCCGCGAACTTCGTCAGCCGGATCGCCTCCTGCGTCGAGTTCGAACCCGTTCCGGCGATGACGGGCACGCGGCCGGCGGCCAACTCGAGCGTTGCGGCGATGACCTCTTCATGCTCCTCGTGAGAAAGCGTGGAACACTCCCCCGTGGTTCCGCACGCCACGAAACCGTCCACTCCCTGCCTGATCTGGCAGTCCACGATCAACCTGAGGGCTTTTCGATCCACCTTTCCGTTGCGAAACGGGGTGACCAGCGCGCTGATGGCGCCCTTGATCGGCGGCGGTTGGCGAACATCTTTTGTCACGACCATCCTCCCTACAATCTAACGCGGCCCGTGAAAACTTCCTCGGCCGGCCCCCGCATGAGAACGTGGTTGGTGCGCGGGTCCCATCGCACATGGAGGCGACCGCCCGGCAGGATGACTTCGCAGTTCCGGCCGATCTTGTCGAGAAGCACCCCGGCCACAACCGAGGCGCAGGCCCCGGTCCCGCACGAGAGCGTCCGCCCGGTGCCACGTTCCCACACGTCCACGCGGATTCGGGCGGGGCCCACCACGTTCACAAACTCCACGTTCGTCCGCTTCGGGAAGAAGGGGTGATGCTCGATCTTCGATCCGTAGCGCTCGACGGGATCCTCACCGTTCAGGCGTCTGAAAATCACGCAGTGCGGGTTCCCCATGGACACCGCAGTGATCGAGAATTCGCGACCGTCCACCTCCAAAGGCCGGTTCACGATCCGGCCGGACGCGGCCACGGGGATCTTCTCCCCTTCCAAGACCGGCTCTCCCATGTCCACTTCCACTTCCCGCCCCACACGGCGGGTTTTCACGATCCCCCCCCCCGTCAGGATGCTCAGGGTTGGTTTCCGCGAGAGCCCGCGCTCCCAGACATAGCGGGCCAGACAGCGAACACCATTCCCACATTGCTCCACTTCGCTCCCGTCGGGGTTGAAAATCCGCATCCTGAAATCGGCCTGCCTCGAGGCCTCGAGGAGGAGCATCTGGTCAGCGCCGATTCCGAACCGCCGATCGCAGAGCCTGCCGGCCACGAGCGAGGGGTTCGATAGGCGTTTCCGGCGCGCGTCGAGGAACACAAAATCGTTCCCCGTGCCCTGCATCTTGACGAATTCCAACTCCGCCATGATCGGATAGGATTATCGCCCCGGTCCCCAAATTGCAAGCCGGGCTCCGAGGCAAGCAGAGGGGATGCGGGCCCCTTCACCATCCAGGATCCCAGGGCAAATGCCGACAGCTACAAATGTCATGGGCAAGTGTTCTCTGTTGACATAGATACTTGACAACGAATGCGAAGACACGCGAGATTGACTGGCTACGGGGAGTTGGCGCGGGTCGGGGGTCGAACGGGGGTGAAGAGCGGTGGGCTCATCCACACCTGGCTCAGGGCTCCAACAGAACCTACTCCGCTGGCGCAACGTCGAGGATGTAGAGAAAAGAGGGAATGTCCGTCAGCGTCTCGAGCGAACGGGAACGAGCCCTCGCCGATCAAGCTGATGTTGGGGCTGACCTGCCTGGGGTAGGCCGAATCTTGCTCCTCAGCGTGGCTTGGCGGGACGACCGCGCCCAGCACAGCGACGAGAGCCACAGCTAAGGCGGCCAATTTTCTCACCGTGCCCATGCCATCGCCACAACCATGCCCCGCGCAGTATAACTCACATGGCACCGAGTTTTTGTCCGACGCCGAGTGACGGTATGAGGTATAATCCCGCGTTATGGGCTTGACCCGCCCGGCCTTCGCCGCTCTTGCGGCTTCGGTCTTGACGGTCGCGCCCGTCTGGGCCGAGGAACCCGCAGGGGATCGCCCTTCCATCGCGCTCTTCGTTTCCAAGGATGTCCCTCTGACCGATTCGCTCGCGGTCCAACGGATTCTCAGCAGCCATCAGGTGCGCTACCACGCGGTGCGGCTGAAGGTCCGCACGGATCGGACCACGATCTACGCGCAGGAGCCGGAGGGCGAGGTGGCCCATTTTCTCCGCAAGTGGCTCGGCGAGGCGATCCCGGTCCGCCCGTTCGACTGGGACACGGACTTCGAGGCGGTGCTCTACCTCGCTACGGACTACCACCCCGGGCCCGCGCCTGCCGCCGAGCGCGTCCGGGCCCCCATCCCGAAGCGAGCCCCCCCCCCCGGCGATCCGCGCCCGCGCCGAAGGCCGAGCGGGACGCCTCGTGGAGGAACCTCCCTCGGGGCGGGCCTGACGTGGTGGCTTGGGCCGACCTCTTGAGCCGCCTCGAGCGGCTCGAGTCCCGGGCGCTACCTCAACTCGGGTCGGTGGTCGTACTCATGGGCTTCACCTTGGACGAGTCGCTCCGAAACGACGGTTTCCAGCCGGGGTGGCTGAAGGTGCACGGCCAGCCGGCCGCCTACGAAGAGCCACCGCTCTTCAAGGCCGTCCCACGCCCCGCCAAGGCAATCGTCCCCTCCAGACCGATCCCCCCCCCGAGGCCCGCGAGCGAGAGGCTGCACCTGGCCGCGCTCGGGTCGATCCTCACGCCCTTCGGGAAAACGGGGCAAACCTTCGGCCAGATGCTCGGGCTCACCCTCCAGGCAGGATATTCGTGGCACGAGCCCTGGGTCGTCATGGGCTCGATCGGACTCTTCTCCGCCGATGCCCAGATCCAGCGTGCGAAGGAACAGCCGCAGTCGGGCAGCATGACGCTCATCCCCGTCAGCGTCCTCCTCACGTACCCCTTCCGGACAGGTTCCAAGACGCAGCCCTTCGTGGGTGTGGGGCCGGCGGTGGAGTTCCAGAACCTGACCAATGCCTCCCTCTTCGATGCGGGACTCACCGGCAACACGTCAACTTTTGCGTTCGGCTACGAGGTGCGTAGCGGCGCGACCATTGCGATCCATCGCGGGATGGGGCTGACGCTCGAACTCGCCTGGCAGGCGGCGGAGGCGCAGCTTGCCGCCTCGCGCGAAGGCACGGGCATACGGTTCTCAGCGGGACTTGGGTTCTGACACTGCCGTAGGCCGCCCCCAAGCCCCGCTGCTGGCCGTTCGCCTCTACGAGGAGAGGATACGCTGGGGAGGGCGCTACGCCATGCTCCTGCTCCTCAGCTGGGCCGCCGCGTGTCTGGTCATGCAACGCGTCGGCCTGATCGGACGTCACGCCTGGCCCTATGTCGTGGCCATTCTCTCTGCGTTGTTCGTGATGTCCGCCCTCATGATCCTGCTTTACGAGGCGGGGCGGGCATACCGACTCGGTCCGGCTATCACCGTGCCTCTCGCCATCTTGGGCGGCGCGGCGCTGTGCGTGCTGACCGGCGGCGTCTCCAGCCCCATCCTCCCTCTCCTGGCGGGCGCCTCCATCCCGGCCATCGCCAGCTTCCTCAGCTTTCGCAGGAGCCTCCAGGCCAGCCTGGCATGCTCCGGATTGCTGGCCGTTGAGGCCCTCCTTGAATATCTGGAGCTTCAACCCCACATCCCGGTCTTTGCCGATGGGAGTGACCCCGGCACCTATCGGCATCCCGGCTACTTCATAGGACTCCCCGTGTACTTCCTGGGTGTGGTCGTCACCACCGCCTACGGCACCGGTATCTTGGCCGAGAGGCTTCATCGGCGGGAAACCGAACTGGGCCAAGCCGAGCAGGATCGCTGGGCCGCCCTCGGGCAACTTTCCGCCGGCATCGCCGGCCGCCTCACCGGTTCCCTCGCCACGATACGCAACTCGGCATCCGAGGCCGCCGGCAACACCGCACCTGAGACCCGCGCGGCCGCGACCCGGAACATCCGGGCGGAAGTGGACCGACTCGATCGGCTCGTCGTCGAGTACCTTCGCTTCGCCCGCCCGAGAAAGGTGAATCTGCGCCCCGCAAACCTTCGAGATCTCATCGGCCCGGCCGTGGAGATACTGAGAAACAGCTCCGCGGCGACACTGTCCGTCGAGACGATTCACCCGCTCCCCGCCCTGGAGGTCTGGGCCGATCCTGAGTCGCTCTCCGAGGCGCTGGCACACCTGCTCGCGAACGCCGGAGAATCCATCGGGAACGACACCGGTGTCGTGAGAATCGAGACTCGTCCCGGAGCGGACGACGGTGTGGAAATTTCGATCTCGGATACCGGCCCCCCCCTCACGGAGGAAGCGGCGAGCCGCGCCTTCGACCCGCTCTTCACCACCAAGCCCGGCCACGCGGGCCTCGGCCTTTCCATCGCGCGCCGAATCGCCGAGCTCCACGGCGGTCGTCTTGAGCTCGATGTCCGCTCTGGATCCAAGCCCGCGTTCGTCCTCCGCCTACGCACCGTCGCGCTGCGGCAACCTGGAACCACCACCGGGCGCGCGGATCAGTAGATTGCCGCCCCTCGATCCGGGCCTACTCGCAGTCCGTTCGACCGGGCGGGGCCTCCGGGGGCGACATGACGCCCCGGAACCTGCTCCACCGCCTCACGGCGCCTCAAGATAGAAGAACGGCCCGCCGGCCCGAAGGTCTTGCCACACGATATTCTTGCCCGTGCTGGCCACCTCCCCCACGCTGCCGGGGTGGGCGGTCACCTGCTGCGGACCGCAATCAAGCGTGGCGGGATGAAGCGTGCACGTGTACACATCCGGATTGTTCGGATAGACACCGAACCAAGTCGAGGAGAATCCCGAGACGTTGCGCCCGTCTATCCACGCCAGAAGATTCCCGGTCAGGCTCGCCCGTGACTGGTCCGCAGGGTGCACCACGATCGGGACCTCCGGGCAGGTGCCTGAGGCCGGGTCATAGACGCAGCCGTAAAGGTCGGCCTGTGCGAAGGGGTGACCAAACGGCCACGGGCCGAGCGGCTGAACGTGATTGGCGCGGTAGTCCTGCCACAGGACGGTTTTGCCGGAAAGGGATCTCAGAAACGGTACGGCGGCCGGCGCTGTGATCGTGAAGGTGGTCTGGGTGCTCAGGTTGTGAACATGCAGCGCACGACTGGGGCCGCTGTACGAACCCCAAGAAACCAGGTTTTGCGAGATTCGGGCAGGAGGAAGAATGAACTGCGTCGCTGAGGAAGTCGCAACGATCTGAGGGGGGCACGACCCCGTGCCGGGATTGAGGTTGCAGGTCAGGACGGTGGCCGAGATGAGTGGGCTGCCCCCAGGACCTGTCGAAAAGATCACATCGGCCCACACGATGGCATGACCGGACACGTCCGGCTCCGCTTCGTCCGCCGAGGGATCCGTAGCGATCGGATAGAGCTGACCTGTTCCCAGATGGTAGGCGTAGATGTCGTGCGGACCGCCGTAGGGCACAGACGGCCCCTCCTCCCAGACAATCAGGTTCCCCGAAACCCGGGGATTCTGCTTGGGCTGACCCTGGCCCGATGTGAGCACCTGCTCGTTCACACAAGCTCCAACGGACGGGTCATGGATACACGTGTGGATCTGATTGTCGGACATGCCGGTCCAGACGATCCGCTGGCCGTCTCCAGCCATCGACGAGGCGTAGTAGCCTCCGGGCTGGTTGGGTGAGACCTGAACGAACGGCTTCGCCTCGACACCGTTCCACGCCAACCCCTGAAACTCCATTCCGTTCGTCGCCGTGACGCGAACCTGGAGCATGTGGGTTCCCGTGGGAAGACCGGCGAGGTTCCAGGTTCCGAGTGTTCCCGCGGTGGAGACCGGCGAGGTCACCGGTGGCCCGAGCGGAGTATAGTCGGCGGGATTGATGCCGGACCCCACGAAGAGCTGGTAGTCCCGGAACTGGAGCCCCAGCGCGGCCAGGGGCGCCGTATCGGCCACCCCCGTCACGGTGACGCTCGACGTCTGGCTGCTGGTGAAGTTGGAACCCTTGGGCCCGGTGATGAGCGCGACGGATCCGTCCCGAAATGGTGAGAGGTTGTGCCGCCGGGCAGCCGCTTCCAGCTCCGGGAAATTGGGTGTCAAGTCGGCAAGCGTTTGATTGTCGTCGTCCGCGATGATCGCATCCCAGACCGCGGTTGGGATGTTGATGGAATTGGCGTTGAGAAGCGGGACGAACAATGCATCCGCTGCAGCCGCTCCGAGTAGAGGACCGTACTTACCCATGAAACCGTCCCGTGCGTGCCACGCAAAACCCGCCCACGACTGGCCCAGGTTGTGGACCTCGTCCATACCATCCCAGGGATACGCGTAGTCGTTATCAGCCGTTCGAATGAAGCTCCCGGGACCAAAGAAGTTCTCGCCGGTGAGGGGTTGCCCGCTTGCGAAGACCGCCATGATGTCGCCGAAGCCTTCACTGACCCCCTTGTCAACAATCCCCCCCGCGACATGATCCGCGAAGTGTCCGTACTCGTGAGACACCACCGTGTCGAACGCCGAGTTCACACACTGGTAGATCCCGTAGTTCACCGAGGAGACGAAATGAAGCGATTTGTCACTCTGCTGATAGTAGGCGTTGCAGGCGGTGACCGGCCCCGCCGTATCGTTGACGTGCGTGGCGATCGGGATATCCAGACCGGGGAGCGGCACCGGCATCCGGTTCTGGATCCAGTCGTGCACGAGGGTCGTGTGGTAGTAGGCCGTCACCTGGGCTGTGGTCTGTTCGATCGGGTTTGCATCATTGAAGAAGAGGCTGTTTTCCACGCCCGGGACACCGACCTGGCCGGCCGACAGCACCGGCGTGGTCGGATCAATGAGTACGGAATAGGTCCCACCCAGCGTGGCGGAAAGGGGAACGGGGACCAGGATGCCGGGAAACCCGAACTGGCCGAGGAGGTTGGTCACGCTGTTGAGGGGACCGCTGGGGGATTGGGCGGTGACCGGCTGATGCGCCATGAGCATCGTCGCCAGCACCGGGCTGAGGGGGTCAAACAGGATGCCGAGCCCTTGTACGGTTCCGAATACACCGGGCCGACGCAAATCGGACGCATGGGTGATGACCCCCGGAACTTCGAGACGACGGTTTAGTCTCCACGCCTCCCCCGTGTCCTCATCCACCAAAGCCGAGTCGAGGGCGGGCTCGAAGACGTACTCCCTCACGCGTCGAAGCCTTCCCTCCACCTCGGCCACAAACCGTTCCATGCTGCGATGTGCGGCCCTGTTCCCGGACAACCCGAGAACCTCGGCCGCCTTGGATTGCAACGCGTCGTCGCTCAACGTCGTCGGCGGCGCAAGCTCCACGTTTTCGTAGAGTTTCGAACGGCTGGAAGCCACGGTGAATCGTCCATCCGCCTCGATGAGTGTCATGTGAACCCGAGCCCCCTCGATCAGAAGATCCTCGACGGTCTGGGCGAACTGGAGATAGAGGAGGCGATGTTGCCCGTTGAGTGCGGGTCTGGCGTGGAAGTAGACTTCCTTCAGAGCCGTGGGGCCACCAAGCCCATGACGGCCCAGATAGGAGAAGACCAGCCGGCGTAGCTCCTCGCGGTCCACCGAGGCGCCGACAAGCACCTCTGACGGGCCGAATCGAAAGACCGTGCTCCGTCCGAAATCCTGCGAATCCAGAACCAAGACCGGCACGGATCCCGATGAGGAATCGCTCGCACCGGCTGGATGAACCTTCCCAGGCGATGGCGCAGGGGCCTGAAAAGCGTGTGATCGCGGCGCATCCAGCGCGAGAATCGCAACCGTGACGGCCGCCCATCGGAGCGGTCGGCCTCTTGTCAGGAATCGAATTGTACTTGGCGGAACTGCATAGTGGGTCATGAAAACACCTCCTATTAAGTATGGTTCCTCTGCAGTTTGAGTACATGGGTTTTGGGGAGATCGGATGACCTCCTGTCCCATCCTGGACGCACCGCGCATCCGGCGCGGTGAACCCTCCGCCTCCTGCGTCGGGTCTTTCGGGGTTGACGGCTCCGACCGG
>JACPQY010000015.1 GCA_016190245.1 Nitrospirota bacterium | reverse complement strand
TATTCCTTGGCCGTCACCTTGCGATCGAGCATGACCTGAACGCGGTTTCCTCCTGGGAGCGGGAAAACACTTGATACCGATGTCTTGGCCGTACTTCCAGGCATTGTGGAAAAGGTTGACGGGCTCGGTCCCCCTGATGGCGCAGCATCAACTTTCTGCAACTGTTGCACTGGAATCCCCGTGCCGGTTCCCTCGACGAAGGCGATTGTTCCGTCGTCGCTGAAACCAGTGATTTTGCGCGGCACGTCGAACTGGAGCATCCCCTGGGATTCCCACTGAACCGTGTCGCCAAGGGCCAGCTCGGGCTTGCCAGCGCCGTTACCGCCACGGGAAGCATACGAGGAATCTTGAAGTTTGGCAACTGCAATCGTGTCCTTGAACGCCTTGGCGGCCTGCTTGGCACCAAGAGGCACGAAGCCCCGCTTCATGATCAAGTGGTTCGTGATCGCCTGCTCAGAAGCATCAGCGTGCGTATCCAACAACTCGCGGAACAGGTCCGGTTCCATCGCCGCCGCGCGGATCGCGTCCTGATAGTCGCGCTCCTCTGGCTTGTGGATGCTCACGGCGACCCCTCGGTCAGAAAGCTTGAACCCGTTGGGAGTCTCTTCCAGGAACCCATATTTCTTGAGAGCAGAAATGCGGGTTCGCGCCGGGCCGCTCAGCATCTTATACCCCCACGCCTTCACGCCCACCTCTGCCGCGACTGGACTGCGCTTCTCCTGGGCCCACCATGACCGCACGTCTTCAACGGCTTTGCCCAGACCAACTGCCGGGTAGTTAGGGCTTCGCTTGTCTCCCATGTATACCTCCTTAGATCCGGAGCATAGGCTAACCGAGGCTGGCTGTCAATAGGCAACCTCTAAGAAATCGAGGCTTTCAATCAAAGGCATCCTGAAATTAGCCTCATATTGTCCTTGACAGGTAGATGTAGCGGTGATACAAGGGGCGCGTCAGTGGGAGTGATTGGCCATGAGACCTAACCTAGCCCGCGACGTTCAAGAGGCGCTCACCGACGTGAGCGGGCAGAAACACGAAGGCCCGTCCCTCGATGCCTTCGCCGGGTCGCAGGAACGGGCCATGGTGGGCCACTCAGTTCAATGCCCGGTCAGCCGCGTGAACGGCTGGCCGGGCCGTTCTAAACCACGCGGGGTAAGCCGCATGGCCCAGAGACAGCGCCATTATCGGCTTTCCCCGCCTCTTCTGCAAGGGGCGGACTATGACCTGCCTGAAATGCCAGCACGGGAAGGCGAAGCGCTTCGGCTTCGCTAAGAATCGCATTCAGCGTTACCGCTGTCACTCCTGCCGGGCCACGTTCCTTGAGCCCCGTCAGAAGCCACTCGGGAACCACTACACCGACATGGAGAAGGCGATCCATGTGGTCGGCCTCATCACCGAGGGCATGAGCATCAGGGCAACCAGCCGACTCACGGGACTCCACAAGAACACGGTGATGGCGATCCTCCTGACCATCGGCCGGAACTGTGAGCGCCTCATGGATGCGAAGATGAGCGGCGTCCGGACGCGGTTTGTCCAGGCGGACGAAGCGTGGAGCTACATCCACACCAAGGAAAAGCGTGTCCGCCGGACCGACCCTCCTGAGTGGGGCGACTGCTACGTGTGGGCCGCGCTGGATTCTGAGACGAAGGCGATCCTTTCGTATCACGTCGGGAAGCGCGACAGCGTGTCGGCTTATGAATTCATCGAAGGTCTGCGCCGTCGCGTTGACGGCGTGTTCCAACTCAGCACGGACGGCTTGAATTGGTACGTTCCGGCGGTCGAGGAGCATTTCGGTGCGGACGTGCATTACGGTCAGCAGACCAAGGTATTCGGTCAGCCAGAGACGCCGAGCGCCCCTGAGTGGTACAAGCCTGCACCGAAGGTGATCGGGATGTTCCGAAGAATCTTCTCAGGCGATCCGGACCCGTCCCGAATCTCCACCTGCCATATCGAGCGGGCGAACGGCATCCTTCGCCAGCACATCCGCCGGATGGGGCGACTCGTGAACGCATTCAGCAAGAAGCTGGACGGCTTCAAGGCGGCCGTGGCACTCTTCGCGGCATGGTACAACCTGTGCCGCGTTCACTCCGCGACCCGAGTCACGCCTGGCATGGGAAGCGGAATCACGGATCACGTTTGGACGGTGCGTGAGCTACTTGAGGCGGCAACACGGATTTAGCCCATTACCCGGGGCCGGGGGGGCGCGAGCCCAGCGGGCGCAGGGCGGGATCAGGACGCTCGTGCACTGCTTCTCGAGAATGGAGGGGATGAGGCAGCGGGCAGCTTCAGTGTCGAGGCAATCCTGGCCTCGCCTTGCAATCGGCCGGCCGCAATCCTTTCGTTTAGCCGACCCATAACCTTGCAATTGGCCGAACCCAAAGGTTACGATTGGCCGTGCCCACGACCACCCTCTACCCACGTTACGCCGAGGCGCCCCTGACCGAGGCGCTGACGGATTCGCCCGTCGTGCTCATCCACGGCCCGCGCCAGTGCGGCAAGACCACGCTCGCGCGGGTGGTGGGCGACCGCATGGGTTACGCCTACATCAACTTCGACGATGAGGTCGCGCGCGGTGCCGCCGAGGCCGACCCTGCGGGATTCGTGGCCGATCTCCCGACGCGCGCGATCCTGGACGAGGTGCAGCGGGTTCCAACGCTCTTCACGGCGCTGAAGACTTCGGTCGATCGCAGCCGTGTGCCGGGCCGTTTCATCATGACGGGCTCGGCGAACGTGCTGCTGGTGCCGAAGCTGGCTGACTCGCTGGCCGGTCGCATTCAGATCCAGCGGCTCTACCCGCTGGCGCAGTGCGAGCTGGCGCGTCGTGCGCCTGGCTTTCTCGATGCCCTGTTTGAAGGCGGATTCAAGACCCGGCAAACCGAACGGCTGGGCGTCCAGCTCGCCGAGCGGATCGTCGCGGGCGGATATCCGGCGGCGCTCGCGAGACAGGCGGGGCGGCGGCGCACCGCCTGGTACCGCGATTATCTCGACGCACTGGTTCAGCGGGACGTCCGCGATCTGGCTCGCATCAGCTCGCTCGACGCACTCCCGCGTCTGCTCGCGCTGGCCGCGGCGCAGACCGCGCGGCTGCTGAACGTAGCCGATCTGTCGGCACCGTTCCAGCTCAGTCGGCCGACGATCCGCGATTACGTCACTCTGCTGGAGCGGGTGTTTCTGCTGGAGACGCTGCCTCCCTGGCACAGCAACCGCCTGAGCCGGCTCGTCAAGACACCCAAGCTTCACGTCGGCGATACCGGGCTCGCCTGCGCGCTCGTGGGGATGGACCCCGCGGGGCTCGCGGCCGATCGGCCCCTGCTGGGCCAGCTTCTCGAAACCTTTGTATTCCAGGAGTTGCGGCGACAGGCGAGCTGGTACGAAGATCCGTTGGCATTCTTTCATTTCCGCGACAAGGACGGCTCGGAGGTGGACATCGTCATGGAACATGGCGCGCGTGCTCTTGCCGGCGTGGAGGTCAAGGCGGCGGCCACGGTGACAGCCGCGGACTTTCGTGGCCTGCGCAAGCTCCGGGAAGCCGCGGGCAGGCGCTTTGCTGGTGGTGTGGTGCTCTATGACGGCGAGACGAGTGCAAGTTTCGGCGACGGACTTCATGCCGTGTCGCTCCGCGCGCTCTGGGAAACGCCGTGAACAACGGCGGAGCAATCTGGCCAGGCCCGGGACGGGATCAAGCTGATTGAGCAAATTTACTCAGCGTGTTGAGCAATTCGTGATGACCTTCACCCGCCCTGCCTGTAGTCCCCGCCCCCCGGCCTGTAGTACTCTCTGCGACGCCGAGACAGGTGACGACGGACGACCCGCGGCAGCGCCGCCCCCAGGAGGCCGCACGATGAGCAGCCCGAGCACACCGATGAGCAGCACCAGGACAGGAACCCGCCAGCAGCCGATGGAAAGCGTCCGGGCCGGCCAGGTCATCCAGGCCGACGGCGCGAAGATCGACGCTTACGTGGCCGGCATCCGCGGCGAGTTCGAGGACCGCCTCTGCCAGTTGGTCGAGATCCCGACCGTCAGCATGGACCCGGCGCACAAGCCCGACATCGCGCGCGGCGCCGAGGCCGCCGTCGAGCTGCTGCGCGAGTGCGGCGCGACGTCGGCCGAGGTCGTGCCGACCTCAGGCAACCCGGTCGTCGTCGGGGAATTCAGGACCGGGAACCCGGCGCACCCCACCCTGACCATCTACAACCACATGGACGTGCAGCCGGCGCAGGAGCCGGAGTGGAAGCAGGAGCCGTTCAAGTTCAGGAAGGACGGCGACCGCTACTTCGGCCGCGGCTCGACCGACGACAAGGGCCCCGGCCTCACCGCCCTGTTCGCCGCCCGGTACGCCGCCGACAACCGCATCCCCCTGAACATCCGCTTCGTCTGGGAGTTCGAGGAAGAGATCGGCAGCCCCCACTTCGAGGAGTTCATCAAGAGCAAGCTCCCGTCCCTCGGGACCGAGTCGGTCCTCGTGTCCGACACCATCTGGCTGTCGGCCGGCAAGCCGGCCATCCCGTACGGCCTGCGCGGCATGAAGCCGGCGCGCCTCGTGCTGCGCACCGGAGGGAAGGACGCCCACTCCGGCCTCACCGGCGGCGCCGCCCGAAACCCGATCGGCGAGCTGGCGCAGGTCATCTCGAAGCTGTACGACGCCAGGACCGGCAAGGTCTTCATCCCCGGCTTCTACAAGGACGTCGTCAAGCCGACCGCCGCCGAGATCAAGAGCTTCAAGGCCTCCGGGTTCAACGTCAAGAAATTCCAGTCCGCCCACGAGCTGCACTCGCTGCGCACCACCAACCCCCTCGACGTCATGGTCCGCATCTGGGCCACCCCCACCTTCGAGGTGCACGGCCTCGTCGGCGGCTACACCGGCCCCGGCGTCAAGACCGTCGTCCCGCCCTGGGCCGAGGCCAAGGTCAGCATGCGCCTCGTCCCCAGGCAGAGCCCCAGGAAGGCGTTCGCCCTGCTGAAGAAGGCCGTCGCCAGGATCAACAAGGACGTCGAGGTGATCGAAGAGTCCGGCCTCGAGCCCTACGACGGCCCCTTCACCGGCCCCTACGC
>JACPQY010000085.1 GCA_016190245.1 Nitrospirota bacterium | reverse complement strand
CCCCCCAAGTCTCGCCCGCGCCCCTTCCGCCGACCGTTCCGCCTGCCGGCGAGACCCCGCCGACGTATGCGATCGGCCCGGATGATGTGCTGGTGATCACCCTTTGGCAACGTGGGAAGCCCGAGGTCTATACCGTAACCGTCCGGTCCGACGGAACTATCTCGTTCTTGTTCTTGCGGGACGTGAACGTGGGCGGGTACACGGTTCGTGAATGCATCAAGGTGATCGAGGAGGAGCTGAAACGCTACTTCCGCGAGCCGCTCGTGGACGTTCGCGTCGAATCGCACCAGAGCCAGCGCGTGCTGGTCATGGGCGCGATCGGAGCGACCGCGGGGAGCAGCCAGATCGTGACGCTCTCGAAGGCGACGCGCCTCGCTGAAGTCGTCGCCCTCGCAGGCGGCCCCCACGCGGAGGCCGACCTGGAAAACGTCTCGATCTCCAACCCCCATGGCAAGGCGCAGTACGTGAACCTCTACCGGGTCCTTTTCGAAGGGGACCAGGCCCAGAACGTCTACGTTCAGCCCGGGGACGTGGTGTTTGTCCCCTCTCTGGCGAGATCGAGCCAGAAGGTGTATGCATTCGGTGAGCTGTCGCGGGTGGGGGCATTCCCGCTCCGGCAGGGGATGAGTGTCCTTGATCTGGTGTCTGAGGCGGGTGGCTACTCTCGTGAGGCGGTGCTCGGCAATGTGGGGATTCTCCGGACGAACCTCGAGCGGCCGGAAGTACTGACTGTTGACCTCAACCGCTTGATCAAGAAGGGAGACCTCAGTCAGAACGTGATCCTTCAGAATCGCGATATCGTCTATGTGCCGCGCCACAAGGTGTACTCCATCAACCAGTGGGTGACGGCATACACCGATCTGGTGCGGGCCGGGCTCGTGCCTCTCCAATTGTATCGTCAGGTCAATGACCTGGCCAAGAAGTGAGGAGCAGACGGCGGTGTTGACTCGCCAGCGGTCGATGTGGCGGCGGGGCCGGAGTCGATAGGCGTCCCGTGCAGCGGCTCACCCCTTTCGCCCTCTACCTCGGTCTTCTTTCCACCGCGGTGGGGGCTGTCTTGAAGGTAGGGGGTGGGCACGTTCTCGGCGTCGGGCCGAAGTCGTTTGCCGCGCTCGCGGGGCTTTGCTTCCTGTTCTCGATCGCCGCGGAAGCGCTGACCAAGAGGGCCGGCTCTCCTTGACGTGCCCGGTGCCCGACCGAGCGATGGCGCCCCGCTGGCCGGTCTCTGAGCCTGTCTCGCGGGATGTGGCTTGAAACCATGACCCCCGGCACGAGCGGCCTTGCCAGTTGGCCCAACCTGATCACCCTGTTCCGGATCGCCACGATCCCGGCCATCCTCGCCCTCGTCCACGCGGACACCCCCACGAGCTGCTTCGTGGGCGCGGCGCTTTTCACCGTGGCTACCTTCTCCGACTTGGTTGATGGCTATCTCGCACGTCGCCTGGGACAGGTGAGCGCGCTCGGAAAGCTGGTGGACCCACTTGCGGACAAGCTGCTCATCATGGCCTGTCTGATCCTTCTGGTTGACATGGACCGACTCGCGGCGTGGATTGCCATGGTCATCGTGGGGCGGGAACTGGCCGTGACGACGCTGCGGGGCGTGGCCACAACGCAGGGGCTCGTCATCGCCGCGTCCGAGAGCGGCAAGCAGAAGACCCTTCTGCAGAATATCGGGACGGGCCTGTTGCTTCTCCATTACGATTACGTTGAAATCAATGCGCACGATATTGGAACCATTTTTATCTGGATTGCGCTGGTCTACACAGTGTGGTCTGGCGCAGACTACTTCAGGCTCTACCTCAAGGCAGCGCTGGGAGACCGCCCTTCGTAAGGAGGCCGAACCGCCATGTCCAAATACGTCCTCGCCATCGATCAAGGCACCACCGGAACCACCGTCCTCCTCCTCGCCAAGGACCTACGCGTCGTGGGAAGAGGCTATACCGAGATCCGCCAAATCTATCCCCAGCCGGGCTGGGTCGAGCATACGCCGGCCGGGATATGGGGTTCCGTGGGTGTGGCCGTCAAGAAAGCCTTCGCCTCGGCTCACGCGAAGGGGAAAGACGTGGCGGCCATCGGCGTCACCAACCAGAGGGAAACCTGCTTGTTCTGGGACCGCAAGGACGGCCACACGGCCCACAACGCCAT
This sequence comes from Nitrospirota bacterium, assembly GCA_016190245.1. Classification (GTDB taxonomy): domain Bacteria; phylum JACPQY01; class JACPQY01; order JACPQY01; family JACPQY01; genus JACPQY01. The sequence goes on along the minus strand of JACPQY010000085.1, from coordinate 130,715 downwards.
CGTCTGGCAGTGCCGTCGGACCGCCGATCGCTGCGAGCGGCTCAAGGTGCTCGGCAAGGAACCCCTCATCCAGCAGCGCACGGGCTTGGTGGTGGATCCCTACTTCTCCGCTACCAAACTCCAGTGGCTCATCGAGAACGTGAAAGCCATCCGCAACCGGATCGCCGAAGGCCATTGGATTGCGGGGACGGTGGACAGCTACCTGCTCTGGAAGCTCACGGGCGGCAAGGTCCACGCGACCGATCCCACCAACGCCTCCCGCACGAGCCTGATGAACCTGCGCACGCTGCGCTGGGAACCCGAACTCCTCGGCCTCTTCAACATCCCCTCCCACGTGCTCCCAGAGATTAAGTCCAACTCCGAGGTGTTCGGCGTGACCAAGGGCCTGTCGTTTCTGCCGGACGGCATCCCGATCGCGGGCATCGCCGGAGACCAGCAGGCGGCGCTCTTTGGCCAGCTCTGCATCAACCAGGGCGATGCGAAGTGCACCTACGGCACGGGGGCGTTTCTGCTCATCAACACCGGCGATCAGCCCGTCATCTCGCGCCAGCGCCTCCTCTCGTCCGTGGCCTGGCAGCGGGAGGGGGACATCCGCTATGCGCTCGAGGGCAGCATCTTCATCTCCGGCGCGGCCGTGCAGTGGCTGCGCGACGGCTTGGGGATCATCAAGAAGTCCGATGAGGTCACGGAGCTTGCCCTGAGCGTCAAGGACTCCGGCGGCGTGGTCTTCATTCCCGCCTTTGTCGGCCTCGGTGCGCCGTACTGGAAGAGCCACGCGCGCGGCATGCTGCTGGGGCTGACGCGCGGCACCACACGAGGCCACATCGCCAGGGCCGTGCTGGAGGCGATGGCCTTCCAGGTGTGGGACATCATGCGCGCGACCGAAGAGGACTCCGGAATCCGCGTCACCTCGCTCAAGGTGGATGGCGGCGCGGCCAGGAACGATTTCCTCATGCAGTTCCAGTCGGATCTCCTCGAGCTCGAAGTGATCCGGCCGAGGATCATCGACACCACCGCGCTCGGCGTGGCGCTCATGGCGGGGCTCAACACGAACTTCTGGCGCACCATGGGCGCGGTGAGAGACGCGTGGAAGGAAGAGCGTCGCTTCAGGCCGAAGATGAAGGCGGACGAGAGGCTCGCCCACATCCAGAGGTGGAAGGAAGCCATCGCGAGGGTCTGAGGGTTCCTTGCGAGTGCTGAAAGCGGTCATCCCGGCGGCGGGCGTGGGCACGCGGCTGTTGCCCGTCACCAAGGTCGTCCCCAAGGAGATTCTCCCGCTGGTGGACCGGCCCTCGCTCCAGTACGTGATCGAGGAGGCGGCCGCCTCCGGCATACGGGACGTGGCCCTCGTCGTGTCGCCAGGGAAGAAAGCGCTGGTCGACTACTTCCGGCCGGCACCCAAGCTCGAAGGATGGCTGCGGGGGAAGGGGAAAACGGAACTCGCAGGGCAACTCGAAGCCCTCGCGCGCCTCGCGCGCGTGTCCTCCGTCCTCCAGCGCCGCCCGCTCGGGCTGGGCCACGCGGTCCTTTGCGCGGAAAAGTTCGTCGGTCGCCACCCGTTCGCCGTCATGCTTCCGGACGACATCTTCGACGCCCCTGTGCCGTGCCTGGCGGAAATGGTTCGGCTCTGGGACCGCTTCCACGCACCCGTGATCTCGCTGGCCGAGGTGAAGCGTGAGGAGGTGTCGTCCTACGGGATCGTTCGCGCCAGGCGAGTCTCGTCTCGCGTGGTTCGGATCGAGGACATGGTGGAGAAGCCCAGACCCGAGCACGCCCCGTCGTGCCTCGGCATCGTGGGACGCTATGTGCTGCCTCCGGAGGTTTTTCCCGCAATCCGAGCTACGAGGCCCGGCTGGGGCGGAGAAATTCAGCTCACCGACGGCCTGCGCGCCCTCCTTCGACGCGGACCCGTCTACGGATTGGTTCACCGCGGGCGTCGGCTCGACATGGGCAGCCGCGCCGGCTTGGTTGTCGCCTCCGCCTACTTCGCGCTCAAACGGAAAGATCTCGCCCCCGAGGTGCGAAAGGGCCTGAAGGCCCTGTTGGGGGTCAGAGCTTGACTCTGGACACGGTGTCTAGAGTCAAGCCCTGACCCCTATTCCCCCAGCCGCGCCTCGATCTCGGCCGCGAGTTCGGCCTTCTTGACGTAGCCGGACCAGATCCGCACGATCACTCCATCGGGAGTGATGAGATAGCTCACCGGCAATCCGATGAGACCGACATCCTCGCCGACCTTTCCGTCGGGGTCCTGCACGACGGGATAGGCGATTCCGAACTCCTGGATGAATTTCCGAATCTGGTCGGCCGGGCTGTCCTCCGCGATGGCGATGACCTGAAAGCCGTGGCCTCCGTATCGTTGGTGCAGGGTCACAAAGCCGGGCGTCTCCAGTCGGCAGGGGCCACACCACGTGGCGAAGAAATTGACCAGCGTCAGCCGGCCGACGTGGGCGCGCAGGTCCGTGGGGGTCCCCTCCAGAGTCTCCAGCGGGGCTCGGAGATCGAAGGTATCCCCCTCCGGCTCCGCGGGGGGCTCATCGGACGGCAGCGAGAGGGCGTCGGGCCCTCCCATCCATCCGGAGAGCTTTTCCTCCAGCCCGCTGACACCGCCAAGGTAGGAAGAGATCGTGGTGATCCGATCCGTCATCACCAGCACGCCGAAAAGGGTGAGGATCGCCCCGGAGGCGATTTCAATGGCGCGAAGATGCTTGCGCGCCCTTGCCGAGAATCGCAGGAATCCCTCGAAGAAGACGGCGGAGAGGATCAGGGGAATGCCCAGCCCGGCGCTGAAGACGAGCAGCAGCGCCATGCCCTGGCGGGCAGTTTCCTCGCGTGCCGCAAGGGCGAGGACGAAGGCGAGCAGAGGGCCGATGCAGGGCGACCAGCCGAGTGCGAAGAAGACGCCGACGAGAAAGGCCTTGCCGAGGCCGACCCGATGTTCCGCGACGCCCAGTTTCCGTTCCTGGAGTAGAAACGGGATCTTCACGAGACCCGTCAGATGGAGGCCGAGGATCACCAGGGCGATGCCGGCGACAATTCTCAGCGGTTCGAGGTGGGCGCGGAAGAAGGCCCCGACGGCTGTGGCCGTTGCTCCCAGCGTAACGAAGACCAGCGAGAAGCCCGCTACGAAGGCGAGCACCTTCCGCATGAGCGGGCCGTACCAGCCGCGCGCCTCAGGCGACATCTCCTGAACGGAAGACCCCGCGACGTAGGAGAGAAAGCCGGGCAGGATGGGGAGGAAGCAGGGAGAGAGGAAGGCGAGGACGCCGGAGGAGAGGGAGAGCAGGATTGGGAGTCCCATCTCTGGCATGCCTACATGGTATCAGACCGAGGGCCAAGACTGAATGTGCGCACCCCCGGGGCGATGCATCGAGGGTAACCACCCGGCGGCAGGCCGCCAGGCGAACAAACCTACTGCTGCTCGGCCTTCAGCGCCTTGATCTTCTCGGTCAGCTCGGGGATGACCTTGAACGCGTCTCCCACAATCCCGTAGTCCGCGACCTCGAAGATGGGGGCGTCCCCATCCCGATTCACGGCGACGATGACCTTGGAATCCTTCATCCCGGCCACGTGCTGGATGGCTCCGGAGATGCCGAACGCCATGTAGAGGGTGGGAGCCACCACCTTCCCGGTCTGGCCCACCTGAGAGTCGTTCGGCACCCAGCCGGCATCCACCACGGCGCGTGTTGCTCCAATGGCCGCTCCCAGCGTGTCGGCCAGGGGCTCCAACAGCCTCCGGAAATCCTCCGGAGTCTTCAGCCCGCGACCGCCGGCCACGATGACGCTGGCGTCCACCAACTCGGGACGCTCGGACTTGATCTGCTGGAATTCCTTGAAGGCGGCCTTCGCGAACGGGGTCGAGACGGGGTTGTCCAGCTTCTCGACCGGCGCTTTTTGCGTTGCCTTCTCCGGCGCGGCAAAGGACGTACCCCGGACCGTGAGAACGACCGGCTCCCCGCTCACCTCCACGGTGGCAATCACGTTGCCGGCATACATCGGCCGCTTGAACTGGGGCTTGGCGCTGTCCGCGATGACCTCCATCACCTCGCTCACCATCGGCGCGTGCAGCTTGGCGGCCACGCGGGGGAGGCAATCCTTCCCGAACGTGTCCGCATTCGCCACCACGGCCTTCGCGCCCAACTTCTTCGCCAGTTCGGCCACGCAGGCCGCGAACGTTTCGCCCATGTAGGTCTTGTACTGGGCGTGGTCCACCACGACCACTTTGGAGGGTCCGTACGCGGCGGCATCCTGGGCCACGCCGTCCAGACCTGATCCGATCGCGGCGGCCACGACCGGAGCGCCAGTCTTGGTGGAAAGGGCCCGGGCCGCGCTGACCGAGGAGAGCGACGCCTTCTTGAGCTTTCCGTCCTGATGACTGACAAGAGCCAGTATGCAAGCCATGGTTACAGCACCTTCGCTTCGTTCTTGAGTTTCCCGAGGAGTTCGTCCACCGACTCCACTTTCCTTCCGCCGCTGCGCTTGGGAGGCGGCTCCATCTTGAGCACGCGCACGCGCGGGGCCACCTGCACGCCCAACTGCTGCGCGGTGACTTCCTTGATGGGTTTGCTGCGGGCCTTCATGATGCCCGGCAAGGAGGCATAGCGCGGCTGGTTCAGGCGCAGATCGGCCGTGATCAGCGCGGGAAGATCGACCTCCTTGACCTCGAGACCGCCGTCCACCTCGCGGGTGACCACCGCCTTCTTCTGGTCGCCGGAGATCTCCACCTTCGAGGCGAAACACGCCTGGGGGTAGCCCAGGTATTCGGCCAGCGCCTGGCCGCACTGGTTGGCATCATCATCAATGGCCTGCTTGCCCATGATGAGAAGATCCGGTTTCTCCTCCTCGACGATCTTCACCAGGATCTGGGCCACGGTGTCCGGATCGAGTTGGGACTCCTCCAGCACCAAGATGCCGCGGTCCGCGCCCATGGCCAGCCCCGTGCGAATTTGTTCGGAGGCGGCCTTGGCGCCAATGCTCACGAGCACGATCTCCGTGCCGGCCGCCTTCTCCTTGATCCGGAGCGACTCCTCCACGGCGATCTCGTCGAAGGGGTTGACCACGTATTTCACGTTGTCGGTCACGATCCCGAGGCCGTCCGGGCGGACCTTGATCTTCACTTCAGGGTCGGGCACTCGCTTGACTGTGGCTAGAATCTTCACCTCGAACCTAACCTTTCATGAAATGCGTGTTTCGTTCGAACGCCCGCGTCGGCTCCATCCGCCCAGCAACCTGCGGTCGCCGACCCCTCCTCCGCCGGATCGGTGCGGGGTTCATGTCGGGTGCTCTATACCGGTATCCGCCGGGAGTGTCAAGCTTCGCCGTTTGAGCTGCCGTTTGAGCCACGTCGCCGTCAGCACGCTTGGTGAGGGCCTACCTGTTCGGCGCGCCTCGGGTTTCGGCTTGAATTCCAGTAGGTTGAAACGTACACTGTGGGGCGGATGCGGAGAGCCCGCACGGAAACTGTGCCCACACCCCCGTCTGTCGGAGTCGTCTCTCTGAGACGCCCATGAACATCCTCGCCATCGGGGCGCACCCGGACGACATCGAATTCGGATGCGCCGGCGCCCTCATCCGCATGCGGAGGGATCGCGGAGCCAAGGCTTTTCTCATGGTCATGACCTGCGGTGAGAAGGGCGGCACCCCCGACCTCCGCCGGAAGGAACAGATGGAGGCCGCGCGGATCATCGGGGCCCAGGAGGTTTTCTGGGCGGATTTCCATGACACGGAGCTCACCAACAGCCGCGAAGCGATCGGTTCCATCGAACGGGTTCTCGCGGAGGTCAAGCCGGATCTGGTGATCACCAACCTGCCGAACGACACCCACCAGGATCACCGCAACCTTGCGCTCAACGTCATCACGGCCACGCGGTACATCTCCCAGGTGCTCTTTTTCGAGAGCATGACCAGCGTGGATTTTCTCCCCTCGATGTTCATCTCCTTGGACGACGCGGCCATGGAGGAGAAACTGAAATCCTTGGCCGCCCACCGGTCCCAGGTCGAGCGCACCCACATCGCGGGCATGAATGCGGTCGAGATTGCCCGCTCGCACGCCCATTCCCGCGGGATCCAGGCGCGCGCGCGCTACGCCGAAGGCTACGTGCCGCTGAGGTACGTTTTGTAGGCGGCGGATGAGCAGCCTGGTCAGCCGCTGGTACCTCCTTCTCCAACCCGCCCTCATCGTCATCCTCGGGATGTTCCTCCCGTTCTGGATGACCGAGATGGCGGACGAGTCCGGCTGGCAGCGCGGCCTGATCGTTTTTTCCTTCGCCTTTGCCTCGACGGTGCTCCTCGTGCCGGTGGTGAAAGTGATCGCCGAGCGCCTGCGGGTGGTGGACGAGCCGGATCCGCGCAAGGTCCACACCGTGGAGACGGCCTTGTGGGGGGGGGCGGCGATCTGCATCTCCGTGCTGGCGAGCGTCTACCTCGTGGGCATCTACTACCCGAAGATCCGATGGCTCATGCTCGCGCTCACGCTCCTTACGATCACGGGGATGGTGGACGACTTCAGGGGGCTCTCCGCCCTGTTCCGCCTGATCGTGCAGATCGTCGCGACGGCGTTGGTCATGCAGGGCGATGTCGTCCTCACCTTCATGCCCGGGACGTGGTGGGGGCGTGCCGTGGAGGTCCTCCTCACGGCCCTGTGGATTATCGGGATCACAAACGCGTTCAACTTCCTGGACGGCTATGACGGCCTCGCATCGGGGGTAGCGCTCGTCGCGGCTTTCTCCTTCGGCGCCATCGGCTTGAAGATCGATGCGTTGCCCTACGGACAGATCGCTTTCGCGCTGGCGGGCGGATGTCTCGGGTTCCTGCTTTTCAATTTCCGAGTACGGGGGCGGGCGGAGATCTTTCTCGGCGATGGGGGCAGCACGCTGCTGGGTTTCACCATCGCGTCGCTGGCGGTGATGGGTGCGTGGGCGAGCGATCAATGGGTGTCGCTCAGCATCCCTCTCATTATCCTTTTCGTGCCCATCTACGACATGTTCCTGATCACGTTCGGACGGATCTATGAAGGCAAGGTGCACAACTTCCGCGACTGGATCGAGTACACCGGTCGGGACCACTTCCATCATCGCGTGGCGGAACTCCTGGGGTCGTCCAAGCGTGGGGTGGTCGCGATCTGGCTCTTGACCGCTCTCTTTGGCGTGGACTGCTACGTCCTGATTGACTCCCCTCTGTCGGACGCGTTGCTCATGATCGGCAAGTATGCTATGGTCTTCGCCGTTTTATCCTGGATCCTCGTGTTTAGGAAGAAGCGGGAGCAGGCGCCGCCGGGTGTGAACACCGACGAAGCCGCGGACGCGTCGCTCCTTCAGAATCCCGGAATCCCGGGCGCCAAAGGAGGTCGTTCGATGAAACGTGGGAGTTTTTTCTTCTTGTTGAGCGCGCTGGTCGTGGTGCCGGTGGTCGCGCGCGCGGATGTTTCGAAGGCCGACGCGGCCGATGGCAAGGCCGCCTACCAGAAACTTTGCGTGGGCTGTCATGGCCCCGAAGGAAAGGGGGACGGTCCCGCGGCAAAGACGCTGCCCGTGAAGCCCGCGGATCACTCGGATCCCGCCAAGATGTGCGCCATGACGGACGAGCAACTCATGAAGACGATCAAGGAAGGGGGCGCGGCCGTCGGGAAGTCGCCCATCATGCCGGCCTGGGGCGCTCAGATCAAGCCGGACGACAAGGTGATGAACATCGTCGCGTTCATCCGCTCTCTGAACAAGCAGGGTTGCAAGGGCGTAGGCGAGGCGAAGCCGGACCCGGGCAAGAAGAAGTAGCCGTCGGCGTCGTTTCTTTCTCGCGGGTCGGGGGACTGAGGTAGTCCCGTGCGCCTCCGCCGCCGCCTCGCCATCATTGTCCACGGTGGGGCGGGCCGGATCGAGCAGACCGATGTGGCGGTGCGCCGGACGGCCTTGCACCAGGCGGCGCAGGCCGGCGCCCGGATCCTGAAGAAAGGCGGAGCCGCCCTCGAGGCGGTGATCCGCGCCGTCCGCGTTCTGGAGGACCACCCCCTCTTCAACGCCGGCAGAGGATCGGTGCTGACCTCGGAAGGCACCGTGGAGTGCGACGCGTCCCTCATGAGCTCGGACGGCCGGTGCGGGGCCGTCGGCGCGGTGCGAAACATCCGCCACCCAATCCTCCTCGCCGAGCGCGTGATGAAGCGGACGCGGCACGTCCTGATCGTGGGTCGTCTTCCCCAGGCTCTCACGCGCGGCCTGACCGCACCGGCTACTCATCTGATCACGGCCGATCGGCGCCAGCACTACGAGCTACTGCAGAAGCGCAGGGCAGGCGGTCACACGGCGTCTGGCCGCCTCTCGCCTCATTCCTCCCGCCTTCCGCTTCTCCTCCCTCGACTCACGACTCATGACTCACGACTCACGAGCAAGGGCACCGTTGGCGCCGTCGCCCTCGACCGCCACGGCAGTCTCGCCGCGGCCACCTCTACGGGAGGGACGTGGCTCAAACTGCCCGGTCGCGTTGGGGACAGCGCCATCATCGGGGCCGGCACGTATGCCTCACCGCTCGCGGCATTCTCCGCAACAGGGTGGGGCGAAGGCATCCTCCGCTTGATGCTGACCTATCGCGCCGCGGAGATGACGCCGCGGTTCGGAGTGGTGCGCGCCGTCCGACAGGCTATCCGTCTCGCCCGCCGGGAGGGGGTGGAATGCGGCCTCATCGGTGTGGACGCGCGCGGCCGCCTCGCGTACCATTACAACACCAAGGCCATGGATGTGGCCTGTGCAACCGCCGGGAGTGGCGCAGCCTGGTAGCGCACCTGCTTTGGGAGCAGGGGGTCCCCGGTTCGAATCCGGGCTCCCGGAGTGATCGCGCTCTGGTGTGTCGAAACACTACTCCCCTCCACCTCGGACATGGAGGGTGTCCCAGTGCCGGGGATACTTGGAAGATGGCTCGGCCGATCGTAAAGGCGAAGCTGGGTGGCCGACCCGTGAACGCGATTCTGGATACCGGTGCGTGGAGGTCCTTTGCGCTGCGCGAGCTGGTGGCCCGCAAGCCCAAGGTGCGCTTGCCTGAGCTGACGATCCGTTTGGGAGGCAAGAAGTACCGTTTGAGCGAGGGTAGAGTGGTGGAAGGTGAGGTGCGAGACAGTCGGGGCCGCTCCTACCGGTACGCCACCATCGTTCTGCCCGTGGACGACCTCGGGCACGAAAACGGCACCAAGATCGAAATCCTTTTCGGCGCGCTCCTTCTCCAGGAATGGGGAATGGTCATCGACGAGAGCACCCCCCCCCCCACGATCGACCATCGCACCCTCCGCCGGGGCTCGCGGGTGGAGCTGTAGCGCAGTCCCCACTACGGCGTTTCATTCCGGGAAGCGGTTCGGGCGCCCACAAGCTCATACTGTACAGTGGACGGCCGTCCACTGTACAGTAACAGCCGCTCCCGGAGGCACGGCAGCAGCCCTTTCATTCTCGGAAGCATCTTGGTAGCCTCTGAAAGTCGTGGCTCTCTAGTACCCGCCGACAGCACGGGCATCTTTCATTCTCGGAAGCATCTTGGTAGCCTCTGAAAGTCCCGATCCGCAATCGCCGCCGAGCCCCGGATAGCAACCTTTCATTCTCGGAAGCATCTTGGTAGCCTCTGAAAGGACTGAGCGACGCGTTTACGCAGGACATTGAGGAGGCTTTCATTCTCGGAAGCATCTTGGTAGCCTCTGAAAGAAACCGCCCGGAAACGGGACGCCCTCCATTTAGGACTTTCATTCTCGGAAGCATCTTGGTAGCCTCTGAAAGCCGACCGCGCCGCCCTAGAGGCCCGCGTGACCGAGTCTTTCATTCTCGGAAGCATCTTGGTAGCCTCTGAAAGGGCGGGCCATGTGCCCGCCCTTTCAGCCGATTTTCGGCTTCTACAGCCAGACGACCTCGAAAACGCCTAGCCCGCCGGAAAAGGCGGGGGATTTTCGAAACGCCCGGCGTCACGAAACATCCCCGCAGAAGTTTCGATATTCGCAGTCCGCGCACCGCTGCTGCCGTGGCGTGGGCTCCGGCATCTCCTCCCGTTCGATCATCCGGCGCATGGTCTCAACGAGTCCGCGCGTCTCGGCCTTGAGCGTGCTCGGGAGATCCACCGGGAAGGTTCGGCCGGAAGGAAGAAACTGGATGAATCCGCTCTCCACCGGTGTACCGGATCGTTCCTCGACCAACAGGGCGTAGCCCGCGAGCTGGCATCGCATGTTGGGAAAAACACTGGGACGGGTGGTCTTGAACTCCACGGGATAGTACCTTCCCTCGGCTTCGATCAGGAGATCGAGTTTTCCGCTCAGTCCGATTCTTGGGGAGGAGAGCGATACGCCGAATGTTCGAACGCCTTGGGGCAATTCGTAGCGGGCGAGCGTTCGCCGTCTTTCCGTGGGTATGGTCTTGGACTCGGCGGAGTTCCCCTCCTTCATTTTGTACGTGGGCTGCCGATCGAGGGGTTGGACGTACGTGAAGTAGACGACGCGTGGACAGTACGCGTACTGCCTGAGGTCCGCCACGCGGAGGATCATGGTGCCGAGGTCTCCTCGGCGCCGTGTGCCTCGCGCGCGGGTGGGACCGTCTTCTCCTGGACGGCCCGGGCGTCTTTCTCGCAGATGGGCACGACGAGGATTTGACCGGGCGTGTCCCCAAGTCTCCCGGTGAGTTTGAGAAACAGCTCCTCCCGGCGGTTTCGGGAGAGACGGCCCATGAACGCGCTGAACTGGATCCGCTCGAGGCCGTAGTCCTTGCAGATATCGGCGATCTTCGCGCGGATGCGGTCCTGCTCGATGTCGTACACGGCCAGCGTGAGGATCTCGTCCATCGCCCCTACCAGGTGAATCCGAAGGGCTCGTATCGCCCCTCTCGCCGGACGGCCACGGCCACGCGGCGCGCCTGCGCCTGGATGATCGAGCGCACTTGGTACTTCGCCCCCCGATATGGTTCCGGGGCCGAGAGCCGGTCCTTCACGCGATCGGCAATGAGCTTCCGGCTTTCCGCATCAAGGAGGCCCTCTGCCATCCCCACCTTCTGGTCTCTCGTGAACAGGCCGACCACGGCCCGATCCACCACCGGGGCACGGAACTCCTCGGTCATGTCGAGGACGAGCGACGGCTTCCCCGGCCGGTCCACGTGCAGGAAGCCGGCGAACGGCTCGAGCCCGGCGTTCAGGATGGCGCCCCACACGACGGAGTAGAGAATCCCGTAGCCGTAATTGAGCGAAGCGTTCACGGGGTCGGCGGCCCCCCGATGCTCGCGCCCGGAGAACTCGATGTGGCCTTCCAAGAGGCATCGAATGCCCGACCAGTAGACACGCGCCGCCGTGCCCTCCAGACCCATGAGGACCTCGCGCGCCGAATCAATGTCCGCCGCCTGCACTTCGCGGAGTTTCCCTTCGATGGCCTCAATCGCCCCCGTGCCGGACGCTACCTGCTCGTACCGATCGGGGTGAGCCTCCTTGAGATACTTGCCGTAGTAACGGAGAAGGCGGATCTGGTTGCGGACCTTGCCCGCGCAGAACGCGCGCGCCAGTTCGAACCCGCGTTCGTCCAGATACGCCTGCATCTGTTCGCGGCGCGTTTGCACCGTGGCGGTCAGCATCGGCGAGGAGAGCATGGCGAAGGGTCGGCTCCCCGCCAGTAGTGTGATCCGAATCCCCCTCCGGCAACACTCCTCGATCAGGTCGGTCGAGAGCGACACCCCCCTGGAGGTCACGAGGATCTCGCAGATTCGGAAAAATGGAATCTCGGCCAGAATCGTTCCCTTCCGAAGGGGCGCCGGTCTGGCCTCGCCGGCATCCGGCGGGTCGGGGAACGGGAGCAGAAGCTGAATCCCATCCGCGGGCCGCAGTTCCGGCGCTCTCGGCGCCTTCACCACGAGCCTTTCGCTCTTCTTGGACAGATAGGCCCCGAATTGATCCACGATCACCTGTTCCATACGTTCCCTCCTATTCCCTATCCCAAAAGGGGCTGCCCAGTCGCACGCGATGAGCCCGCCTCCATGTCGCCTCCCTCCCCCGTTCGTATAGCATACACAGGTATGTAGTACTTGACAAGCCAGTATTCCGGTGCTGAAGTAGAGGTGCTTCCAGAATGAAAGAAGCCCAGGCGCCAGGACACGGGACCGGATGACAGAGTCCAGCTACCCGCTCTCCCCAATGCCTGGCCCCGCCACCGCAAGGCCGGCTCTGCGGAAGGGCAAGGACTCCCGGGCGGCTGCCGAGCCCAGCCGCCTCTTTCTCTCTCCTCATGATGAACCATGAATGGCGTTCCTCCCGACTTGGCATCGCGTGTTGACAGTTTTCTGAATTCTGTGCGGGTGGGTGTTGATCTCGGTGAGGCCGCGGGCGGCATCGCCGTTGTCAGGAATCGCGAAATCCTTCATGCCGAAACGTATGTGGATTTTCACGATGCCACACTTGAACAGCGCCGGATCCTGCGAAGGGGGAGGAGGACCCGCCACGCCAAGAAAATGCGACTCGCGCGCCTTCGGTCATGGGTTCTGAGACAGAAGCTTCCGAACGGAGAGCGGCTTCCGGACCCCTATGACGTACTGGCCGACAAGAGATTCTGGCCGAAACCGGGCACTTACGAAACGAAAGGGGCCGACCCCTGCGGCGGTCCGGGTTGGATTGAAGTGGCGCAGAAGGATGGTCTCGATGCCCGTGGTTTTGTTCGAGCGATAACGCTGATCTTCAAGAAACGCGGCTACAGGTATGACGACAAGGATTTCGAGGATCTGCCCGATGCGCGGCTCCACGACTTTCTCGAATCCTGCTGCATCCTGAGAGAGGCCGGCACGATGGCGGAGCAACTCAGGGCCGAGGTCGAGCGTCGCGCCAGACCGAAGCTGACGGCTGCCTATGAGAACTCGCTGAACAGGCCACCCGAACCGCGTAAAGCGGTTCCCCGGCAGATCAAGGAAAACGCTGTTCGAGTGATCGTGCAACGGTTCGGCGAAAAACACCGGATGGAGCCAATGGTTATCGAGCGGTGGTGCAAGGAATTGGTCGGTCTTCTGAACAGAGTTTTACGCCCCGCCCGATTCGACAATCGATTGAGGTCGGGTTGCTCGTGGTGCGGGAAGAAGACGCCAAGACTCAAGAAACCCGAGGTCCGATTCAAGGCATTCCGCGCGGCCGTCGGTAATCTGCGTGTCCCAAAATGGACAGGTGCGAGGGAGTTTCGCTCCCTGTCGAATGAGGAGCGGAAGCCATTGCTTGATTGGTGGGAAAAACGGGCGAGCGGATCTGATTTCCCGAAAGGTCCGAAGGTCCCCGTGACCGAACGCGCCCCGTCGGAGGACAACATCAGCAAGTACCTGGATTCCATCGAATCGCCGAGGAGATGGATGAAGAACTCCAAGGGGCAATGGAACCTCGACCACCCGATGCTTCCGCAGTTGAACGATCTTCTGAATCGTACTCCTCGCCGAGGCCGTGCCAAGTTGTGCATGCAACATCTCGATCTGGCCGCTGGTGGCGGAAGCATGATGGATGCAGGGCTGGCCTGGCAACAGATGCGGGGCCGCCACGCCCCGAATCCGCGTCGGGAGCAGCATGATCAGCGCGTGTTGAGGAGACTGGAGGAGATCTTGTTCATTCGAGGGAAGAAGGGTCAGGTAGCGTGGCGACATGGTCCGGTGGCCCTTCTTACCTTGGAGATTCCCGACCCTCAGACGGAGCGGGTGGGGAAGGGGAAGCAAACTGAGCGGAAGACCCTGTCCATCCGGGAGAGACTGCACGGCGAATCAGGCGGGACTTGCATGTATTGCGGGAAGGAGATCCCGGTGGAGGCAACGGAGATGGACCACATCGTGCCGAGGGCACGCGGTGGTCCCGACCTCCAACTCAATCGCGTGGCTGCCTGCCACACATGCAATCATCCCGACACGGGGAAAGGCAACAGACTGCCGAGCGAGTGGAAGAAGGAGGAGGAATGGCTACGTTTTGAAGAAAGAGTCAGGCGAATCAACATGCCCGACTTCAAGCGCATGCTTCTTCTGCTCCCGGCGGGCGCGAACTACCCGGACGACCCGACTCCCTTGGCGCGGGTCGCCGCCCGAAGCGGAGCGTTTGCTGCGGAAATCGCCGAACTTTTCAAGACGTATGGAGTCGAACCGCCGTCCCCGGCGTATATCCTCGGGAAACCGCACCTCCAGGTGGTTTCCGGTCGATGGACCCGCGACCTCCGCATGTCTTGGCTCTTCCACGACCGCGAGGCTCGACAGGAGAACTTCCCAAGGAAGGATCGTACGGATTTGTTCAATCATGCGCAGGACGCCGCCCTGCTCGCCGCCACGCCGCCGCACACCTGGCGACCTCGCATACTGTGCGAGACCGCCGTTCGCCCCTGCGTCAAGAAGGATGAAAAAGGAGCCTTGGTGGTTCTGGAGAATGGTTCGTTTGAACATGAGTTGCGACCACGGCCGGGAGTCGCGCTGTTGGCACTTGCGCCGGACTGGGCCGGATTCCTGAGACGGCGAGCCGTTCCCATTGTGCGGGAACTCGGAAAGCTGAAGGCGACATGGCGAAGGCAACTGATGGATCTCAGCCTGTTTCAGCAGCCCGCCAACGTGGACACGCCCAAGCTTTGGGTCCACAAACCCCTGCCGCAGCCGACAACGACGGGACAACGGCGCTACACCGCAAAGAGTCAGAAGGGCGGACTCGTGGTGCGAGTACCCCATCACGATGGAACAAGCGGGGTCAGAAAGGTCCAAGTCAAGCCCATTCAATCGGAAGCAGCTATCTTGTGGAGCGTGGTGAGGGGATCGCGGGAGAGTCTGTGCCTTTCCCGCGTGCGTCCTCGTGCGATCAGGGAACTCGTTCAAGACATGATCGATCCGCCTTTGCCGAAGAGAGCAAAGAAGATCGGCCGAATTGAGCGAGGGGAAGTGATTCGGTTGGATGGAGTTTTCTATCGCGTCAAGGAGCTGTCCCGCGACAACGTGATCGTGATCCCTGAGAATGCGCTCCCGGACGCCTTGGCGGATCGGCAGGGCATTCCCCGGGAGCAGAGAGCGGCTTCGCCGGAGCGCACCCTCGGCAAACGGGAACTCCTGGCCTATTTTCGTTCCCGGCCGGATCCGGCGACCTGAGATCGTCCAGCACCGGACCTCCACGCCCCTTAAAGGCCGTACGTGAAGACGCCGGGCGGCTAACGTCCTTGTGCGATTTTCCCGGGCCGAGTAGGCTACTCGTGTGAGCACCATGCGTTCCGCCGGCCCGACGCCGAGGCTCCGGGGCGAAATCGGCCAAATGGTGTCCATTATCGTCGAGAAATACAACCCGGAGAAAATCGTCCTTTTCGGTTCGCACGCCCGGGGGAACCCGAGGCCGGACAGCGACGTGGACCTCCTCATCATCATGCCGGTGGAAGCGTCCAGGAGGGAGGCGAGCGTTCGCATCGGGGTGGATCTATGCGACATCCCAGTCTCCAAGGATATCATCGTGTTTACACCCGACGACGTGCACCGATTTGGAAATCTCGTCGGCACTATCCTGCGGCCTGCCCTCCGTGAGGGCATCGTCCTCTATGAGCGCTGCTGATACACCCGAGGGGCTGGCTCGCGAATGGGTACAGGTTGCGGAGGATGACCTTCGGGCGGCTGCTTTTCTGTTGGAAAAGCATGTGGATTGTCCAACAGGCGCCGTGTGCTTCCATGCCCAACAATCCGTTGAGAAATATCTGAAGGCCTTGCTTGTCCACAGAGCCATCGACTTCCCAAAGACGCACGATTTGGATCAGATCACGAGGCTCGTCCCCGGCGATGTGGTGGTCCCGCTGAGCGCCGAAGAGCGACGGCGACTGACGCAGTATGCGACCTCGGCACGCTACCCGGGCGGGTGGGAACCGATTCCGTTTCACGAGGCGCAGGGGGCCGTTGAAGTCGCCCGTCGTGTCCGTGACAAAATCCAAGAACACCTTCCTGCCTGTGCGCTGAAAGACTGAGGGTTGTTGCCGAGCAGGTTTCCCAAGCCTCGGCAAGCGGGAACTCCTGGCCTACTTCCGATCCCGTGCCGTGCCGGATGTCTGAACCGCGCGGATGCGGTTGGAGGCGCGGAGTCGAAATCTGTCAAGGCCTTTGGAATTGCCAACGCAGGGGTTGATGAACCAGGATAATCCAGTGGGGATGAGAAACCAGGCGTTCAACCTTCTCAAGGCGTTGCCGTCGGATCGACTCCAGGAGGCCGTGGTGTTTCTACGGTTCCTCCGTGAGAAGGAGGAATGGGAAGCCACATCGGAGCTGACCGGCGACGCCGCGCTCATGAAGTCTTGGCGCCGCGGTCGCGATCAGGTTCGTCGAGGAAAGACCACGCCCTGGCGAAGCGTCCGCCGGCGTGTTTGAGGTCCGCCTCTCCGACGAAGCCCTCAAGTTCTGCCGAAAGGTGTCGTCCAAGACACCCCGGAAGTTGGATCGTTGCTTCGCTTCACCTCAGGTGGATCCCTTTGCGGGTGCCCATGTCCGAAAGCTGCGAGGTGAGTTGACGGGGAGCTATCGCTACGGGGTTGGTTCCATGCGAGTCGTCTACTCGATCGACGGGGAGAGGAATTGCGTCTTGGTAGAGACGATCGGCCCGCGTGGCGACATCTACTGACGGGGGGTGGGGCCGGGTTGCTGGGTGGGGGAAAAAGCGTCCGGGTCAGGATGAATGACGCCGGGCCTCGGCGGCGAGGGTGAGGAGGTCGGAGAGGATGGCGTTCAGCTCGAAATCCTTCGGCGTGTAGATCCGTTTGACGCCAAGCTTCCGGAGGGCGTCGTGATCGGGGGGGGGGATGATGCCGCCGACGACGACGGGCACGTCGACCAGGCCTTGTTTGTTGAGGTGTGACATGACCTCGGTCACGAGCTCAACGTGCGAACCCGAGAGGATGCTGAGGCCGATGAGATCCACGTCTTCCTGGAGCGCGGAGACGGCGATCTGTTCGGGTGTGAGGCGGATGCCGGCGTAGATCACCTCCATCCCTGCGTCCCGGGCGCGCACGGCGATCTGTTCCGCGCCGTTCGAGTGCCCGTCCAGGCCCGGCTTGCCGATGAGGATGCGCACTCTGCGCCCCATCGCGCGTTGGGCTTCATCGGGGGCATTGCGTGCGGTCCCCGATCCATTCGAAGGGACTGTTCCGATGGACGGGGCTACGCCTGTTGGGGCCCGGTATTCACCGAAGACCTCGCGCAGGACGTCGGCCCACTCACCTGTTGTGACGCCCGCGTGGGCGGCGCGGATGGAGGCCGGCATGAGGTTCGCCCCCTGTCGCGCGGTATCCCCCAGACCCTTGAGCGCCGCCTCCACGTCCCTCGCGTTTCGCCGCGATCGAAATGCGCGCAGCCGGGCGAGTTGTTCCTCCCCGGCTCTGGGGTCCACTTTCAGGATGAGAGGATTCTCGTCGGATGCCGTGAGAGGCGAGGGGGCGGTCTCGGTCAGCTTGTTCACACCGACCACGGTCTGTTCCCCGGCTTCGATGGCCCGCAGCCTCGCCGCGTTCGATTCGACCAGCCGCTGCTTCACGTATCCCGTCTCGACGGCGCGGACGATCCCGCCCATCTCCAGGATCCGATTCATCTCCTCCTTGGCGGCGGCCGTGAGCTCGTCCACCTTTGCGCGGATGACGGGCGAGCCGTCGAAGAGGTCTTCGTATTCGAGAACATCAGTCTCGTGAGCGAGGATCTGCTGGAGCCGGAGCGAGAGCTGCTGGTCCCACGGCCGTGGCAGTCCGAGGGCCTCGTTCCAAGCGGGGAGCTGGAGCGAGCGTGCGCGCGCGCTCTTCGATAGGACGACACCCAGCGCCTCGAAGGCGATCCGCATGATGTTGTTCTCGGGCTGTCTCTCCGTGAGGCCGAGCGAGTTCACCTGCACGCCGTACCGGAAGCGGCGGTATTGCGGATCCTCGACGCCGTAGCGGCTCCGCGCAAGCTCATCCCACAACTCGGTAAAGGCGCGCACCTTGCACATCTCCTCCACGAAGCGAATCCCCGAGTTCAGGAAGAACGACATCCTCCCGACGATCGCATCCACCCCATCCGGGGTCAGGCTTGGCACTTGACGATTTCCAGCGGGCGGGAGTTCACCCCCACCCATACCCTCCCCCGTCCAGGGGGAGGGGAAAGAAGGGGGCGGCGCCTCCTCATGTGTCCCTTCCCCCCTTGCGGGGGAAGGTGAGGATGGGGGGTAGTGAATGGATGCTTGGCGGTTTCTTTGCGCAAGGGCCGCCCGTGTCCCGTCCAGCACCGCGATTGCCGTGCAGAGGGCGAAGGCGATCTCCTGGACCGGCGTGGCGCCCGCCTCCTGGAGGTGATAGCTGCACACATTGATCGGGTTCCATTTCGGCACGTTCCCCACGGTGTACAGCACCACGTCGGTGATGAGTCGCATCGAGGGGTCGGGCGGGAAGATGTAGGTCCCGCGCGAGAGGTATTCCTTGATGATGTCGTTTTGCGTGGTGCCTTGGAGTGTCTGCGGAGCGATCCCGCGGTTTTCGGCAAGCGCGATGTAGAGAGAGAGAAGCCACGCGGCGGTGGCGTTGATCGTCATCGAAGTGTTCATCCGGTCGAGGGGGATGCCCTCGAGGAGCCGGTCGAGATCCTCGATCGAGCAGATGGGGACCCCCACCTTGCCGACTTCGCCGTGGGCGAGTGAGTGATCCGAGTCGTAGCCGATCTGCGTGGGCAGGTCGAAGGCGATGGAGAGTCCCGTCTGGCCTTTGGCGAGGTTCGCGCGGTACAGTTCGTTCGAGGCGGCCGCGGACGAGTGCCCCGCATACGTCCGCATGATCCACGGCTTGTCTTTGTGACTCACGAGGTCATTGTACCCCGCGGGCGTTGGAAGGGACAAGGTCAGGCCGGGCGTAACGACAACGGACTATGGACGATCGACCATGGACGATGGACTATCGACGACGCACGATCGGAGATGGACTGTGGACGGCTGACTCCCGACTGCCTACTGCCGACTCTCGACTGCCGATCTCACCCCACGTCCCTCATGCCCGGCCGCGGCGCGCCCACGAGGGCGGCCATGTTGCCGCTGGGGTGTTTGTTCTCGTGCATGAGTTGGTGCGCAAGCGGGATCTCGTCGAAGGTGAAGGTCCGCGAGAGGCACGGGTCCACCACGCCCTGGGCGACGAGGTGGTTGAGCGCGGCGCACTGGTCGTCGTTCGCGAAGTGGGAGCCTTGGAACCGCTTCTGGCGCATCCAGAGGTAGCGCAGATCCGAGACGGCGCTGTACCCCGTGGTGCCGGCACAGATCACGACCATCCCGCCGGTGTCGCAGACGAACATGGAGGTGGGGACGGTGTCCTCCCCAGGGTGCTCGAAGACGATGCGGGGGTTGCGGCGCTCGCCCACCACGTTCCAGATCGCCTTGCCGAATGCGCGCGCGCCCTCGCACCACCTGGCCTGTCCCTCGGTGTCTTTCCAATGCGGAGGCATGCCCCAGTGAGAAAAGCGCTTCCGGTTGATGCACCCCTTCGCGCCGAGCTTGATGCAGTAGTCGAACTTGTCCTCTCCGGAAACGACTCCGACCGGGATGCCCCCGAAGGCCTTCACGATTTGAACGGCCATCGAGCCGAGCCCTCCTGCGGCGCCCCAGACGAGAACGGCGTCGTTTCTCTGCACGGTGTGCGGAGGCCAGCCGCGGAGCATCCGATACGCCGTGGCCCCCACCAGCATGTACGCCGCCGCGGCCTCCCACGTGAGGGCCGGTGGTTTGGGGAGGCATTGGTGGGCCTGAACGAGCGTGAACTGGGCAAAGCTGCCCCAGTTGGTTTCGTAGCCCCAGATGAGCTGACTCGAACTCAGCATCGGATCGCCGCCCTCGACGATGAACGGGTCCTGCGGGTCCCATGAGCCGCAGTGGATCACGACGGGATCACCGACCTTGACGTTCCTCACCTCCGAACCCACGGCCCAGACGATTCCGGACGCGTCGCTCCCGCCGATGTGGAAATCGTTGGGATCGCCCTGCTTCTGCCGGGCCTTGATCACGTCCACGGGGACCCCCCGTGCGGCCCAGACGTTGTTGTAGTTGATGCCGGCCGCCATGACGTACACGAGCACTTCGTTGGGCTTCGGCTCGGGCACGGCGATCCGTTCGACTTGGAAGGCCGTCTTCGGCTCGCCGAATCGGGAGGACCGAATGACGTGGGCGTACATCTCCCGGGGCACGCAGCCAAGGGGCGGCGATTCGCCGACCTCGTAGATCTCCTTTACGACTTGAAGGGCAGGGGTGGACATGGTGGCGCGTCTCCTCAGGTCGGCCGCTTCTTAATGAGAAGCCGGCGTTCGATCTCGAAAATCTTTTCCGAGATCTTCTCTTTGCCTTTGTCCTTCTTGTCGTTTTCTTTGAGGAACAGATCGGGGCCGTATTTCGCGAGCGCATCCTTCGCTTTCAGCCCCTTCACGCCGATGAGTTGGAACGTCACGACGCCCGCGTGAAGCCCCGGTGGTCCGTCCTCCTTGTGCAGCACGCGCGAGAGGGCGGAGACCGTGTCGCCCGAGACCGACGGCTGCGTGTGGTAGCCCTCGGTGTAGCCGAAATCCCAGAGCGCGTTCTCCTCGGTGTCCCGGCTCGCGAGTCCTGCCAGCCAGGCGAAGACGAGTCCGCCGTACACCACCGGCTCGCCGCTGAGCGGCCCGCCGCGTCCCGCACTGTAAAGTTTGTCGTAGTGCAGCGGATGAGTGTTGCCCAGCTTGTACGTCCAGCCATAGTGTTCGTCCGTGATGGTGCGGCCATTGGCGTGAACGATGATCTCGCCCACCGCGAAATCCTCGAAGTACGTATTTGGGCCGGTGAGGTTCGCTGGATACGCCCCGTTCGGTTTGGGCAGGTGAATGCTTGCTTTGCCTTCTTCCGGAAAGCGGACCGCCTTCCGCCCACTGCCGACTGCCGACCCAGCCAGGGACGGCGCCGTGCCTGCGCCGAGCCGCGGCAGGCAGGCGGTACTCGCCCCCTCCCGAGCGGCCAGGAAGGCCGCGCCAGAAGGGCGAGTATCCCGACTCCCGCCTGCAGGAATCATGATCTTCCGATCGTACTGGACCACCACTTCCTCGCGCTGGTTGAGGCCGATCGTCCGCACGCTGACGATCCCCGGTTTCCCCTCGCCCCGCTCCTGGCGCTTGAGCACTTTCGTGAGCGAGCGGATCGTGTCGCCGGGATAGGCCGGGCGCAGGAAGAGAACGTTGTAATAGCCCAGATGCGCGATGGCTTTTTCGGAATCGTTCTGCACGCCGAGGCTCAGCGCCAGATTGAGCGTGAGGAGGGGAGAAGCCGGCCGCCGCTCGAAGCCGTGCGTGCGCGCGAATTCGTCATTCAGGTAGATGGGGTTCGTCTCCATGAAGGTTGCGGCGAAGTCCTGGCAAAACGCCGGCGTGAGGGTGATCCCGCGAGGGTGCTCGAAGACCTCGCCTTCCAGGAAATCCGCGAGGTAGCGGCCATACTGTGGCTCCCTTACGTTGGGGCCGATCTGGGCGGGCAGGGCGGGGCCTCGTTCCTCTTGGGGGATGCACGGGACGACGATTTCCGGTTTCATGCGGCCTCCTTGGCGGCTTGTTCGATGAGCGACCGCGCGACCACGCGGAGGGCCAGCACCTCCTCTGCGCCCTCGAAGATGGAGAACACGCGCGCGTCCACGAAATACCTCGACACGTCGTACTCCTCTGCGTAGCCCATGCCTCCGTGGATCTGCATGGCCTCGCGGCAGACCCACTCGGCGATCTTGGATGCGAAGAACTTCACCGTTGAGCCCTCCATCTGCCCCTTCCCCTCGTCGAACATCCGCGCGACGGCGTACGTGAATTGACGGGAGGCTTGAATCAGCATGGCCATCCGCGCAAGCTTGTGCTGCGTGAGCGGGAAGTCCAGGATCGGTCGGCCGAAGACCTTGCGCTCCTGGGCATAGGCGAGCGCCTTCTCGAAGGCGGCCTGCATCACGCCGTTGGCGCGGGCCGCGGTCTGGAGGCGTCCGCCGGCAAAACCTTCCATCTGGAGATAGAAGCCCTTGCCGAGCCCCTGCTCGCCGCCGACGAGCGCGTCCTCGGGAACGAGGAAGTTCTCGAAGTGGAGTTCGTACGAATGCATCCCGCGGTACCCGATCGTCCCGATCGCGCGGCCCGCGAGGCGTCCGCCGCCCTCCTGCCGGTGCTCGAAGTTGTGGCCTTCGAACGGCGGCTTTTCGACCACGAAAACGGAGAGCCCGCGGTGTTTTTTCGAGAGGTCGGGATCCGTCCGCGCAAGCACCATGATGAGCTCGGCCCGTCCCGCGAAGGTGCACCACGTCTTGGCGCCGTCGAGGAGCCACCCACCCTTCGCGCGAGTCGCGGAGCATTTCATCCCCGCCACGTCCGATCCGAAATCCGGCTCCGTCACGCCTACCGCGACCATCTTCTTTCCGGCGGCCATCTGCGGCAGCCACTTTTCCTTCTGCTCCGCGGTGCCGCCCTTGAGGAGGGCCTTGGCCAGGATCTCGGGGCGCGTGATCAGACTGCCGGCCACGCCGAGAGATCCCCTCGACAACTCCTCGGTCACGATCACCATGCCCATGTTGTCCGGTTTCTCATCGCTCTGGAACCCCCCGAAGCGCTGGGGAATGGAGAGGCCGAAGCAGCCCATCTCGGAAAGCTCTGCAATGATGGATTCCGGAATCAGGTGGTCCTCGCGGTGGGTTTTCTCGGCCACGGGCCGGACCTTCGTTTCGGCGAAACGCCGGAAGGAGTCGCGCATGAGCTGCTGTTCCTCCGACAGGCCGTACGTTCCGCCGTCGCCCCGTCGGCGGATCTCGATGGCGAGGGCCGTGTAGCGGGAGGGGTCCTGGGCCTCGGCCACGGCGCTTGAGAGTGGGGCCTTGGAAAGTTCATCGATCGCTTTGGCAGCCGCGGGACCGAAGCTCTGGGGACGGCCGCTCAACTTCGATCGGATGTCGTGCACAGTCTCGGCGGCCATGGTGTCTGCCATCGCGGTCTCGAAATTTCCGTCGGCCCGAAGTTCGCGCAGGCGACCCGCGTGGCGTCGGAGGTGACCCGTGGCGTGGAGTTCGGCCATGAGGAAGGCAAGGTCGTACGCCGCAATCTGGTGCCGATCGAGTTCCTGGTTGGATACCTCGCCGTTCTTGGCCGTCAGCCGCGCCAGGTGGGCGAGGGCCTCCCGGCAGGCGCTTTCGGCCGCGCGGAGCGCTTCGTCGAGACCTCCCGTGATCCCCATTAGACTGTTTCTTGGATTAGCGAATCGGTCGGGTCATGTCAACCCCGGTAGTCCCTCAATGGGCGGGTGGACTCTTTGGTGGTGGGTGGTGGGCTCGGCTTGGGGTTGGACCTTGTCGAGCGCTTGGCGTATACAATGGGCGCCGTGGGTCGGGACTGGAGGGCCATCATGATCGGTAGCGGATCGTTCGACATCACTGCGCCGTACTCGGCTTGGGAGGCGTGGTTCTATGATCGGTTCATCGCTCCCGCGGTGCTCGACCTGAAGAAGGAAAGGGATGCCGATTTCGCACAGATGATTCCTCCGCGTGGACACCTCCTCGAGGTGGGCTGCGGCGGGGGCCAGATTACTGCGGACATCGCCTCTCGAAATCCAGGTTTGCAGATCACCGGCCTGGACCTCTCGTGGGGGCAGGTGAAGCGGGTCACGCGTCGGACGCGGGGTTGCGACGGTCGGGTCCGTGTGGTCCGCGCCTCCGCCCTCGATCTGCCGTTTCCCGACGAGACTTTTGACGGGGTCTACAGCATCGCCTCCATAAAGCACTGGCCCGACCAAGAGCGCGGCATGGCGGAGTGCGTGAGGGTGCTGCGCCGCGGGGGACGGCTCATGGTCCTCGAGGCCGACCGCGGTTGCAAGCTGGATGATGCCCGGCGGTTCGTCGGGCGTTACCGTGTACCGGCTGTGATAAAAGGTCTGGCGGTGATCGCCTTCCGCATGGGAGTGGCGGGCTACGGTCCCGATCTCGATGATGCGCGCGCCCTTCTGGCGGGTCTCCCCTTGGCCGAAGCCGAGGCGCGGCGACTCGACGGAACGCCCGCGCTGGTCATGCTCGGCCGCAAGGCCGGCGCGCGGGGCGGCGACCGACCGAAGCGTGGCCGAATTCCGGCAGACGGGAGCGAATGAGAGCCATGGCCACGATGAAAGACCTTGTCGCTGAGATCGAGAGCAAGCGGGCCCGGGCCAAAGAGATGGGTGGGCCCGAGAAAGTCACCAAACAGCACGCGAAAGGGAAGCTCACCGCCCGGGAGAGGATCGACCTTCTGCTCGACCCGGGCAGCTTCGTGGAATTCGGCATCCTCGCCGAGCCGTATCCCGAGCTCAAGGTTCTGCCCGGCCGGGACGTGCGTGGAGCGGCGGACGGCGTCGTGACCGGCTACGGCAAGATCGAGGGAAGAAGGGTGGGCGTGGCGGCGTATGACTTCACCGTCCTCGGGGGGTCTATCGGGGTGACCGGTGAGACCAAAGTGACCCGCCTGCGTGAGATGACGCTCAAGTGGCGGATGCCGATCATCTGGCTGTGCGATTCCGCCGGCGCGCGGATCCACGAGTCGGGGGGGGGGCACGAGCAGGCCTCGCTGTTCGCCGGCATGGGGTATCTCTTCCGCGAGCAGGTTGTGATGAGCGGCGTGGTCCCGCAGGTCTGCGCGATGGTCGGACCGGGCGCCGCGGGCACGGCCTATCTGCCGGGCCTGGCCGACTTCGTGCCCATGGTGAAAGGGACCAGTTCGATGGCCCTCGGCGGCCGGTATCTCGTGAAGGCCGCGATCGGCGAGGACGTCACCGAAGAGGAAATGGGCGGCTCGAAAGTCCACTGCGAGCTCAGCGGCGTGGGCGACCTCGAAGTGGAAAACGACGAGGCGTGCATGAAGGTCATCCGTGACTATCTCTCCTACTTCCCCTCCTTCTGCGATGAAGTCCCGCCGGTGGTTCCGTGCGACGACCCCGTGGACCGCCGCGAGGAAGGGCTCCTCACGATCGTCCCGGAGAACCCGCGCCGCGCCTACGACATGAAGCGGCTCATCGGCATGATTGCCGACCACGGGAAGTATTTCGAAATGAAGCCCAAGTGGGCGCGTAGCCTCGTGACGTGTCTGGCCCGGTTCGGCGGCCGGCCCGCGGGCATCGTGGCCAACAACCCGATGTACTTCGGCGGCGTGCTGGACAACGACAGCGCCGACAAAGCCGCGCGATTC
The DNA here is from genome assembly GCA_016190245.1 of Nitrospirota bacterium. Taxonomy (GTDB): domain Bacteria; phylum JACPQY01; class JACPQY01; order JACPQY01; family JACPQY01; genus JACPQY01. Next base: position 105,582 of record JACPQY010000085.1, on the reverse strand, counting down.
GTCGGGCTCTGCGATGCCTTCCGCATCCCGCTCGTTTTCCTCGTGGACGTGCCGGGCTTCATGGTGGGATCGAAAGTCGAGAAGGAGGGCATTATCCGTCACGGCTCCAAGATGCTTCACGCCGTGGCCTCGGCGACGGTGCCCAAGATCACGATCGTGATCCGCAAGGCCTACGGCGCGGGCTACTTTGTGATGAACGGTCGCGCCTACGAGCCGGACTACATCGCGGCGTGGCCCACGGCGGAGATCGCCCTCATGGGGCCCGAGGGCTTCGTGAGCATCTTCGCGCGCAAGGGTCTGGAGGCCAGCGACAACCCGGAGGCCATGAAACAGGCGCTCATCGAAGAGATCAAGAAGAACATTCACCCCTTCCTGCCCGCCCGCCAGGCGATGATTGACGATGTGATCGACCCCCGGGAAACGCGGCTCGCGATCGCCCGGATGCTCGAACTGGCGTGGGACAAGCAGATCGAGCGCCCGCCCAAGCGCCACGGCGTCTTCCCGGTCTGAGCGCGGGGCGCTGCCTGTTCAGCGCCTTCCGGTGCCCGATCGCTGCGCCTTCGCGTGTTCCGTCAAGATTCGCTCGCGCAGCGAGACCGGCATCTTCTCGATGGCGTAACGCAGCCCCTCCCGGCTGATCTGAGGGTAGTGCGCGGCGAGGAACCCAAGGGCAAGATCGCGGTTCGCGAGGAAGAGCTCCCGAAGCACCCATCCCAGACCGAGTTGAACGAACCTCTCGGGATTCCCCACGATGTTTTCGCACACCGTCAGGATTTCCTTGTTGTAGCGGCCGTGGCGGGCCTCGTTGACGAAGGCCACCGCCGAGGCCCGTTGGCGCCAGAGGTTGCGCGACGTGCTCCATGAGATCACACGATAGAGGAACTTGGGATCGCGCTTGAGCAGATGGCGCAGGACGCGCCCCGCAACGCCGTCGCACGAGCCCCAATCCTTCACTGTGCCGTCAAAGAGCGGCTCCAAGCGGTCCAGAAAATCGTTCGATAGACTCTTTGCCATGGAGCGCAAGAGGCTCACAGCGATCTGCCTTTCCTCCATGAATGGAGACGCGAGCAGGGCCAATGCCTCGCGGCTGGCTTCAGGAACGGTCAGACGCAAGAAGTGCGGCTTCATCGCTCGTTCGACTGCGCGCACGGCGGGCGTGCGCACACCGACGAATTGCACCGCCCCCTTGAAATACCTCTCGTAGGACTCCTTCACGCGGCGGTGTGCTTTCCGCTCGAGGGCCTCGCGGACCTCGGTGTGGAAACTGTTCGGTGGGGCCGTTTGTCTCGGCTTGGTCGACGGCGACTTCATGAAGCGCACTACTGGTGCGGTGGACAAGTCTTGGCCGAGATTGCTTGAGTCGTCCCCGCCGGGTGGCGGGGACTCCTTCGCAATGACACCAACCCTCTGTCAATGCGAGCGGAGCGAAGCAATCTCAGCCCCGAATACCCGGCCATGGTTTCCCCTACATCCCACTATCTCCCCATGTCGGATCGCGAGCAAGTGCGTGGGACCGGGATCGGCGGTAGACTCCATCCCCATGGATCTTCTCCCCATGGCCGATTTGCACTCGCACGCGCTGATGTCCATGTACTACTGGCGCAAGACCCTCGACACGCGCGGCCGGACACCCTGGCTCCTTCCGTACCTCCCGACCTCAAGTCACATCGACGTCCCGCGGATTCGCGAGAGCGGCGTGAAACTGCTCACCTTCGCCGTCTATGCGTTCTTCCGTTGGCCCCATCGAGACTGTTTTGAGACCGCGAAGGCTCAGATCGCCCTTTTCGAGGGGTTAGTGGCACGCCACCCCGATGTGCTCGTGCATGCAAAAACGCCCGCGGAGATCCAAGCCGCGGTTGCCGGTGGAAAGATCGCGGCCGTGCTCGCCCTGGAGGGCGGACATCACGTCGGGAACGATCCCGCCAACCTCGCGTATTTCAAGCAGAGGGGCGTCTTCTACATTACGCTCACGCACTTCATCAACACGCCGGTCGGCGATACCTATCTGGCCTCGCGGTTCACCCGCACAAAGGGCTTGCGCGCATTCGGCCGGCGGCTGATCGGGGGGATGGAGAAGGCGGGCCTCATCGTGGACGTGGCGCACTCGTCCGAGAAGGGATTCTGGGATGTGATGGAGGTCGCGAAGCGCGCGCCGATCTACTCCCATGGCGGAGCGAAATCCGTTTGCCGCCACGACCGGCACCTCACGGACGACCAGAGCCGCGAGATCATCCGGCGGGATGGGTTGCTAGGAGTGATCCTCTACCCGCACTATCTGCGGATCGGCGCCGTGTGGGGGAAGATGGAGGACGTCTTCCGCCACCTGGACCACTGGCTCTCGCTGGGGGGCGAGGATCACGTGGCCATCGGGAGCGACATGGGCGGCGTCGTTCTGCTCAAGGAGATCGGTGACATTGCCGGGATGCCACGCCTTCACGATGCGCTCGTCAAGCGCTTCGGCGAGACTCTCAGCCGCAAGATCCTGTTCGACAACGCGATGGGGTATCTAAAGCGCAATTGGCCGGGAGGACCGGATCGATGAGAATCGATCCCTACTCCAACAGCCTATCCTAGAACCCCTGTAGGGGCGGGTCTTCCCGCCTGTCCGCCGCGGCGGACAGGCAGGCAGACCCGCCCATGAGGAGGGAGCATCTGAAAGATGCTCCCCTACGAGTGCCGGGGTTTTCGGATAGGCTCCGAGGCCTGCCGGCCGCCTCAGGCCGCCGCTCGGGCCTCTCGACCGGCCCGGAGGATGTCGTACCCCGTGATCTTCGCGCTGCGAGCGGCCTTTTCCGCCAGATAGGCGGCGTCCACGACGCCCGCCTGGACGCCCTTCGAGAGATCCCCGAGCGCCATCTTGGCCGTGGCCTCGTCCACCATCTCGCCCTTCTCCTGGTCGAACATCGCGCCGCCCCCTTGCGCGTGGTACATCTCGATCACGCGCTTGGCGTCTTCCACCTGCTGCGGCGTCGGTGTGTAGCACTCGTTGGCGATGGCGATCTGGCTGGGATGAATGACCCAAGTCCCGTCCATCCCCATTGCCGCCGCGCCGAGGTTCTTCTCGCGCTGTCCTTTCTCGATGTCGGCCAGCTCCTCCGGTGCAGCGCCTTTGCGGGGAAGGCGGAGGTACACGTTGTCGATGGCGTGAAGGCCGTGGGACTTCGCGGCGGCCGCGGTCCGCTGTTTCGCATAGGCAAAGTTGATGTTCTGATCTTTTACGATGTCTCGAATCCTCATCCACGATGAGTAGTCCGCGATCCCGAAAATCAACCCGGCCATCCGTGGCGAGCAGGCGGCGATCTCGTAGGCGTTTTCCAGCGACACCGGGTTCTCGATGAGCGTCTCGATCTGGAGCTTGAACCGCCAGCCGGCCTTGCGCTCGCAGTCGTCCAGCAGTTTGGCCAGGCGGTGAACGTCCTCCGGCCCGAAGATCTTGGGCAGGATTACCCCGTGGAAGCGGTTCGGCGCACCCGCCACCACGGCGCGGACGTCGTCCTCGAAAAACGGCGACTTGATGTTGTTGGGACGGAACGTGATCACTTTCCGGCCGAAGTCGAGGGTGTTGAACGCCTCGATCACCGTCTTGCGGCTCTTCTCGCCCTTGAATTCGTATGGGCAGGCGTCCTCGAGATCGGCCATGACGTGGTCCACGGGCGCCTTCACCGGATCCGCGGCGTTGCGATGGAATTTCAGGTCGTGGCCCGGGTAGGTGAGTTCTGTCCGAGGGACTACCGTTCGCTTGCCTTCGTCAACCACAAACATGGATCTCCTCCTTCAACAAGACGCGGGGCGCCTATTTCTCCGGTGTTTCGCACAGCTCGAGCAGAATCCCACCGGTGGACTTGGGATGCACGAACGCGATCTTCTTCCCATGCGCGCCGAGGCGCGGCTTGGGATCGATCATCCGGATGCCCCGGCTGGTGTAGTCCCTGATCGCGGCCTCTATGTCGTCCACGGCGATGGCCACGTGATGCAGCCCGGCCCCGCGCTTGGCCAGGAACTTGCCGATGGGACTGTCGGGGGAGGTGGGCTCCAGGAGCTCAAGGTGGGTACCGCCGACAGGGATAAACGCGGTCGTGACCTGCTGGTCCTCCACGCGCTGTTGATGGTCCACCGTGAATCCAAGTGTGTCTCGGTAAACTCGCAGGGCCTCGGCCAGGTTCGGCACGGCAATCCCGATGTGGTCGATTTTGCGGAACATGCTCTTCGCGTTGTGGGCTTCGCTGGGCTTACATAACCTCCGCGCTCGAGGATGTCAAACCGGCTTCGTCCGTAAGGATCCCGATTCGGACCGATAGGAATCGGTCCCTACGAAGATAGCGGTCCGTGGCGGCCGGGAAGAGGTTCCAACACCATCCCCGTAGGGACGCATTCCCATGCGTCCGGGTCCGAACCGGTGGGAACGTGGACTTCCCGATAGGCTGGTTTTGGCCGAGCGTTGGGCGCGCGGCCACGCCCGGTGTCGGGAAAGTCGACGTTTGAGGACAAGAATCCCCAGCAATGGGGAGAGGCTCACAAGGCATGAAGGAGCGCATGAGAAAGGTTGTGGGTTCCATCCAATACACATGGGTGCGACTTGACATTGGTGTATGGTTTGCTATACTAATGAATGAGTAGGATAGCCCCCACGGAAGGGATAGGGGGTAGCACTGCAAGGCTGCGTGCGACGGGTGGAGCGGCCAAGGATTGGAGCCCTCCCACCCCCCGCAACGCCAAAGGATGGGCCTGAAAAGCAGTGACCGGGACGATGGAGGTCCCAAGGGGGCCGAACATGGGGGAGATCTATACCGCGTGCGTCGGCCATTACAAATGGCCGGACGCCGTTGACGTGTCGATCGGCACGGCGCGGGGGATCGGGCGCGTTTTCGCGCCGCCATCATGGGGAATGGTGATGGCGTTCAAGCGGGGGCGCGTCGGCAAGCAGGCATACGCCAGTTGGTACCTCGAGCACCTCCGGCGAACGCGGGAGACGAACTTCCGCGCGTGGGAGGAGCTCCTCAGCCGGTACCGGGTGGTGTTGACCTGCTACTGCCCGCCGGATGCCTTCTGTCACCGAAAGCTGATGGCCCAGGCGCTTGCCCAAGAGGGTGGGCGGTACATGGGCGAGATCCGAGCACCGGAGCAGAATCTGCGACTCGACTTCGAGCAGGGCACGCCCGAGGCTGCGTAGTGTAGGACGCTGGTATTCGCGGGGGCCGGCGGGAGGCGGACGGCCCCTGCACTATCGCGTCCGCGAAATCTCGCTCCTCCTGCCGGAGGCCGCCGTCAGGCCGGCTTGGAGGCGGAGGGAACTCGGTTCTGCACCCGTTTGAGTCCCTCTGCCCTCAGGAAGACGTTCCCACACCGGCGAGTTGACGTGCCCACTCCTCCCGTTTGGACTAGAGTGCAGGTTCACCCCCACCCTGACCCTCCCCCATCGAGGGGGAGGGGGAAATGAGGTGGGTCGCCTCTTTTCCGATCCCTTCCCCCCTTGCGGGGGAATCCGCCCGTGGCGGAGAGGATGGGGGGTGTTGAACGAACACGGGCTAGAATCGCAACCAATCTCAGGGCGATCTGAATGAAGGAGGGCTGATGGCCGAATACACCACGCTGAAGGTTGAACGCAGAGACGGCGTCGTCTGGGTCACACTGAACCGGCCGGACATGCGCAACGCGATGAGCAATGAAATGGGGGACGAGTTCTCCCGCGTGGTCACGGAGGTGAAGAACGATCGTGACGTGCGCGTATTCGTGATCGGGGGGGAAGGGAAGTCGTTTTCCTCCGGCGGTGACCTCCGGAGCACCTCGGCGGATTTCCAGCTCCCGCCTCCCGAGCGCCGCGAAGGGTTCCTCAAGTTCTACCCCAAGTTCCTCTGCGTCACGGAGATCGAGATCCCGACGGTGGCGATGATCAATGGGCACGCGGTGGGCGCGGGGATGATGCTGGCGCTGGCGTGCGACATCCGGATCATGTCCCGCGCGGCGAAGCTGAGCACGGGCTTTCTCCGGATCGGGCTCAGTCCCGGCATGGGCGGCACGTATCTCATTCCTCGACTGGTCGGCCTTTCGAAGGCACTGGAGCTCATCTGGACCTCCGAGATGATCGAGGCGGACGAGGCCCTCCGGGTCGGTCTTGTCAACAAGGTGGCCGAACCCGCCGAACTGCGGGCCGTGACCGAGGCGTTCGTGGGAAAACTGGCGAAGGGGCCGGCTGTCCCCATGAGGCTTGTCAAGCGCGCGGTGTACCGGCAGGTCGAGTCCGACCTCCGTGCGGCCCTTGAGTACGAGGCGCTGTGCCAGACGCTCGTGACTCAGACCGAAGATTTGGTTGAGGGCGTGAGCGCATTCATTCAGAAGCGCGAGCCTGAGTTCAAGGGGAAGTAGACCCTCGCCGCGGGCGTGGCGCGGTCTGGCCCGTGGGTCGCGCGGGTGATAGCCTGCGAGCAATGACGACGCCCGCGCGGCCGTTTCACCGAAGAATCCCTTACCCTTTCGATACACTTCTGGCGGATTGGCCGCGCAGCGCCGCCGGCTGGGGTTACCTCCGCACGCTCGCGCGGCGGATCGTCCACCTCCTCCGCACCGCCTGGGCCATTGCATTCCTGCCCGCGAGGCCACCGCTCCCGATCCGGCTGCAGGTGGAGCCCACCAACAAGTGCAACCTCTCCTGTATCATGTGCGCCCGGGAATTCCGCGACGTTTTCAGCAAGGATTTCCCCAACGATCGTTTCGCGACGCTCTTGGCCGAGGCGCGGCCTTCCTACCTCACTCTCAACGGCGATGGCGAGCCCCTTCTGGATCGCGGGCTGGCCGACAAGATCAAGGCGGCGAAGGCCCTGGGGTGCATCGTGGTGATGCCGTCCAACATGACGATCACCAGCGAGGTTCGAGGTCGCAAGCTGATCGAGGCGGGGTTGGACGTTCTGAGTTTCTCTCTCGACGGGGCGACAAAGGACAGTTTCGAGGCCGTGCGAAAGGGGTCCCGGTTCGAGAAGGTGATGGGGCATGTTCGGCTCTTCCGCGATCTGTGCGCCCGCCACGCGGCCACAGCACCGGAGCTTCGTGTCCTCTTCGTGGTGCAGAAGGGCAATCTGATGGATTTTGACCACGCCCTGGCCCTCCAGCGGGAGCTCGGACTCACGATCCAGCTCATTCCCGTCAAGTACCTGGAGCAGCCGGAGGTGGCCCGGACCTGCCGGGCCGAGGAGTCCCTCCTGGCCGACATGGAGGCACGGCTTGACGGTCGCGCGCGCGACGGGACCCCGCCGGACGCGCTCGATTTCTACGAGCGTTGGCGGCGGGCGGCGCGCGAGGCCTGTACGCCGCCAGGGCCAAGCCGAGTGTGCTACAAGCCGTGGACGACCGCCTACGTGGACGCGCGCGGCGATGTGTACCCCTGCTGTTTCTCGGTGGACCGCGAGGGTTCGCTGAAGATGGGCAACGTGTTCGATCGCTCGTTCGGTGAGATCTGGCGCGGGGAGAGATACGCAGACTTTCGCCGCGGGATGCTTGCGAGGAAGTCGGCCCTCCCCGTGTGTTCAACCTGCACCGTGTCGGACGACGATCTCCACGCCCGGGTTCGCCGGCTTCTCATGTGGCTTCCGGCCCCGTTGCATTGGGCCTGGAAGAACCGCTGAGGAATTCGGCGCCGCGGCCACCGGGATTGCGCGCGCGCAAAGCAGGTCGCGCGGTTTCGAGTGGGGGTCAGGCGCGAGGTGCTGCCTCGGCGAGCGGAACGAGAAATCCCCCGAGCAACCCGGCGATGGCCCTGACGGTGGAGGTTTCCTCGTCCGAGAAGTCGCGCATCGCGCGCGTCTGCACGACGATCACGCCGAGCGGCCTCGCCTCGTAGAGGATCGGCACGCCGAGGTAGGACGCGAACCGTTCCTCCCCCGTTTCAGGAAAATACTTGTAACGCGGGTGCCGCGCGGCGTCCGGCGCGCAGATCATCGTCAAGGTCTGAACGGCGAGCCCGGTGAGTCCCTCGCTTGGGCTCATGCGCACACGTCCCACCGATTCGGGGTGGAGTCCCACCGTGGCCCTGAGCACGAGATCGCCCGCCTCGTGGAGGTAGAGCGAGCAGACGTCCACGCCCAGCCAGTCCTGGATGACGGTAACGGTTTGCTGCAGTTTTCGTGCGGCCTCGTCCGCCTTTGAGAAGATGCCGGCGAGGGTTTCGAAGAGTTTGAGCGGCTGCCGCCTTGAATCGGACGTGTGAGGGGGGCCGTCCTGCGCGATGACTTGGTTCCGCCCCGCCCGCTTGGCCCGATAGACGGCGTAATCCGCCCACGCGATGAGGTCCGTCTCGTGCTCGAGGCGGGGGTGGATGGCGGCCACGCCGATGCTCGCCGTGAGCCGTCCCTGCGAGTAGAGCGCGTCGAACAACTCGTGGCCGGGATAGCGTCCCCCTGAGATCGCCCTCAGGAGATTCTTCGCGTAGGATGTCGCGCTTTTCAGGTCGCGACCGGGAAGGAGGACGGCGAATTCGTCGCCCCCGTACCGGCAGAGGAGGTCCGTCTGCTCGAGTTGGCTCTGGATCACTTCCGCGAGGCGCTGGAGCAGGCGGTCGCCCCAGGCGTTCCCCAGCGTGTCGTTGTAGAGCTTGAAGTGGTCCACATCGAGGAGGACGAGCGCGAGAGAGGCACGGTCACGTCGCGCGCGACGGAACTCCTCCTGCAACTTGGCCTCGAGGTACCGGCGATTGAAGGTGTTGGTGAGCGGGTCCGTGTGGGCGAGCCGAATCAACTCGTCGTCCCGCCCTGGACCTGCCGGCTTGTCCACGGGGCGATTATAGCCGAGACCGGCTGAAGCGGGGACTCAAGACCCCCCGGATTCCCGCCGATCCTGACGATGAGGACATGACTGTCATTCGAACCGCATCGCAGCGCCCGCGGGTTCTGTGGTTCTCGTCGAGCCTCTACGGAAACATGCACTGGCAGAACCTGGAGGTGGTTCGCGTGGGCCCCGAGTCTCACGCGGACATCCGGCTCCCGTGGCAGGGTCTCTACGTGTTGGGACCGGTGGTGGACCAGGTCAAGCCCGACGTGCTTGTGGTGGAGGACGGCTACGGTTTCCGGATCGTGGATCTCGATCGGTTGTCCCTGCCGAGCATCTATGTGATCCGGGACGCCCAGGTGACGTGGCCGGTTGAGCGGTACTATGCGCCGCTCTTCGACCGGACGGCGGTTCTGCAGACGCCTTACATGGACGCGGGACGTGCGCTGGGGTTCCGCATGGAACAGTTTCCGCCGTTCTCTGGAACTCCGCCCGCAACGTGCGCGCGGTTGGAACCCTCCTTCGACCGCCCCCTCGACGTCTCATTCATTGGCGGATTCGTTTCGGCCCATCGCTACGACGCCGATCGCCATCGGTTCCTGAACGATGTGGCGAGGTGGCTCCCGCAGAGCGTCTCGTACTTCTTCGGGCGTGGAGACCCTCGCGAAGTGTACCCGCGGTCGAAGATCGTTTTGAATCACTCGTTGAAGGGAGAAGCCACTCTGAGGATTTTCGAGGCCATGTCCTGCGGAGCACTCGTGGTGAGCGGTCACTGCCCGGCGAGCCTGCGCGGTCTGCTCGAGCCCGGACGGGACCTCCTCACCTACCGCTGGGGGGACGCGAGGGACGCCGCGCGAGTCGTGATGCGGGCCTTGGAGGACCCCGAGGGCTCGTTGGCGGTGGCGCGGTCCGGCTGGAATGTGACGCATCGTGACCACCTCATGGCGAGGCGGATGGAGCGGTGGGGCGAACTCGTGCGCGAGATGATTCGGATGGGGCCGTGGCCGGTGGCGGAGGATGAGGCGGCGTTTCACCTCGGGATGTCGCTCATGGCCGTTCTGCTCCTACGGCCCGTGGCGAGCGGCGCGGAGGAGGCGATGGCCTTCGAGAAGCTCGCGCACCTCTACCTCGAAACTACTCTTGCGGCGTGCGAGCGGATCCCTGTGACCTCGCCGTACTATTCGGGTGGGCGCGCGCTGGCCGGTCTTGTCCACGCACTGCGCGGAGATCTCTTCATGGCCGATGCGACGCTCAAGGGAGTGAGAGACCGCTTGCCGCGAGACCTGACGGTCGTGGGGGGAAGGCCTAGGAATGGCTCATGCCCGCGGCTCCCCGCGCAGGGGCGATTGGGGCTCTTGGTGCGGGCCGGCGGCAGGGTGGTGGAAGCGGGTGTCGGGCTGATTGCCTATCGGATGGGTCATGGCTCCGGTGCGAATCGCGGTGGCGACTCCATTCCTGAGGTTCTCTCCCGGGGCTGCCCACAGGCGATCTTGCCCTCGCCTTGACCCACCGCGCCAGCGGGTCTATCGTGCACCCGCAGTCATGGTCGAAATCAAGTCCGAAATCGAGATCCCCGTGGACTCCAGGCGGCTGTGGTCGTTCTTCATCGATTCCTCGAACTGGCCCAAGATTGCTCGCTTCGTCGAGGATGGTCAGGTGGGGGAGCCGTTCGTCGTTGGGAAATCGCGTCGGCTGAAGATCTGTGCGCCGGGCCTGCCCGCGATGCCGGTGAAGGCCCGCATCATCGCGGCCGAGGAAGGCCATCTGCGGTGGCGGGGCGCCGTGCCCGGATTTTCGGGGGAGCACTACTTCATGGCCAAGCCCGTCCGCGATGGCCGCGCCACGCTGTGGATTCATGGTGAGTGTTTTGGCGGCGTGGTCGGAGAGGTTCTCATCCGTTTGGCCCGCGCCCGCCTCGCGCCCGTCTACGAGAAGTTCAACGAAGGCCTGGCTGCGGCGCTGAAGAGCCAGGGCTAGGGACTGTAAGGGAACAGAGTAACCGGAGATAACCTCCCGGTGATCTGAAAGACGATGTAGCGCCTCTAACCTGCGATTGCAGGTTTCACTTCGTAGGCGATTCGGGCCGGATCGGTCGCATGGCGGGAGGCATCCAAGAGCTCGACGGACACGACATGTCCCTTGTCGTCGTAATCAACAATGACACCTTCCTTCAGTTCATCGCTCTCTGCGATCGGAACTTCACAGAGAACGAGAGTCAACGTATCTGTGTCCCGGTCGTAAACCGCCTTCATACGGCCTCCACCCCCCAATACTTGCCGATTTTGGAAGTGTTGTAAACGGTGATGATGTACGGAGTTCCGTCCCTCAACTCAACGACGACACGAATGAGATATTCCTTGCCGGAGATCGTTCCCCATCAGTTCGGATACCTGCTTGGTTTCAAGGGATGCAGGCAAGTTGGGCCTGAATGTCATTGACCGGGGCACACTGAACTCCTACCGCAATGACTCCGCGCAGGCGTTGACGACCTGTTCCACGGTCACGTCAGCAGTCGGCGGGGCAAGCCGGCGGGAATGGCCGCGATGGGGGCGTCCCGTACCCGGCCGACCGCCGAGCGCGACGGCGCGGGCGCCGCGAGGGCCGTACACCGCGGGGTCGGTGGGACCGAAGATGGCGACAACGGGCACGCCCAGCGCATCTGCGAGGTGAATTGGACCCGTGTCTCCGCCGACCACCAGATCGCACGACGCAAGAAAGCTCGCGAGGTCGGCCAACCCCCACTCGGGGGCGAGGAGGGCCGCGCCGCCGCTTCGCTCGGCGACGCGCCTCGCGAGGTCGGTCTCGCCGAGGCCGGGCACGACCACCACGCGGCAGCCGGTCTGTGTTCGGAGCAGACGGGCCACTTCGCCGTAGCACTCCTCCGGCCAGCGCTTGGAGTCTCTTGTTCCGCTCGAACCTGGGAAGAGGGCGACGGGATGTGCGCCCTCAAGGCCGTTGGCCCTCACAAAACGATCCAACATTTCCGACCTCGAATCGCTTCCGAGTGCAAGCCGCTCGAACGAAGAAGTGACAGGCGTACCCGAGACGCGGAGGAGCTCAATGTACTGGTCCACACGGTGGAGAATGGCCGGTGGATCAACCGTGTGACGTGAAAAGAGGAACCCGCCCTCCCGGTCCAGCGTCCGGCCGAACCCGTAGCTCTCTCGAATCCCCAAAAGGCCGGTGATGAGACCGCTGCGGAGTCCGGGATGAAGGTTGAAGCAGCGCTCGTAGCCGATCCCTCGGATCTCGCGCAAGGTTCTCAGCGCATTGGAGGGAATGAGCATCTGGCGCGAGAGGTCCGCAGGCTCAAAGCCTGCTGTGCCCCGTCCCACGGGTGCGCCTACCTCGGATGCTCGTTCCCGGTAGCCGCGGGCTTCCCGCCTGTCCAGTCCGCCACGGCGGACGGACTTCGGCGGGCAGGCAGCCCGCGTCCTGGCGCCGGGCGCTCCAGGGGCCTGCGTCACGGTGCCGTCACTGGCCGAGGGGCCGGGCCAAAGATGGAGGCGGTCGATGAGGGGGAGGCGGGCGAACAGCGGACCGTAGGCCCGGCCCGTGAGCAGTCCGACCGCGACCCCTGGCGCGGCGGCCTTGAACCCGGCCAACACGGGGAGAACGCGGACCACGTCTCCCAGCGAACTCAGGCGGATGAACAGCACGCGGCCTCGGGAGGTCGGGAAGTCGCGAGGTCGGGACGTCGTGGGTGCAAACCCCGCGCGAGGGTGGCGCGGCTGATGGGCGCTCTCCGTGAAGTCCCGCTCGCTCGATCTCACGACATCCCGATTTCCCGACCTCACGGGTCGTGGCACACGCCGCAAATCCGGCATGTCGGCACGTGACACGCCCGCGTGCGCGTCTCGGACTCCGCGCGGCGGTACTCATCCACGAGGAAAGACTTCCGGAGTCCATGATCCACGAAATCCCACGGCAGATGTTCATCCACGCTTTTCGCCCGGTGCACGATGAAATCGAGTCCGCCGAACCGATCGGCCCACGAGCGGCGGCCGTCTCCCCCTCCTGACGCCACCGCCTCCCCCACGCGGCGGTCTCCCAGCGAGAGGAGCGTCTGAAGGATGGCCTGGCGCGGGGAATAGCCGCCCACGCGCACTCGAGGTAGATCCTTGAGCCCCTCGCGCAGGGTCTGCACCCGCGCGCGCAGCACGGCCTGATCCTGGAGCGGCGACCATTGAAACGGTGTCCAGGGCTTGGGGATGAACGGGTTGACGCTGAGCGTCAGCTTCGAGTCAGGGTGGCGGCTCCGCCCTTCGATCACGGTCCACACCTCGCGGCTGAGGCGGGCGATGTCGCGCACGTCCTCGTCGCTCTCGAAGGGGAGGCCGACGATGAAGTAGAGTTTGATGTTCTTGATCCCGCACTCGAGCGCGGACTCCACGGAGCGCAGCAGCGCGCGATCGGAGATGGGCTTGTTGATCACCCGCCGCATGCGCTCGTTGCCGGCCTCGGGGGCGATCGTGAGGGTTTTCTGCGCGCCTTCCGCCATCCGCGCGAGGATCTGACGGTTTGCGCCGTCCATCCGCAGGCTCGCCGTGCAGACCGTGCGCTGATCGAGGATGAGGCCGTCGAGGATCCGGTCGAGATCGGGATGCTCGGGAAGCGAGGTGCCGATCAGACCGACCTTCTGCGCACCATCGGCGGCGGGGAGTGCTGCCAATACGTCGGCCGCGGCGTGGGTACGAGGCGGGAGATACACGTGGCCCTCCGCGCAAAACCGGCAGCGCCATCCGCAGCCCCGGGTCACTTCGATCAGGTGCATCGCGCCGAATTCGCTGTGGGGTGTTCGGATCACGCTTTGGGTCTTGAGGCCGCGCAGATCGCTTACCCGCTGCCGCGGGACACGTTCCGGCGCATCGCCGAGCGGGCGCCGCTCCGCCACCCAGCGCCGCTCGTCGTAGATCACCTCGTACAGCGAGGGGAGATACACGCCCGGCACGCCCACCAGGGCGGACAGCATCCGGCTCCTTCCGCCGCCCTGCCGGAGCGACGCTCGCACGGCCTGCATCGCTTCCGAGATGCCCGCCTCTGCCTCGCCGAGAAAGAGCGCATCCATCAGCGGCGAGAGAGGTTCCGGGTTCATGAAGGCGCACATCCCCCCCCCGAGGATGAGGGGGTGACCGTCGGCGCGCTCACGAGCGAGAGCGGGAATCCGCGCGTGCCGGAATAGGCGGGGAAGGTTCATGATGTCATCCTCGAAGGAAATCGAAAAAGCCACCACGTCGAACGCCGAGAGGGGCCGACCCGATTCGAGCGTGAACAGGTGCGTGTCGTGACGGTCGTAGAGCGGGGCATCGTCGGCATCGGGGAGAAACGCCCGCTCGCACGAGACGCCTTCCAGGCCGTTGAGATAGCCATACACCGCCTGGAAACCGAGATTGCCCATGCCCACGGAGTAAATGTTGGGATACACGAGGGCCACGCAGAGATCCGCCCCTGCCTTGTGGATCGTGCCTTGCTCGTCCTCGAGCAGACGCCGCCTTTTCTCCTCGAGCCGGAACGGGATCACGCGCAAAGTATAGCATGCAGCCCCGCGCGTAAGCGGCGCCCTTGACACTTGGGGGACACGCCCGATAATGACCTTCCGCGCGCGGGCGGCCGTTGCCGAAGGCGGACACGTCCGCAGCGGGTGAATCGCAGGATCGAACGGGAGGTTCGACATGGCAGAGTTCGTGAAGGTGGCCAAGGTGGCCGAACTGGAGGATCGCCGCCCGAAAATCGTGAACGTGAAGGGCATCGAAATCGCGTTGGTTCGCATGGGGGAGGCCGTGTACGCCCTGAAAAACATCTGCCCGCACAAGGGCGGCCCGGTGGGCGAAGGAGAGATCGAAGGCACGGTGATCACCTGCCCCTGGCACGGTTGGGAGTTTGACCTTGCCCAGGGTGGGAAGAGCGCGATGAGCGAAGAGACACGGGCCACGGTGTATGACGTGCGTCAGGACGGCGACGCCCTCCTGGTGGAGGTGCCGGAAACCCCGTGAGCCATCCGGTGTCCGAACCCAAGCGTCCCGGCGGCTCGCCTCCATCGGGGGGGGGCGAGGGCGCGCTGGAGCCCGGGGGGTCGAGGGAACGGATCCTCGGGGCGGCGGCAGAGGTCTTTGCCGACGTCGGCCTCGAAGGCTCGCGCATTGATGTGATTGCGCGCAAGGCCGACGTGAACAAGGCCATGATCTACTACCACTTCGGCAGCAAGGAGGGCCTCTATCTCGCCGTGCTGGAATCGCTCGTGACGCGTATCGCCACCGAGACCGAGTCGGCGCTCTCCAAGATCACCGAGCCCATCAGCGTGGCCCTCGAGATCTTCGACCGCAACTTTGAGCTCTACAAGACCAGCGAACAGATCATGCGTATCATCCTCAGGGAGTCGGCCAACGGCGGCGAGTATTTCGAAGAGATCCGCAGGCGACACCCCGAGATCTTCAAGTTCCAGATCAAGCGGATGATCGACATCCTGCAGCAGGCCATGGACTCGGGGTTGCTGAACAAGGTGGATGCGGAAAAGGTGGTGGCCTGCGCGCTGGGCCTCATGGTGATCTTCTTCGGTGCTCGACCGTTGCTTGGCCTCATCCTAGCCGAAGAACCGAGCGAAGGAACCTGGAACGCCTGGAAGGACTTCTTCAAAGAGATTCTCGTTCGGGTGTTGAGCAAGGAGGGTCCGACCCCCACCGCATAGCCCCGCGGGGCGCCCCGTCCACCAGGCGAGCTCCCCGCTCGCACGATTAGGCTAGTATTTTCAATCTGTTTGATTGAAGCAGGCGGTTGTCCTGGGCTGAGTCTGCCCCCTCGCCGTCATCCTCTGCACCGATTCCCCCCATCGCAAAAGAGGGGCGCCCCATAACCGGCCCGGAAGAGAAGGTAGCCACCAAGGGTCTAATAACTATAGAGGGACTAGTTATGCGCATCGGACCTTCCAAGAGGGGCTGCCTGCACGGGAGCATTCTCGAAGTTGTGGGTGCGGAGAAGGTCTGCCGCCGCGCCGATCCGGGCCAGGGAGTAATGGGATGAAGAGGGGGTCGCTCGCTGTTCTGCTCGCACTTGCAGTCGCCTGCGAACAGGCCCAGGAGGCTCCCATCGGTCCCGCCATCACCGTGACGGGGCCCTCCGAAGTGCGCAACGGGGATCGGGTGGTTCTCACGCTCGACCTCGGTCTCTCCGGCCTCGCGCCGCAAGAGGGGTCCGTCCAGGCGGACTTCTCAGCCGTTGACACGGGGTACGCCGCGGATGCCGTCACCATCCAGGCCCTCCCGGACGGCAGGTACGAGGTCGGTTACATTCTCAGCCAGAAGAACACCAACCCGGACGGGACGTATCCCGTCCGTCTGGTGGTGCGCGTCGGTGGCGCGGGCACTTTCGAAGTGCGAGAGACCTACGCCCTCCGCTTGATCAATACCATCCCGCAGGCGGGCAACATCCGCGTGGCTTCCGATTCCTCCAAGGTGAGCGCCTTCTCTGGGGTGGGCACGCTGCTCGCCTTCGAGATCAACGCCAACTCACCGCTCCTCTTCCGGGGCGTCGAACTCGAGGTGGAGGGCTCGGATTCGGCGGCGCTGGGGGCGGTGACGCGTGTCTTCCTTTACCAGGATGTGGATGGAGACCACGCCGTTTCCGAGGGGGACATCAAGCTCGGCGAGATCGCGCCGCAGCCGACCGGCGAAGGAAAGTTCCGCTTGCGCCTCGTGCGCGAGGGGGAGGGGGAGGAAATCTCGCTCAGCGGCGGCGCAACCGGGTTCGTGATCGCGGTCGAGGCGGATTGCGCCGGGCCGTCTCTCTCCGGCCGGTCGCTCACTCTCAAGCTCACCGAAGACGGCGTGAAGCTGCGCGGGCCCAAGGGGGAGAAGCCGGATTTTGGCGGGCTCCCGCTGACGATCGAGGTGAAGGGCGTCCGCCCCCTCGAACGTTTGTGGACCACGGACCTGGGGATCTACCCCTCGGGTGAGGCCCGCGCCACGGGCACGGACGTGAACCTCGACGGTCGGGAGGAACTCATGATGGTCTCGGCGGCCTCAAGCCGGCTCTGGCTGCTCGAAGCGCCCACGCTCACCCGGCTGGCCACACACCTCGACCGGCTCGACCTCGACGTGGGGGCCCCCGAACAGGTTGTGTATTTCGATGTGGATTCGGACGGCGTCCGCGATGCCATCCTGACCGCGGCCGGGCTGAGGGGACCCTACATCGCCCTCTCGTCTCGCGTGGATTCCAACGGGCGTCCGTTCGCGGGCAAGGAACATCCCGTGCGCGAGAACCCCGGCACGCTGTTGATGCCGGCAGAGTGGACGGACGTTGATGCCGACGGCCTCTACGACTTCGTGGGGGTGGACCTGCGCACCGCGACGATCCTCACCGCCAAGGGCCGCTACGATGCGACCAAGGGTTTGCTCCTCACGCCGCTGGCCTCAACCCGCACGGGCCTCTCGGGCGTGATCGGTGTCGCCGCGGTGGACTACGACCAGGACGGCGTGACCGAGCTCGTGTTCGGCACGGCCTCGCTGCTCGAGGGCGCTCTCAACGTTTTCGATTCGCCCAAGAAGGACGGCCGCTACGAATTCGTTCGTAGAGAGAGCGGCCTTCCGCCGCTCACGGAGATTCTTGGGGCCGACCTCGATGGCGACGCCGCGCCCGAGATCATCGCCCTCTCGGAGAGCGAACTTCGAATCCTCGAGATGGAACCGGAGGGCCTTTTCCAAACGCCGACGATCCAAGAGGGGCTGGACGCACCCGAGCGACCCGTTATCGGTCACCTTAACACCGACGGCATCGAGGACCTCGTTTTCTTGGAAAACGGCGGAGCGGTGATTCGGTCCATGCTCATCAGCGCCGCCCTCAAGCCCATCGGCATGGTGCAGACCACCGTGACGGGCTCCGCCGCGTCTGCATTCGGCCCCGCAGAATCGTTGGCGATGGCGGATCTCGATGGCAACGGCACGTCCGAGGTGGTGGCGCTCACATCGGAGAAGCTTGCGGTCTATCGGCAATCGAGCGGCCATCTCTCCACCGCGTTTGTCACCGATCCCCAGCCGGACCCCGTGGCCGTGGGCCTGATCTCCGAGCGAGGGCGGGTGGCGCGCGTTCACGTCTCGGACCTCGCGAACAAGAAGATCTACGCCTACGGGCTCGGCTCCGTGGGGAACCTCCTCGGAGTGGTGGACACCCTCACCACCACCTCCGCCGGCTCCTCCCTCGGCGCGGGTCCTCTCACCGGCGGCACGGTGGAAGACCTTGCCGTGCTGCTGGACGAAGGCTCGGTCCTGCTCGTGCGGGGTGACACGTACCAATCCATCGCGAGCCTCTCGACGGAGAAGAACGGTCTGGCGCTGACGGCGGCGGATCTGGACGGCGACGGAAGGCTCGACCTCGCCCATGTGATTCCGGCGAAGGACAAGGTCACGTGGTTCCTCAACTCAGGGGGCGCGTTCACGGCCCGCAGCGCCACGACCCTGCCCGATCCGGAAGGTCAACTCTTCCTGGACGTGGATGGCGATGGCAAGAAGGACCTCCTCGCGATCCACCCGATCACCTCGTCGCTTTCCATCGCCCTGGGAGATCCCGCCACCGGGTCGTATGGCGCGCCCATGGCTCTCAAGCTTCCGGGTGTGCCCTCGGCGCTGGCGGCGGGGGACACGGACGGCGACGGAAAGAGCGAGGTCATCGTGGGGACGCACAGCGGGCACCTGCTCTTCTACAACCCTGCACCGGGGTCGGCGCCCCCTATCACGCTCCTTCGGAGCCGGGAGATCGAGGCTCCCATTTTGGCCCTGCAACAGGCGGATCTCGATGCGGATGGGCGCGGCGACCTCCTGGCCGTCGTCGGCGCCGGGGGGCGGCGCGGGAAAGGCGATGAGTTGATGCTCCTCAAATCGCTCGGCGGCGGGCGCTACTGTCGCCCCTTCTTCGAATCGGTCGCCTCGGGCGCCCACGAGTTGAAGCTGGGCGATCTCGATGGCGATGGTGCTCCCGACGCCGTCGTGGCCGGCCGCGCCGACCGCGCCGTCGAGGCGTATCGGAACACGCTGAGGGACTAGATGAAGAAAAGGGGACATTCCTATTTTTCGACAAGACGCGGAGTAGAGCGATCCTGATGCCTCGAACCTCACGGGCCTGCGTGGGTGACATCTGCTACCACGTGATCAATCGCGGAAACGGTCGCCGCGAGATTTTCCACAATTGCGACGATTACCAGGCTTTTGTTGAACTCCTCAGAGAGGCTGGGGCTCGCGTGGGCATGCGATTGTTGGCGTATTGCCTGATGCCAAATCATTTTCATCTCCTGCTCTGGCCTCACGGTGATGACGACCTGAGCCGCTACATGCACTGGCTGCTCACGACACACGTCTGCCGGTACAACAAGCATTACGGTACGAGCGGCCGGATTTGGCAGGGCCGGTTCAAGGCCTTTCCGATTCAGCAGGACGGGCATCTTCTTGTCGCGGCTCGCTATATCGAGCGGAACCCGGTTCGGGCGGGCTTGGTCAGGAGGGCCAGTGAGTGGGAGTGGTCCAGCAGCGGCGTTCGTCTGGGCGTCCGAAACCACATCGAGCTGGATGGAGGTCCAGTGGTGTGGCCCGCCAGCTGGGCGGATTGGGTCAACACGCCGTTCGCGCCTGGGGAGTTGGATCGCGTGCGCACATGTGTAAACAAGGGAACTCCGTTCGGTCGCCGGGACTGGGTGCTCGTGACCGCAGCGCATCTGGGGTTGGAGTCCAGCCTTCGGCCGCGGGGTCGCCCGAGGCTGCTGCCGTGAAAAATAGGAATGTCCCCTTTTCCCTGCGGACGTACTCCAAAGTGCCGGCCACGGTCGCGGGCGTTTCCCGTGCGAAGGCAATCGCCGTGGGCAGCGACTACAGTTGCGCGCTCATTTCGGATGGGACGGTTCGGTGTTGGGGTGGCAACGTGGTCGGCCAGTTGGGAACGGGGGCTCTCACTGGTGCCATGGTCCCATCTTACCAGTTTGCCAAGTTGATTGAGTTGACCAGTTTCCCCATTGCTGCCCCGGTTGTGGGACTTTCATCGGCTGTGGGCATTGCGGCGGGGAATCTGCACACCTGCACTGTCTTGTCGGACGGGAGTGCTCGGTGCTGGGGGGACAGCGACCACGGCGAACTGGGCGATGAAGGCACCACCCAGTCGGCCACTCCGGTGCAGGTGGCCGCGGTGGCTCAGTGAGGGGGGCTGATGAAGAGTGGCCGAGTCCACATTGGAACAAAACGCGGGTCTCAGGAGTCTAATGTTAATAGGGGCAAATGATATGGGGTTGCTCAGAGGGCCTGAAAAAGATGGGAACGGGGGATTCTGCGGGGCTGGACTCTACCGCGAGCGCCGTTGCCGGTATGGCTTCGAGCCCCGCGTACGGATCCCATTGGCCAGGGTGCGGAAGGCGGCAAGCTCGGCAGGGGTGGCCCCCCCGAGCCTCTCGGCGATCTGGCGCACCTCCTGCTTCCGGATGTACTCCTCAACCGAATACGCCCGCTCGAACAATTCGTGGATGTCCACGTTCAGCGCCCGGCAGACCGTCTCGAGGATCCCGATCGTGGGGTTCTCGATGCCCCGCTCGAGGCGGCTGACGGTCTCGATGCCGATGCTTGCGCGTTCCGCAAGCTGCACCTGCGTGACCCCGCCCCGCTCGCGCAACGCCCTGATGCGGGCGCCGAGCCGAAGGCCCAGTTCAGTGGGTTTGACCGTCACGGTCCGAGGCGGGTGGCGTCTCCGCCGCTTGCTCCGATCATCCATCAACCATCACCATCCTTCCCGCGCTTTTGGAAGGGTCCAAAAGGTGAGCTAACTTGACAAATAAGATGCCATATTCTATGGAAATCACAAGTCGCAAGTCACCTGGGCCAGAGTGGGGTTTCAGAGGGTGGCGAGTGAAAGGGGTACCTCTGGTCCCATGTTGTCGTCCCGCATGAGTGAGGAGGGGAGTCACATGCTGCGTTCGTCTCATCCGTCCAACCACGTTCCATCTTTCGTTCGCTTGTTGCTTTCAGCTTTGTGCCTGCTTCTCGTGGCCGGCCCTGGCTGCAAGAAGAAGGGATCGGGCGAAGAGGAAACGCTTACGATCGCCATTCCCGTCGCTGTTGAAGTGGCGGGCGCCGTGAAGGCGCGCGACGGCACGGCCACGATCTCGGTGAACGGTCGCACCGTGGGTGAGGGCTTGGCCCTGACGATGGCGGAATCAGACTCGGGGGCTGCGCTGTCGCTCGCACTGCCTGAGGAAGTGGCCCTCGATGCCGCGGGTGTCAGAGGCAGCCCGCGCCGCCAAGCCTCCCAGGTGACCTTCGAGGTCTATGTGATCGACAAAAGCGGCACTCTCATTCTCACCGCGACCGGTGTGATCGATTTCTCCGGCTCCGACGTTCTCATTCTGCTCGACGCCTCGGGCGTGGTCATCGCAGATGACGATGGAGACACCATTGCAAACTTCATCGAGCTGATCCTGGGCACGGATCCCCAGAACGCGCTCAGCAAGCCCACGGCTGAGCAGGTGACGCAGGCCTCATCCACCCTCACGGACGCGTTCCAGGGCGCCATTTCCTCAGGCCAGACGACCACTGCGGGGACGACTCTGGTGGACCCGGTCACGGGCGCGGTCATCACCCCGCCCACGGTGGCCGCGGGCTCCGAGCCCGAGACGAGCCTCCAGGCGAAGCCGCCTGCGCTGACCAACTCGACCTCGGCCACATTCCGGTTCACGACCACGGGTGTCTCCACGCAGTGCAATCTGGACGGCGCGGGGTTCGCCGACTGCAAGTCGCCCAGCCTCCACGAGGGCCTGCCCCAGGGCAAGCACACGTTCCAAGCGCGGGGTGTTTCGGCGGACGGCGTGGCCGATTCCACACCGGTCAGCTACACGTGGACGATTGACACGGCGGCGCCCACAACGACCGTGACGGGGGGTCCCGGCGCGATCGTGGCCTCCAACAGCGCCTCGTTCACGTTCTCGTGCAGCGAGCTCAATTGTGGGACCAATTGTGCGCTCGACGGCGGAGTTTTCTCGGCCTGCACCTCGCCCTATGCGTTGGCCGGTCTTGCCGACGGTTCCCACACGCTCCAGGTCAAGGCCATAGATCCCGCCGGCAACGAGTCGGCCATCGTGGCGCACACGTGGACGGTGGACACGACCGCGCCGGGCTCGCCGGACGTGGCGAAAGTGACGGTCACCATGAACGCGCCGGGCACGTCGGACCAAGTGAGCGGTTCGGCGGGCGCCGTGGAGACCTCGGCGACGGTGAAGATCTACGAGGACGCGCTCCTCACGTCCAAGTTGGCGGAGACGACCGCTCAAGCGAGCGGGTCTTTCGCGTCCGTGGGGATCGGCGACAACAAGGGGGATGCCTCGGACAAGATCTACGTCGTGGCCGTGGACGCGGCCGGCAACGTGAGCCAGGCCCTCCCGCTCACCAACGACAAGACGGCGCCGGCGGTGACCCTAAGCTCCCTGACCCCGTCCAGCCCGGGCAACTCCCTCCTGCCCACGGTCTCGGGGACGACGGAGGCGAACATCGCGGTGCAGATTTTCGACGATGGGGCGCTTATCGGAACCGGGTCGGTCGGGAGCGGTGGGTCCTTCTCGATTGTGGTCTCGACGGCGGTGAGCGGCAACGCCTCGAACGCGATCACGGCCAAGGCCGCGGACAACGCGGGCAACGTGTCGGCGGTCTCGAACACCCTGACCTACGTGCACGACAACGTGGTCCCGTCGGGCGGGGCGGTCACGGACGGGGGACCGACGGACGTCGTCGCCCAGAACAACACGGCGAGCATGACGGCGGCCTGGAGCGGGTTCGCGGACGCGAACGGGATCGCGAGCTACGAGTACAACCTGAGCCTCTCGACATCCTGCGGTGGGGAGACGGTGGGGGCGGTGAACGTGGGGGCGGTGACGGCCAAGACCACGACGGGGCTCACGCTCGTCAACAGCGCCACGTACTACAACTGCGTCCGGGCGCGCGACACGGCTGCGAACAGCGGGGCATGGGTGGCCTCGAACGGGATCCTGGTGGACACGACGGCGCCGGGGGCGCCCACGGGCCTGGCCACGAGTCCCGCGAGCCCGGGCAGCAACAGCAAGCCCACGGTGACGGGGAGCGCGGAGGCCAATGCCACGATCCAGATCTTCGATGACGGGGAGCTCATCGGGACGGGGAGCGCCAATGCCGGCGGGGCGTTCTCCGTGACCGTGACCACGGCGGTGAGTCTGAACGCCTCGAACGCGATCACGGCCAAGGCGACCGACGCGGCCGGGAATGTCTCGAACCCCTCGACGGGGGTCACGTATGTGCACGACGGGACGGCGCCGACCTTCAGCGGGGCGACCACGGCGGGTGCGGTGTCGTCCACCCAGATCAACCTGACCTGGAGCGCGGCGACGGATTCCGTCACCTCGGCGGCCAACATGGTCTATCAGATATGTTGGAGCACGACCTACACGGGGTGCGCCTCGAGCTTCACGGCCACCTACACGACGAGCGCCGGTGCCGTATCGTATTCGGCCACGCCCCTAAGTGTGGGGACACGCTATTTCTTCGTGATCCGGGCCCGGGACGAGGCGGGCAACGTGGACACGAACGTGGTGGAGAAGAGCGCCTACACGCACTCCACCCAGAGTGTGGTGGGGATGAGTTCGGGGGGAGCGGGCTCGGACACCTACGCCTGCGCCCTGGTGGGGGACGGGACCGTGAAGTGCTGGGGGGGCAATACCTACGGCCAACTCGGCAACGATTCGACGACGGCCTCGACGACGCCGGTGACCGTCTGCGCCTCGACCGGCTGCGGTGCGGGGTCCTTGACGGGTGTGATAGCCGTCTTCGCGGGGCGGGGCGACGATGCGAAGGAGACCTGCGCGCTCAAGCATGATGGCACGGTCTGGTGCTGGGGGAGGAACGACCAGGGGCAGCTCGGGATCGGGACCAGCACGGGGCCGAGCACTTGTTCCACCGTGGCGTGTTCGAAGCTGCCGATGCAGGTGCAAGGCTCTCTGACGGACGCCATAGCGATCAGCGTGGGCGGCTTTTACGCGTGTGCGCTGCGGGTGAATGGGGTGGCGGTTTGCTGGGGGGACAACTACTATGGCCAGCTCGGGATCGGGAGCACGACCGACAGCTACACCCCGGCCACGGTCTCCGGGGGCTTCACTTCCGTGGCGATCAGCACGGGGACCGAGCACGCCTGCGCGGCTGTTGATGGAGGGGGCGCCAAGTGCTGGGGCCGGGATGACCAGGGCCAGCTCGGGCAGGGGAACCCCAGCGGCAACTGCAACGGCCAACCCTGCCAGATGACCCCCGTGGCGGTGTGCAACGTGAGCGATTGCGGGACCTCGCTCTCGAAGGTCGTGGCGATCGCGGCCGCGAATCGGTACACGTGCGCGACGCTTTCGGACGGTGGGGCGAGGTGCTGGGGAATAAGCAATAACGGCCAGTTGGGGAATGGGGGGACGTCGTCGTCCAACACGCCGGCCATCGTCCTGGGGTTCGGCGCGGGCACGGGTGCGCTGGGGGTGGCGACGGGGGATAGCGGGGGTGCCGACCACGCCTGCACGGTGATGTCGGACGGGACCGAGCGATGCTGGGGGCTGAACTATTACGGGCAGCTTGGGAACGGGAACAACACGGGGCCCGATGACTGTGCAGGCAATGCCTGCGGCAAGTCGTCGGGGGCGGTGCTGACCCTCACGTCGGTGGCGGGGGCCTCGAACGGCAGTCAGCACAGCTTTGCCCTCATGGCGGACGGGACGCTCCAGAGCTGGGGATATGACGCCGGATCGGGCGTCCTGGGGCGGGTGTCGGGATCCGGCTGGTACCAGCCGGGAGCGGTGACGGTCCTCGAGGGGCCGGTGGGGCTGATCTCGCCGAGCCGGGCGCTTGCGTCGGGGTGGGGAGCCCGCCCTACGCGGGCCCAAGAGCCAATGACCGGCGGTGACGGTCACGCGTGCGCCGTCGTGACGGAGGGGAAGGTGCGATGCTGGGGGCTGGGCGGGAACGGTCAGCTCGGGATCGGGAGCACGACGAACAGCTCCGTGCCGCTCAACATCTCGACGTTGGCGAATGTCCTGTCGGTGGCGGGCGGAGGCTCACACACGTGCGTTCTCGTGGCCGGTGGGACCGTGAAATGCTTCGGCAAGAACACGAACGGCCAGTTGGGGGACAATTCGACGACGGAGGGGACGAGTCCCGTGGCGGTGTGTGACGTGGGGACGTGCGCCACGTCGCTCTCGAAGGTCGCGGCGATCGCGGCCGGAGGCAGCCACACGTGCGCCTTGATCTATGACGGCACGATCAAGTGCTGGGGGCTGAACACGTCCGGGCAGCTCGGGGATGGGACGAACAACCAGAGTTTGACGCCCGTGTCGGTGAGCGTGATCGCGACGGCCGTGGGTCTCTCGGCGGGAGACAACCACACCTGCGCGGTCCTCGCGGATGGAACGCCGAGGTGCTGGGGCTACAACGCGAGCGGGCAGCTCGGCAACGGGGACAACGTGAACCAGAACGCGCCCGTGACGCTCTTCGGTTCGCCGACGGGGGTGAGGGCGATCGCCGCGGGAGGCGATCACGCGTGTTTTGCCACGACTGCCTCGGCGGCACAGTGCTGGGGGCTGAACACGGATGGCCAGCTCGGGGACGGGACGAACACCACGAGGAACACGCCGGCGGCGGTGAGCGGGGCAAACACGGTGCGGTCGATCGTGACGGGCAAGAACCATAGCTGCACGTGGTACGCCAGTGGGGCCGCGAAATGCTGGGGGGACAACGCCAGCGGCCAGCTCGGGGACGGCTCGATCCTCGACCGCAACACCGCGGTGTCCGTGACCGGCCTCTCCGGCGTGGTGGCGCTGACGGGAGGAGGCGACTTCACGTGCGCATCTCTCTCGGACGGGTCGGCCAAGTGCTGGGGAGGGAACACGAGCGGCCAAGTGGGGGATGGGACGACGGCCATGAAGCTGAGCGCAACCGTCGTGATCAATCTGCCATGAAGGGTGGAGAGTCCGTGGAACGGCGGCGACCGTTAGAGCAGCCGCAGCTTCGTGACCCGGGGATCGATGATCACCTCGTCGTTCTCGAAGTCGAGCTTGAACCGCCACTTTTGGAGTGTGGCGGCGCCGATGATGACCTGCTCGGAAAGGTCTGGGATGAGGAGGAATTCGTCCGAGAAATGAAAGCCCTGGAGGTAGAAATCGAGGGTCACTCGGTGTGTCGCGGTCAGGGTGTCGCCGTTCTTGGCGGTCCCGAGCGAAAGGGGTCGGCGGAGTGGCTCAAGCGTGCCGAGTTGAGAGGCGAGATCGGGGCTGATGCAGGAATAGCTTGCTCCGCTGTCGAACAGGGCGGGGGACTCGGCGGCTCCCTTCGATCCCTCCAGCTGAACCGTCTTCTGAATGACGCTCATTGGGGCATTGTAGCACGGTTCAAAGCCTTGGGGGGTCAGAGCTTGACCATGGACCGGAGACCTGCCGCATCGCGTGGGGCGGGAGTGGAGGCGTGCGGCCACGGATGGCCTGTACGCGGAGCAGCAAAGAGATGCCAGGAAGGCATCTCAACTCCTCGCGAGGCGTGCGGCCACGGATGGCCTGTACGCGGAGCAGCAAAGAGATGCCAGGAAGGCATCTCAATTCCTTGCGAAGCGTGCGGCCTACAGCAGCCTGAGCTTCGTGACCCTTGGGTCGATGATCACCTCGTCGTTCTCGAAGTCGAGCTTGAACCGCCACTTCTGGAGTGTGGCGGCGCCGATGAGGACGGGTTCGGAGAGCGATGGGATGACCATGAATTCATCCGAGAACCGGTATCGCCCGATTCGGAAGTCGAGGCGGACCGCGTGTGTGGCCTTGACGGTATGGCCATTCTCGGCGGTTCCGAAGCGGAGGGGGCGAGGCAGGGGGATCAACAGGTCCAAGGAGCGCGCCACGTCCTCCCGGATGCAGGAGTAGGTGGCGCCGCTGTTGAAGAGAGCCTCCTCGCGGCGTCGGCGCTTGGAGCCTTCCAGCGTGATCGACTTCTGGATGACGCTCATGGGGGCATTGTAGCACCGTTCACGCCCCCGGGGATCGAGCGATTGGAGAGCGGACCCGCCGGCGACGATTCCGACGTTCCGGCAGGGATTTACCCGGCATCCCCCATACCACCGGTATTACCGGGGACGGCATACTCCAATACACTCGCCCGGACAGGTGGTCCGGCTGCCCGCTGCCGACTGCCGTGCTGCGCTTGCGCGATCAGGTGGCCCATGGTAGGGGATGAGTCAGGGAACCTCACCAGAGAGGTGGAGTGGCGGGCCAGGACGACCCCGTGCCGTGAGTACCGGCCGAGCCGGGAAGGTGAGGCGGGATTTCGAGCGGTGCGGGCCACGAAGGCCCAGTACCCGAGGATCAGGCGAGTCCGCCGTGGCGGAGAGGGCGAGCCGAAGAACCGAGGGTGCGGGCATTCCGAGGGGGAATGCCTATGGAGAGACAGGAGGGGTTTTCGGAGACGCGCCCGCGCCGCGGCAGGGGGGTGCGTCATTCCCCGCCGGCTGGCGGGGAATCCGGCGCGCTGCGGGGTCAAGGTCCGTCATTCCGGTGGAAGCCGGAATCCAGACCGGCTGTTCTCAGTTTCCGATTCCCGATTTGCATTTCCCGGTTCCCCGGCTCCCTGGCTCCCCGTTCCCCTATTTGCGATTCCCGATTCCGAAAGGAGCACCCCCGATGGCACAGCTTGACTTTCTTGGCAACGTCCCGAAGGTTCCGCGATCCCCGAGAGGAGCATTCCTGATGGGGCAATCTGACTTGCCTGTCCCCAAGGTGCAGTCGCAGAGCCGTGCCCGCTTTGACGGCGGCCCTCCCGACGTTGACGGCGACGCGATCTACAACTTCCCGAGGCTTGATCTGCGCACGGATTCGTGCACGGCGGCCGCGTCGGCGGGTCGTGGCGGCGGATGGGACGGAACGCACGATCGTCACGGGCGGCCCATAGTGAAGTCGGCGGGAGTTGCTTTGCTTGGCAACGTCCCCAAAGACTTTACAGACGGTTCCCCGGTTCTCGGCTTCTGGCCCCCCGTTCCCGATTCCCGGTTCTCGCCCCGCTGTTCACCGTTCACTGCTCACCGTTTGCTCGACCGCGTCGGCGGGTCGTGGCGGCGGATGGGACGGAACGCATGATCGTTACTCCCGGGCCTCGGCGCCGATGCCGCATGGGGTCTCGCTTCACGCTTCAGGGTTCGCCACAAGAGCCGTTCTCCTTTCTCGGTTTTCGATTTCCGATTCACGATTCCCGATTTGCGGTTCTGAAAGGAGCCTGACATGACCCATCGATTCACGATTCTCGGTTCACGGTTCTCGATCCTGGCCCTGCTGCTCACCCTTTACACATTCCCCTTCACGATTCTTCCCACCTGCGGGGGGGGGGATGAGGGAGGGGGGAACGAGGGGGACCCAATTGAGAACCACCTCCATGCACTACAGGTCCGATACCACAAGACGTGTGACGTCCTATTTGCCTGTGGGTATGGCAGAAAAGCGGCTATCTTTGACAGCGCTACTTCGATCCGGGTTTCGCCGGCGACAGTGGGGGAGTGCCGGGCATTGATGGACCAGCGAGTCAGTGGATCTCTGGAGATTCCAGACCGTGCGAGGTGTGCAGAGTTTCTTCGCGCGACTGGCCTGTCGTCGTCGTACGTGTCATGTATGGAGGATGTCGCATCGCTGCCCAATGAAAGCCTGTGTCAGTTCGTGGATGTGTCCGAAGCGCCCTACTACGATGGTGATGACTTCGGAATCCTGGGACAGGCTTCAAGCTCGGGTTGCAAGGACTATTTTTTTCGGCAAGACAACAGGGTCTCATTAGAGGAGTTCCAGCGGCTTAGCGCTGGGGATCCCTGTGGCGATGTGATGCAAGGCTACACCGACTTGTTGTTTGCCCCGGAGCGCGGGTCGAAACGACCCTTGGTGAAGGGTTGAAAGGGGAGGAACGATGCGCGGGCGTCTTCATTTCAGGCTTGGCGGCGCGAGATTCGCAATGGGAGGCGTCTTTCTCACGCTCGCCCTTGCAGCATGCGGCGGAGAAGAGAAGAGCGGAGGCGCGAAAAGCGACGAAGTCAGAAGGTTCGACGAGGCGGCGATGAAATTCCTGAAAAAGGAAGTATGCGAGGTTGCATTTGTGTGTGCACCCGAGGCCCCCCTAGTAAGAATCCATGGGACGCCCGAGGAATGTCTGCGCGCCTTTGAGAATGTTGCCGTGAGCGAGGCTCTGGAAGGCAACAAGACAATTGCCGGGGAGTGCCCCAATCTTGCGACGTCCCTCGAAGCAATCTCCCGAAGAGCAATCGAGGCGTACGAACAGTGCGTGTCAGATGTCGACGCAAGCCCTGCCGCAAGCCTCTGTCCGTACATGGAAGTGACGGGTAGCTTCTATGGTCCGGACGACGCGAGAGTGACAGAGGAGTTCAAGCTCGCTGCGAACATTCCTTCTTGCAAGCTTGCGGCAGAGATCATGAGAAATGGCCCCGAGGATCCCAAGTGCAAGGCCGCATTCCTCGGCGGGGCGTTTGCGCCGCAGAGGCCGAGGTGAGCAGATGGCGCATGATCCCGAGCGGGCGATCAATGTGCGCCTCCCGACTAGTTTTCCGGCTTACCTTGGCCGAAGAAGAGCAGCGAATGCGCGGTACGTGATCATGGTGGTCGCGAGTAGCTTGGTCTCCATGGCTGGGGTACCTGCGCATGCTCAGGGCTGGGGGGTCACAGCGGATATCTACGCGGAGGGCTTCATTGAACCCAGTTGCCTCGATTTCAAGTTCACGGCACCGGCGTCAACTCCCCTTGGGTTTGAGGTGAAGTTCTGGGTCCCCACGTACTACATCGAAGTGGTGACCGAGCGGGAGCAGACGCTCTTGTTTCCGCCGCATGGGACAAACTTTCTCCGCAAGCTCGCGGACGTGACCAAGGTGGAATCGTCCAAGAAGGTCGTGATGAAGGCGATCGGCGACGCGCTTCCAGGATTCGATTGGGGCGGCCTCTCCACGCTTCTTTCCAGTTCGGTCGATCTCAAGGGTCGCACGGGTGTGAACGACGCCGGCGGAGGTGGAATCCAGTTCCGGGATGTCCACGTGTGGAAGTACAACAACCCCGAGTTTGTCTCGGAACTCTTCCAGATCCTGATCTGCCATGCGGCGGACGCGATGCTTCCTGAAATGTTCCAGCTCGTAGAGAACAACTACAAGATCCCGGACTATCTTCCGCCCCAGAAGGACACCCCGATCATCTTTCCCGTCTACTTCTCCGAGGTGGACTGGTTCCAGTGGAACACTGGGTTGTTCGATCTGAGCTTCGGTGAAGGACTGGGTTTGGGCAAGAAGGTGATTTGGGAGGACGACTCGGTCGGACGGAGTACGGCGATCCAACAGTATGCCCGCAAGGGCGTGGTCGCATCAACGGACCCGCTCCTTTCGTCGTTCCAGATGGCCCTGCGGGGTTTTTCTCGGGCAGCCACGGCGCTGAGCGGTAAGCTTGTGGAGCATGGTGATGTTTTCGCCGAGCCGTCAAAGTACCAATTCAACGCGATCTGGCCGGAGAAGACGGGCTGCTTTGCACCCGAGAATGATGCCGACGGCAACATCACGATCACCATTCCTGCCGAGTACAGTGTCTCTGCGCGTCGCACCGACCCGACGAAGTTTGCCAGGCAGAGTTCCTATGGGTTCATCGTTTGGACCGAGGCGGGCGATACGAGCAAGCTGCAGCAGTGCCTGATGACCTCGCTATCGGACATGGCAGCCGCGGAAGCTGCAAAATATGCGCCAACATGCAGTGTAACGACAGTATTCTCTGGCCCCACCTGCGAGATCGCGCTGGCCGCGATTGAGGCGGCTTCCATCCTCGCCAAGATCGTCGACGTCGTCAACAAGTTGCGCACCCTCTACAGTCAGATTCGGCAAGCCATCGCGATGGTCGAGCACGCGGTCGAATGCCTGGGTGAGATCAGCGATCTGGTGGGTGTTGTTGCGAAGGCGGATGTGGCGCAAACGCCCTCGCTTCCGGCCTGCCAGCAGGCCTTTCCCGGTGGGAGTATCGAGAAGGTGTTCCGCAATCTCAACACGGTCATCAGCGTGGTCCGGTTTGGCGGCACGATCCAGACCATCGGGAGCCAAGTCCTGGCGGACAAGATTCACGGGGCCGTTCGCGTCAAGTGTGCCCCGGGCGATCTCAATGCAATCCCGCCCGTCGCGCCGGAGGACGCAGGGCACTGCGCAATCCGCAACGGTGCGCCGGAGGCGTGCGACGATCTGTTCGGGGGGTCCGAATCGGACCGGAAGGCGGGCAAGTGGACTATCGATGAGATGGGCGATCTGTTCAATCGGCCGCCCGACGAGGTGGCGGCCCTTTTCCCTCACCTTCCGGCCACGGCTGGGGATTTCACGGCCCTCGACGGCGTGTGCCTCGACCGGTGCCCGCCGTGGTGTCCCCTCGTGTGGACGCCCATGCCCGACCCTTGGCAGGGCTGTCAGGGCCGGATTTTGGACACGAATCCCCCATACTTGGGGCAGGATGTTTCCACGCTGAATCGAGTGGCCCGCGACCGGCTTTGCGACGCCCCGCTTGCTTCGGTGCACTGTGGGCAGGGTTTCTACGGTGCCCTCAGGCCCGATGTTCGCCAGGCGTTGGCCGGGGTGGCGGTCAAGCACCTCCCATTGGACTTGGAGGCGCGCGATGTGATCCGCCAGTGCCAGGTCAATCGCGAACGCTATAGGGACAAGGATGCCGGTGTGGGCTTGTTTTCAGGCTTGGCCAATCAGGCGTTGGAAACGTTGGCTGCGCAGTCCCCTGCCGGGCCGTTCGCGGGCTGCGTCCCCACCGGCAAGCCTCGCCCCGGTGAGATCGCCCGATGTGTTGAGGACAAGGTGTACGAGGATATTCGTTTGGGTGGTTCGGGATCGACTTTGGGCAAGGCGATCCTGTCCAGCGCGCCGATGAGCGCGCTGCCTCAGCCTGTGCAGGACGGGATTCGTCAGGGAATGGACTTGGCCAAGGAGGCACATGACCTCAACGAGCAACTGAAGAACAATCCCGCTCCCGAAGTGGTCGCCGCGGAGAAATGGGCCCAATACGAATACGATCTCAGGCTTTGGGAAGAGCGGCAGAGGCGCGGCCGCAATCTGCCCAAGCCGGTCCCCCCGGACCCTGCCGTCCATCCCGAGCCCAAGGACGCGTGTGGCTGGCTGGCCGACGCGGGGAAGACGGATTCAGACGCATACAAGGTTTTCGGATGTGGCATCACGGATGCGGCTCAGAAGGTGGCCCTGGAGGAGTCCATCAAGCCCAAGGGCCTGTGCGACAGCTCCACGACCGAGAAGACTCCGCGAGACCCCGCCGATCCGTTGAGCTGTCCTGCCTTGGACTGGAACGCCGATGCCTCGCTCGTCGAATGTTCGCGATCCAACGCGACGGACATGCAGCACGTGGCGGGGGGAGTCGGCATTCCGTACTCGAGCTATGACCTCTACCGCCGGATGCTGACCGGCCTGAAGGATCCCAAGAAACGCGTGGCCTTCTTGGGCGGGTGCTCGGTGGCCTATTGCACGGACACGGATCCTGCGTTCGGCAACGGATCGCACAAGATCCGGATGCGCAAGTGCATGTGGTTCCGGCTGCCGGATGGGAGTGACAAGCAGATTTGCACGTGTACCGGCTACCCCGAGAAGTTCGACTCGGCGGACCCGAGTGCCCAGGACTCCGACAGCGGCATCCGCAAGGGAGGCGGCTGTCCCGGTACGTTTCGAGACCCGGCGACGGGCCAATCCGTTCCGATTTATTCCGACGCGGGACCGCCACCGGCAGGTGGGGTACCTGCCCAATGCCAGCTCACCTGCGCTCCCGGAGCGGAGTGCAGCCCGCCGACGCACTATCAGCTTGGGACGGATCCGAACACGGATCAACCCAACATGGTCGAGTGTCCGAAGATGGACGAACCGAACACTTCGAGGTCGGCTGAATTCCTGGCCACGCCGCCCACGATGTGCGTGTGGCAATAGGGATATTGACATTGATATCATATGGCATAGATATATATGATGACATGATGGACACACTAATGAGGGGAAAGGGGTGAGATATGCGAAAGGCAATCATCATCGGGATGGGCAGTGCGCTTGTGATCGGCCTGCTCGGCTCCACCGCCCGCGCGGCGGAAACGGAACAGGTCATGCGGGGAATCAAGAAGCCCAAGCAGGTGCAGAGCACCGGCCCGGCCCCGGCTGCGGGGCAGCCGCAGGCAGGGACGGCCACGCCGGCAGGTGGGCAGGCCGGAGCCGGCTCTCCAGCGGCCACGACCGTCCAACCGTTGGATCGAGGAGTAGGCCGGATGATGAAGGAACGGACCGGGAAGTTGGGGAAAAAGTGGGCGGAGGACGGCAAGTCGAAGGTGAAAGACACGCTCCTTAGTCTGCCGACGTCGCGGATTTTCCTGACCCAACTGACAATGACGGCAGCCCTCCCATCTGTTGGGGACCTCCTTACCAAGGCCATGCAGCAGGGGCAGCTTGGAGATCTGTCTCAGGGGGCCACGACGCAGGCGCTTTCAACTTTGGCTGGGTCTGGCGGAGGCGGTGATGGGGCGCCCGATATCTCCAGTCTTCTGTTGGCCACCTGTATGCGTTTCGGCGGTGACCAGGAGGATTGCATCGAGAATCCCAAGGATGCGATGGAGGTCGCCAACAAGGGTGTGGCTGTGCCCCCGCTCAAGCTCTCGACGGTTCTCAGCGGCGCCGGTGTGGATTCGCCGTCGTGGGATCTCCTGGGCGACGTGGAGGCGGGGAACTGGGTGGCAACGAATGGCGTGGTGGTGTCGAGTCCAGCGAAGACCACTTACGACGTGGTCGAGGCGCAACTGAAGTGGTCGGGAAATCCCAGCGATCCGAAGCCGCTCGCCTACCAGATCCTGGAGGCCTCGGATGGCTTGCCGGTCCTCTCGGCCGGTATCCCCAACACGCCCGGCAACATTCCCGACAACAAGGAGTTCTCGACGGTGCTCAAGAAACTGGGCGTGCCCTTCAGTGTGTTCAAGCTCTACATGAAGGAGTGTGGGAATGTGCTGTGGGACGCGTCCAGAACGCCGACGCGATGTGAGGGGGTGGAATCCTTGGCCACGTTCGTGGCCGTGGGGGAGGCGCTCCAGACGCTCGGTGGAATCGAGGCCCAGCTTGCGGATGCCGAGGCGCGGACGGCCGGGTGGGAACTGGGGTACGGCGGCGATCCGATGTTCCCGATGCTTGAGCCCTACCTGCGTGCGGCCCTCCCCCGCATCCGGGCCATGCGGCAGGGGTTGGAAGCGAGCACGGGGCTGACGGTGGCGGGCTATTCGGAGCGGTTGCAGCGGCTGGCCGAGGTGGCCAACGAGTGGGACGAACAACAGCTTGGGCACATCAGGGGGCGAGGGAGGTAGGGAGAATGAAGCAGGTACTGAATCCTGTAGGCCTTCAGCGGTCAGCGATCAGCTGTCAGCTTCGGACAATGCAGGAGCTGAACTTTGAGGTCAGAGCTTGACGATGGACCAGAACCGGCCGCATTGCATGGGGCGGAAGGCGAGGCGCGCAGATGGAGGAGAGCGGAGGTTCCGACTACCGGATATCCGGAACGCCGAGCTGGCGGCAGATCTTGACCGCGAGGAGGTCGGCGATTTCTCGGTGCCTCGGCACCGAAGTCTGGCGTCGAGGGTCGGCGAGATTCACGTACCGGCTGTGCTTGGCTCCCTCTCGGATCAGCGCACACCCGTGGCTTTCGAGATGACGGATCAACTCGCGGCGCTTCAAACGGAGATCGTTTCGACGCGGACGTCCCGCTTGGGCAGCCGGGTCAAGTCGAGGGGCTCAAGCATGAGTCGAATGGCGTCCCTCAGGTTCTCGCGAGCCTCTGCCAGAGTTGCGCCCTGCGTGAGGGCACCGGGCACGTCATCCGTCCAGGCTACCCACCACTTGCCGTCCTTTACGAACGTCGCGCGAAAGGTTTCCCGCTTTCTTGCCACGAAGAGAATCGTACCACCACGCGCCACGGGCGGCAATTCGGGCCTGGGTGGAGGAGGGCAGGGGGTGGGGCGACGCCGATGGACTGAGATCCGGCCGCGTTTTCTTGGCCGCCTGCTCGCGATCCTGTTGCTCGCGGCCCACGGCGCACTGGTCGCCGGGTGCGACCAGATCGAATCGGGATGGGACCGGATGCGAGGTCGGGCTGAGGCCGAGGTGCAGGCCCCCGATCGAGATACTCAGGGTCCCTCCGTATCGGTCTCGGAGCCCATCCGACCCGAACACGTCGAGGGGTACTCGACGCGCGAACCCACCCTCGACCTGACCGGCTCGGCCGGCGATGATCGGGCCGTCGTCCGCGTGAAGTGGGAGAGCGATCGAGGGGGACAAGGGATCGCGGACGTCCGTCCAGAGCCCTTCGGCCTTCACTGGGAGGCCCGCGGGATTCATCTGGAGCCGGGCGACAACCGGATCACCATCACGGCTTGGGACGCGGCGGCCAACACGGGCTCCGTGGTGCTGTGGGTCATCCGCACCACCGAGGTGGACTTCATCAGCTACCCCGACCTCTCCGAGACGGTTCTCATGACCGACCAGCCCGAGGAGGTTCTGATCCGGATCGGAATCCAGGAAGCCAAAGGCGTCATGATCGATCGCGTGGAAGTCGTGCGCGTGAACGAGGGCAACGAGGCGATCGAAACGATCGCCGAGCTTTTCGACGACGGCAAGAAGGAGCACTCCGATTCCATCCCCAAGGACGCCGTCTTCAGCAACAAGACCACCCTGCGCGAGACCGTCGAGGGGCGGGCGCGGTTTCGAATCGCGGTCTCGGGCGGACGCGAGGGCGCCGGCTCGTTCCGGGCCTATTCGGAGGTTTTCGGGCCCCAAGTGTACGTGCCGTGGACGGAGGAGCAGTGGGCGCGGAGCTGGGAGATCGAAGGCCAAGCAGGAACGATGTACGAGAAGCTGCGGGTGGAAGCTGGCGATGAAGAGGCGGCCCGGCAGGTGGCGGAATGGCTGAAAAAACAGCCCAACGTGGTCGAGGCCTCCTCGAGTGGTGACACGTACAGCTACTTGCTCGACAGTGGCAGGCACGGATTCTGTGGAGGCTCGTTCAAGACGAAAGTCGGCCCGGTGCGAGTCAACTGCGCTCCCAAACCGGCGCCTGAACCGCCCGCGGCCCCCGCGCCCCCCAAACCCGACGAGAAGCGGCGCCCCGATCCGATTCGATACAAGCGTCAGCCAGCCCGATCGTCCGAGCGGGCGGCGCTGACCAACCCGAAAGTCCTCGTCGCCTCCGCATTTCGTGACCAAGGCGATCGCCTGCCGGCCGCCGCGTACGATGAGGTGCACTCCATGATCGAGGGGCACAAGTGCCCCGTTTTCGAAGCACACCGCGTGTACAACCAGGACGCCGGAATCGACACGCTCAAGACGATGAAGGACTACGACATCGTTGTCTTGGACACCCATGGTGATGCTTACTGCGGCAAACCGGGGAACATGAAAGTGTGCCCGAGTGATCCAGATCCAGCGGACGTCGTTGTCTCGATCGCGCTGTCCGGGACGCCCAAGAGCCCCGATCGGGAAACCCAGTATGCGAGCGAAATCCTGGGCGGGAAGGTAATCAGCCTTCCGCAGTTGACCTACTACGCCATCTCCCCCGGCTTCGCCGCCTCCTACGGGCCCTCGCGTCCCAACTCTCTCGTCTTCAACGGGTCCTGCCGCAGCTACTACGGAGGTTCCTTGCCGAACGGATTCATCAATGCCGGCACGACCGGCTACCTCGGCTACAGCGAGGTCGTCAGCACCTGCTACGACGGCCCGGTTGTCCGCTCCGTCTTCGGCGAGTTCCTCAAGGGTTCCAAGTTGGGCGAGGTGTACGATTTCGTGACCCGAACGATCGGGCCGACCGATGCGGTCTGTTCCCCTGAACCCGAGCCCCATCCGGCCACACTGTTAGTTGCGGGTGACACTAGTGTCACAATCACCGCCGACGGCTTCAACAACGCCTCGTTCGAAGACGGAACGGCCGGCGGATGGGACCCGGAGGGCGACGTGCAGGTTGTCACGCGCGTGGGATCCCTCACCTCGAAGGATGGCCGCTACATGGCGTTCGTGAGCACCGGGGAAAAAGCCGCGGACGGTGCGACCAGCCGCCTCAGCCAGCCCTTCTGCGTATCGCCGGGTTCGACGAAGCTCGTTTTTGACTACCGGCTCGTCTCCGAAGAGCCTCTTGAGTTCGTCGGGTCGCCCTACCGGGACACCTTCGAAGCCTCATTGGACGTGGCGGGCGCAAAGACCACTCTGACCTCGATAACGACGGACGGGGGCTCGTGGGCCCCGGTGATGGGCCTGGACCTGGAGGGCGGCGACCACACGGTCTTCGCGACGGAGTGGACCACGGTGTCGGCCCCACTGCCCGAGGCGGCTCGAAATCAGGGTGCCACGCTGATCTTCGAAGTCAAAGACGGTGGCGACAGGGTGTACGACACCGTCGTTCTCATTGATGCCGTCCGGCTGGAATCATGACTGTGCGCCGACCATTTCTGTGCTTCGCCTCCATGAGTTTTCTGGCAGCCTGTACCGGGAGTCCCTCCCCCGACCGCCGCCCCACACCGGATGCGCTGATCGAATCCTGGCCCGTCGCCGAACTCTCGAACGACCGGGAGGCGCTCGCCGCGCTCACCGCCTGGGCTGTCAGCCACCTCCCCGCAGCGGTTCAGTACTGGTCGCTAGGATCCGTGGAGACGCCCGTTGACCTGTCGGGATTCGGTCAGGAAGCGCCCTCGCTGTTCGGCGGACTGCCGATTCTCGGAGTGACGCGCGATGCCTCCGACCGGGTTCCGCTGCGCGCGCTGCGCCGGCAGGATGAGGCCCGTTGCCCCCGCGTGGCGGATGCATCCGAATATCCGACGGGGCGGATCGATTTGCGTCTCAAGGGGGGCTGCGGCACCGCCGTCGGCGACCTCCCCATCCGGTACGACGGCGAGATCCGTGTCAGCGGAGATTTCCATCTCGGAAACTACTCCGCAGAGTACGAATGGAATGGGTGGGTTGAGGACACGCCGTTCGCCCGTCATACGGTGGAAGGGGAGCAAACCCTCCACAGCACCTACCGGCCGGGAGAAGAGTATCGGATGGAGGCCGAACGCGAACTCACCGGCCTCCTCAACGAATACCGGCCGCTGCGCGAGTCCTTCCGATGGCGGACTTGGGGGATGGACTCCGATTTCGTGGCCTCCGAGGCATCCTGGTTGGTGGAGACCCAACCTGACGCGACGGCCCTGCGCGCGAGCATCGAATCGCGCCGGTCGGAGACGCCGGCCGTACTCGCAACCGACGGAGAGGTCGAGGTGGGCGGCACCCGTCTGGCGCTGCTCACTTCATCGCCGGGCCGGATCGCGATTCGCTTCGAAGGGATTCGGACAGGTCTCTGTCACGACCGGCCCCGAATGCCCCACGCGGGTACGCTCGCGGTCGAATCGCTCAACACCTTCCGCCTCGTCTTTGCGGACGATTGCAGCGGCTGCGCGCTGATCGAGGGCCGGGATGAGCGGCTCTGCTGGACCGATCCCGCGCCGCCCCGGGACCCGATGCCGGAATCCCCCGACCTGTTCGAGCCGGCGGGCGGTTCCGCCTCCAACTCGGGGGCCGGCGACTCGGAGGCGACGTTTGTCGAGGCCCTTCCCGTCATCTCGACCGATTCCGATATTCTGCCGCGACAGAGCACCCACCCCTCCGGCGACCTTGCTGTGGCCCTCCCGGAAAGCTATTCGGCCGTACCCGTCGAAGGGGATGTGACGGCGCTGTTCTTCCACCGCGAGGGCGGGGTTCGCGGGGCCTATCTGCTCTCGGCGTTTCCGCCGAACCAGGCGGCCTCCCAACTCGCGGCGGGCATGCCCAAACAGGCCACGGTGAACGGCACCCTCATCCCGGCCGATTCGTCGCTCTCCCTGAGCACGGTGACCGCTTTCGCCGCCACGAGCGCAGAGGGCGACCCCATGAGCCTCTCCACGTATTTCCTCTCTTTCGCGAGCGACCGCAGCCTGGAGAGCGTGGTGGCCCAGCTCGCCGCCGTCCTGGGCGCAAGCGCCGGCGACGCCGATGTGACGCTCCCGAACGTGCCTTCGGATCCCAAGACCGGCCGACTCGCATCCGATTTCGTCGCCGTGATCGGGAGCGCGACTCGGAAGGACGGCAAGAACGCGCACGCGATTGCGGCGGCGCCCTTCGACGATTTCAACACGCTATCCGACGAAATGTTCCAGTCGGTCGGCGCCGCCACGGGGGCGTCCACGACCCTGACTCGATACGTAGAAACCTTCACCGCCGCCCAGGCGGCTCAGATCGTCGTGAATTCGAACCTGGTGGACATCCTGTGGGTCATTGATGACTCGGGCAGCATGTCGCAGGAGCAGAAGAACCTGGCGTCAAACTTCGACGCGTTCTTCACCCAGCTTCAGGCGATGGGCCTCGACTACCACCTCGGCGTGACGACGACCGACTGCGACGTCTCGGGCAACTGCGGCGCCCTGCGGTCGCTCGCATCCGGCGCGAAGTATCTCGCTCCCTCCACGCCCAACGCCAAGTCGGAGTGGGCCACTCTCAGCACGCCGGGCACGTGGGGCTCCGCCTTCGAGCGCCCCCTTCTGGCCGCCCGAGAGGCGCTCTCTTCGCGGGTAACAGACGGGAAGAACGCCGGTTTCCGCCGGTCCGGCGCGTCGCTGGTGGTCATCCTCGTAACGGATGAAATCGACCAATCCTGGGAGGGCTCATACACTTATTCCTACACCGCCGGCGCTACCTCACCCCAGCTCTTTATCGATTTCTTAGCCGCGCAAGCGGCCACAGTCTTTGCGATCACCGGGGATCCGGCCGATGCCTTCTCGGCCGGCGGATGTTCCAGCACCAACGGGAGCGCCGACGAAGGCAACTCCGTGATCGAAGTGGCCCAGGCCACCGGAGGGGCGTGGGCATCCATCTGCTCGGGCACGTTCGCGCCGACGTTGAGTCTCATCTCGCAGGCGGTCGGCACCGCCGCCAGCCAGTTCAAGCTGGCCCGTCCGGCTGTCCCGTCTCGGATCAGGGTTTTCGTTGAAGACATCGAAGCGCGCCGCAGCGTGACGATCGGCGGGACGGGCGCCGTCACGCGCACGGACGGATTCATCTACGACATCGTCTCCCGCACGATCTCGTTCGTGGGCTCCCAGCTCACGCCGCAGCCCGGCCAGACGGTCAAGGTCATCTATCTCGCAAAGAAGGAGTGAGCGACATGAAACGAAGTCGTCGTGCGCAACTATCCCAAGCCCCTCTCCTCGAAGAGGACCTGCCCGTCCGTCCGCCGTGGCGGACCGGACAGGCGGGGAGGGTTGGGGTGAGGAGATCCGCCGCAGTTGTACGACCTCGAATGACTTCTTTGTTGGCCGCCGCCACCATCTTCCTCGCGCTCTCCTGCCAAAAGGATGACCCCGCCCCGCCCACATGGCAGGAGCTCGAAAGCGGTCTCACCACGCCGCAGTCCTTCCTCCTCGCGGCCGCCTCCCCTCTGTGGGCCCGCGTCGAGGTGGGCGGAGCGGTTGCGGACGCGTCGGCATGGCTCGCCTGCGGACCGACCCTCGCTCCTGTCGTTGCATCGGCGTCGGGTCCGCCGGTCCCCGCATCAACCGCGTGCTCTCTTCGGGTCCACGCCCCTACCGAACTACCTCTCACGGCGGACAGTGTCACGATCCTCCTCGGCAGCCAGGGCAGTCCGGCCGAATTGGCCCGGGTGGTCGGCATCGTGCGGCTGCCGGTGGAGAACGGACCTGCCGCATTGGACGAGCTGCGGATGTACTTCTCCGATCACGACGGCGACGGCTACTCGAGCGCCCTCGAACTGGTCGTCGGCTCCTCGCCCGAGGATCCCAATTCCGTTCCCGAACCGAACGCCGCGCGGGATGCGATGCTGCAAACTCTCAAGCACCTCGCGCCCTTCGTCACCTGGCAGCCGGTGCCGGATCTCGATGTGGTGTCACCTTCGTCCCGCATCATTCTGGCAGCGCCCGAAGGAGGGAGGTACGTCTTTCAACTGCTGAGCGATGATCCAGGCGCAGTCTTCTTGTGCTCCCTCGACGGTTCCCCGCCCGAGCCGTGCTCGGACACTCTGCCACTCGCTTCCCTGCCTGATGGAGACCACCGCCTCGAGGTCCGCGCGGCGGACGAGTATGGGACGCTCCAGGCACTCCCTTCGGCGGTGGAATGGACCCAGGGATCGGGCGGCGTCCAGCGATTCCTGTCCCTGGATACGATCCTGGGACCGGGGCTGCCTCCGTTCGTCAACGCGACCTCTCTCACGTTCACTTTCGCATGCCAGGGGATCGACTGTCTTTTCGAGTGCTCGCTGGATGGCTCGCCGTTTGCCGCCTGTTCCACCCCCTTCACAGTCGAGGCGCAAGCCGGTGCCCATGTACTGGAGGTGCGTGCCACACAGTTCGGCATCCCCGATGACACTCCCGCGCGGCATGACTGGGTAGTCGATACCGTTGCTCCCCTTGCTCTCATCCAGAGCCAGCCCGCGGCGCTCGATGCCTCCTCTACTGCCTCGTTCGCGTTCACGTGCAGCGAGGCCGACTGCTCCGCGACGTGCTCTCTGGACGGCGACCCATTCTCCACTTGTACCTCACCCCACGTGTTGAGCGGTTTGGCCGACGGTTCCCACACGCTCCAGGTCAAGGCTGTGGACCCCGCGGGCAACGAGTCGGCCGTGGCGGCGTACGCCTGGACCGTGGACACAACCGCTCCCGCCCCGCCCGAAGCGGTGTATGTGATAGTCGGGCAACAAGCGCCGGGGCTGGCGGACAAGGTGTATGGCCTGTCTGGTGCGGTGGAGGGGGCCGCGATCGTCGGGATCTACGAGGACGCCTTGCTGATGGGCAAGCTGGCGGAGGCGGCCGCGGATGCGGACGGCTCGTTTTCCACTGTGGAGATCGGTGACAACAAGGGAGACGCCGCGGACAGGATCTACGTGACGGCTACGGACATCGCGGGCAACACGAGCGCCCCCACCTCGGTCGCAAACGACAAGACGCCTCCCACGATCACCCTGTCATCCTTGACCCCCTCGGGCTCCGGCGGTTCCTCCACACCCACGGTGTCGGGGACCACCGAGGCCGGTGCGAAGGTGCAGATTCTGGCCAATGGGGTCTTTATCGACGACGGATGGGCGGGGAGCAACGGGTCGTTCGGGATCACGCCCTCCTCGCCCGTGCCATCCAACACGTCGAGCGCGATCACGGCCAAGGCTATCGACAGCGCGGGGAATGTATCTTCGGTTTCGAACACGCTCACCTATCTCCATGACAATCTCCTGCCTTCCGGCGGGCTCGTGACGGACGGCGGCCCTAATGACGTGGCCTCGCAGAAAGGGACTTGGGGTATGACGGCGGTCTGGAGCGGGTTCACGGATGCCAACGGGATCGCGAGCTACGAGTACAACCTGAGTGTGTCACCGAACTGCCAGGGAGAGAAAATCGCATCGAACGACGTGGGGCTGGTCACGAGTCGGGCAACCGGCGGTCTCACCCTCGCCAACGGTGTCACATACTACAATTGCGTTCGCGCGCGGGACACGGTGGGGAACAGCGGGGCATGGGTGGCCTCGAACGGGATCCTGGTGGACACGACGCCGCCCAACGCCCCGACTTACCTGGAAACGGTTCCTTCCAGCCCCGCGAGCAACGACAAGCCCACCATCAAGGGGTGGGCGGAGGCCAACGCGACGATCCAGGTATTCGACGACGGGAACCTGATCGGGACCGGGAGCGCGCCTGTGAATGGATCGTTCTCCGTGGGGGCGACGACGGCCGTGACCGCCAACGCGATGAACACGATCACGGCCAAGGCGACCGACGCGGCCGGGAACGTTTCGGGTTCCTCCAACGGGCTGGTGTACGTCCACGACAGCATCGCACCGACATTCGCCGGTGCGGGCACGGCGAGCATGGTGTCGTCCACCCAGATCGACCTGACGTGGACGGCGGCGACAGACGCGCTTACTCCTCAGGGCAGCATCGTCTACCTCATCTGCCGGAACACGACCTACGGAGCGTGCGCCTCCAACTTCACCACGACGTATACGACGACCGCAGGGGCCACGTCCTACTCGGCCACGACGCTGAACTCGGGGACTCGCTATTTCTTCGTGATCCGCGCTCGGGACCAGGCAGGGAACGTGGACACGAACGTGGTGGAGAAGAGCGCCTACACGTGGAGCACGCAGGCCGTGCAGGGGTTCAGCGCAGGAGGCTCTGCCGCGGATGACTATTCGTGCGCCCTGGTGGGGAACGGTACCGTGAAATGCTGGGGGGGCAACACGTACGGTCAGCTCGGGAACGGCACGACCACCGCCTCCACGACTCCGGTGACGGTGAGCGGTCTCTCCGCTGTGGTGGCAATCTCCGCAGGGCCCAACAACCAAGAGCCCCACGCCTGCGCCCTCAAGGCCGACGGGTATGTCTGGTGCTGGGGCAGAAACGCTCAGGGGGAACTCGGGATCGGGAACAACACGGGTCCGGAGACCTGTTCGAGCGTGGCCTGCTCGAAGCTGCCCTTGCAGGTGCAGGGCTCGCTGGCGAATGTCGTGGCAATCAGCGTGGGCAGCGAAAACACGTGCGCGCTGCGTTCCGATGGAGCCGCGTATTGCTGGGGCGACAACTACTACGGCCAGTTGGGGATCGGGAACACGACGGACACCTACACGCCCGCCGCGGTCAGCGGGGGAAACACTTTCACGGCCATCTCCACGACCGGGAGTCACGCGTGCGCGATCACCTCGGGGGGCGGCGCGAAGTGCTGGGGTTGGAATAACGTCGGGCAGCTCGGGGAGGGCTCAGGGTCGGGCCCCGAGGTGTGCAACGGGCAGTCCTGCGCGATGACAGCCCAGACGGTGCTGGGTGTGGGCGGGGTGGGGAGCCTCTCGAATGTCGTTTCGATCTCGGCCGGGAGCCGGGTCGCGTGCGCGAGGCTGTCGGA
This sequence comes from Nitrospirota bacterium, assembly GCA_016190245.1. GTDB lineage: Bacteria > JACPQY01 > JACPQY01 > JACPQY01 > JACPQY01 > JACPQY01. The sequence continues at coordinate 61,839 of JACPQY010000085.1, read as the reverse complement.
CGGCGGGGCGCGGTGTTGGGGGCTGAGCAACAACGGCCAGTTGGGGAACGGGGGAACGGCGAACTCCACCACGCCGGTGATTGTCGCGGGGTTCGGCGCTGGTACGGGTGCGCTCGGGGTGACGGGCTCGAGCGCGGGCGGAGCCGACCACAATTGCGCGGTGATGTCGGACGGGACCGAACGATGCTGGGGGAGCAACACAACTGGAGAGCTCGGCAATGGGACCAACACAGGGCCGGACGACTGTTCCGGCAATGCGTGCGGCAAGTCCTCCGGGGCGGTGCAGACGCTCACGTCCGTGGCGTGGGCCTCGAACGGAAGCCAGACGAGCTTTGCCCTCATGGCCGATGGGACGCTCCAGAGCTGGGGATACAACACCCCGAACAGCCCTCTGGGGCGAGTGTGTGGGGCCCCTTGCGCCAGCCCGGGCGCCGTGACCGTGCTCGAAGGTCCGGTCGGTCTGATCGCGCCGACCCGCGCGCGCGCCTCAGGCTCGGGGGCGGGCGCCACACGGGCGCACGAGCCGATCTCGGCCGGTGACGGCCACGCGTGCGCGGTGGCGACGGATGGCCAGGCGCGCTGCTGGGGGCTGAACGCGAACGGTCAGCTCGGCATCGGTAGCACGACGAACAGCACCACGCCGGTCAAGATCACGTCCATCGGAAACGTGGTGTCGGTCTCGAGCGGGGGATCGCACGCCTGCGCCCTGGTAGCCGGCGGGACCGTGAAATGCTGGGGCAAGAACGCGAACGGGCAGTTGGGGGACAATTCGACGACGGAGAGGACGAGTCCCGTGGCCGTGTGTGACGCGGGGTCGTGCGCCACGTCGCTCTCGAAGGTCGCGGCGATCGCGGCCGGAGGCAGCCACACTTGCGCGCTCATCTACGATGGCACGATCAAGTGCTGGGGACTGAACACGAGCGGGCAGCTCGGGGACGGGACGAACAACCAGAGCTTGACGCCCGTTGCGGTGAGCGGGATTACGACCGCCGTCGCCGTTTCCACAGGGGACAACCACACGTGCGCGGTCTTGGCGGACGGGACGCCGCGGTGCTGGGGCTACAACGCCAGCGGGCAACTCGGCAACGGGGACAACGTGAACCAGAACACACCCGTGACGCTGTCCGGGAACCCCGCCGGCGTCAGGAGCATCGCGGCGGGTGGGGATCACGCATGTTTCGTAGGCGCAGGAGGCACGGCCCAGTGCTGGGGGTTGAACACAGACGGTCAACTCGGGGACGGGACGAACACCACGCGCAACACGCCGGCGGCGGTGGCGGGGAGCTGGAACCTGTGGCTGACCGCCGGCAAGAACCACACGTGCGCGTTGAATGTCAGCGGGACCGCGACCTGCTGGGGGGACAACGCGAACGGCCAGATCGGGGACGGGTCCACGGCGGATTGGAACATCCCCAAGGGCGTTTTCGGCCTTGCGAGCATCGTGTCGCTAGCGGGTGGCGGTGACTTCACGTGCGCCTCCCTGTCCGATGGTGCCGCCAAGTGCTGGGGGGGGAACACGTACGGGCAGGTGGGGGATGGGACGACGGCTCAGAGGAGCATGGCTACGGCCGTGATCAATCTGCCATGAGCATCATCTCCCCCGACAAACTGTGCCCCCGGCTCCCGGGATCTCCCGCTCCCCTCCTCCCCCGCCGCCCGGCCCTCGGGTTCGCCACGCTGCTGCTCACTGCTTACTGCTCACTGCTCACGTTCTGCGCGCCGCCCGCGCACGCCTTCACATCTTCCATGCCGTCCAACCTCCTCCGTCGTGGTGAGGGGATGCTGGGCGTCGAAGGCGGAATCCTGGGCGAACGGCTGAGCGTCACCGGCAGCTTCGGCACCGGCGCGGCGCGCACGCCGTACGACGTCGAAGGCACGGTGATCGCCGGCGTGGGCGGATACGGGTTCACGGAGCGGATGGACGCCTTCCTGAAGATCGGCGGAGTGCTCTCGCCGTCCGTCCTCGATGACGATCGCGCCACGGGTCTCCTCGCCGGAGCGGGTCTCCGCTATTCGCTCGCCGGGAGCCGGAGCGCCGAAGTCGGGCTCTTCACGGAGTTCGACTACGTTACGTCTCTCGTTCAGGACACGCCCCTCACGATCGGGAACGTGCGGGCAAGCGGCCGGATGGAGCTTCGGGACATGGTCGGTCTCACCCTCGGGATCGGGCCCCAGTGGTGGTGGCAGATCGGGCCCCGCAAGTTCGTCTTCCCCGGGTTCTACGTGTTCGTTTCGCCCCGATTTGTCGGGGATGGCTTCTACACACAGAAGCTCGCAACCTCCGGTGGACAGCAGTCCACCGAGCAGAAACTCTCGGACGTGGATGCCCAGGCGCGCCACCTGATCGGGGTGGGGGGGAACGTGGGACTCGACCTGCGCGTCCTCATCCTCAAACTGGGCATCCGTTGGTTCGGCGCCTTCGGAGGCAGCGCCGGGCTGGAGGTGCCGTTTTGAATGGTTACAGGCGAGGTCCACAACAGGGCGGAGGGTCGCCAGCCTCCCGGCATCCCTACCTCTCGGCCTCCCGGTTCTTCCGGATATCCCAGAATTACCTACTGCCGACTCCCGCCCCCCGATTCTTGGAACAAAACCGAGGTCTCAGGAGTCTAATATTAACAGGAGGACCAAGTGCATAGCGTCACCAGAATGAGTTGGAAAACGTGGAAAGAGAGGGGAAGTGCGGATCCTGATGTCGGTATTTGGCCTTGTGGACGAAAGCGATCCTGGCTTCCGCGTTCTTTTTCTCTGGTGGTGGGGTTGATGGCGGCCCACTCCTGGCTCCTCGCCCTCCTGTTCACCGTTCACTGTTCACTGCTCACCGCTCACGCGGTGGCCGGCGAGCCCTCCGGCCGAAAGGCCCCCCAGATGGAACTCAAGTGCGACCAGATCGGCGAGACGCTCCGCTGCGAATCGGAGGGGCTCCACCTCGAGCTGGCGCCACCCAAAGACGCCGACCTCCCCAAGGCCTCAGGGAAGGACCTCAAAGAAGCCTACGTGAAAGGATATAAACGAGGACTCCAGGAAGCGGTCACGCTGCGGCAGGAAATGACGGAAGTGGAGCACTACGTCTGGAAGCGCCCCCTCGTCCAGCGGGTCTGGATGCCCCCGATGATCGTCTCCGGCACTTTCCTCCCGGGTCACCATGAGTTCGTGCTGCTCGATCCCGGCGAGTGGAAGCTTCAGGCGCCCGATGAAGCAGAGAAGAAGTGAGGGGATGTTTGCGATGAAAGCCAATCGAAGAGGAGGAACCATGAAAAGAAACCAAGCTGACGAGACGCCGAGAAAGGCGGATGCGAGGGGAATCTTGCCCTTTGCAGGAACCTGGCCGCGCGCGCTTCTGGTCACGGCATTGGTGGTCGGGCGGTCCGCGGAACGCCTCCGCACCCTGGGGGCCTGGATGCGCCTCCAAGCCTTCCGCGCCGCCGCCGATCGAACACCGAACACAATCAGGCCCGTCTGGGCGCCGGTCATCATCGCCGCCGTCTTCGTGGCGGCGCGGGCGTGGGCGCAAACGCCGATGGACGAAGTCAACACGCAGGTGACCGAAGTGGCCTGCACGGTCATCAAGCTCGTCGAGGGCTTCGCCGGCAAAGCGCTCGCCTTTGCCTTCCTGGCAGGGGGAGCTGTGGCGGCCTTCGCGGGAAAGTGGGGATACGTCGCTGGCGGTATGGGAGGTGGCCTGATCCTGATGCTGGGCCCGGCGGTCATTCAGGCGGCGTTCGTGACCGCCCAAACCTGCCCCTGATGCCCCACGACAGGCAATGAGGCCACCGAGTGCCCTCGGCCCGGTCAAGGGATTTCATGAAAGGTGAACGCGCCATGCCCCATCATCAGCCAGTTCTAGCCTCGAGCGCAGCCAGTTTGAGCAGTCCTCTGGCTGGACTCCTCTGCATTCTTCTTGTACCCCTCGTAGTCGGAGTCAGCCCCTGTGAGAAGGACAAGGGTGACGGGGGCAACCCAGCGCCGGAGGAAGCCGCTGAAACGGAAGGCGCCGGATCACAAGGAGGGGGTGCTGACGAGGCAGGGGATGTGAGTGTGGGGACTGAGCTCACCCGGGTGCCTCCGAACCCCAGTGCCACCGGAACAGCAGTTTTCGAGTTCAACGGAATGAATTCGGTTTCGGGTTTCGAGTGCCGGCTCGACAGAACCTCATGGGAATCATGCGCCTCTCCACAGGCGTATGACTCCCTTGCGGATGGGGAACATGTCTTCGAGGTTCGGGCCCTCTTGGTCGAGGGGGTTTCGGATGATGCCCCTGCCATCCACACTTGGATCATCGATACGACTCTCCCTCAAGTCCTCCTCTCGGTCTCACCTCCGGCCGTCAGCCCCGACACCGACGCGCAGTTCGAGTTCTCATGCGACAAACCGTGCTCCACAACGTGTGCCCTGGACAGTGGCGAACCTCTCCCCTGCGTGCCTCCTTGGGTCTTGTCCGGCCTTTCCGAAGGAACCCACACGGCGAACTTCTCGCCATATGATTCGGCTGGCGCAGCAGGGGAGAACCTGACCTACGCCTGGAGGGTCGACACCTCCGCCCCCGCCTTCGTCAGCTTCGACGTCGTTGCGGACGGTGTGTCCGGCACGGTTGCCCATGACCGGGGTTCATATCCATCGATCGCGTTCGACTCCGGAGGGATTCTCCACATCGCCTACCGCGACGACGAGGCTGCCGACCTGCGCTACGCCACCGGTGACGGACGGGACTGGAGCCTCCACGTCCTTCCTACCTCCGCCGACGATGGGTGGGACATTTCGATGGTCTTCGATGGCACACAGGGCCACATCTTTCATCGCGACAAAACGAACAAGGACCTGCGCTATGCGACCTTGGCCGGCGGGGTCTGGTCGCAGGACACAGTGGATTCGCTCGACGACACGGGCTACTGCCCGCAGGCCGCGGTGCATCCCGGCGGTGCCATCCACGTCGCCTACGTGCGTGCCTACTCCGGCGGCAAATACGAGGCCCGCCTTGCAACTCGGCTTGGCCTCGGCATTTGGCTTCCCGAGAGCGTCGATTCAGGGGATCCCGGATGCGACATCACTCTCGGGTTCGACGCGCTGGGGATGCCTCATCTCGTCTACGACAGCCACTATGACACCCGGCTGCGCTACGCGTCGAAGCCCGTCGGGCTCTGGGTCGTCACCCCTCTGAGCCTCTCTCCCCAGCCGCCAGGGGACCCCTTGGGGATCGCTTTCGACGGTCTCGCCAACCTTCATCTCCTTCATCACGCTACAAGCGGTCTCTATCACACGACTCGCATGGTGGTTCTTGGAGAGTGGTCTACAAGTGGAGTGATACCCCCCGCAATGTCTTTTCCCGAGCGCGGCTCCCTGGCGAAAGGCCCCGGCGGCAGCCTTCATGCCGCCCGAGGCGGATACGGCGCCCCAGGTCATTCCGGAAACGCCGTCTACTACTACACGAACACCGGGGGAGGGTGGGCATCCACGGCTGTGGATTCGGGGGATGGCGGCAGCGTGGGGCTTGCCGTCGATTCTAGTGGTGTTGCGCATCTGGCCTACAAGGCCGAGGTGCGCGGCCAACTCGTTTATGCGACCAACCGGACCGGGCGCTGGGTAAGGTCAGTCGTGGACGGGTTCGGGATCGTAGGCGAGTACGCCCGAGTCGCCTACACGCCTGACGGCAAGCTGCACGTGCTCTACTACGACAGGTCTCGCGAGTGGCTATGGGATGTTGTCCGCACCGGTCTGGGGGGCTGGGTAGGGGACCCGGGCAGCAACGGTTTCATCGACAATACTGGGGATCCCGGCCGCGGCCTTTCGCTCGCCCTCGATGGCCAGGGATTGTTGCATGTGGCCTACTACGATGCTGAGACACAGCGCCTGCGGTACGCGCGCAAGGATGCCGCGGGCGCGTGGCAGTCGGAAGTCGTCGACACGGCGACGCCGGTGGATTCTTCTCCGAGCATCGCCATTGGCGCCGCCGGCAGCGTGTACATCCTTTACCGCGATGCGCTAAGCAAGCGCCTCAAGATTGCCGAGCGCTCGCTTGGATCCACAGCGTGGCTGCTGTCGGATCTGGGCGACGACGTGGAGGCCGGCCCCCATTTCGCCCTCGCAGCCGTCGGTCAGGGCGAGCTCCACGCGGCCTACCAGAATGCACCCTCGGGTGACCTGCGGTACGCGCACCGCATTGAGGGCGCGTGGACGACAGAGGTGGTAGATGCAGAGGGAACAGCGGCTTGGCCGAGCATAGGAGTTGTGCCCGGGGGGGCGGTTCACATCGCGTACCAAGACACAACGGCCCGTGACTTGCTCCACGCCATACTCGGGGACGAGGGCTGGACAGTGGAGACGGTGGACAGCGTGGGAGACGTGGGTTACGGCGCCTTCATGCGGGTCGACGCCGACGGTTTTGTCCATGTCACGTACCGCGATGAAACCAACGCCGCCCTCAAGTACGCCACAAATCGTCGGGAGACATGGGAGTTCCTCACTCTCCTCTCCCCAACGGAGAACCCCGGTTTCCATAGCGCCTTTGCCTTCCGCGCCGATGGAAAACTTGACGTCGTGTACTACGATGCGGCGGTCGCGCGGGTGGTCTGGGCCGAGCTTGAGCCGTAGGTCGCCCATGCGCAGACTGAGCACCCATTCCACCCCCCGGATGCGCCGGCCGGTCCGCGGCTGCTTCCGTGAGCCAAGGCCAAGGCGGGATCGGTGCATGAGGCCGGTAGCTCGGGAGGTCGTGGCCACATGACGCCTTTCCCCGCCTACGCTGTTCTCGGTTCCCGGAGGACCGGGTTTCTTGCCCTGCTCTCGGGCTCCCGAGCTCCCCGGTTCCCCGCTCTCGCATCTTGCTGCCTTCGGGGTTCCCGGGCTCTCGGGTTCCCGGGTTCCCGGGCTCACGGGTTCACCGTCCGATGAGAGTCCACCAGAACATTGACAAGCCCATCACCGTCCTCGGTCTCGAGCCCGAGGAGTGGGCCGTTCTGCCCGCCGCCATGGGGATCGTCAACCTCGTGCTGGGTTCCGCTGTCCTTGCCGTCATCGGCGGCCTCGCCGCGGTCATCGCCATCAAGAGGCTCAAGAGGGGCAAACCGCCGGGCTACCTCGTCCACTTCCTCTACCGCAAGGGCCTTCCCGTCAAAGGCTGGCCCAAGCCGCAGAGGGGGCGGTGGAGGTATTCCTCGTGAGCCGCGAGGCGACAGTCGGCATTCGGCAGTCGGGAGTCGCCAAGACCCAATCCCGAAAGATCGTTTCCGAGCTGGAGGTCGGAAAGAAAGGGGCATGGAAACCCCACAAGGAGCTGGATGTCTGGCAAAAGTCGATGGCCTTGGCGCGCAGGGCCTACCACTGCACGCGTACTTGGCCGGTGCACGAGCGATACGGTCTGGCCTCTCAGATGCAGAGGGCCGCGGTCAGCGTAGCGTGCAACATCGCCGAGGGCGCCGCCCGAGGTTCTGCCAAGGAGTACGTCCGGTTTCTTCGGATGTCGCGCGCATCCTTGAGCGAGGTGGACACGCTGTCCGATCTGGTCCGGGACCTCGGCTACACGCTCGATCCTCAGATGGAGCCGCTCATGGACGATGTCGGAAGGATGTTGACCCGCCTCATCCAGGCGATCCTTCGAACGGCGGCTTCGCCCGGGCAGACGATGCCTAATCGCTCCGCAAACGCTCCATGGTCAAGCCCGGCTGGGCCGGAGGGAGGTGGGCATGTCCGCTAGTGATCGCCACCCGACTCCCGTCCCTCGACTCCCGACTGCCGACTCCCGACTGCCGAAATTCTGGGAAGTCTGGGGCGAAGCCGAAGCCCGCTACAACGTCGTGCGACTCTATGCCGTCTCCGTCACGGCCCTCGCGGGCCTGCTCTTTGTGGGCCTGATCTACCTCGCCGCGCGGCCGCGACCGGTATTGGTTGTCCCCGGTGCCTCCGAAGGCGGCGTGTTCCGCCCGGGCGAGGTGCCGACCGAGTACATCGAGGATACCGCCAAGTCCTTCATCCTCTCCTTCGCAAACTGGAACTACTCCACAGCGGACAAGGCGTTCGCAGCGGTGCGCGCGATGATGGACAAGGTCGTCCTTGCCGAGTTCGACGTTCGTGTCTCGGACCGCCTCGAGGACATCCGGCGCAATCAGATCTCGGAAGTGTTTCACGTGGGCGAGGGCCGGATCGTCTCGCAAAAAGGCGATCGCTACCTCGTCCGCTTGGAAGGGTTGCGGGAGATGTACGTGGGCACGAAGCCGGTCTGGACCGGTCCCTACTTCTACGAAGTCGAACTTCGCCGCCGGGCGCCCACGCCAGCGGCGCCGCGCGCGGTCGCCGTTGTGAAAGTGAACCAGGGCGCGATCCAGACAGGGGGGCAGGTGGAAACGAGCGCGGGCCCACCATGACTGAAACTGCAGGAAACGGGAGGCGCGACGGCCTCCGGTCTGTTTCGTCGCTGTCCCAACCATCCGGTCCACCGGTGCGGGCCACGAAGGCCCTGTACCGGCGGAACGAGGCGAGTCCGCCGTGGCGGAGAGGGCGAGCCATGGTCCTGCCACCGGTGGATCGGAGCGCCTCCCCCTCCGGCCTTTTCAACGCCGATCCCGTCGGGCCCCAGCACGGGCAGCATCCGTCCCCTCTCCTCGAAGAGGACCTGCCCGTCCGTCCGCCGTGGCGGACTGGACAGCCGGGGAGGGCTGGGGTGAGGAGTCCCGTCGCCCCGCCACAGTCGCCCCCCCGAGGCCAAGGATTCAATCGCTGGAACCGCGAGCGTGTCATCGAGGCCCTCCGAGACCTCGTGGGCGGGGGCGACTTCGTCCCGTACCACCTCGTCCGTAAGGACCCGCCCCTGTCCAGAGCCGTGCGGCGGTACTTCGGCTGCTATCGGTACGCCCTCCAGGCGGCAGGACTCAGCCGCGCTCCGCATCCGTACCGGAGGCAGGAACGCCGAGCGGCCATTGTCAAGATGATCCACGAAAGGATCGCAGCAGGCCTGCCGCTCAACTCTAACGGCGTCCGCTTGGAATGGGACTCCCTCTATCACCGTGCCGTCAGACGATTCGGGTCGTGGTCGGAGGCGCTCAGGGCGGCCGATCTAGACGCTGAAAAGTGCCGCGCCCGGCGGCGGTGGACCCGGGAGCAGGTCTTGCAGGCCATCGAGGCGCGAAAAGGAGCGGGTCTGAGTGTGCGCCCGTACGACGTCTTCAGGCAGGACCGGAAGCTCTACTCGAAGGCCTGCGAGCATTTCAGCTCGTGGCGTGCGGCGCTTGAAGCCGTCGGCGTGCCTTACGACGGGATGGCGACTCACCTGCGTCTCTCCGATGAAGAAGTGCTCGCGCGTGTACGTGCCTATGTCGCGGACGCGGGCAGTCTCGTCGTAAGCCACGCGCTAAAGATCAGGCCTGGGTTGGTGGCCGCGGCCCGCCGGCATTTCGGCTCCTGGCGGTATGCCCTCGAAAAAGCCGGCATCGAAGTCCCCATGCCGGAATCGTCGATGGAGGTGGTGGACCGGAAACTCATGCGCATGGGGCTTCTCCGGTGGGACGGCACCCCGGAGAATCGTCCCTGCCCCCCTCCGCCCCTCCCGAAGTTTCTGAAGGAGCCGGACAAGTGAGCGCACACGCCTGCCTGTCTCAGGCGACTATCGGCACCTTCACCGTACTGGAATCTCAGGCCTCTCCCGCCGCCCGATACGCGGGGGAAGATCTGCCCCTCCTTTGTACCGTGGCCCAGGAGGGCCAGGTACCACGCAATGCCACGCTATTTGCAGGCCATCCTGGCCTGCCTTCCTTACGTGGCACCAGGACTCCTTGTCCAGGTGTGGCCCCGCCAGGAAGGCGGGGCGATGACCGTGGTGAGGAGGGGCAAGTCCGCCGCGGCGGACAAGGGGAGGTAGAGGCCCGGACCTGTCATTCACTTGGAATCTCTCACAACGTCCATCGGGCCCGGCCGCGTGGACCGACCCCGAACTCAGACCGACCACGCAACAAACAACAGTAGGAGGAACACGATGAACAAAACAATCCTGGCCGCCGGCCTCAGCGCCATCGTGCTGGGCGGGTGCGCTTCGATGTCCGCCTTGCAGAGCGGTCGCACGCTCGAACAAGGTGAAGTCACGGTAGTGGGCGCCGGTGGATTCACTGGAGTCCGCATTGAGTCCGACGATCCGACGGAAGAGGACATAAACGCCATCTGGCCGAACGTGGAGACCATGGTCCGACTGGGTGTCTTGCCGTCGCTCGATGTCGGCATCAAGTGGTTCGCGAGCGGGGCCCTCGCGGATGCGAAGTATCAGTTCTATGGGCGGGATCCGAAGTCCGACGTGGCGCTGTCGGCCGGTTTCGGTTTCGACTATTCGAGCGCGGATATCGGCTGGTACGACGTCTACCTGCCCCTCTTCGCAAGCTATGACCCCTCGCCCTCGCTGTCCTTGTACGCATCGCCCAGATACGTCCTCCGGGCGGCCGGCAGTTTCGGAAATCAGAACCTCGTCGGTGCCGTGGCGGGCCTCGGTCTCGGAACTTCTCACCGTGTTTTTATCGAGGCAGGCTACCTCACGGATGTGGGTGTCGGTTTCCTGGATGGCCCAACCTTCCAAGGCACCATCGGTCTGACGGTCCTGACGAAAAAGGTCCTCAAGCTCGATGATGAATCCTGAGGCCGGCGTGCGAATCGTGACGGACACGTGGCCGAGAATCGATGTCGGGATTGATAACGGACTCAGAGTTCTCGCGTCATTGCGAGCGCAGCGAAGCAATCTCATGGGTCCTTCGACCGCATGGATATCAAGAGCACAAGACCAAAGGAGGAAAAAGATGCACGTGATGCCGAATCGGATGGGCGGACTCGTTCTGGTCTCAATCCTCACGCTGGCCGCCCCAAGTGTGGGCCGTGCCGCCACGGAGGTCGCACCCCCTGGACCGACGAGAACGGTCGACGTGGCGCACTCCGGCGAGGTCGTGGTCGCCGAGCTGACCGACGACGAGCGGGATCGGCTCGAGGAGCTGGAGCGGCAGATTAAGAAGGAGGAAGAGGAGGCGTACCGCAAAGGCGTGAGGAAGGGGCGCACCACGGCCGCCCTTTGGGGTTGCGGTACCGCTGTCGTGGCCGTCGCGGCCTTCTATGTCATCGCGATCCTCAGCCTGTTCGCCTAGTCACTCTCCCGGTGAAACCTTCTCAAGAGAAAGGAGCAATCATGAAACAGTTCAGCCGCATCATCGTTCTGGCCGCTCTGCTCTGTCTGCCCAGTCTGAGGTACCGGGCGCTCGCCGTAGAGCCGAACCGCGAACTGATCGCCGAAGCGCGCGAGATCATCGTGGCCAGCTCGGACGAATACCAGCAGCGCCGGAGAGAACTCGAACGCCAACGCGAAGAACGCGTGCGGGCCGCCTACGAGGCCGGCAAGGAGGAAGACAAGGTTGAAGGGTTCGCGCTGGGATGCTTGCTCGGAGGTCTGGGGCTCGTCATCGCGTACGTGATGGACTGATGGCCTGGACCCGATCATGCGTTGCCTTCGTGTCGTGCGCGCTCGTGGTTTGGGGCGCGTCGATCTCCGGCCTGGGCCCTTGCGCCGCCATCGCCGGCGACTTGGCGGCGCAGGGCCCAAGGCAGACGCAGGGGAGCCCGGGTCAGATCGAAATCGAGTGGATCCAACCGCCCCCGCGTCCGGCTGCGGGCGAGCCCTCGTTGGCCTTCGGGACAGGGTCGCTCGTCGGGCTGCCTGTTCATCTCGCCGTGCGTTTCTTCCAGACAACCATTTCACGCATGGATGGCCCGCGTTGCCCGATGCATCCCACTTGCTCGCGGTACGCACTCGAAGCGGTCCGGCGCAACGGTCTGTGGCTTGGTTTGGCTATGACGGGCGACCGCCTGATCCGCGACAACGGAGATTTCCGTGCCTATGCCCGCCAACGCATCCATGGGCACCTCCGCTATGTTGACCCGGTGGAGGCGCATGAGTTCTGGTCCTTTTCGGGAGTGGGTCCGGATGAAGAGTAGCGTGCTGATCATCCTGAGTAGCCTCGCGGGGGTCTCGCCGTCCGTCGCACGGGGCGAGCCTATGCAGTCGGACGAGGATCGCTCCTGGGCATTCGCTCGCGAGCTTTACGCCGAAGGCCATCTCGATGAGGCCGTCCTCGAGTTCCGTCGCTTTGGTGCCTATTACCCGGCGAGTGCGCGGGCCCCCTGGTCCAAGCTCTTGGCTGGGATCGCGCTCACACAGCAAGGCAGGGCCGAAGACGCGCGCGATGAGTTCCGAACATTGACGGAAGGGGGAGGAGCCGGCCTTCAAGAGCGCGCGCGGCTGGAGGAGGCGAAGACCTACTACTTCGAGAGGCGCTGGAACGACGCCGAAAGGGGTTTCTCCGGGTTCCTCGCCCCGGGTGCGTCTTCGGATCGGGAAGTCGCCTCCGAGGCCGTTTTCTATCTGGGCTGGATTCGGCTGAATCAGGACAGTGGGTCCCGTGCCGCATCAGTGTTCGCAGCCATGCCTGATGAGGCGCAGTTGGCGAAGTACCGCGACGATTTAGTGCGGGTGTCGCACGAGCTCCAAGGTCGTCAGAAAAAGTCGCCGGTGACGGCAGGCTTGCTAGCGGCCCTCCTGCCGGGGGCCGGCCACGTCTACCTCGGACGGTGGGCCGATGCGGGCACCAGCTTGGTGCTGAATGCCCTCTTCGGTCTTGCCACGTACGAAGCCTTTCGCAGACAGCTCTACCTGGTTGGAGGCGCGGCGGCTTTCTTCGAGGTCACGTGGTATTCGGGCAACATCTTTGGCGCCGTGAGCGGGGCCCACGAGTCAAACGAGCGAGACAAGAGGCTCCTGCTGGATGGTCTCGCCATCTCGCCCGGGCGGGAGCCCGTGCCCATACCAAGGTAGTTGCGAAAGGGGTCAGAGCGTGAGCAGGAGCTTTTCGCGTTCCAAGGGCCGGGGTGGGATGGCGAAGCCCGGGACGGTGGCGGGGCACCCCGCGCCCTTTCCCCGGCTCCCCGGTTCCCGGTTCTCCGTTCTCGACTCTCGTCCCCAACACGGGGCGTGCCCCAAAGCCCCCGGGGATCTTCAGGGGTCGTATTTCAGGAGTTCCAGACCGTGGATGAAGCTGTAGTGTCGCACGTTGCCCGTGGCCAGGCCCGTACCGTGTACGAGGGCCGTCGCGGCGATCAAACAGTCCGCTGGCCGCAGTCCGCTCGTGGCCCCGTACCGCAGCATGAGCCCGACCGCGCGGCTCGAAACGGCCTCCGCGACAGGATGAGTTTCGGGAAAAGACTCTCTGAAGAACCGCTCGATGACGCCTTGCTCCCTTCGATTGCGCGCCCCTTGGAGCAGTTCCAGAAGCACAATATGCGAGCCACGGCGCAGGCCGATCGGCACGCGGTCGAGAAAATCCCGCGCCTTCTCACGGCCGCGGAGAAAGTCGATCAGGACGTCCGTGTCGAAGAGGACGGGTGCCGCCCCGATCGGAGCCTCCTGAGCCAACCCCTGGGAGATTTCAAGGCGGGGTGGTTTTTCCAGAGCCCGAAGGCCGGGGAAATCTCCTCCTTCGATCCCTCGCCCGGGCTCTCGATCGGGACGAGGACGGCCTTGGGCTTGCCTCGCTTCAGCACCAAGATGCGTTCCCCTCTCGAGACGCGGTCCAGGATCTCGGATGTTCTGTATCGAAGATCCTTGGCTGATATGGCCATGCGCGAAGTATACACTTCGTGCTATCTACTTTCAACCCGAAGTGTGATTGGGGGTCAGAGCTTGACTGTGGACCCAAGGGGTGAGCGAGGAGGCGTGTGAGGCGATGACCGACTGGGCCGGATCCGGGCTATCGCGCGAGCCGAAGGAGTCGCAGCTTGGTGACGCGCGGATCGATGATCACCTCGTCGTTCTCGAAGTCAAGCTTGAAGCGCCACTTCTGGAGCGTGGCGGCGCCGATGATCACATCTTCCGAGAGGTCCGGGATGAGCATGAACTCGTCCGAGAAGCGATAGCCGGCGAGGTGGAAATCCAAACGGATGGCCTCCGTGGCCTGGAGGGTATCCCCGTTCTTGGCGGTCCCGAAGATCATCGGCTTGGGGAGGGAATCAGTGATCCCCAGCCCGCGGGCGATCTCGGGGTTGATGCACGAGTACGTGGCACCCGAGTCGAAAAGAGCCGTCACGTCCCTCTGGGCCTTGGATCCGGCGAGGGTGATGGGCTTTTGGATGACGCTCACGGGCTCATTGTAGCACCTCTTCCCCTGCCCACAAGGGGCGAGGTTGGGTGGAGGGGCAAGTCGGGATTGTTGGCAATGACAATACGTTGGACCGATGGAAAAACTGGCGTTCTTTGGAACAAAACGAAGGTATCAGGAGTCTAATACTAATAGGGGTATGAGTGTGACCAAGAACCTGGGAGGTGGGAGTCGGCAGTCCGCCATTGGGCGGACAGTCGTGAGTCGGCAGGCCCGGCCTGGCCTCTGCCCGGGCCGTCCCGATGTGCATGGGGACGGCTTCTTGAACTTCATGAGGCTGAGTCCGCGCACGGTCTGTTTCCAGACGGTTCCCCGGCTCTCGGCTTCTGGCCCCCCGTTCCCGATTCCCGGTTCTCGCCCCGCTGTTCACCGTTCACTCCGCCCGTGGCGGATTACCGTTTACTCGACCGCGGTGGTGAGTCATCGGGGTGGGTGGGACGGAGCGACAGATCGTGACGGGCGGCCCATAGTGAAGTCGGCGGGAGTTGCTTTGATTGGCAACGTCCCCAAAGACATTTGGAACATTTCCTTGGGTCTTCGAGACGCACCCGCAAAGGCCGTGTTCCATGCGGCCCCTCCTGGGCCGCAACCTATCATGGCCCCATGCTATCCTCGGCAAGGGGGTGCGGCTACCACACAACTTGGGACACAGGCGGTAGTCGCGGGCTTTAGCCCGCGTCCCGAATTTCGTTCAAGTCCCTTTGTGGATGGGCTTGACGAGGAATGCGGAGAGTTAAGCTTATCCAAAGTGTTAGGCGGCGTGAAGCGCGCCAAAGCCCAGTTCTCATCACTCATCACCCTTCACGCTTCACGAACTCACGAAAGGAGCCTGAGATGACATCGCGATTCCCGATCCGTGCCGCGACGGCGAACGGCACCCGCAGCGCCATGGAGGGCCGCGGAGAGTGTCGCCGTTCCCGGTTCTCCATCCTCGTTTTGCTGTTCACTGTTCACTGCTCACTGGTTGCAACGGCCGGCTGCTACAGCACGCGGTACCACGTGCGCGACGATGCGGCCTTCGCGCCGGCGGCGGAGAACGAACGGGTGCTTCACCGTTTTTCCCAGACCCGCCGGACGTGGTTCGCCTTGTGGGGGCTCTTGCCGCTCAACGAGAACGAGCCGCTGGAGCGCGTCGTGGAAGAGGAAGTCGGGGATGGCAAGCGGCTCGCGGTCCGGAACCTGCTCATCACGCGAGAGGTGACACCGCTCGACTGGTTCAGCCTGTTCGGCCAGACGTTCAGCATCGGTTTGGCCTCGGCACTGGTCAATCCGGTGATCGGCGTTGCAACGATTGCGGTTGTGATGCCGTGGTCCACCATTGTCTCGGGCGACGTGGTGGAGCGGGAGAGCCCGAGGGCTTCGGTGGCGCCAACCCTGGAATCGATGGGCGGAGGTCGCGACCACTCACTCCGATGTGAAGAAGAGGTTTCTGCAAGCCCTCCAAGCCGTTCCCAAGTGGCCCGTCCGGCGGACCCATCTCAGGGACGCCAGTTCGTGGACCTTTCTGAGTTCACCAGGAAAGGAGCATACTGACATGCCCGATCGACTCGCGATTCCCAATTCCCGATTCGCTTCTCCGAAAGGAGCACCCCCGATGGCACAACCTGACTTGCCTGGCAACGTCCCCAAGGCCCCGTCCCCAAGGCCGCGTATCGAACGAAATCGCCGACGGGCCAGTTGGAAAGAAACTGAGAAAGGAGAACCTATCATGACCTCATCCAACCGTAGTCGTATTCTGTTGATCCCTCTTCTCGTTGTCGCGTGGTGTGGTTGCATCTACACGAATGTGACCTCGCCCCTCGCTTGGCGGGCGCCCACACCGGCGGAAGTGCCGGCGTCGGAGGGGCGCGGTCCGGCAGAGGAGGTGCGCGGGGAGGCATGCATGAGCGTCATCCTGTGGCTGATCGCCGTCGGAGAGGCGGGCTACAACGACGCCCTGAAGGACGCCTTGTCTCGGGCCAATGGCGCGACAACCCTGTCCGATGTGAAGGCCGACACATCGTCCTTTTCGATTCTGGGCGTCTATCAGAAGCACTGCTCCATCGTCCAGGGTCATCCCGTGAGGCTGTGAGGGGAGTTGGTGCGCCGATGACAGTCTCTTTCGGCTTCAAGCGCAGGCGACATCGCCTGCTCAACATAGCCATGCCCTTTGCCGTCGGCTCTCTGCTCATGCCGGCCTGCACTTCGCTGCGGCCGCCCCCGACCTACTTGCAGGACGTCGGCCTTCGAACGATGGGTACGGAGACGGCATTGAACCCCGGGCCTCGATCCTATCCCCTGTTCGAGGACACGAAGGGGACGCTCGCCTACCGGCCGCCCACGCCGCGGGAACTGATCCGCGCGAGGGTAGCCGCCGACGGGGGAATCGAGGCGGTCAGCGGCGAAGCCTGTCGAGATCGCCTGATCCTCCCGGTCCTGATGCTCAAGGGAGAACCGCTTTCCTTGGCGATTAACCAACCGTTCTACAACCTGGCCGGCGTCTACGGCGATGCCGGCTACGCCGGGGCCATCGAGAAGGCGCGGGCGATGGGCAAACGGCTGACCCACGGGCGCGAGGGCTTGCTCATCGACGTTCGAGCCGACCTCAACACCCTCACCGTCTTCACCCTCTTCACGCGCCAGTGCTTGAGAATCAACGCCCTCTACGTCGTAACCGAAGGGGCGCAGCCATGAGCGGGCCACGAAGGCCCAGTACTCGGCCACCCAGGCCGACCCAAGGAAGGGCGGCCGAAGCAGGGGCCGAGTGCGGGCCAGGACGGCCCAGTACTCGCGCCCCCGGCGAGCCCACGGAGGGCGAGCCAAAGGCGCGCGAGTGCGGGCATTCCGAGGGGGAATGCCCATGAGTAGGAAAAGAGGGGTTTCCGAAATACGGCCCGCGCCGAGTGGGGTGGGCTCGTCCTGCCCGTTTGTCTTCCGATTCTCGATTCGCGATTTCGGATTTGGGGTCAGAGCTTGACTATGGACTCAAGGGTTGAGCGGGGAGGTGCGTGAGGCCATGGCCCGGCCGCTGCGCATGGAATTTGAAGGGGCGCTGTACCACGTGATGGCCCGAGGGATCGAGCGGCGGAACCTTTTCATGCAGGAGAGGGATCATGCCCGTTTTCTGAGCGATCTGTTCGCCGTTCGAGCCAAGTATGGTCTTGTGGTGCATGCCTATTGCCTGATGACGAACCATTACCACCTGATGATCGAAACACCGCGGGCCAATCTCTCCCGGTCGATGCAGGCGCTTCAGACCCGGTACACGGTCTGGTTCAACCGTGGGCATCGGCGCGTGGGGCACCTGTTCAGCGGTCGGTACAAGGCGATCTTGGTTGAGAAGGAGGCCTACGGCTTGGAACTGTCGCGTTACATCCATCTCAATCCGCTTCGAGCGGGTCTTTGTGACAAGCCGGAGGCCTACTCGTATTCCAGCCTTTGTCATTTCATTTCGCGCACCGTTCCGGGGGACATCCCGTTGGATCGGGAGTGGACGTTGGGGCAGTTTCACCGTTCGGAGAGGCGAGCGCAGGGGTTCTACCGTCGGTTCGTGGCCGATGGGATGGAGGGGGCCGGTCGGGACCTGGCGAGCGAAGTTCGCGCCGGGGGGGTGTTGGGTGGGGAGGCGTTTTGGGAGCGAGTGGGTCGGATGGTGGACGGTCGGTATGCGGGGAAGGATTTGGACGTGCCGGAGGCCCGTGCGATAAGGGGGCGTGGTTGGGGCGTGAAGGAGATCGTTCCGGTGGTGGCGGAGGTTTGGCGGATACCGGTCGAGGCGGTTCGGCGTCGGGACGGGGAGCAGCCGGCGCGGGCGGTGGCGATGTACTTGGCGACCCGGCGTGGGACAGAGACGTATGGAGAGATTGGGCGGGCGTTGGATGGAGTTCAGTACAGTGCGGTGGCCAAAGCCGCCGACCGAATGAAGGGGCGTTTGGAACGGGACCTGGCGCTACGATCCGTGGTGAATGCCTGCGAAAGGAGGCTCGATGAGTCCAAAGTCAAGCTCTGACCCCAAAGCCTCTTCGCGGGCAGATGAGTTCGATCCGCTGGATTCAGATCTGCTGCGTGAGGGGGAGGTGGAAACGATGGGTGTGGGGAGGCTGAATTGGAAGGAGCGAATGGCATGAATCGAATCTGTCGGAATCTCACGGTCTTGCTGCTCACCGTTTACTTGTCACTGTTCACGCTCCCGGGCTGCGGCGGGGACGAGGGCGGGGATGGGGGAGGCGGGGCGTCAAAGGACGAACTGTGGGAGCGGTGGACAGTGGCGAATCTGCAAGTCGCGGATAGGCGATGCTCCGCGGCTGCCGCCTGCAAACCTGAAGGACTCCAACGTAGGAACGAGACGTTGGAGGAATGCAAGGCTTCTCTGGCAGATCTTGTTTCACAAGGAGCTCGGCTGCTGAAGGCGGGCCCTCCTGAGGTAGCTGAGTGCATCCCCCGATTGGTACCCACTGTCGAAGGATGCAGCGAGGCGCTGAATTTCAGAACCGATCAGGAGGTGTGTGCTCTTTTCTTCAAAGAAGACATCTCGTTGAATCTGACTAGTGTTTCGGAATGCGCAGAACTGGTTGACCCAGGTCACAAGGATTTCAAGTGTCTTGCAATCTACTATGCTTCTCTAAGGTCGCCATGAGGCTTACTCTGGGAAGCCGGAGAGCAATGAGCTACGCGCCCAAGCCCCGCCGAGGTCTGCATGTAGTTTGTCTTCTCCTCGTTCTTGTGGCTGTTCAGGCGCGAATGGCCAGAGCACAGCCGATCTCTGGCGATGCGATGTGGCGCATCATCACGGAGTCGTTGGACTTTGGCGGGGCGTGTGGGATCAAGCCCAAGTTCGACGGGGTGGAGTTCGGAACAGCGATGGGTGCCATTACATCAGGCCCGGTCGGGACTGCTGCTGCCGCTGCTGTCTCAACTGCGTTCGATGGCGACCCCAACCCATGCTTCGGGATCTATCTTGACTACAACATCCCCTATTACGTGGTGGAGGTTGTGCCCACCCGCTGGCAAAGCCTCCTCTTCCCTGATGTTGGGCAACGCGTGATTCAGCCCGTTCTTGGTCAGATTGAGCAGTTGGTCGAACCCTTCGTTCGTCCGCTCGGCGTGCGGTTGGACGCCGGCGTTGAACGTCCCGAGGTGCACGTGTACCGGCTGGCATTCGATGTGGGGGCGATGGTGAAGGACGTCATTGACGAGATCGTGAAGGGTTTGGCAACCCATGGTGCCTACATGAATCTTTCGTGGAAAGACGCATGGGCCTCGCCAAGTGTCTGCTATCTCTCGGAATTCGACCTCTTCCGCTGGAAGGGTGGCTTGCCCATGCGCGAGCAGAAGATCAAGAAGGGCACGCCAACGTGTGAGGTGTGTGGGGAGGCGCTTGGAGTGAAGGTTTGCTCCGACGTCAGTTGCAAGAAATCGTGGCTGCCCGGTTTCAAGAAGCACGTGCCCACATTCACAATCTTTCGTGATCCGGCAGATACGGTGCGCTTTTGGGAGGGTGTAAACCAGCCCGGTTTGCTCCCTTGGGGAAACCTGCATGAGCGTTCCGGTCGGCTGAAACACGCCGACCCGAGATTTGGGATGGGGAGACTTGCGCTTGCCGGGGCCAGCCTGGGTGTCTGGGAGGCGCCGCTTGCAGCATCGAGCGGGGGCGGGTGTTGGATTGACGGGCGGGGCGCGGATGAGTTGGATCCGCTGGACCCGGATGTGCTTTCCATCCCTTGGAATGAGCAGGATGGGCTTTCAATTCAGCTTGTGCACACCGGCGCGGGCGGAGCAACTTGGAACTCGTGTGTGCCGATCGGGTACGACCCGAAGCAATGGGATCGCCAGGAGTATTGGACGGGAAACGTGAGCGAGGGCGCCCTCTTCGTAATCTATCAGCACCAGCGGATGTGTCTTTTTGATCTGAACACCTATCTCAAGAACACGGCATGGTTCTTTGTGCGCCTTTCACAGGACCTTGGTGCCGAAGCGGGATCACTGGGGACGGCTGGACCGGCCATCATTGCCGACTACGTCTACACGATCTCCAACGCCATCAAGCAGATCCGCAATCTTTACCAATCCGCCAAGGAAGTCCTCGATTTCGCGAAGAAGATCGAGGAGAAGATCCACGCCATGGTGGCGGTGTTGCAGCAGTATCTCCGCCTCTTCCAGCAGATCGAGCCCATCGTGAGGCAGGCGGCGGGGCAGACCGGTCCCACGGTGATTCATGCGGCCATGAAGGGGTTGATGACCCACTTTCAGGTCGATCCGGACGTGGAGAGCGGGGTGTACGACGTCGAGTGCGCGGTGGACATCGGGCGGCACGCGCTCGAGGCCGGCAAGACGCTCACGGGCCTCTCGGCCTGCGGGATGGGGACGGGAGACATTCCCGGTGCTTCCCTGGTCAAGACGAAGATCGCGGCCGTGGAGTCACGGATTCCTCCCGTGCTCCTCAAGCCGCCGCTATCCCACATGGCCGAGCAGGCCTGCACCATCATGCCCGTCCACGCCCCCGTGCAGACCGTACACACGAAGCTGGATCTTCTGCACCGGCGGCTCGCGAAGCTGGAGGGGTACCTCACGTACGCCGACTACGCATGCGCCGCGGTTCGCCTCATTTCCAATCCCCCGCGCGACACGGCGGACCTCATCCGCAAGTTTGGGGATGTGAAGTTGGGCGAGGTCAGTCCCGTTGTGACGCTGGCGGGGGACTTGGGGAGGCTGGGCGATCCTTCGGCGATGTTGAGCGGGATCCTGTCGTCCCTGTCGGCTCCCGCCTCTCGACTCCCGGCTCTCGAACTTCAGTGGTGGCAGAATGAGGTCCAGGGGTTGCAGTCTTCCATCGCCGCGGCGGGCTTGACGGGACAGGGGATTCGCGCGCGGGCATTGGCCTTGCGCGACGCGGTGGGTCCCGACTTTGTGAAGGACTTGGTGAAGCCCGTGGAGGTGGACGTGAAGGCGCTCTTCTCGCCGGGCACGGGCGTCCCCAAGGGGTTGTGGGAGGACATGGGGGCGCTCACGCATCGGGGGGAGAAGTTGATGAGGAAGCTCCGGGAGGCAGGAGACATCACGAGCATCGGCAGTCCCGAGGAGGTGATGGAGGCGCTCATCGCATTTGCGGAGGTGAAGGTGGAGTTCGAGAAGTGGTTGACCGACGCGCAGGGGGCGATGAAGAAGGCGGGGGGACGGAAGGCGAGCGTGGGGAGTGCCTCGCAGGCTGTCTCGGTGGGATTGGGGAGCTTGCCTGACAAGCTGCGCAATCTCGACCGGGACTTTGCAGACCGGGTGTACGCCGCGGCCTTTCTCTCGCCGGTAGCCCTGCGTCAGATGGGCGACCGGTTGGGTGTGATGGCGAATCGGGCGCGGGGACTTCGTGACGCTCCGCCGGGCATCGAGGGGACTTTGCGGACGGCATCGGATGGCCTCATCCGAGTGTCCGACGCGATGGGGAAGTTTTCCAAGGGGACGTTGTATGCCGCATTGAACCCGATTCACGACGCTCTGGGCAAGGCGGCCGATGCCTTGGAGGGGTTGGTGGGCAAGGGCAAGGCGGCGGGGCAGGGGAACCTCTTGGCTGAGTTGGAAGGGGTATCGGGCGACTTTGGGACGATGGCCGCCGACTTCGAGACCCTGTCCTCCTCGTTCACGGGGCCTGTGTTCAAGGGGACGGTGGCGACGGGTGCGGAGGTGTGGGAGTTCCTTCAGCTTCTGGAGGCGGTGGCCCGCATGAGATCGGGTGCCTCCTCCGGCACGTTGCAGGTAGCCCGCGAGGAGGTTCGGGCTGGGGGCGTGTCGAGGGCCGAGGAGGCGGCTGCCGCGGAGGGGCGCTACGTGCGCAAGAAGGTGGAGCCGCGGCAGAAAGAGATCGACGACGCACAGGGCAACGTGGATCAGGCCCGAGACGTACTGGAGCGAAAGGCAAAGGAAGAATACCTCAAGCGCCAGGGCTACGGCATGGGCAAGCCGACCGATCCCGGTCCGACACACCAGCAGCTCACCGATCCCAATTCGCCCTACATGAAAGCGTTGGACGAGGCCAAGAAAGACGCTGAGGCCACCCGGAAGCAGCGGGCGGGCAAACGTGCGGAGGGCAGCCGCCAGGCCTGCGAGGAAGTCAAGGCCAAGTTCTCGGCCAAGAGTCCCGAATGGAAAGAAAGGATGGACAAGATCGTATGCGACTGAACAACGGAATCATCACAGCGGCGGTTCTTGCGTCTACACTGGCGGGTTGGGGGCAGGCGAAGGCGCAGCAAGTTGTCTGGCCGCCTTCCGAGGGGGATTTGACCGACAACTGGCGCGACAAGACGAACGTGCCATCGCAGCAGGTTCCCTATGCCGTGATCGCACCGCCCGATCTCAAGGGTTTTGCTGGGAACGTGGATCTGGGCGCACTCCTATATGATGTCTTGCTTGAGATCGAGAAGTCTCCCCCCGCCACGTATACCCAATCCCTGATCACCAAGAATCCCGGAATGGAGCATGTGCTCCCGGCGGTCGCGGCGCTCTACTTCCAACTCTACGGCTTCCAGAGGCGGACGATCGAGACGCACGCGGGGAATGCGACGCTGGTCTCCGACCGCGCGGCGTACGACGCGATCGCGACGTGCGTGGGGAGAGGGGTGACGGTGGGGGGCATCGACTACACCGCCTATCACCCGGACATCTTTGCCAAGTGCGTGGAGGCCTACAAGGACCCCAAGTGGAGAGATGCGACCAGCGGCAAGCCGTTTGTCGAGGAGATGACAGGACTGCCGAGTGCCACGGGTTCGGGCACGGCCTACGATTCGGTGGTGACGAGGCTGTTCACGAACGACACCTACCGGGGCCTCGTGTGGAACTACTTGGGCGACAGCAGGCTCGAAGACGGCCGGATGGTGTCGCACTTGATCCTCGAAGGCGAGAACGCCGACTACTATCCCGATTCCAACAACAATCCCACCTACTACTTCCAGGGCTTATACGGGCGGCTTGAGAATCTTCAAGAGGGCGGCAGCGTGCTGGACACGATCATGGGGTCCGACTGCGGGATCTTTCCTGCGCCGCCTCAGTATCAATGGCGCACGGATCTGCCCGACCTCCAGCCCATCCCGATTGACACCGTCGTCTACCACGAGGCCCACAAGGATACGGTCAAATGTCCCAAGCTCCGCGGGGCCCTCGCGGCGGAGGCGGTTCAGCGGGAGGCGCGGATTGTGGTTTCGCTGGTGGGCTTCGTCCAGGCGCGCGCCGGGATCCAGCCGATCATGCTCGAACAGATCTGGCGGATGCGGGAGCGGCTGCGGGTGGATCTGGAGGCATGGATCGAGGACCAGAAGGTCAAGAAGAGCACGTATGCGGACGTGCAGGCGTGGATCCTCCAGTTGCTGCGCGAGCGCCTCGAGGCGGTGGCGAAGCTGATCTTCAACTACAAGGGACCGTTCTGATACCGTGTTGAGCAATAGTGGGAGCAGATCGAGAATGGGGTGGTTCTCATCAACACGGTACTTACGCCCCGCCCCTATTGGTGCATTCGAACGGAGAGCGGGGCTACCGCACGGCGACGTGGCAGGGAACCGCTCCAGGAATTCCTTAACGCCGTACTAGGTCATGTTCCGGACCACGTTCACCCTCGAGGCGGCGCTCATCCAGCCGTGGCTGGATTTCGTGGCCCAATACTTGGTTCATGGGGCCATCCTGGCCGTGGCGGCGCTCACAAGCATCGGGATGTTCCTATGGGGCGTCCGCAGGATCGGTGAGGGGCGCCAGCTCATGGGTGGCCTGGCGATGGTCCAGATTCTCCTGGGTTGGGCCGTGGCCGTGAGCGCGGAGAAGTCGGGCACAGGGTATCCCTCGACGCTCTTCGAGGCCGTGGTGCGGCCATTGGCTGATATCCCGACGGGACTCATTCACGACTGGGACCTGAAGAAGGCCTCCGGGTTCACCGCCCCCGCCACTCAGTTTCCCCTGGCGGCCAAGGTGACGGAAGACTTCGAGTCGGTCCTCGATGCGGCCGAGGCCGCCGCGGCGCGTCAGTTCGGGAGCGAGTGCATCGTGGGTTCGGTTCTTGAGAAGTTGATGGAGGGAGACGAAACCACGGCCAAGGCGAATCTTGCGAATCGCTCGATTGAGGTTGGGAGTGTGAGCACGACCTGCGCCGCTCACGCCACGCAAATCGAAACCGACGTGACCACCTGGAAGGGGTCGCGGTCTCGCTATGCGGTCAGGAGGGCCACGGCGCGCGAGGTCGCCCGTGGGGTGGTCTCGGCTCAGGAGGGGGGGGTGGGCCTGGCGCCGGAGGAAATCCGGGGCCTGTTGGAGGCTACCGCCCCGGTCGAGGATGAACATGACGCGGGTTGGGCTGCGAGGCTGGTGGGGGAGAACACCGGACGGGTCACCGCGGCGTTTGTGGCCATGCCGGCCTTGGTTCAGCTTCCGGCCGGCCTGGTCAACGTGGTCCTCTACGTGGTGGCCGTGGCTGCGGCACGCGGTCTCACATGGTACGCCTACCGGGCCCATCAGGCGGACCAGGGATGTATCGGCGGGCTGACGGCGGCCGATACCGACGCGAACCTTCATCCCCTCCACTCATTCGCCGGCTACTTTGTCCAAGCAAACGCGACCGACTGGGCCTATGCCGAACTGTACAATGGGTGCATGGCCAAGAAAGCGGAAATCGGCCGGGACACGTGGGCCTACCGGGGATTCTGTATCCTCTTGCTGGGCTTCGGGCTCGTGTATTTCAACAAGCGGATGGCGGCGTGAAGGGTGGTGTGTGATGAGCGAAAGAGGGGGAAGACATGGATCAAGTGGATCAAGATATTGAGGTCTGGATTGATAGTGGACTCATGAGATTGCTTCGCGTCGCTCGCAATGACACCCTCGGCCGTCATTGCGAGAAGTCTTCGACGAAGCAATCTCCTGCCGGGTGCGACTCCATTCTCAATCTAGACATCAACAAGAGCGATGCGACGGCGAGGCCACACAAGGGGCTGCATCCGTGGAGAAAGGCGGACAAGGAAAGGGGGACCAAGATGAAGGCTTCGGTCACATGCAAGAGTGTTTGGTTTGCTATCACTCACCACGTACCACTCATCACGTTCCGGCCGATGTGCGTTGCCGCGATCGTGATCGGGCTCGGGCTGGCGAGTCCACAACCGGCCCACGCGGGACGGGCTGTCCCATGGGCCCCCGGTCGTCCGGTCATCGTCTATCTCACACTGGCCCAAACCACACAGATCGTACTGCCGGGGCCGATGGGCAACTTCTCCAATCCTGACAGCAGGACGTTCTCGATCCTGCGGGCGCCGGACGGCATCTTGATCAAGCCGCTCTTGTCGTTCGAGCGCTACCGGCTGTTTCTGTTCGACAGTAAAGGACAGACCTACATGGTGGAGCTTCTGGAGACCACGGAGGGTCAGAGAGAAGACGACGCCGTCCACCTCGTCCCCGAGACCTTCCAGGCCCCGGTGCCGCAAACGATCACGCCTCCGATGGAGGCGCTGATGCTTCTCGGCGCGATGAAGTTGGAACAACCGGTGCCCGGCTATGAGATTCAAGACGGAGGCGGAAAGATCATTTTCGAGGAGCCCCACGTGATCCGCTACCGCGCGAGGCGTGTCTACGAGGGACCGACTAACCGCGGCTTCGTGCTCGAGATTGAAAACCTCTCGAACGAGCCGCAACTCGTGACGCCTGAGGGGTGGCACTACCGGGGCATGGTTCTGGGCTCCATAACGGACAAGCACCTGGCGCCGAGGGAACCGGCGGAGACCATCGAGGCCTTCAAGGGGATGCCCAGGAAGACGATGGGGTATCTCGTGGTGGATCGCATGATGTTCGAGACCGGGGGTGGGGAGGTGAAACCATGAGCTGGCGTGAACGGTTGCAGAGCATTCCAAGGCAACGAAAAATAGTTGGTGTGTCGGCCATCCTGATTCTGGCACTGGTCCTGTACGTGTGGCTTCGGTCGGAGAAGCCGGCAGACACAGGATCGCGCCTGACCGAGGCCCCGGCTGGGCGGACGGTCACGAAGACGCGGGATGAGTCGCCCATCCAGATGGGTGAGTTCTCGACCGGTCTTGCGATCGAGAAGATCCGGCAGGACATCGAGAAACGAGTCGAGGAGGGAAAGCGGCTTGATGGCCGCCTCCAGGCGCTTGAGAAGTCGGACAAGACCAAGGCAGAGATTCTTCAAGGCTTTGCCGCGCAGCTCAATGAGATACAGGTCGGCCAGGCCGCCCTCCAAGGGCGCGTAGTCGAGGCAGTCCGGGCGGCCGGCGCGGGGGGTGAGGAAGCAGGTCGACGACCGGGCGCCCGGGCCTCCGACATCCCTCCAATCGAGATGATTCAGGTGCCGCCACCCAGGGAGGAGAAGCCGAGGGCCGACGGAGCATTGGGACTGCGAGGCGCGCCATCCTCACCCCACTACCTGCCGGCCGGCAGCGTGGTGAAAGTGCGCACGCTCAACGGCGTGTCCGCCTATCCAGCGGCCGGAGGCGCGCAATCGGCCTTCCCGGTGGAGATGGTCGTGATGGACAACTGGGTGACCCCGAACGGATTCTCGATCCCCATGAAGGGCTGCGTCGCGCTGGGGCTGGCCGACGGCGATCTGTCATCCGAACGGGTCCGAATCAACGCGCGACTTTTCAGTTGCGTTTTCCCAGGTGGCCGCAGTTTGGATCGGCCGCTTCAGGGTTGGGTGGCAGGGCCGGATGGCGGGCTGGGCATCGCGGGGAAGGTAACGGATCGCCGGGGCCGGAAGCTGGGGCTCAGCTTCATAGCAGGGTTTGCCGCGGGTCTCAGCCAGGCCTTCGCCGTCCAGGAGGTGACCCGGGTGATTTCGGCGGACGGGACGGAGAGACAGATCGTGACCGGCGATGCGATCACGCACGCGGGGACGTCGGCCCTGAGCCAGGCGATGGCGGACATTGCCAAGTTCATGCAGCAGGAGGCCGCCAGGCTCATGCCCACAGTGGACATCCCCGGCGGCATTGATGCCGCCTTGATGCTCAGCGAGGGAGTCGACATTCCCGAGATTGCGAACCTGTTCGGGGGAGTGGAGTGATGCGCGAGAACCGAGGGGTGAGGCGATTCACCCGTCTGGTCGTCATTACTCATCTCCTGTCGCTCATCGCTCTCGGCGTGGCCTGCAGCGCCAAGATCCAGGGAAAGAACACGGCCGATGCGTTCAAAGAGGGGCTGAAGGAGGGAGCCGGAGAGGGTATTCGGGATCTCCAGGAACACTTTAAAGTGGAGCGCCCCTTCGGATACGAGCAACCCTACGTGCCCCTCGTCGTGCCTCCCGAACACATCGAAGTGTGGGTTGCACCCCATACGGTGGGGCCGGAAATCTATGTGAACGGCCACTGGATCTACTACAGGATCAAGGACTGGCGGTGGAATCCCGACATCATCCAATTCGAGCGGCCGGGAGGCTCGGGGCGTTCCGCCCCCCCGCTGCCCCTCCATCCGGAATCGAAGCCCGCGCCGGAGGGCCGCCCGTAGGGCGAGGTGTGAAGGGTGAACAGTAAGCAGTGAACAGTGAATGGTGAATAGTGAACAGTAAGCAGTGAGCAGTAAACAGTGAACGGCAAGGAGTAAAGGGTGAAGAGTGATCAGTGAATAGTGAACAGTGAATGGTGAGCAGTGAACAGTAAGCAGTAAACAGTGAACAGTGAGCAGTAAGAGGTGAAGAATTCGGAATTGAAATGAAGGAGGGATAGCTCATGGTGGATGCAGTTCGGAATGATCTCAAGCCGCACAAGAGGTTGGAGGTCTGGAAAAGAAGCCTCGAGGTCGTGAAACGGACCTATGAAATGACGACACTGTGGCCGCAAGAAGAACGATACGGGCTGAGTTCCCAGGCGCGGCGGGCGGCTGTCAGTGTCGCAGCCAATATCGCGGAGGGGGCCGGCCGCCAGACTCGAAAGGAGTTCATCAACTTCCTCCACATCGCTCAAGCTTCACTCAGTGAGCTGGATACCCATTTCGAAATTGCGGGCGTGCTTGGCTACCGGGTGGACTCCGGCGCCGCACGGAGCACAACCGAAGTCAGCAAGATGCTGACAGGCTTGATTCGATCCCTGAAGTCGGCTCGCAACGGGTTCGCGGCCCCATCAGTTCTGAAATCCGTCTCGCTGCTTGCTGCTTACTGCTTACTCGGCTTCCAGGCCTGCGCCGGCAAGACCGACAGTTACGGGATGGACGAGGAGGAGAAGAAGGCGATCATGCAGTCGGTGGCGGAATCGGGAGTCGGCAGGAGGGAGTCGGCAGTGGGCAGTCGGGAAGCCAGGGAACAGGGAGCCCGCCGCGGCGGAGAACCGGGAAGCCGGGGTAGGGGGGAGGGCGAGAGGTCGGATGAGAGGGGGAGTCGGGATCTCGACCGCGCATTCGGGATGGGGTCGGATCGCGAGGAGATGATGGCCCGGGCGACACCTTCGGTTACGCTGCAAGCCGCCGGTCTGCCTCTGCGAATGGCGCTGGAGAGGCTGGGGTTGCAGGCGGAATGGAGTGTGAAGTGGGACGAGGGGGTGGACCCGGAGAGAGCGGTATCAGCCGACCTCACCGAGATTCCCTTCCACGTGGCTGTGGACGGCCTCGTTTCTCAGGCGGGATACACCGCGGAGTTCGATTTCACGGCGCACACCGCCCTCGTGCGCAGGTACATCGAAAGGGTCTTCTACCTTCCCGAAGTGTGGGCGCGTCGGCCCGCGGCGCTGCCCGGCTCGAACGGAGGTGGCGTAACCGTGAGATACGCCGAGGACCCGGGCACGGCTTTGCAGAACTCCATCCGCTCGTTCCTCTCCCCCGAGGGGAAGGTGATGGTGGATCCCATCAGCGGCACGGCCATCGTGCGCGACGAGCACCAAAACATAAGGGCGCTGGACCGCTATTTCCGGCAGATCGAGGCCGAGTCGCGGGAGCCCTGGCTGGTGGAGGTGGCCATCCTGCTCGCCTCGCCGGGCAAGGACGGAGTCTCGTGGGAAAGCGTGGCGGAGCGGATCGGTCTGGATCGGATCCTTCCCGGTGGACCGGTCGCGTTGGAGGGGAAACTCAAGGGGGAGGACACGGACCCCGCGGCCGTCTTCCTGGCGGGGCTCGCGCCCGAAAAGGCCCGGCTCGTGTCGCGCCCGCGGGTGGTCGCGCTGAACGGGTGGACGGTCCACATGGCGGTTGAATCTTCGCCGGGCTCCCAGGCCGGCGGCTGGGAGCTGTACGTTACGCCGCACCGGGACTACTCGAACACCGGCCGCGTGATCGTCGAAATGGCCGGGGGCGTGGCCGACCGCCTCAATCACAGTTTCTCCACCACGTCCACGGCGGAGATCGGCCAGCCGCTCATTGTCTCCACGGGCGCGGGTTCCACAACGGAGAAGGGGTGGTTCGGAGATACGGAGCGGACGGAGCAGGCTGTCTTCATCGTGCGCGTGCTGCGAACGGGGCAAAGTGAACAGTGAGCAGTGAACAGTGAGCAGTAAGCAGTGAGCAGCAAGACAGTGAGCAGCAGGACAGTGAGCAGCAGGACAGGGAGCAACAGGATAGGGAGCAGCAAGACAGTAAGCTGTGAGCAGTGGGCAGTGAGCAGTAAGCAGTGAACAGCAAGACAGTAAGCGGTCAGACGGTGAACAGGGACGGAGGAGGAGGTGGGCTGATGGAGAAGCATGACGCCGGCCGTGTGAAACCGCACAAACGGCTGCAGGTGTGGAGGCAAAGCCTGATGCTGGTCAAGGCTGTATATGAGTCGACTCGGAGTTGGCCGGAGGAAGAGAGATATGGGCTGACGTCACAGGCTCGTCGGGCCGCTGTCAGCATCGCGTCGAACATTGCCGAGGGAGCGGGTCGGCAGACGCGCAAGGAATTCGCGAACTTCCTTCACTATGCTCAGGGCTCGCTGAGCGAACTTGACACGCACCTTGAAATCGCACGTCTGCTGGAATATCGGACGGACACGCGGTTGGAAGAGACCTCGGTCTCCGTCAGCAAGATGTTGACGGGGCTGATTCGCTCGTTGAAGCGAATGTCTGCAAGCGTCTCATCCGCTTCAGGCCTGACATCGGGCTTGCTGCTCACTGCTTACTGCTCACTGGTCTGATGGCTATCTCCCGTGAGCGCCTCGCGGCGCTGAATGATCGCGGCCCCGATGTGGCCGAACTGCTGCCCTACTACGACTACGACCCCGATGGGCAGGTGTTCATCCAGGTGGACGGGCGGCTGGGGATGGGCTGGCGGATCTCGCCGGTGCCGAGCGAGACCGATTCGGATGAGGCAAAGGCTCGGATGGGCGAGGTGGTGGAGCGGCTGCTCCTGGAGATACCCCAGGGGTTCTGCGGGCAGTTCCTTCTCGAGGTCAGCGGGGACGTGGATGACACTCTGAACAAGTTCTTGGGTGCTTCGGAACTCCCACCTGACAGTCTTATAACACTGCTGTGCGAGGGGAAGTCGGCGCGATATCGCGACGCCGCGGTGCACGGCTTCTGGCCGGGAGATCCGTACCGGTGCCGCCGGTTTGCGGTCTACCTCATGCTCATCTCGCCGCCGCCGACGCGGACGGCAGGCGGCATTCTGGCATGGGCCGCCAAGGGCCGGGGGGCGATCGCGGGCGAAATCCATCGGGACTACCTCGCGCGCAAGGCCGACCTCATGCGGCAGGGGCTCGGGCTGGAGAGGGGGTTGCAAGGGTACGGGTTCCGCCCGGAGCGGCTCGACATGACGGGGCTGTTGGGGATTGCGTACCGGGCGCTGAATCCGGGGAGGGCGCGCTCTTTCGCGTTCGGGAATCACCCCCCACCCTCACCCTCCCCCGCAAGGGGGGAGGGGGCGCCCAAAAGTTCCTCCCCCTCGATGGGGGAGGAGGCAGGTGGGGGTGGACGATTCATTCCGGACGGGCGGCCGCTGCGCGAGCAGATCGCTTTCGGGAACTGCGAGGTTCGGGAGGACCACCTGTTGCTCGACGGTCTGTGCACGCAGGTCCTCAGCCTCACGGGCCTTCCTGGGAGTGTCGGCCCCGCCCTGATCAACACCCTCCTCGAACGGTACACGGGCAACCTCCTGGTCGCCATCAACTTCGTGAACCTGACGTTGGCCGAGTCCAAGTCCGCCCTTGGCGCGAAGCGGTTCCTGGCGGGACGGCAGGCGCGGTCCATCACGGGCCAGGAGAACCTCGCGGCCAAGGTCATCCTGGATGAACTGGACGACGTTCTCAAGGAAATCGAAGGGAAAAACCGCCGGATCGTGTCGTTCGCCGTCCACGTCGTCGCGTCCTCGCCCCCCGCCCAGCAAGCCGAGACGACCGACGCCTTGCTGCGCGCCTTCTCGTTCGTCGGCGCCACGGCCTCGATCGAGACGGACGTGGTTCTGCCGGTCCTCCTCTCCAGCCTCCCCCTCGGCTTCGATCCGAGACTCGACACGTACTTGAGGCGACTGCGAAAGGTCCTCTCCGACCGCTTCGTTATGTTCCTCCCCCTCTGGGGGTACTTCGCGGGCACGCGCACGCCCACCCAGCTCTATGTCTCCCGCCTGGGCGTGCCCGTCACAGCGGACCCGATGGACTGCGACACGAGCCCCCACGGCCTCATCCTGGCCACCTCCGGCGCCGGCAAGAGCTTCTTCACGAACGACATGCTCATCCAGGCCCAACGGCTGAACCCGCGCCCGTTCGTGTTCATCATAGATGTTGGGGGCTCCTACCAGAAACTATGTGAAATGTTGGACGGCGACTATGCCCAGATCGTTCTCAAGAATCCGACATGCATCAATCCCTTTGCGGACGAACTGAACGACGCCAGCGTGGCCCTCTGGGTGCCCCTCCTCGCGCAGATGGTGCGGGACCCCGAGAGTCAGGAGCCCGTGACGCGCGATCAGAAGGTCCTCTTCGAGATCGCGCTGAGAAAGGCGTTCGAGCGGAAGCGGGGCGAGGAGGTCTTCGTCAGCGACATCACTCAAGCCCTGAAAGAGGAGGGGAGCCTGGGCGAGGGGCTTGCGCTGAAGCTCTATCCGTTCACGCGGCAGGGGCGTTTCGGGGCATTTTTCGACGGTCCGACCAGGCTGCGACTGGGAAACCGGATGACCGTGTTTGACCTCACCGAGGCCAAGGACCAGCCCGACCTCCGGGGACCACTCATGATGGCCGTGATGAACCTGATCATCCGCGTGGTGCGCGATGAGGCCATTCGCGGCGTCCGCAAGTACCTGATGATTGACGAGGCGTGGGCGTTCCTGAAAGACCCGGCCGCCGCGGCCTTCATCCAGGAAGGCTACAAAACGTTTCGGAAGTACTCCGGTCTGGTGTTTGTGATCACGCAGGACGTGCTCGATCTCGTCCAGTTCCCCGCCGGCGAGGCGATCGTCTCGAACGCTCCGAACCTTTTCCTGCTCAAGCAGCAGCCGAAGGCGCTGGAGACCCTGGCGAAGCACTTGCACCTCAACCCGAACCAGGTGCGCACGATCCAGACCGTGCACATGCGCAAGGGGTACTACAGCGAGGCGTTCGTCCTCACAACCTTCGAAGGAGCCACGAGGGACGGAGTGCTCCGGCTCGTGCCGGACCCGGTCTCGTACTGGGTGTCCACCACGGATGGGGCGGACGTGCAGGCCTTCCATGCCGCGGTGAAGGAGACGGGGAGCAAGGTGGATGCGGTGCGGATGCTCGCGGAGAAGTATCCGATGGGCGTGGCGGCGGGGAGGGGGAAGGGGTCGTGAACCGAGAATCGGGAATCGAGAATCGAACAGGGAAGAAGGAGAAACCGGATTCCGAATGGCGAAATACGGAGGGGGGGCGTCTCGGATGAATAGGGTTGCAGTCTTTGTCGCTCTTGTTGCGCTTGGAGCGACCGGGACAGAGTACTGGATGAGATCGCGGGAGTCGAAGGAAAGGGACGCCGTCGAACAAGCTCGATGGGCCGAGCGGTCGAAGCCGGTCATCGAGGACGCGGCGACCCGTGCGCTGGCGAAGTGGCGGTCCGGCCGGAGGCTCCCGATCCCCGAGCGACCGCCGGCACTGGCCGGCTTGGGCGGTGTGAGAAGCTTGACGTGGAGTTCCACGTCCATTGAAGTCGAAGGTCCGGGTCTTGAGGCCTGCGAGGCCGCCGGCGGGGCGTTTGGGCGCGGCCGGTGCTCCTGGCCGATCGGCGAGTCCGGCGCAGCGGGAGGAGCGTGGCCCGCGGGCGAGGATCCCCCCGCTGCCGGAGACACCTTGGGGGCGCTGGGAGACGGCATAGAGGCGCTGGAGGGCCAAATAGAGCGGGGGACATGTGCGCGCCAGGAGACGTGGGAGACGTGCGGATCCGTGATCCGAGTCCCCGTGCCGGCGTTGAGCGGGGTTGGCGTATTTCTCGAAAGACTTTCCCAGTGGCCGGTGGTCGTGGAGCTGGTGACCTGGGATCGAGGGAGACTCGATGTGACGGCGTCCGTGGTCGGTCGCGTGTTGGAGCGGCCGGCGGCTGGGCCGGCGGTATCGGCAGGCATTATGCCGAGAGGAGGCAATCCATGAAGAAGAATGGTTGGATCGCAGCGACGATTGTGGCCATCGCCGTGGCATACGGATGGTTTTGGAGGGGGTGGCCGACGTCAGAGGACTCCAGCGCCCGCGCGCAGGGCGAGGAGAGCCCTCTCGGCTCGTTCGGGAGTGAGAGAGAGGCAGGGACGGAAGCGACGGAGTCGGGGGCGCCCGAGTCCGCCGTGCCTTTATCGGCGCCGCCGAAGACCGCCCCATCTTCCGCCGCGTTCCCCAGGCTCGACTGGCTGGAAGATCCTGAATTGGATGCGCTGAGGATGGATGTCTACCGTGCAGAGTTGCGGGCGCGCCTGGCGAAGGCCCAGGCGGAGGTCCGGCAGGCGGATGTGGCAACACGCCGGGAAGCCGAGAGGAAGGTGGAGGAGGCGAAGGCGAAGGCCCCGCCTCCCAAGCCGAGACCCAAGTTGAAACTCGTGGCGGTGGACGAGCGCGGTGCCGTGGTTGAGGTGAACGGGCGAGTCCACTCTTTTCAAAGGGTGGGGGAGAGGATCGGCGACGTCACGCTGAAGGAGGTAGGCCCGTCGCGCGCGGTGATTGAGATAGACGGGGATTCGTTCGAGCTCAGGTTCTGATCGGGAGGGGCGCACCCGATGGGTGTGCCTCCGTCGTACCTGGCCCAGGATGGCCTGCATTCAACGCTGTAGGGACCGATTCTGATCGGTCCGTCTTCTCGGACGCATAGGAATGCCATGCTGATCGCAGCCCTTCCTGGGCTGCTTTCTGCTCATGGCACCAGGGCTCCTTGCCCAGGTGCGTCCCTACGGGACACGGATGCCTGGCGACGGATCAGGGACCCTTCAAGCGCCTTGACCTAAATGATGTGCATAGGCATACTACGTGCCTATGCTCAGATACGGACGCATCAGAATGCGTCCCTACGAAGATGGGAAGAATTCCGGCGGTCGTGGACCCCATGTTTTCGTAGGGACCGATTCTCATCGGTCCGATGGCGGATGTCCGGCGGGTTGGCAGATACGGCCTGCGAGCCCACGCCCGCAGGTGGGAAATGTGATGTAAGTCACAGACAGGCGGGCACTGCTGAGAGATCATCAAAATGAGTGTGGCGGGCTACCCTGCCTTTGAGGCAGGCCCCCCTGGTTTGTCGTTCCCGAGGGTTTGGTGGTCAAGGGGGTGCAGGTATGCGCGAGTCCAGAACTGAGAACCGTAGTGGGGGGAACGGGCACGAGGGCCGCGGCCGCGGAACGGGGCGCGGGAGAAAGGATGCGGCGGGCGGACCATGTCCGTCGCTTCCCCAACTTCTGAGGGCGGTGGATCATCTTTACGCCACTCGACGCCAGCTTTGCTCCATTGCCGGCATTCCGGCGAAAGCAAGCGTGGAGGAGCTCACGGGATGGTGCAGGGATCGCGGTATCGGGCTGCGAAGGATCATGCCGTGGGGCGATCGTCTGCCCGGCCGGGTCGGGGCGATCCAGGCCACGATCGGCATCCTTGATGCCACGGTGAACCTGGGAGAGGGAGGCGAAGCGGGACCGCTCATGCTGGCCTGTTCGGCGCGGCGGAAAGCACGCCGGATGGTGTGCGTCGGCGTGGTAGAATCCACTCTTGGGGGCGATTTCGTGAAGATGATCCGAGTTGACGTGGCGCGGCGCCAAGCGGGGCTCCCGATGGCCGTGCTCAAGCTTGGCCCGCCCCGCGAGGCGAGAGGCGACGCGATCCTTGGGTGATCCTTTCAATCCCGACGAACTGACGCTGGACGGCGAGGGAGCGACCGTTTTCGAAGAGGTCTCACCGCGAGCGCGAGCGGGCGTGCAGAAAGGCTGCCTGGTCGTTCTCAACGGCGATCTTCAGGGCCGCCGGTTCGATCTGGATCGCCCGCTCATTCTCATCGGGCGCGGGGAGGGTGTGGACATCCGGATCGAGACCGACCGGTTCGCCTCGCGGCGGCATGCGGAGATTCATGTCGGGCCGGACGGCTGCCGAGTGACCGACCTTGAAAGCAGCAACGGCATGTTCGTCAACCTCGACAGAGTAACCGAAGCGACGCTGCGGGATGGGGATCGCCTCCAGGTGGGCGGCACGATCTTCAGGTTCCTGCGTGCCGACGATCTCGAGCGGGCCTGGTTGGATGAGATGTACCGGATGGCCACGCGCGACGGTCTCACGGAGGTCTTCAACAAGGCTTATTTGGTGGAGGCGCTGGACGCTAAGCTGAGCTTGGCCCGACGATACCGCGATTCGTTTGCGGTGCTGATGGTGGACGTGGACCGCTTCAAGAGCGTCAACGACCGGTTTGGACACTTGGCCGGTGATCGGGTGCTCAAGGAACTGGCCGGGCGGCTCCAAGAGTGCGTGCGGCAGGGGGACGTGTTGGCGCGGTTCGGTGGAGAAGAGTTCGTGGTCGTGGCGAACAATGCCGATGAGTCGGCCGCGCTACGGTTGGGCGAGCGGATGAGGAAAAGCGCCGAGGCCGGACCGTTTGTCGAGAAAGAGGGGGCCTTCACGGTCACTGTCAGTGTGGGGGTTTGTGTGGTAAACGGGACGTCGGAGGGTTTGACGGGAGAGAGTGTGATCGAGCGGGCCGATCGGGCGCTCTATCAGGCCAAGGAAGGGGGAAGAAACTGTGTGAGGGTCTGGGAGGAGGAAGGGGAGAAGCTGGGAGCCGAAAGCGGAAAGCCGAAAGGGGAAATGAGGTGACAATGAAAGCGTTCAGGTTCGCGTTGATGGTGGGGGCAGGACTTTTGTGGGTCGGCTTCCGTCAGGCGAGCGTGGGGGAGACGCGAGATGTGGCCATCAAGACGAAGATGGGTGAGGCGGTCGTGATCGTCCTGGAGGGCGCGAGCGTGGGGGGGGTGCTCGCCACCTCGGGCAACGAGATCCGGGCCGAGCTGAAGGATGGGGGTAAGCACGTGCTGCTCACCAACCGACTTCACATCAAGGGGCGTGCCGTGCTGCAGTCGGTGGATGGGAAGGTCGTGATTCTGAAGATCGAGCCGGTGTGGACCGATCCGGACGATGTGGTGATCATTCGGCCGTAGGTTGTGAACTGGCCTTTGGCACATTCTCGTGGGACTTGAAGACGCACCCGTGAAGGGTGCGGCTACCACACAACTTGGGACACAGGCGGTAGTCGCGGGCTTTATGCCCGCGTCCTGAATTTCGTTTCGATCCTTTGCTGGATGGGATCGGTGCGATATTGAACGATCCGTGTGATTTCAAGGTGTTACGCTCAAACAAATGTGCCAAATGCCAGTTGTGAAGAGTGAACAGCGAAGGGTGAGGGGGGAGGAAGAAGGGAAAGGGGATGGCTTCGTGAATCGGGAATCGGGAGGGGAAAGAAGGAATGCGGATTCTGAATTGCGGATTTCGGAATGCGGATTGAGGGAAGCAGGGCTCATCACTGAGGACACATGACTCATCACGGCCGAGTGTGGCCGGCTACGTAGGGAGCGGGCAGTAGCTGGCGGCGCGTTCGAGGCGCGGACGATACAGCAGTTCGAACACGGTTCCCTTGTCCGGGAAGACGCGCAACACGGCCGCTTTCACGTCCTCGACAAATCGCGGGATCTGTTCCGGGCTCAAGGCACCTGTGGCGGCGTAGGCACAGGCGGTATCCACCAGGAGTTGGACGCGGCGGAGGTTTCGGGTTTCAGCCCTGACCGGATCGTCGGAAGGCACGGCTGTATTGTAGCTCGTTTGAAGTTGCCGGCCAGAGGAAGTAAGTTCTGCGCATGACTCGTCCGAAAAGCGCCGGCCCCAGTGTGCGTGTAGGGCTCGTGCAGATGGCATGCGGCCGTGACCCGCAGCAAAATCTCGCGCGGGCCGAGGAAGGCGTGCGCAAGGCTGCCCGGCGGGGCGTGCGGATCGTGTGCCTTCAGGAATTGTTTCGATCGCGCTACTTCTGTCAGGAGGAGGATGCCCGGCTGTTCGGCCTGGCCGAGGCAATCCCCGGCCCGACCACCGAGGCGATGTCCGTTCTCGCGGGGGAATTGGAGGTCGTCCTCGTCGTGCCCGTTTTCGAGAAGAGGGCCGACGGTGTGTATCACAACAGCGCCGTGGTGCTGGACGCCGATGGACGGATGGCGGGGCACTATCGGAAGATGCACATCCCCGACGATCCGCTGTACTACGAGAAGTTCTACTTCGCGCCCGGCGACCTGGGTTTTCAAGCGGTTCGCACGCGATACGCCAAGATCGGGGTCCTCATCTGCTGGGACCAATGGTTTCCCGAGGCGGCGCGGCTCGCTGCGCTCCAGGGCGCACAGATACTGTTCTACCCGACGGCGATCGGCTGGCTGTCGGGCGAGAAGGCGGCCGAGAACCGGCGGCAGCGGGAGGCGTGGACGGTCACTCAGCGGGCGCACGCGGTGGCCAACGGGGTGTTTGTGGCAGCGGTGAACCGTGTGGGCCGTGAGGGGCGGCTGAGGTTCTGGGGATCTTCCTTCGTGTGTGATCCCTTCGGATGCGTGCTTGCGCAGGCGTCGGAGCAGCAAGAAGAGGTGCTGGTGGCGGAATGTGACTTGCGGGAAATTGACCGCACACGCCGCGGTTGGCCGTTCCTTCGCGACCGCCGGATCGACGCGTATGAGGGCCTTGTGAGGCGCTTCATGGACGAACCGCCCGTGAAGTCGTGAAGTCGGGAGGTCGGGAAGACGAGGCGGAGCGGGGCGCCAGACGGCCAGTGACTCGACCTCCCGACGCCTCGACGTCTCGACCTCTCGGCGCCTCGGCGCCGCGCGAGCTCGGCTACAGAATGCCCGCTGAATGGGAGCCGCATGAGGCCACGTGGCTGACGTGGCCGCACAACCCGGAGACGTGGCCGAGGATGATCGAGCGTATTCCCGCGGTGTGGGTGCAAATGACGGCCGCGCTGCAGGAAAGTGAGAAAGTTCGGATCATCGCCCGAGACGAGCGCCTGGAAGCGGAGGCGCGCTCGATGTTGTTGGCGGCTGGGGCGCTGACGTCGCGGGTGGAGTTCTATCGGGCCCTGACGGATGACGCGTGGGCGCGGGATCATGGACCCATATTCGTGGTTCGGCAGTCGGGAGTCGGCAGTCGGGAGAGGTCGGAGGTCATGAGTGGCGAGCCGCGAGCCGCGAGGCGGGAGATTGCGGCCACGGATTGGATCTACAACGCCTGGGGGGGAAAGTACCCGCCCTACGAGAATGACAACCGGATACCGGAGAGGGTGTCGGAGTGGCTGGGCGTGCCGAGGTATCAGGCGGGGATGGTTCTCGAGGGCGGCTCCATTGACGTCAACGGCGAAGGCACGCTTCTCACGACCGAGCAGTGTCTGCTCAACCCGAACAGGAATCCGCAACTCTCGCGGGAGGAGATTGAGAGCCGGCTGATGGACTATCTTGGCGCGCGCCAAGTGCTCTGGTTGGGCGACGGAATCGTCGGGGATGATACGGACGGGCACGTGGACGATCTGGCGAGGTTCGTGGATCCGCGGACGATCGTCTACTGCCGGGAGGCCGATCCTCGGGACGAGAACTTCAGGGCCCTGGAGGACAACCGCTGCAGGCTTGAGTGGATGACCGATGCGCGGGGTAGGCCCTTCGATCTGTGTGCGTTGCCTATGCCGCGGCCGGTGGTGCATGAAGGCAGACGTCTTCCCGCGAGCTACGCGAATTTCTATATCGGCAATCGGGTGGTCTTGCTTCCGGTATTCGACGATCCGGCGGACGCCGAAGCGGCGCGGGTGCTCGCGTCGTTTTTTCCCGGGCGTCGGGTGGTCGGCATCCCGGCGCGGGATCTCGTGTGGGGACTGGGGACGTGTCACTGCGTGACGCAGCAGGAGCCGGTGGGAGACGGCGGCGTCTCCCACCGGTGACGCGGGCTGCCTGCCCGCCGAAGTCCGTCCGCCGCGGCGGAGAGGGGCTGCCATCAACGTGGCCTTGCATGGCCCCATGCCCTCCATGGCAAGGGGCTTTGAGCCTGCGCGCTGTTCCCGCTTGACTGCCTACGCTCGGCGTAGTAAGGCCACCCGTAGATGGGGCAGACAACGTTGGGGAAGGCTGCCGAGGAGGCAAGGGGGTCCATACTCCTCCCGCTCCGGCTTGACGTGGCCGCGGGCGAGATGGAGGCTTACCTCAATTTCAATTCACCCGAGATCTCGCCCGTCCTGGCGGCCAAGGTTGAGGCGGTCCACCTGCGTGATTTCCTGGTGGCCCACGGCGTACGCCGGGGCGTTCTGCCCCAAGTCGCGCTGGAGTGCGTGGAGAAGATCCGCAGGATGGAGAGTTTCGCGGGGGCGATCGTGGCGCGTGGCGCATCGCCGGAAGACGGGCGCGACTCGGAGTTCGTGCCGGTGGAGAAGTTTGTCCGTTCGGGGCCTCTCCTCACCGAGGAGGGCACGATTGACTACAAGGAACACCCGACGATCCTGCCGGTGACGAAAGGCGAGGTTCTCGGCTCGCGGCGACCGCCTCAGCCGGGCAGGGCGGGCTTCACCGTCACGGGTAAGTGGCTCCCTGCTGCGCCGGGGCGGGATATCGCTCCGGTGGCCGGCTCAAACGTGGAGGTGGAGAAGGCTCAGGACGGGACGCTGACGTTCCGCGCGGCCGCGAGCGGAGCATACCGGCAGGACGATCGCCACGTGCTGGTCAGTGAGCTCACCGTAGTGGAGGGCGACGTGAACTTCTCCACCGGGAACATCCGCTGCAACGGCAGTCTGGAGATCCGCGGGGGAGTCGCTGCCGGGTTCAAGGTGGAAGTGGAGGGCAACCTCGACATCCACGAGGCCGTCGAGGCGGCGGAGATCGTGGCCGGCGGGGACGTGCGCCTGCGCCGCGGAGTGAAAGGCCAGGGCAAGGGGAAGATCAAGTGCGGCGGTTGCCTCTCCGCCCTCTACGTGGAGCGGGCGACGATCGAGGCCGGTGGAGACGTGGAAGTGGATGGGGCTTTGCTGGACTGCCGTGTGACGTCGGGCGGTATGGTCAGGGCCTTGCGCGGGCGAGGCCGGATCGTCGGCGGCGAGATCAGGGCCTCACGGGGCGTGGAGGCGCGCCAGCTCGGGTCCGACGTCGCCGGGATGACGACGGTGGATGTGGGGTTCGAGTACGGGCAGGAACGCAACCTGAAAGCGATCGCGGAGGAGTTGGCGGACGTGGACGCGATGCTCTCGAAGATCGAGCGTGCCGTGGCGCCCGAGATTCTTCAGCAGGCGAATTTCGGTTCGCTCCCGGAGGAGCGTAAGGGGCAGGCCCAGGCGCTGGTGGCGAGATGGTACCAGCTTCGCGAGTTGCGCAAGGACCTCACGTGGAGGAAGGAAAACGCCGTGGGCGGGGCATCGCGGGACCGGGAGGCACGCCCGGTGGTACGGGTTCTGGACCAGTTGTCGGCCCGCGTGCGCGTTCGGTTTCCCACCTCCACGATAAATACGGACCGCGACTACCACAACGTCTTCCTGGTCGAGGACGCGACGAAGAAGGAAGTGCGGCTGATTCAGAAGTAGCGTTCGGCACGCGGAAGGAGTCCGCGCTTCCGGGGCTGGTGCTTCTTGAGATTGTATTTCCGCCGGCCGGCGGATCGCAATGACGCGGTTTTCTTGTCATCGCGAGTCCGCGATAGGCGGAAAGGGGCGCGGCGATCTCAAGTCGAGAGGTACCTGGCCCTTAATCCGTCGCTGGGCGTCCGTGTCCCGTAGGGACGCATTCCGATGCGTCCGGAAAGACGGACCGATCAGAATCGGTCCCTACGACGGAGGCACACCCATCGGGTGGGCCCCCCTGGCTCGGGAATCCGGTGTTGTCTACGGATCAAGGCTGGCTGTCCCCGCTTGCGTTCGGGGCCCGGACGCATCATGATTCCGGTTGATGGAAGCACCGGCCGCCGGCGGAAGCGAGGGCCAGGGCGATCCGCGTGTCACCGCGGTCGAGGGACAATCGGAGCGGATCTCCGAGCAGCGGGTGGCGGAGGTTCTCGGGCAGGGTGAGATGCTGGACTCCCGCCTCAACGATCTGCCCAGCCGTTTCCGCAAGATGGGGCGCCAGGTACGGCTTCTCTTCAGCCTCGTCCGCGACGTGGTGGAGGGGACATATCGCACGCTCGATGGTCTCAGTCTGGCCATCGCGGCGGCGGCCATCCTGTACTTTCTCAACCCCTTCGATCTGATCCCGGACGCCATTCTCGTGGTGGGGCTCACGGATGATGCCCTCGTCGTGGGGGGCGCGGTGCGCGCCCTTCAGAAACTCTTGCGAGACTACGCGGAGTTCAAGCGCTACGATCCGAACGAATTCTTCTGATCGACGCGACAGCTCGGCGTCAGGCAGGCTGGACATGCGGGCGCTGGCCCGGGAGGTTCGGGCCGGGCGAGTGGACACCGTCCTCCTTGTCTTTCCCGATCTCTACGGCCGTCTGATGGGGAAGCGGCTCGACGCGGATTTCTTCCTCGAGAGCGGAGGGGAAGGCACGCACGCGTGCGACTACCTCCTCACGGTGGACATGGAGATGGAGCCTGTCCAGGGCTATCGCTACTCGAATTGGCAGACGGGCTACGGCGATTTCCACATGGCACCCGACCTCTCCACCCTCCGAAGGGCGAGTTGGCTCGACCGAACCGTGCTCGTGGTGTGCGACATCCTCGACCCGCGCACGCACGAGCGTGTGGCTGTCGCACCGCGGACGATTCTTCGCCGGCAGATCGAGCGCGCCGCGCGCCTGGGTTACCGCGCACTGGCCGCTTCGGAGCTCGAGTACTACATCTTCCGGGATTCCTTTCGGGAGGCGGCGGAGCGCGGGTATCAAGGTCTGCGGCCCGCCGGTTGGTACATCGAGGACTACCATGCACTTCAGGGCACGAGGGAGGAGACATTCAACGGCGCGGCCCGACGTCACCTGAAGGCCTCGGGGATTCCGGTCGAGAATTCCAAAGGCGAGTGGGGCAAAGGGCAGCACGAGCTGAACATCCGGTATGAGGAGGTCCTCGAGATGGCCGACCGGCACGTCGTGTTCAAGCAGTGTCTGAAGGAGATCGCCGAGGCGCAGGGGATCAGTGTGACATTCATGGCGAAGCCGCACGAGGATCAGGCGGGGTCGAGCTGCCACGTGCACTTGAGTCTGTGGAGAGGCGACAGGAACGCGTTTCCAGGCCGGAGGAAGATGGGACCGGTGCAGACGTCCGACGCCTTCCGATGGTTTCTGGGCGGGTGGATCGCAAGGGTTCCGGAGATGATGGTGTTCTACGCCTCCACCGTGAACGCCTACAAGCGCTACAAGCCCGGTTCCTGGGCGCCCACGCGGCTGGCCTGGAGCTACGACAACCGAACGGCCGGGTTCCGCGTCGTCGGTCGCGCGAGCCAGGATCTCAGGATCGAGTGTCGAATCCCGGGCGCCGATTGCAACCCCTACCTGGTGTACGCGGCCGCCCTTGCGTCGGGGCTGGACGGGATTGCGAGGAAGACGGAACCGCCGCCCATGTTTGAAGGTGACGCCTACACGGCCCGGGATGTTCCCCACGTGCCGAGATCGCTGCCGGAGGCGACGGAGATTTTCGCCTTGAGCCGCTTCGCCCGCGAGGCTTTTGGGGAAGATGCGGTGGAGCACTATGCACATTTCTTCCGGACCGAGCAGGCCGCTTTCCACCGCGCGGTGACGGATTGGGAGCGGCGGAGGTATTTTGAACGGATTTGACGGCAAGAAGGTCAAAGGCTAAAGGGGAAAGGTGAAAGAGGATCGGACTGAATGGGGCGTGTGAAGGGAGGTGGGAGATGGGTGGAGACCGGTTCGAAGACTTGATCGTCT
The DNA here is from genome assembly GCA_016190245.1 of Nitrospirota bacterium. Taxonomy (GTDB): domain Bacteria; phylum JACPQY01; class JACPQY01; order JACPQY01; family JACPQY01; genus JACPQY01. The sequence continues at coordinate 18,516 of JACPQY010000085.1, read as the reverse complement.
GGAAAAAGGCCAGGGAGTTGGCTCGCGACGTCTACGCCGCGACAAAGTCTTCTCCCTTTTCGCGTGATTTCGCTCTGCGGGATCAGATCAGGAGAGCGTCGGTTTCGGTCATGTCCAACATCGCTGAAGGATACGAACGAACTTCAAGGGCTGAGTTGAGCCGCTTTCTTGCCGTTGCGAAGGGGTCTTGCGGGGAGATCCGCTCCCAACTCTATGTGGCTAGGGACCAAGGCTATCTTGACGGTGCGGCCTTCGAGGGCCTGGTGCGATCTGCGGAAGAAGTGAGCCGCATCTTGTCGGGGTTTCGAAGGGCTGTCCGCAGCCAGGTGCCAACGGGCCGATGACTCCGATCGCGGGTGGGGCGCCCGGCTCGCGACGGGCGGAGGGGTGTCTTTCCCCTTTCCCCTTTCGCCTTTTTCCTCGATGGATTCACCACTCATCGGTCTGACGAGCTACCCGCGCAACGCGGAAGACGAGTTCCATCTCACGGCGGACTACTGTGAGGCTGTGGTGAGGGCGAGCGGTACGCCGATCCTTCTTCCTCCGGTGGAGACGGATCGGCGAGGCCTCTTGGAGAGAATAGATGGCCTCATCCTGACCGGCGGCGGCGACATCGAACCCGCCCGGTACGGTGGAACCCTTCATGAAAAGATCTACGCCGTGAATTCCGAGCGGGATCACGGCGAGCTCGAGTTGGCCCGTCTTGCGGTCATGGGACGCATCCCCATGCTTGCCATCTGCCGGGGGCTCCAGGTGTTGAACGTGGCGTTGGGAGGGACACTCATCGAGCACCTCCCGGACGAGGTGGGGACCCGCATCCTGCACCGCTCGGAAGCCCGGGAGCCCGTTCGACACGCCGTGCGGGTCGAGCCGAGGTCTCGGCTGGCGGCGGTCTTGGGTGATACGCAGGTCGAGGTGTCCTCATGGCACCACCAGGCGATCCGGAAGCCGGGGGAGGGCCTGAAGGTGGTAGCGCGCGCGTCGGATGGTACGATCGAGGGCGTGGAGATACCAGACCAGCGCTGGCTCATGGGCGTTCAGTGGCACCCCGAGATCACGGCCCACGAGGAGGCCGTCCACCAGCGCCTCTTCGACGGGCTTGTGGGGGCGGCGCGAGCATTTCGGGAGGTGAGACATGCGGCTTAGGGGCAAGGTGGCGCTCGTCACGGGCGCCGGAAGCGGGATCGGGAGGGAAATCGCGGCCCTCTTTTCGGCGGAGGGAGCGATAGTGGTGGTGGCCGATGTTATGGAGGTGGGCGGGGGAGAGACGGTTGCGCTGATCGAGAAGCAGGGGGGTCGAGCGGCTTTCGTGAAGGGGGACGTTTCGCGCAGCTCGGACGTTCAGGCGATGGTGGCGGCCGCCGAGCGCGACTTCGGCGGGCTTGATGTCCTTGTCAACAATGCCGGCATCATGGAGAGCACGGACGACGATGCCGTGCGCACGGAGGAGTCCGTGTGGGAGAAGACACTCGCCGTGAACCTCAAGGGGGTTTTTCTCGGCTGCAAGCACGGCATCCCGGCCCTTCGGCGCGCCGGTGGGGGCGCGATCGTGAACATGGCGTCGTTCGTCGCCTTCATGGGGGCGGCCATGCCGCAGATCGCCTACACAGCGAGCAAAGGCGGCGTCGTCGCCCTTACCCGCGAATTGGCCGTAATCCACGCGAGGGAGAACATCCGCGTCAATGCCCTCTGCCCGGGGCCCCTGCGCACCGAGCTCCTCATGAAGATTCTGGATACGGAGGAGAAGAAGCGGCGGCGCCTCGTGCACATCCCCATGGGGCGGTTCGGCGAGGCCCGGGAGGTGGCTCAGGCCGCGCTGTTCCTCGCGTCGGATGCGGCCTCGTTCATTACCGGCACCTGTCTACTGGTGGACGGCGGGATCACCGCCGCCTACGTGACGCCGCTCTGATCAGAAAAGGGGACATTCCTATTTTCACCCGCGGGATTTCCAGAATCTGCAGGGGGACGAGAAAATAGGAATGTCCCCTTTTCTGCTCTACTTCACCACCACACTCGCCAACGTCACCGCCTGGTCGTAGACGATCGCCTTGGTGTTCCCGATGGCGGCACCGCCCTTGGAGACGGTGATTGTGGTTTCACCGACGGGGAGGCCGGCGAGAATGTATTGTCCCGAGGCGTCTGATTCCGTGGCCGCGGTATTGGGCAGGTTGTTGGCCGTATAGAGCGTCTTCGTCCCGGCGTCCGTGCTGCTCGCTGACGCGGTGATCCCGCCGATGGGGTTTTCGGCCGCGTCGTACGTTGCCCCGGCCACAAAGCCGCGTCCACTTGGGGGGGCGGTTGTGATGCCCAGGGCCGGAAGGAAGATCTTGGCGAGGGGATCGTTGATCACGTAAACCGTGGCTCCCGTGATTGGGCCCGCGAGGCTCGTGACGTAGTCGGCATGGAAAGTGTAGGTGGGCTTGCCGAGGAAGGCATCGGGGGCCTTCGCGGCGAGTGTCGGATCGATGTTCGTCGGGACGCCCTCGATCTTCAGGAGACCGGCTGCATCGGACACGCCGCACGCGGGCAGTTCCGTGCCGAAGTTCTGTACCTTGACGACGGCATTCGCGACGGGGCTGTTGAACGAAAACACGGCGACGTTGCCTTCGATCGTGGTCGTGGCGCCCGCCGTGTACTCGCAGGTGTTCCCGCTCTTCTTCCAGCCGGTCGGACATGCGTCCGTCCACTCGCAGCCGGCCGGGGCGGTGATGCCGGCCTCCTCGTCGTCGCCGCAAGCCGGGATCGTGAACAGCGAACATAGAACCGTGAGCAGGAGAGGCAGGAGCGGAAGCCGGGCTTCGCGCAGAACGGATCGGACACTTTGAGGATGATTCACCGAGCACGGCATGGGTGGTCGCAGATGTTTCATGTTGCCTCCTTTGGCAGTGTCACTTGCCATAGTTGAGGAAATTGCTGGACGAGAAGAGCGACGGATCGATCTGGATATCGAAGGCCGTCGGGTTGATCTTCTCGTCAACCCGGCTGGACACCGAGGCCCGGTTTCGTTTTTCGTCCACCACGAACGAAATTTCAGCGGCGGCCGCGGAGACGTCTTTCTTCGGCGAGATGTAGTAGCTCTGGTTCATCACCTGGGTCCGCCAGTATTCGCCCGCGCGGTCCCACCCGAGCTTCATGTGGATCCGGAACGTCTCCCGGTCGATCACGAGGTGTTGCTTGCCGATGCTGTAGTAGGGATCTTTGGAGGTGCCTTCCACGACGTACACGGGGCGCTTCACCCACACCCAGTTGAGCGGCCACCACGCGGAGAGGCCCTTCGTGGGGTCGCCGTATCCCCATCGCACTGTGTAGCGCGGCTGGTTGAACGCGCGCGCGCCGAACTTGGGGGCCGCGGCCCCGACGCGCGGGAAGGTGACCGTGTTGGAGTCCGCGTCATCGGGCAGATATGCGACGAGCATGTCCTTCTCCTCGATGAGCTTCCAGTTCATGAATTCGACCTTGCCCGAATAGCCGTTGAGGTCGTCGAGGATGAAATCCGTCGGGCCGATGGGGTCCGACCGGTTGGCGGAGGACGTGCGCCGCACGCGCCGAATCGAGGGGGAGTAGGCCCAGGTGGTGTCCCACTTGGCGGAGTCCTGCCATCGCCACGTGAGCGTCACGGTGCCGAAGAGATCCGCCGGCGCGAGGTAGAGGGCGTTCTCCATGTAGGAATTCCCCTTGGCCGCGCCGGGCAATTCGCGGGTGCTGAAATCCACGTTGAGGCGGGCGACCTTGCCGATGACCTCGACCTCCACCGAATTCCCTTTGAGTGTGCGGAGGACGAACATGGCCTCCTGGGCGTTGTTCTGGAACTCGGTGGCATAGAAGTTCCACATGATCTTTGTGCCGGCATCGGGGTCCGAGGCGGTGATGTCCGGAAAGGGGAGGCCGTAGGGAAGTCGCGTTCGCTCTCCGGACGCGGTGGAGACGAGGCCGCCGCCGTCGGCGAGCTTGAACTTCCCCTTGTTGTTCGACGAGGCCTCGTAGAAGCCCTTGGCGTACACGGTGGAGAGAGAGGCCGGCTTCAGATCGCCGATCGTGATCTCGTAGGCGCCGGAGGCGACCCGGTCCGCCACGGAGGCGGGGAGGAGATCGCGGTGGGCGGCGATGTTGTCTTTGGAGATCTTCTGCCCCGCGGGAGGCGCGTCTGCCAGGGCGAGGGCCGGCAGCAGAAGGGGGAGGGCGATCGCGAGCAGGCGTGAGCGAAGCATCGGGGGGGCTCCTTTCGTGCGGGTCATTTCGGGGCGAACAGGAAGAGTTCGCGGGCGGCCCTCTCGACCTCGTCCCTGGTGAAAGGAAATTCTTTGTACTGGTTAGCCCACCAGAACTCGCGGAGTTGGTTGTCGTAGAACGCGCTGCGGAGGTGGGCGACGTTTCCGCCGGGGAGCGCCGTGTGCGCTTCAGGGCCGGAGGGTGTCATCTCCACCACGAGACGGTAGGACGGTCCCGAGCGGTAGGCGTAGTCGGCTTGGGTGGCCGCATTCATCACCCCGAAGCCGGGGTCGGAGGCGTCCACCACGAAGGCGCCGCCGGGGCGGGGGAAGCCGCTCAGTCCGAGTTCCTGGAATCGCTTTTCGGAGGGAGAGGGGCTGTTGAAGGTGTCCGAGGCGAAGTGGCGGACGGTGAGGGTGTGAAGACGGCCCCAGAGCCACTGCAAGGGGTCGGGTGTGCCGAACTTGACAGTGAGGCCGGCGAGCGCGTCGGCAAAGGCGCGGCGGGCGATATCGTCCCGCGATTCGATCGTGTCGGACGTTGACCAATCATCCCAGAAGGGACTCGTGCCCGTGGCGGCGGTGCCGGAGGATTGGCACGGTTCGCCGGAGCTCAGCGCGCCGTCCGCGCAGTTCTTGCGAAACGTGATCGTGTAGATCGCGCGGGCGTACTGTTGCCCGGCGAGGTTCTGCCCGCCGAGCTGGTCATCGAAGGTGAGGTGAACGAAGTTGGAGAACCAGGAATGGAAGATTGAGGCGGCGGCCGAGCGCGCGCGTTCTTTCGGATCGGCCGAGACGTCGAGCGAGTCCGCGCCTCGGAGGCGGTCGTACGTGTAGCCGGAGGGGGAGGAGCAGTCGTAGTCGTTGAGGAGGGAGCCGGCGGATTCCCCGGAAGCTCCCGCCTCGGCCGCTCGGCCCGCGATGGCCGACTTGAGGACGGGAAGGAAGTCATCGCACAGGAGGAGGTGCGTGTCCGCCTGGATCCGTTTCATGTCCGCCACGCCGATCTTCCCGGCGTTCTTCTTCTCTTCCAGAAGCTGCGTGATCCGCGCGCCGCGGTAGCCGATGTCGTAGAACGAGCCGTGATAGTAGGATTTGCTGGCGGTGGGCTGGTGGTTGGCGGTGGCGATGTAGCCGCGTTCGGGGTTCTTGAGGCGCGGGAGGTCGTTTTCGTCAATCATGCCTTGCCACTCGCACACTCCGGTGCCGGGTTGGGGGAGGTAGAAGGGGACGGAAAGGCCGCTGGGATCCTTGCAGGTCAGGGGATCGCGTCTTGGCACCCAGGCGTTGGGGTACCAGCCGATGTTGTTGTCCGCATCCATCACGACTTGGTTCTGCGCGCCGACTTTGAACTCGGAGACGGCGGCCTCGAAGTCCTGGATCGTCTGGGACGTCAGGTAGCGATGGAACGCGCGCAGCTCCGCGGACGGTTCCATGCCTGTCCACTTCACGGTGATGAGCGAGGTCGGTTTGCCGCTGTCGTCTCGCGAGACGTGGACGACGGGGCCGTGGCCGGCGACTTCGTAGGTTCGGAAGTCGAGCTTGCACCGGCCCAGGAACGGGTTGTTCGACGTGACCGTGACAAGCATTTCATCCAACCGCTGCTGGACTTGGGCGGGTAGGGAGCAGGTCCCGCCGGGAGAGTTGTACAGCGAGCCGCCGATAACGGCCTTGAGGGCAACGTCCTCCCGGCCCTGGCTTTTGATCATCCATTTTTCGGGTGGGCCGTCCCCGGAGACCACCGGCTCCACGTAGAAATCCGTCACATCGTAGCCGACCACGGTGTCTCCCCACGCAAGGCGTTCGTTGAAACCGATCACCACTCCCGGTGCCATGGGGAACATCACGCCCGCTGCGTTGAGGTCTCCGCCCTTTTCCTTGGTGTTGATGTGGACCTCGTGGAAGACAGGTGGATTTTGGAGAGAGAGATGGGGGTCGTTGGCCAGCATCGGGTGGCCGGATTCGCTGATCGTTCCGCGCACGACCCAGTTGTTGGACGCGGGCACGAGGCCGGTGAGGGAGCGCAGGTCCTCGACGTAGCGGCCGAGCGCGCGCGTGCCTTCGGTCGCAGCCGTGCGAGTCTGTCGGGAGCGTGAGGCCCGCCAGCGGCCGGGCGCCGACTCGCGCCGACCGTACGTGCCGGGCTGATCAATGATGGCGGCGGTGTTGCCGACTGTTGGATAGAGGTCCTTGAGCCATGAAAGCGCCGTGAGTTGAGCGGCGGTGCCGCTGGTCGCGAGGCCGCGCTTGACCAACTCCGGGGCGAGGTACTTCAGAATCGCCTCGAATCGCTCCCCTTCGCTGCCCTCGTCATCGAAACTGAGTTGGTGGGTCATGAGGCGGGCGAAGGCGATCGTATCAATGGGGCTCCATCCGTCCTGGCTGTCATTGATCCGGAGGAGCTGGCTATAGATCGTGTCCGGATCGTTGATCCCCTGGCCGAGGAATTCGAGCGGGAGGTCCTGCGGCTGCATGGCGCGAAGCGAAGCGTTCACGCCGTCGGCGTAGCGTTGAAGGAAGGCGCGCTCGTCCTCGGTGGTGCCGCTTGCCCAGAGTTTCAGGGCGACGTCCTTGAACTTGAACATCTGGGAAAGGATGTCGTCCGGGATGCGGCTCGCGCCGATGAGGACGGCCGTCTCGCCGAGCGCCGCCGCGCGCTGGACCACCATCTGGAAGAGGCGGTCCCGCGAGTGGATCCAGCCCTGTACGAAGGCGACATCGCCTTCCGATGCGCCGTAGATGTGGGGAACGCCGTAGCGGTCCCGCACCACCTCGACCGCGGCGGAGAGCCCGTCCGCTTCGATGCGCTCGGTGACGGGGAAGTCGATCACTTTGCCGGTCCCGCGCGAAGGCTCGGCGCAGGCATGGAAGCCGAGTAAGCAGTAAGCAGCGAGCAGCAAGAGGGATTTCAGAACTGGCGGGTCCGCCGGCCCGCGTGCGAGAAAGCTGTTCCGGCCTTTGCGTTTTCTCCGCCGACTCCCGGTCCTCACAGCACGTACTCCAGTTTCAGCATGAGATTGTCCCGGTCCTTGAGGAATCCCACGCCGCCGGCATAGGCGCCCGCGATGTGGTTGTATTCGAGCCTGACGCGGAAGGGCTCCAGGAGATACTGGAGTGAGGGTTGCAGCAGGTACGACAGCGCGTCGAATTCGCCAAGTTCGGCGATCGTGGCGAAGGCCGGTTGGATGTACCCGTGGCCGAGCGGGTAGCCGGTTTGCACGAGCAGCGTGGACCGGTAGGCATTGGTCTTGAGCGGGATGAAGTCCGGCTGCGTCATGAACTGGGCCTGTGACTGCCCGGGGGGCAGCACGCGGGCCACGTAGGAGTCGGCCTGTACCGAGTACGCCGCGCCGGGTTCGAGGTCGCGCCAGTGTTCGCCGATGAGTTGGGCGCTGACGAAGAAAGTCTGGCGGGGGTTAAGAAATCTGAGCCAGGCGTTGTGATCCAGTCCGACGGCCCACTTCACAAGGTCGCTCTTGGGGAGCCCGCCTTCCTGCCCGGTCTGGATGATGGCTTTCTGCCGGGCCAGAACGTCCACGATGGAGGACGGGTTCTTTCGCTTCGTCTCGTCCAATTCGAAGGTGGGGGCGACGAGCGGGAGGCTTTCCTCGGGCAGGAAATACGGATGATCGAACAGGTATGCCCCTTCCATTCGCAGGATCGTATAGGGGGAGAACGGAACCGGCCGCGAGAGTGTCCCGCCGGTGACCATGATGCGTGGGTAGGCCAGTTCGAGATACGGCGTGCCCTTGGGATACTCGGCATCCACGATCGTCGCGGTGGCCGGCACGCCTTTCTTGATCTGGGCGGGCGTGGCGGTGTCGAACGCGAGGCGGGGCGTGGGCGATTCAGTGTAGGTCCAGTACTGGGCCACACTCATGCTCGTGTCCATGCAGTTGAACAGGAGTCGTCCGCCGCCGCGGGCATCGTCCCATCGGTCCTTTTTCGGGAGTCTCAGGCTGAGTGGCGAGGGCGGGCCGGTCACAACGGACCACGGGCCTTCCGCGGGCACGGTCGGACCCGGCACGAGCGCGGGTTTGGGCTCGATGAATCCTTCGAGGGCCGCGTTGTAGATCGGGCCGGTGGAGCCGAGATCCACCGTGCTCTTGATCATGAAGGAAGGCACGCGGCGCTCGTCGAGGGGCGTGAGGAATCCGCCGAAGGTGTTGTCCAGCGGGTTGATGTTGTCGAGGATGCGGAAGACGTCGGCCTCTCCCCAGGAGATGTTCTGCTGCCCGACGCGGGTGGTGACCCGGCGGAAGAGGCGCGCGTCGCCGTAGATCTCGAAGAGGCGCGCCTTGGAGCGAAGGTCGTCGCGGGCGGCCTCGGGGATTCTGTCCGTGTAGAGATCGGGCCCGTAGCGGTACACGGCGTCGTACTCCACGCGGGCGCCCATGAAAAACTTTACGTTGTCGAGGGTGAATTTCTCGTCCAGCGTCTGCAGGAGGGGCGTGACGTTCTGCCGGCGCGAAAGGTCCATGTTGAGCTGGGGCTCGACGTAGTTGCGGTGTTGGAGGAGGCTCGGCGCTCCCACGGCGAAGGTTTCTTGAAAGCCTTGGGTTTGGGAATCGGCGTCGAAGAAGGAGAAGCCTTTCCGGTACCGTTCGGGCTCCTGGGTGAGGAGGCGTCCCTGCGTGTAGGCCCTCAGAGTGAAGACGATGGCGCGGTCCTCATCGAGAAAGACCACGCCCCAGGCGGGCCGGACGGCCACACCGAGGAGGAGCAGGATCAAACCGAACCGGTGCATTCACTCACCTCCCGGACACGACGGGTTCACTATACATCACAGGAAAAAGAAAAAGACAAGAGGGGCGTTTGGGGAATCGGCGGGAACAGCCGGCGCGTGCGCTGCGGCGGGCCGGGCGTCAGCGGCCGTCCGGGCGCAGGACGTCGGCCTGTCGGCCCAGCCGCGCAACCCAGGGGGCCGTCGTTCGCTCGGCCGTCAGGAGCGGGACCTGCTGTTCGAGAGCGAGCGAAATGAAGACGGCATCGTACGCCGTGGCCTGGTATTCGAGGGTGGTCTTCAGGACGCTCTCGATTCCGGGCTCGACCGATTCCAGGGGGGCGTCCAAGTGCACCTCGTATGTCTCCAGGGCCAGATCGCGATCCAGTTCGCCGCGGCGGACATACGTACGGAGGACGTTGGCGAATTCCCAGTAGTGGAGGCGGGGCACCAGGAGGCGGGCCTTGCCCTCCAGCATGAGGTCGCGCCATCGGCGGGCTTGGGTGCTGAACCGTTCGGGCAGGTACCACGCCACGGCCACGCTCGTATCGAGTACTCGCGTGGTCACGCCCGTTCGCGGTCGTCCCGAAGCACCTTGTGCGGGCTCTCGCGCAGGTCGAGACCTCGCAGTTTCGTATCGAGCGCCCGGATTCTGTCCCGGTAGGCCCCGGCGCGCCGCTCGGCTTCCTTCCGACGAATGAACTCCCGCAGCGCCTCCTCCACCAGGCCCTTTTTCGTGGTCGAGCGCGCGTATTTCATGGCCTCTCGAACAAGGGTTTCATCCAGGACGATGTTTGTACGCATACACCATATCATACACCGTGTGTACAAGAGTGTCCATGTCCGATCACACCGCGCGGAAGACGCGCGCGAGGACGGGGACGAAGATGAGCGCGAAGGCGTAGTTGAGGACCATGAGGAGCGCGAGGAGGACGGCCATCTCGGACGTGAACTTGAGCGGTGTGAAGGCCCAGAAGATCACCCCGGCCACCAGGGTGGTCGCCGTGAAGAGGACGGCCTTTCCGGTCGTCTGCACGGTCACGCGGAACGCCTCGACGAAATCGCGGCCTGCGGTCCGTTCCTCTCGGAGGCGGCTGAACACGTAGATGCCGTAGTCTATTCCAATGCCGATCCCCACGGCCGCCACGGGGAGGGAGTTGATGTTCATATCTATCCCGGCGAGGTACATGTAAGCCTCGCTGAGGAATTGGGCGGTGACGAGGGGTGGAACGAGGACGATCGCCACGCGCAGAGACTTGAAGAAGATCGCCACCAGCACGAAGGTGGTGGCCAGGACGGTGAAGAGGATGAGCCAGTAGGACCGCTCCACCTCGTCGTTCACGGCGGCGAGGACGCCGAGGAGTCCGCCCGCGAGCCGGAAGCGGGTTTCGGCCGTCCCCATCTCGTCGGCCATTCGCTGCGCCTCCGTGACGATCCGATCAATGAGGCCCGCCGAGAACGAACGATAAAAGAGCGTCATCGTGGCGTCCTTGAAATCGTTGCTGAACAGGCTCTGGAGTTCGCGGCCCTGCGCCAGCGGGAACGCGATCGCGCCCACGTCCCGCTCCCGGTACGGCAGGATCTCCCAGTTGGGGTCTCCCTCGCGGTAGTAGCGCATCACACGGCGCACCACCTTGGTCAGCGTGAGCGAACCGCTGGCGCCGCTGGATTCCTCGAGGCGCGTGGCAAACCGGTCCATCCGCTGGAGGTTCTCGATCTTTTTCATCGCGCCCGGCTCGTTTCCCTCGACGATCACGACGAAGCGATTGGCGCCGGAGAACTGCGCGTTCACGCGGTCCATCGCCACGTTGTACGGATGGTCCGGGAACAGGATGGCGGCTCCCGGCATCACGTTGCCCACGCGGAGCCGGGTTCCCACTATGCCGCCAGCCACCGTGAGGATCAAGAACAGCGCGAACAGCCACGGGATTCGGCTCTCGCGGGAGAGGAGCCGAACGTGGAGATTCAGGACGCGGTCGTAGATCCCGCGGGAGGTGAAGAGCGCGCGTCCGGTTGGGGCGGGGAAGAGCGAGAGGAGGAGCGGGGAGACCGTGAGGACGCCGATCGTGATGCTCCCGATCCAGAAGCTCGAATAGACGGCGAGTTTCCACATCAGCGGGATGCCGGAGGCCGCGATCGTGAGGATCCCGAGACCGTCCGTGATGATCGAAAGCAGGGCGGGGCTCATGAGCGGTTTGAACGAGCCGATGATCGCGTCGGTTTTGGTGGGGTGGCGGTCGAAGTCGTCGTAGTACCTTTCCATGATCTGGACGGAGTGGCTGAGGGCACGCGCGGAGAGGAGGAGAGGCACGACGAGAAGGAGCGGATCCACCGCTAGGCCCACCACGCCGGCCATGCCGAGCCCCCATACGGCGGAGACGAAACCGGCGGCAAAAGGGATCACCACGCCCTTACCGTCGCCGAAGAAGAAAAAGAGGAGCACGAGGAGTGTGAGGGCGGTGGCCCCGAAGACAAGATAGACGCGCGGCATGTATCGGTGGATCCAGGCGTAGAGCGCGGGGAAGCCGGTGACGTGGATGCTCACCTGCTCCGACGAAAACCGGGAAACGAGTTCGTCCAACCGGGTGCCCAGCTCGTGAAAATCCAGCTCTTCTTCCCAGAGACCGACCACAAGGAGCGTGGAGCGGGAGTCCTCCGAGACCACAAGCCCCTTCACGCCTTCGTTGCGTTCCACGTTGAGGCGGATCTCCTCCACCTCGCGTTCGTTGCGAGGGAGCGATTCCACGATGGGGGCGGAGGCCACGGAGTAGCCGCGCACGCGGAAGCCGCGAAGCGAGGGGTGAGTGAGCGAGATGACCTGGAAGGGGTTGACGCCGCGCGTGTCCATGAGGAAGCGCGTGGCCTCGTCCACGTTGCGGATGAAATCCGTGTCGTAGATCGTCCCGTCTTTCTTCTCCATCACGACGAGGAGAAGGTTGGCCGTGCCGAAGAGCTTGCGGAATTCGCGGTAGACCTTGATGAAGGGGTGGCGGGGCGGATAGAGCTCGAAGAAGTTGGTGTGGACGCGCACCTGGCTGAGTTGAACGAGGAAGAAGATCGTGCCGAGGAAGACGATCGCCAGCGTGGCGACGCGGTGGCGCAGGATGAAGGCGAGGTAGCGGGCGCTCATGGCTTCACCGCGAGGATGAGCCCTTTCTCGCCGGCGAAGAGGCACTCGCCGTCCGAGGCCGCGGCGCGCCGGACCCACCGCGCCGCGTAGTCGGGGTGGTCGGCGGATCGAAACGTTTTTCCCCCGTCGAAACTCGCGATCATCAGGCCCTCGGCGCCCCCGAGGCAGAGCGTGGCGCCACGTGTCGCGCCCGTGAAGATGGCTCGCTCTCGCGCCTCGGGAAGATCGATTCTGGCCGAGGATGCGATGCTGCCGTCCGCCTTGAGTTCGACTTTCTCCAGGTAGCCCAGCGAGCCGCCGACCCAAAGCGTCCGCCCCTCGCCGGTGGCGAAGAAAAGCGTTTCTTCTGCGTCGCCTTCGGCGAAGGGGTCCGGCGACGCCGGTCGTGTCCTGGCGAGTAGCCGGAACGATCGCCCCTGGTCGGTGGAGAGGTAGATCCGGCCTCGCTCGCCGACGGCATACAGCCGATCCGCTGCAAGGGGGAGGAGGTCGTTGAGGATGGTGTCGTCTCTCACCCACAGGGCAGTACCGGCGGTCGTGAGGGCCTCAACTTCGGCGGGGCCGAGTTCGGTCCCTCGGGCCTGTGTTTCGCCGGTCGAGGGATCACGGACATCTCGCGAAAGGACCGGCACCGCGACGGCTTCAGGTGTGTAGGGCACCTCGAGTGATACGTCGAGCCAGGTCTTTCCCTGATCCTTGGTGCGAACGACGGTGCCCCAGTCTCCAACGGCTACGGCCGACGTGCCCGAGAGAACGGCAACGTCAAGGAGATGGTAGGTGGCGGGGGAGGGTTTCTGCGCCCATGTCTGACCGCCGTCGGTCGTTACGAAGATCGTGCCGCCTTCACCGACGGTGATGCCGAGATCTCCCTTGAAGTCCACGGCGGTGAGGAGCCCGTCGCCCAGCAAGCTGCAGGTTCCGGTGGGGACGTTTGGTTGCTTGGCGGGAAGGGAGCAGATTGTGCCGCGCTTGCCGGTTGTGACGAAGCTCCCGTCCGCCCTCACGAACAGGCCGTGGATGTCGGTTTTGAAGGGCGCCGGCTCGGGTGCGGCGAGGGTCAACACCAACCCGAGGAGCCCGACGAGGGATTTCACGGGCGACCCATCCCGGAGGCGAACGCGTGGCGCATGAAGAGTACGCCGACTCCATACCACGGATTGTACCGGCGGACGAGGTGGGGGAGGCCCGAGGGGATGGGGCGGCGCCGCAACCGGTCCAGTCTCGTGCAGGGTAAAGATCTTCACAAACCTGACGAAGATATCTTGATCCAGGGGGCTAACACGGGGGCGTGGCGGCTCGGGAGAGTCCGCCATCGCTGATGATCGTGAGCGGATACGAGGAGGGGGGGGGACCCTTCTCAGGCCCGGCCCGGGCCGCCGCGGAGGACTGTCCGCGGGTTTGGCGGGGTCGGGCGCAAAGACTTGCCTCTGGCAAGGAGGATGGATGGATCAGGAATCCGCTCACCAACGCATCGAACGAATCGAGGGGCCGAGCCGCGCCCGGCGCCTCCTCAGCGAGGGAGGGCTCGGCCGCTTCGTCATGGCGGCGGCGCTCGTGGTGTCTCAGTCGGCTGCAAAAGGTCACGCGCGCGAGAAGGGGGACCTGGAGGTCCACGCCAAGTCGCGTGGCTCCAACCCGCCGGCGAGTGTGTTGTCTGATGAGGCGTCGCGAAAGGTCCGTCGCGTCGGCGCGCCGCTCACGTTCGAGGAAAGCCTCGGGCAGGTTGACCCTCGGGCCCGCTTCGTCGCGCGCGCCGAAGGGGCAACGGTGTTCCTGGTCCCAGAGGGGGCCGTGCTCGCGAGCCGGGGAGGTCGGGTCTATCGGATGCGACTTGCGGGGGGACGCTCGGACGCTCGGCTCCACGGTCAAGAGCCCAGTCCGACGAAGAGTCACTACTTCACCGGCCGGGATCCGTCGAAATGGCGGACCGGCGTGTCCCACTTCGGCGCCGTCCGGTACGAGGGTGTCTATCCCGGCATTGACGTTCTCTTCCATGCCTCGGAGGGCCGGCTCGAGTACGACTTTGTTTTGGCAGCAGGGGCCGACCCCGGCCTCCTTCGCCTGGATTTCGAGGGGGCCGTGGGGCTTCGGCTGGAGGCGAATGGCGACCTCGTCCTCGGTGGCGAGGGAGAGGAACTGCGCTGGGCGCGGCCTCGTCTCCATCAGACCTTCGATGGGGAAAAGCGCGAGGTTGACGGCGGCTACGTGCTGGACGGCGAGAATGGCGCGCGTTTCTGGGTCGCGGCTTACGATCCCGCGCAGCCACTCGTCATCGATCCCGTCCTGTCTTACTCCACGCTGCTCGGCGGATCGGCGGACGATGAGGCCTACGATCTCGCCGTGGATTCCGCCGGGGCGGTCTGGATCGCCGGCAAGACCGACTCCGCGGATTTCCCCGCCACCTCGCTCGGGCAGGGGTCCGTTGCGGGGACCGACGGGTTCATCACCAAGTTCGCGCCGGGCGGCTCTCCCATGGAGTACTCCGTCTACCTCGGGGGCTCCGCGGAAGACGAGATCCTGGCCATCGGCGTGGACGTCCAAGGGCGTCCATGGGCGACGGGCCTCACCGCGTCCACTGATTTCCCCTCCACCGTTTCGCAGAGTCTCGGGGCGGGGGATTGTTCCGGCGCGCCCATGGGATTCGTCACACGGCTCGCGCAGGATGGATCCTCCATCGAGGCCTCGGGCTGCGTCCAGGGCACGATCGCCATCCATGACATTGATGCCCGTCCGGCGTTCAAGTGGACCACGGGCGAAGCGGACTGCGACTTCCGGACCAGCGCGAACGCCTATCAGCGAACGTGCAAGGGGCTGAGCGATGCGTTCGTCCTCGCTCTCAACGAGGATCTCAGCGCGTACCACGCAACCTTCCTCGGCGGAGGGCAGGGCACGTCGCTGACCGGAGGCGACGTCGGCTACGGCATCGCGGGCGTCCCGTCATCGCCCTCCATCGCCTATGTGGCCGGGAAGACCGCGCACGCGGACTTCCCGGTGACGCCGGGCGCGTTCCAGACCGTTCATGCGGGCGCGCAGGACGCCTTCGTGACCTACTACTGCCCCTTCTGCGTCGGTCAGCTCCAGTACTCCACGTTCCTCGGCGGATCGGCGGACGATGCCGCGATGGGCGTGGTGCTCGACGCGGCGCGAAACGCGTACGTCGCCGGCTACACCGCCTCGACGGACTTCCCGCTTCACAATCCGATCCAGCCCACTCATGGCGGTGGCTGGGATCTCTTCGTCTCCAAGCTCAACACGACCGGCTCCGCGCCGGCGTATTCCACCTTCCTTGGTGGGAGCGGGGATGAACAGTTCAACCTCGCCGCGCCGGAAAAGGCGGGACAGGTGATCGCTCTGGATGCCCTCGGGCAGGCCTGCGTCGCAGGCTCGTCCACGTCGAGCGACTATCCGGTCGCGTCCCCGCTCTACGGCTTCAAAGGAGGACTCCTCGGCGATGCGGTGATCTCGCAGATCGCGGCGGATGGCCTGTCGCTTGTCCTCTCAGGCTATGTGGGGTCGCCCGCGGGCGACAACGCCACGGCCGCGGGGGTGGACGGCGCCGGGCTGATCTACGCCGCCGGATTCACCGATGCACTCGCGGGTCAGTTCCCGCTCACCTTCGACGCGTTTCAGCCGCAACCGGCCGGCGCTCGCGATGCCTTCTGGCTCCAGGTGGCGCCACTCTCCGTCTGCAAGTCGCCCGTCCTCACCGTGGACGAGCTCGACGCGGAGGTGGAGCTGCTCAGCACCAGCAGCGCGACAAAGAGCACCCTGCACTACATCCTTGGCCGCGTGCAGCAGGCGCTCAACAACGGGCGAAACGACCGCGCCCGCACCTTCCTCGGCAACTTCGATGGTGAGGTGATCAAGCGCACCAACTACCTGGTGACGGACCCGGGCAACCCCGACCTGATCATCCTCCACGAGGGTAACCGACTGATCTGCGGCGCGGCCAACGTGATCCACACGATCCCGCTGCCGTAGCAAGCGCTTTCGGGATTGCACGCCAAAACCCTTGGGGCGCCCCCGGCGCCCCAAGGCGCCGCCGACGGGAGCGACGAACGCCCCCACGCGGGAGGGCCGCTCCCGATCCTCCGCGGAAGTCCGCCACGGCGGACAAGCCCGCCGCATCTCCAAAAACCCAGGTCGCAGTGCTACACTCCGGGACGGCATGACCCTCAAGCAGTGGCTTGTTCATCTGTTTCACCGGCTCGTGGATTGGATCACGCATGCCCTCGCATGGGTGGGGTACCGGCTCCACCCGGCGGCGAACCCCAGGCGGTACGGCGTCGAGCTCCTGCGCGATATTCCTTATCTGGACTCCGGCGACCCTGCGCATAGATTGGATGTGTATCGCCCCAAGTCCGACCGCCTCCTTCCCGCGCTGATGTACACGCATGGCGGCGGCTTCAGCGTGTGCTCGAAGGAAACCCATCGGATCTTCGCCCTCGTCTTCGCGTCGCAGAAATACGTCGTTTTCAACATCAACTACCGTCTCGGTCCGACGCACCGGTACCCGGCGGCGTTGGAGGATGTGTGCGCCGCGTTGGGGTGGGTAATGGATCACGCCCGCGAACATGGGGCGGACCCGGACCGGCTGGTCATTGCGGGCGAGTCGGCTGGCGGCAACCTCACGGCATCCCTGGCCTATGTGATCACACACCGCCGGGAGGAGCCGTTCGCGAGAGCCGTCTTTGATCGCGCGCCGAATGTGCGTGCCGTCGTCCCGATCTACGGGATCCACGATCTCCAGGACATTCCTCGATATTGGCGCAAACCGGGCAAGGCCGAAAAGATGAGCTTCCTGGTGAAGCGGGAGCTCGAATGGTGCGCCTTTGCCTATGTCGGCCGCGACCCGGAACGAGCGCCGCTCGCTCACCCGCTGCGCTGTTTCGCCCAGCCACCCGCGGACGGGACGCGCCCCATTCCCCCCTTCTTCATCCCAGTGGGCACGGCGGATCCCCTGCTGGATGATTCGCGTCGCCTGCACGAGTTGGTTCAGGATCGAGGCGCGGTCAGTGAGCTCCACATCTACCCCGGCGAGATCCATGGCTTCAACGCGATGCTCTGGCGCCCTGCTGCCAGGGCTAAGTGGCGGTCCTTGTTCGAGTTCCTGGATAGGCATGTTCGGAGTGACGCGGCTGCCGCGTCCGCCTGAGTAGCCCCGGCCCCTGCCGACCGCAGTGCGGGTAGCCGCACCAGGTTCTGCACGCGCGGGACGACGTTCCCGTGCCGCCGACCGCAGCGCGGGTAGCCGCACCCTTTCAGGGTGCGTTCCCCTGTCCGGTAGAAACAAGCCAATGGTTGGCCTGTAACGTATTGTAACAGCATAACGTTGAACACGGTACGCGGTTTGGAACAAAACGACCCTCTCAGGAGTCTAATCTAAATAGGGAGGTAGTTTATGCAAACAGATCAGGTGAGTGTGGGTTGCCCGTACGAACATCGTCAGGACACGTCCCCCGTCTGCTGGTCGTGCGCCAGCCACTTGGGGTGGCTCCGGTTCGGGGTGGATGTCGGCAGGGCCGTCATGAGAGCCTCATTGGAGCTTCAGCTCGCGCGGATAGAAGAGTCGAGCGGGGCATTCGACGGATTGGGGGTGGAAATCTACCTGCCTCCCTTCGTCGGCTTTCCCGAGACCCCGGCCCGGGCTTCGTTCTTGATTCGATAAGGAGGAGCCATCATGGGAACAGTTACGGCGCTCAGACTGGTGCAGACGGACGAGGTCTCCTGGCCGGCTGAAGTGGTGAGCCTTGGCGCTCGGACGGCAGCCGCGGAGACCGGCTGGCAGCAGCACGCCGCAAGCCCCCTCGAACTTGGGCTCCCCCCTGCCGTGGAGCGGGGCCCCGAAGCGGTGCGAGCCGTGCGAAGCTACGACCTTGTCATCAGCCCGAGGTGGTCGCAGCACTCGCGGTACATGGTCACGCAACTGGCGAGTCGGCGGCGGGGAGGAATGCTGCTGGCTGGCCTATCCCTGATAGCCGTGGCCGCCTGGGCCGGGGCTCAGTTGCTTTGAGAGTGACCGGAGGGTCATTGGAAACCACCGACCGCTGGAGCCTTGCAGCTCTATTGGCAGCCTGTCTCGGCCTGGCCCTGGCGCTCCAGTCCTGCGGCGGCTGCGAGGGTTCGTCCGATCCGGCCTCCCCAGACTCCACCGCCCCTTCAGCACTCCAGCGAGTCGAGCCTCTCCCCCCCCCTCAGGACCGGATCATCCTGCCCATGCATTCCTATCCGAGGTCCTACAAGAAGGAATCGCCCGATGAGATGGCCGACTAGTTCAACAACGCGTGTTTCGCGCAGCTTCCAGCCCGGTTTGCGCAGCATTTTCAACCTATTCCGGGTAGCCGCAGCCTTCAGGCTGCGCCCTGGACGCGGGCTGAAGCCCGCGACTACCGGCTTCCGTCTGGGAAACCGGGGAATCCTGGGAGGGTGCGGGGCTCGCGGCGCGGTCGGCGCGT
>JACPQY010000083.1 GCA_016190245.1 Nitrospirota bacterium | reverse complement strand
TGGGGGGGGAGGGGGGGGCGGTTCACCCCGCCTGAGTTTGCCGCTGCAGTAGGGACCGTTCGACAACAGGGTCCGGGGCTGGTAGAAAAAGAGGGATCTCCATGCGGATGACGTTGCCCTACGGTGACGGATGGGTGGATGCCGAACTCCCCGATCGCACCCGTCTTGTCCCCAGCAGTTGGATGCCCGCGAAGCTTGGGCCCGTGCCGGATCTCGCCGCCGCCATCCGCGCTGCTTTGAACCAGCCCCTCGAAATGCCGCCGCTCACCGAACTGGCCCGCAAGGGAAGCCGCGTCCTCATCGCGTTCGACGATCCCACGGTGGTGTGCTTCGCCCCCCTCCGCGCCATGGCGATCAAGGCTGTTCTTGAGGATCTGCGCCGGGCTGGGGTCGAAAAGCGCGACATCTGGCTCGTCTGCGCCTCGGCCCTGCACCGGAGGTGGACCCGTCAGGAGATCGGCCGGGTGATCGGTGACGACCTCGTGCAGGAGTTCGGCTATCGGGTCTTCTCCCACGACGCGGAGGACCGCGACCAGCTTTCCTACATCGGCGCGACGCCCAACGGGTACGACGTGGAGGTGAACCGTCTCGTCACGGAGTGTGACCTCACGATCTACGTGAACGGGAGCGCGCTTCGGGGCCTCACGGGCGGATGGAAATCCGTGTGCGTGGGCCTCAGCACGTACCGGAGCATCCGGTGGCACCACTCGCCGGAGGGCCTCAGCGCCGCCGTGCACAACAATCCGCTCCACCGCGTGCTGGATGAGATGGGAGCGCTCCTCGAATCGCGCATCGGGAAGAATCGGATCTTCAAGATCGAAACGGTCCTGGCCAATCCGTTCGAGGCGGCCCACGTCTTTGCCGGGGATGTGGGGGCGACGCGGCGGAAAGTCCTTTCGCTCCTCCAGGAGGCCGCCCCGCCCAAGCCCAAGGATGCCGAAAAAGCGGACGTGATCCTCTACGGCCTGCCGGCCTACAGCCCCTATGCCACGTTTGCCAGAATGAATCCGATTCTGACGCTCTTCTCGACCGGCCTCGGGTATCTGGGCGGCTCCTCGGAGTCGATGGGCAAGCCGGGTTGCACGGTGATCATGGCCACGCCGTGCCCGAACGAGTGGGACGAGGTCCATCACGCCGCCTATCGCGAGGTGTGGGAGCGCGTCCTGGCGGTGACGCGCGATCCCTGGGAGATGCGCGACCTTTTCGAGGAGGATTTCGCGAACCGGCCCGATTACCTCTACAAGTATCGCTTCTGCTACTCGTTCCACCCGACGCACGGCCTCATGGCGAGCTATCCATTGCGGCGTCTCAAGCACATCGGGCAGGTTATCGTGGCCGGGCCGAAGGATCCGGCCCTGATCCGCCACGCGGGTTTTGTTCCGACGGCCACGGTTGAAGAGGCCATCGCCACCGCCGAGGCCCGCCACGGCCGCGACTGCTCCATCGCCCTCATCCAACACCTGCCGACCTGAGACGCGCCATGCCCATGGCGGTCCGGTTTTCCGGGTGGCTGATGGGTGGCCGGTTCGGAGTTGAGCCTGTCGGGGGGGAGCTTCCGCTGAGCGCGCTTTGGCCGGGTTATCTGTCGCTGAGCGGCCCGACCGTGGGGTGGAAGATTCTGGCCGGGTTTTCCGCTGCATTGGTGTTCCTCATGGTGTTCTTGATGCAGCGCCGGCTTGCCTACTTCCGATCCATCCAGCGCGCGTTCCGGGCCACCCGCAGGTGGCGCTTCTTCCACCAACAGGTTCTGTTCCGCGGCGAGTACGAGGGTCGGCCCGTGGCGCTGTTGCTCCAGTGGGGTGGCGGTTTCCGGACGCGGCTTCATGTCTTCCGGCCCTTCGGGAGTTCCTTCCCCTTCGAATACCCGCCGGAATACCGCCGAGGGTTTTGGGGAAGAGACGAAGAGGTTGACTACGTCGTCCTGCGCGACGAGGCGGGTCGCGAGATCAGGGGCGTGAAGGTGCATCAGCCGGCCGCTCGGAAACGGGGCGACTCTCTCAGCCGTCCTTCCGCCCGGATCCTCCAGCCCCTCCGCGATCGCAACCTCGAACTGACTCTGCATGAGGGCTATCTTGTTCTCACGCATCGCTCTCTCCATGGCCGGTGGAAACCTGCCGATATCGGCGAGGCGATCGAGGCGGCAAGGGCCGTGACTGAGGCGATCGGATGGAGCAAGAGCCACGCGCTTTCCCAAGGTGTGACCCCCACGGATGAAGAGATCGCCGGGCGCCTGCTTCCCGAGTCCGCGGCCGGCTCGTTCAGGACAGAACCCTTTGCGCGGGTGGACCGTTGGGCGACATTCAGGCGCGCCTGGCGTCGCCACGTGCCCCTGGTCACGGTTACGGCGATCCTGTTCGCCGGCATCGGGTACCTGTCGCGCGAGCGGAGTGACAGGGTCGGCTGGACGGCCACGGCGAGTGTGGAGGTACCGCAGTCCGGCGGAATGGATGCGGGCCTCTACTCTGAAGTCCAAGGCAGCACCAAAGAGTCCGCGAGATCCTTCGCCAGCGGTATTCTGCGGGAGTCGGTGAAGGCGCTGGTGCCGGAGGGCGAGAACCCCGAGGAGCGTGTGTGGGACAGCTTTGCCAGTCCCCTCAATGTTCGGGGCTATTTCAAACTGTACGCATTCCTCGGATTGGGCGTCGGGTTTCTCCTGGCGCTGTGGCTCGAAGGGCTGCGGCGACTGGCGGGCGGTCTTCCCCGGATCCGCTCGGCAGCGGTCGAGGAAAGCGACGGGCGGCGCACCCGCGCGCGTGAGGTTGGCGACATGCTCTGGATCGTCTGGAAACGCCAGTGGGTGGTCTGGCTCACAGCGATGTTGTTCGCGGCCCTCGACTGGTACGCGAGCGAAAGGATGGACCGCGTGGGAAAGGCCGCCGGTCGCGGATGGCTGGCCGCGCTCGAGATGGAAAGAGGGGAGGGCGCGAACGTCTGGGGAGACCAGGGGATCTGGGGCATCCGCCTCGAAGCGGTCGCGGCCTCCCAGGAGGAGTGCGGTAGGCTCATGGCCGTCATGATTGAGAAGGCGCGCGAGAAGGCGCCGAAATGGACCTCGTGGGACGAGGCGCGGGCTGAGGTGGAGCCCGCCGTCCTCCCTTGGAGCCCCCATAACACATGGCCGGTGCTGGTCGCTGGAGTGGCGGTCGGACTTGGGCTCTTGCTCGCGGTCGAGTGGCAGGCACAGCGTAGGCGGCGGGGGCCTGAGTCCGGAATGGCGTCGCCGGCGGTCCGATGAGAGGGAACCACGAAGAAGGGGGCGTCGGTGTGTCCGGTGGGGATCCTCGCCGCGAAATCCTCCGGACGATCAGGCGGAACTGGGTTGTCGTGTTCCTCTGTTTCGCCGCAACAACCGCTTGGGGCGTTTGGCGCACCTATGTTTTTCCGCGGACTGGTGAAGGGAGACTGCGGGGTGGGGCAATCGTTGAATTCAGCCTCCCCCTCTCGGTCGAAGCGGGTTCCGAGGCCGCGCGCTCGGCAGCCTGCTACGTGGAGGTTCATGCCCGCGATCGAGAACGGGCCGAAGCCATCGGTTCAGTCGGTTTCGTGGCTTTCATGCGAGGTCGGCCGGACGGGCTTCGGGCCGAGCCCCCGCCTGTGAAGCTGTTTCCGGTGGGGGGTGAGGTGAACTGGTCGCTCCCCCTAGTGATGTCGTTGCTCGGCCTCTTTTTGGGTGTTCTCGTCGCGAGTGCGATCGAGGACAGACGGAAGCGACGACGGCTCAAGGCGGCCGCCGCCGGATCTCAGCTTCCCGCGGAGGGCGGAGAGGCAGCGACGCTGTCTCCGGACGTTCGCGTCCTCTTCGCCGCGCTCGGTCCCTTTCGGCACGTCATCTGGGCAACGGTCTTCTTCACCGTTGGTGGGATCCACCTCTACGGCCGCCATCTGGAAGCGCGCGATATCGAAAGGGGACGGAACTGGACGGCCGCCGTCGAGTTGTCCTTTCCCGCCAGCCCAGGCGAATCGGAGCAGCCTGAGGCCCGGGCTTTGATCGAGGTTCTCGCGGGCAGTCCCGAGGATGCGCGCGAGGTCGTGAAGGAGTTGGCGGCAGCGTACCTGTCGGTCGCCGAGCCGGCGCCGGAGCCGAGAACCTCTCCTGATGAGACGGTGGAACGTAGGGAACGATTCGGATGGGTGGAGATGCTTGTGGCGGCTCTGTTTGGGCTGATTGTCGGAATCGGGTTCGCTTCAGCGGCGAACTCTGCCCAGTTCATTCTCAGACAACAACGCGCCCGTCGGGAAGCTCAGGCACACACCCCGAGCGGCCCGAGAGAATAACCCAAAGAGAAGGCCCCCCTCCGCCCCTGGATCTGAGAAGGGGGGCCAGATGGTGGTGTTCCTGAGGAACACCCCGTGGGTCTTGTCGGTTCTACAATCTCGTGGGCGTCTGCCCGCGCCGACGACGCAGGGCAGGCGGCGTTCAGGCGACGGTCTGTGACTCCTCAGGCTGAGCGTTCTGGTCCGCCAGGGCGAACAACCCATCCACCACAACGCCGAGCGACTCGAAGAAGTCGCTGAGTTTCCCGACGGTGAGCGAGTAGGTGTCTCCGACGAGCTTGGAAATCGAATCGGTCATCATCCGCACCGATTCGAGGATCTCGCGGGCCTCCGCGAATCCCTCCTCGACGCCGCGGGCGATCTCGGAGGCGAACGCGCTGATGTCGCCTTCCGGGTTCCCGTCCTGGTATTGGGCGAAGAGTGCCTTGACGAAATCCACGATCCGGGTGCTTACCGCGTCCGGAGTGTACTGAGGATCGATCTTCAACTCACCGTCAGTGCCCTCGCCGCGCACCCCTGCGGTGCGGGGTTCCCCCTCCTCGGGGGCAGGGGCCTCGCCAGGCTCATCCGAAATGCTGATGTCCAGGCTCTTGTAGGATAGGGAGACCACCACACCGTCCCCCTCGAACTTCGATGAGGACGGGGCGGCGGCCACCGCGTCCAACCCGGGCAAAAGTCCCGTCCTTGGGCCCCTTCCATAGACTTGCCCGAGCTGCGTCGAAATGGCTTGCGCCTTCAGCATTTCAGCGTGGATCGAAACCTCCATGTAACCTCCTGTCTAACGAGTTGAAATTGCGCTGTCTCTGCGGCGGATGGACAAAGAGTTCCTCCTCGATCATCCAGCTTGCCGTTTGATTCTGACCCCTTTTGTCAAGTTATCGGACCCGTGCCGGGGAACTTGAGCCGCCGGCCTTGGAACAAAACGCGGCTCTCAGGAGTCTAATTAATATAGGGGGCCTTTCTGCGTGTCCCCTAGGGGGTAGGCCTATGGAACGGATGAGTAGAGTGGCAGGGTGCGGACTTCTCTTGATAGCCATCGCCTTTCTTGGCAGCACCACGGCGGCTTGGGCTCAGACTGCCCTTCCGGAGGGGCCCACTGCCTGCGTGGTGATCGCCCTCGCGGACGGGGTGCCCGGCAAGGCGCTGGCCCTCATCTTTGCTCTTGTGGGTGCGCTGATGGCTTTTCAGGGGAAGCGCCTGTACTTGGCGATCGGGGTGATCGGGGCCTTGGCGATCATTGCGGCGCCGATCGTTCTTCGCAACGTGGCGGGGGAGGCGTGTCACCTGGGCGGGTAGTCCGCACCGCGAGGCTGGTCCGCCCGGATCGGCGCGAGTCTACACCGTGGTGGGTTGAGGGGGGGCTCTACCCCTCGTGGCGGACGATCTCGGCGTCGGCGGCGAAAGGACGGATCTGCTGCTGAACCTGACGCGCGTGCGGCTCGTCCTCCAGCGGTCCGAGAAGCAGAATGTAGATCTTCTCCGGTTCGGACGTGACGATCCGCGCGGGAAGTCCGGCCCGGTGCAGACGTGAGGACGCGGCCTCGGCGGCCGCCGCTTGGTAGATCGGCCCAACACGAGCGCTGTGGGACCCGGGGGACTCGACAAGCACCGGCCGTCCCAGGCCGGCCAGCGCTCGCTCGACTCGCTCCTTCAGTCCCGAGGGATCCGCGCCCGGTTGGATCTCCACGTAGCGGGGGATCCACTCAGTCTCCTGCACCACGATCTCACCGCGATAGCCGGCCTTCTCCATCAAGGCCCGCCCGGGGTCCACGAACTTGAGACTGCGATAGGCCGCCACCTGAACGTAGAAGCCGGCGCTCGGACGATGTGTTGAGGTCGCCTTGGGCACCGAATCTCCGGAAGGAACTTCTTCCGTGATCGGCGCAGAGACCGCCGCCCGCGGCGAGCCGCTCGCTAGCTTTCTGAGCACGCTGGCTTTCTCCGCCGCCGCTTCCTCCGGCGAAGGGGCACGCGAGGTCTCCGTTTTCGGTTCCGTGGCGGGTTCCGGCTCCATCATGTACGCGGCAAAACCGATGGCCAGAATGAGAAATGCGGCAGAGCCGACCAGCTTGAGATAGTAGCCCTTCGAGTGCGACTTGATCGGCACATCGTAGGGCCCTTTCACGGGCCGCGCGGAGTGCCCGGCGGACTGGCCAAGTTTCTTCGCCAGCCGCTTGCGAATAAGAGTGAGATCAACCTCTCTCACAGGAATTTCCCTCCGCGCGCCTGGCGCTCACACCGCTTCGCACCCGCACCACCAACACTACACCTCCACTCCCTATCCCGCGCATAGTTTCGCACTTTTCTCACGAGTACACCAGCCCGTCAACGGGTTTTTCTCGCGGCCGGGGAGGCGAATGAATAGCCACGTAGTTATAACTAGATACATGAGTTCGATGGCCACATGCCGGAGCGTGGCGCCTCGGCCTCCGTCCCCGGCAGCTCTCCGGATTCTCACAAAGACCGCACTTGAAAACGCGCACCCTCGTTGCTACTGTCGGTCCGTGATCTTTGAAACACTTGTGGTCGGTCCGTTCCAATGCAATTGCTACGTTCTCGGCGACGAGAAAACGAATGAGGCGCTCGTGATCGACCCCGGCGATGAGGTGCACCGCATCGAGGCCGTACTGCGCAAGCACAACCTCAAGACGAAAACCATTCTGCACACACACGCACACCTGGATCACATCGGCGGGGCGGCTTCACTCCAGAACTCCACCAACGCCCAGGTGACGCTCCACAAGGCGGATGAGTTCCTGTTCGGCATGCTGCCGATTCAGTCGCGCCTCCTCGGCGTGCGGAGCGGCGAGCCCGCGCAGATCGATGCGTTTGTGAAGGACGGTGAGGCCCTTGGCGCAGGTTCGATCCAGCTCGAGGCGATTCACACGCCGGGCCACACCCCGGGGAGCCTCTGCTTCCACCTGCCCAACTCGAACCACGACCTGCTTTTCTCCGGCGACACGCTCTTCATGGGCAGCATCGGGCGCACCGACCTGTGGGGCGGCTCGTTCGAGGACATCATGGCGTCCATCCGCGAGCGGTTGCTGCGGCTCGAGGACGAGACGGTTGTATATCCCGGTCACGGTCCCGCCACCACGATCGGACAGGAGCGACGGATGAATCCGTTCGTCGTCGGCGCGTGACGGAAATCGCCCCCGCGGGTTCGCCGTCCCTCGCCGAGGGCGAGAAAGTCTTCTCGGTCAGCGAGATCACGCGCGGGCTGAAGGATCTCATCGAGGGCGAGTACCCGGACGTCTGGGTGCGCGGCGAGATCTCCAATTTCAAACTGCACGGCTCCGGTCACGCCTTCCTCTCGCTCAAGGACGATCGCGCGGTGCTGGAGGCCGTGATTTTCCGCTTCGCGCAGCGCAAGGCCGGCCTCGGCTACGAGCTGGAAGACGGGACGGAGGTGGTGGCGCATGGGCGGATCGGCCTGTACGAGCCGCATGGGCGGTACCGGCTCATCATCGAGTTCGTCCAGCCCGTCGGCGTGGGGGCTCTGCTCGTCCGATTCGAACAGCTCAAGCGGAAACTCGAGCAGGAGGGACTCTTCGATCCCTCGCGAAAGAAGCCGCTTCCGGTGCTGCCGCAGCGGATCGGCGTGGTCACCTCGCCCACCGGTGCCGCGGTCCGGGACATCCTCACGGTCCTTCGGCGGCGTTTTGCCAATGTCTCCGTCCTGATCTTCCCCGTGCGGGTGCAGGGCGAGGGCGCCGCCGAGGAAATCGCCGCGGCGGTGCGCGAGATGAACCGTCGGGCGGACGTGGATGTGCTCATCGTGGGGCGGGGGGGGGGCTCGCTGGAGGATCTCTGGGCCTTCAACGAGGAAGTGGTCGCCCGCGCGATCTACGAGTCGCGCATCCCCGTCATCTCTGCGGTGGGACACGAGATTGATGTGACGATCGCCGATTTCGTGGCGGACGTGCGCGCCCCGACCCCCTCGGCCGCCGCGGAGATGGTGGTGCGCAGCAAGCTCGAACTGGCGGAGAAGATCGGTGGACTCGAGGCGCGGCTCGGCCGCGCCCTCAAGGCCGGGCTCGCCGGATGGGCGGCGCGCCTCCAGCAGGCGCGGCGAGTGCTCGCCTCGCCCGAGCGGCGCATCGAGGATGCGATGATGCGGCTGGACGACCTGCTTTCTCGAATGGAAAACGCACAGGCGTGGCTTTTGACACAGGGAGAGTCTCGGCTGCGCGAGGCGTACCGCGCGCTCTTGCTGTTGAGCCCCCGGCACCGCGTCCACCAGGATGGGCTGCGTCTCGAACACCTCGTCCAGCGTCTCGTCTCACGCACATCGGCGTGCGTGGACCGGCAGGCCCAGGCCTTGTCGCGCGTGGGGGCGATCCTCGATTCGCTCAGCCCGCTTGCCATCCTCAAGCGGGGCTATTCGATCACGTACGGTCTCCCTTCGCGTGAGATTCTGACGGAGGCGAAGCGTGTCCGGCGCGGCGATGCCATCGAGGTGAGGCTGTACGACGGGGAGTTGACGGCCCGCATTGTGGCCGATCCGAAACAAGGCAAGCTCATCCGATGAGGGTGGGTGATGCAAGCCCGGGCGTTCACCCCCCTGCCCGTCCGCCCCGCGGCGGATCAAGGGGGAGGGGAGAAGGGCGAGAGAGGCTTCTGCTCTTGTCCCTTCCCCCCTTGTCCGTCCGCCGTGGCGGACCGGACTGGCGGGGGAATCCGCCCGTGGCGGAGAGGATGGGGGGGACTGAACGGATACCGAGAAACGTGCCGGTACGGCGAAGCGCAGCCCGGTGCCGGGTGCGCGCGATCAGACGGAGGTAGATTGTATGTCCAAGCGAGAGGTAAAACTGGGCCGCTTCGAAGAGGGCCTCAAGCGTCTGGAACAGATCGTGGACGAGTTGGAGAAAGGCGACATCCCTCTGGAACGGTCCATCGAACTCTTCGAGGAGGGGAAGAAGCTGGCGGACCTCTGCAAGAGCAAGCTGGACGAGGCCCAGCAGAAGGTGGAGATGCTTCTGAAGTCGGAATCGGGCGAGACCAAGACGGTGCCTTTCGAGGAAGGCGAGAAGCGCTCCAGCCGCCCCTCCCGCCCGGCGGAGAACGAGGGGGAAGGCGAGGAGAAGGACGACCTCCCGTTCTGAGCGGCGCTTGAGCAGGGATCGTCGCATCGAGTCCGGAGGCGGTGAGGGGGGGGCGTTTCCGACCGAAGCCTACATGCAGGTCCGCGCCACTCGGGTGGACCGGGCTCTCCAGCGGCTGCTGCCGAGACATCGGCCAGGGTTGCCGGAGGGGGTGGCCAAGCTCCACGAGGCCATGCGCTACAGCGTCTTCGCGGGCGGCAAACGCGTGCGGCCCGTGCTCGTGCTGGCCGCGTGCGACGCCGTGCGAGGGGATGCAAATCGTGCGTTGCCGGTGGCGTGCGCCGTCGAATTGATCCACACCTACTCGCTCATCCACGACGATCTGCCTTCCATGGACGATTCCGCCCTGCGCCGCGGCAAGCCAACGTGTCACAGGGCGTTCAGCGAAGCCGTCGCGATCCTCGCGGGCGATGCGCTCCTCACACTCGCATTCGACGTCTTGGTGCGCAATCCGAGTCGCCTGCCACCGGGGGCGCTGATTCAGATCGTTGCCGTGGTCGCCCACGCCGCAGGACCGGAGGGAATGGTGGCAGGGCAGGCGTGGGACATAGTGCCCGGCTCCTCGCCCCTGGACGCCCGCGCCCTGCGTGAACTGGAGGGACGAAAGACCGGCGCGCTCATTCGGGCGTGCGTGGTCTGCGGCGCCATCGCCGGCGGGGCACATAAGAAACAGGCGGTGGCGCTGGATCGCTACGGTCGAGCCGTGGGGCTGGCCTTCCAGATCATGGATGACGTGCTGGATGCGACCTCGACGCCGGAACAGCTCGGGAAAGATGCGGGCCAGGACCGGCAAGCGAAGAAGACGACGTTTGCCGACCTCCTCGGCGTCGAGGCCGCGCGCCGGTACGCCGGCCAGCTTTCGAAAGCCGCCGTTCGCGCCCTCCACCCGTTCGGCCGCGAGGCCGACCCCTTGCGGGCGATGGCCCTCTGGGCTGCTGGGCGCCGGGCGTGAGCGCTCTTTTGCAAGAACGCCGCATTTTAGCTAAACTATTGGATTAACATGATCCGACGACTGGCCACCACGGTCAATTTGGTCTTTCTGACCCTCATCGGCTACGTCAACGCCCACCTTATTACGAACGTGATTGACGGTGTGATGGTCTCGGCGTCCCGCCCGGCCCCGCTCCCCGTGGTGTCGGCGACCGCCCCCGCGGAGACGCAGGCCAAGGACTACTCGGCGATGCTCGATCGCAACATCTTCGACGCCGCGGTGGATCAGGCCGACGTAGACGCGGCTTCCCAGCAGGACATCGATGCCCAGAAGGCCCTCGACACGGCCCTCAACCTGTGCCTCGTCGGCACCGTGGTCAGCAGCGATCCCGCCCACTCGTTTGCCGCGATCCAGGACTTGGACATGGCCAACAAGGACGTCTCCCTTCACTTCGTGGGCACGTTGATCAAGTCCGATGTGCGGCTCGTGCGTGTGGATCGCACGGTCGTTTTTTTCGAGAGGCTGGGGTACCTGGAGAAACTTGAGCTGTGCGAAGATGGGAAACGCAAGGTGTCCGAGACGCCGTCGGTCGCCGCCGCGCCCGCGCCCAAACCCCAGACGGAAACGCCGGAGACCAAGCCCCCGATCGAGGTGGCGGGGGGGTTTGTTCTCGAGCGGGCCACCGTGGACGAGCATCTCTCCAACCTGAGCGCTCTCCTCACGCAGGCGCGCGTGGTGCCCCATTTCAATCGAGGCGTGCCGGACGGGTTCAGGATTTTCTCGATCCGCCCCGGCAGCCTGTTCGAGCAAATCGGACTCAAGAACGGGGACGTTCTTCACAGCATCAACGGCCTCGACATCACCACCACGGAGGAGGCTCTGAAGGCGTTCACGCAGCTCAAGGGCGCCAACCGGATGACGCTGCAGCTCGAGCGCAACGGGACTCCTCAGGCGATGAACTATGACATCCGGTAGGGTGGCGCAGTCGCTCAGGGTTGAGCGGCGGCGTTCCGCGTGCCCCGCTCCGCCGAGGGCCTGAGAGACGGCCGGCAGGGACGCTGATCGTGCCACATCCCAAAGGCCCCGCGGTTCAGTTCCATCCATGAGAGCTGTTCACCGAGGATTCGCCGGTCTCGTGGCGTTGTTCCTGTGGATGGCGGCGCCGGCCCATCTCCCCGCCCAGCAGCCTCAACCCGAGCGTCCGAAGTTCAAAGGGGGCGAGAAGATCAGCATCGACGGCGAGTTCGACATCAAGGATTTCGCCAAGATGATCTCCAACCTCGCGGGAAAGAATTTTGTCCTGGACGAGCGAGTGCGCGGAAAGATCACGATCATTTCACCGGACCCCGTCACCGTGGACGAAGCGTTCCGGGTGTTCGAGACCGTGCTCCAGGTGCGGCAGTTCGCGCTCGTGCCGGCCGGCCCGGTCATGAAGATCATCCCCTCGAGCGAGGCGAAACAGGAGCCGATCCCGACGAGCGGCGCCGGCGATGAGCTCGAACCCGTGGACCGGATGATCACGCGCCTCGTGCCCCTCAAGTTCGTTCCCGCCGAGGAGGTGGAGGCGCTGTTGCGGGACCTGGTCTCCCGCAACGGCGTGGTCAAGTCCTACGCCCCGACCAACATCCTCATTTTTATCGACACGTCCGCCAACATCCGCCGGATGATGCAGATCATCGAGACGCTCGACATTCCCGGCTTCGAGGACGTGGTGGAGATCATCCCTGTTCGTTTCGCGGATGTGACGGTGCTGGCGCAGCAGGTCTCGCAGATTTTCGTGGAGCAGACGGGGCGCCAGCGGCGACCGCGGCCGGGCACCACGCCCCAGCAGGGGGCGGGAACGGGGATCACGAAGATCATTCCGGACGACCGGCTCAACTTCCTCATCGTGGTGGGCCCGAGGCTGGAGATCGAGAAGCTCCGACAGCTCGTGGCCGAGCTGGACCGGCCGCTCGAGGCCGGGGGGGGGCGCATCCACGTGCGCGGCCTGAGTTTTGCCGACGCCGAGGAACTGGCGCAGGTGCTGGCCAACCTCGTGGCGGGGCTCCCCACGCGCCAGCAGCCGGGGGCCAAGCCGCCGGGCGGAACGGCCGGGCCGGCCGCGGGGGCCATAACCCCGTCCGTGACGCTCGAAGGGAACATCAAGATCACCGCGGACAAGGCCACCAACTCACTCATCATCATCGCCTCGCAGAAGGACTACGACACGATCGAGGACGTCATCGAGATGCTGGACGTGCGGCGCCGGCAGGTGTTCGTGGAGGGGGCCATCCTCGAGATCTCTTTCGACCGGCGCAAGGACTTCGGGATCGTGGCCCACGTGGGAAAGGCGAACGCCGACGGCACGATCACGTTCGGCGGCACGAACCTGGGCGGTGCCAGTACGCTCGTTCCGCTCGGCGCCGCGGGTGGGGCGGCGGGCGGCGGGCTGGCCACCTTCGCCAAGCCCGGGATGTTCGTGGGCATCCTCGGCGAGGGGTTTGAGCTGGATGTCGGCGGGTCGAAAGTGAAGTTCCCCACCTTTGGGGCGTTCCTCAACGCGCTCGCGGCCGACGAGGACGTGAACATTCTCTCCACGCCGCAGATTCTGACGGTGGACAACGAGGACGCCGAGATCGTCGTCGGCTCCAACATTCCCTTCATCACGCAGACCCAGCAGTCCACCCTGGCGGGAGCGCCTATCATCCAGAACATCGAGCGGCGCGACGTGGGCATCAATCTCAAGGTCACGCCGCAGATCAGCGAGGGCGGGTCCGTGAGGCTCACGATTGCCCAGGAAATCTCCGCGGTGAGCGAGCAGGTACCCACGGGCTTCCAGGTGGGCCAGCAGGGGCTCATCACGCGCAAGCGATCGGTGAAGAACACCGTGGTGGTGGAAAACGGCCAGACCGTCGTTATCGGCGGCCTGATCGAGGACACGACGAGTGTGAGCGAGAGCAAGGTGCCGATCCTGGGCGATATCCCGATCATCGGCTGGCTGTTCCGCTCCTCGAAGAAGCGACTCCTCAAGACGAACCTTCTGATTTTCCTCACGCCGTACATCGTCACCACGCCCGAGGAGTTGCAGGACATCGCCATTCGCAAGAGCCAGGAGATCCAGCGCACGCTCGAGCGGGCGACCAAGGAGCACCGCAAGGCGGCGGAGAAAATCCAGGAGAAGATCCGGACGCAAGAGGTACCTCCCGAACGGAGGGGGCGTTACCCGCGGGAGACTCCTCCGCCGCCTGAGGCGGCCCCGCCTGGGCCTCAGGCCCCCCCCCCGGCGCCGCCGGCGCCTCCCGAACCGCCGCCCGCGGAGCCCGGTCCCGCGGAGCCGCCACCGCCGGACATCGAGCCCCCCGCCCCGGAGAAAGGCCCGTGACGGCCAGGCGGCTGGGCGAGATCCTGACCGAAGAGTTCGGGGTCGCGCCCGACGCCATTGAGGCGGCTCTCGAAACCCAGCGCGCCAAAGGCGGGCGCGTGGGGGAGATCCTGCTCAAGCAGAAGGCGATCACGGAGACCCTTCTCATCCAGGCGCTCGCCCGCCAATACGACATCCCCCTCCTCCAGCGGCCGCCCGACGACCTCGATGTGTCGCTGGCCGAGAAGATCCCGATCCAGTTCGTGAAGCAGCACCACATCATCCCCCTGAAGAGGCTCAACGGGAGTGTTCTGACCGTGATGCACGATCCGCTGGACCTGGAGGGGATTGACGACCTCGGGCTCGTCCTCGAAAGCCCGCTCGATCTGCGCCTCGCCGAGAAGGAGCGCATCGTCGCCCTCATCAACCAGATCTACGACAAGCTCGCGGCCTCGGGACGGACCATGGAGGGGCTCAAGGAGGACTCGCTGGGGATCGATGCCGAGGCCCTCCCGGAGGCGGAAGACCTCCTCGACGTGACGGACGAGCAGCCCATCATCCGGCTCGTGAACTCGCTCCTCTACAACGCGATCAAGCAGCGCGCCACGGACATTCACGTGGAGCCGTTCGAGCGGGATCTGGTCATCCGCTATCGGATCGACGGCATCCTCTACAACGTGCTCACGCCTCCGAAGGCCGCCCAGCCGACGATCACCTCGCGCGTCAAGGTGATGGCCGGGATGAACATCGCCGAGAAGCGTCTCCCGCAGGACGGCCGCATCCGCTTGCTCATCGCGGGGAAGGACGTGGACATCCGCGTCTCGTCCGTGCCCACCGCCTTCGGGGAGCGGATCGTCATGCGTTTGCTCGACAAGAGCCTGCGCCTCCTTCATCTCGAGGAAATTGGCCTCGATGGGAAGGAGCTGGAGACCGTCCACAAGCTCATCGTGCGGAGCAACGGGATCATCCTCGTGACCGGGCCGACGGGATCGGGCAAGACGACCACCCTCTACGGCGCCATCTCGAAGATCAACTCCCCGGACAAGAACATCATCACCGTCGAGGATCCCATCGAGTACCAGATCCGCGGGATCGGCCAGATCCAGGTGAATCCCAAGATCGAGCTTACGTTCGCCAGCGCGCTGCGCTCCATTCTGCGCCAGGACCCGGACGTGATCCTCGTCGGCGAAATTCGCGACGTGGAGACGGCGGAGATCGCGATCCAGGCCTCGCTCACGGGGCACCTCGTCTTTTCCACCCTCCACACGAACGATTCGCCGGGCGCCCTCACGCGCCTGATCGACATGGGCACCGAGCCGTTTCTGATTTCGTCCTCGCTCGTGGCCGTTCTGGCCCAGCGCCTGGTGCGCACGATCTGCCTGTCCTGCAAGGAGCCGTACGAGCCGTCCGCCTCGCAGGTGGTGGAATTGGGCGTGTCCCATTCCGCCTCGGGCGGCGTGCAGTTCTACCGTGGCAAGGGGTGTCCCGAGTGTCTGTTCACCGGCTTTCGCGGCCGGACGGGCATCTTCGAGCTGCTGGTCGTAGGGCCGGAAATCCAGGAAGCCATCGTTCAGAAGACGGACGCCAACGTCATCCGCCGACTGGCCCGATCGAGGGGCATGCAGACGCTGCGCGAAGACGGCGCGCGCCGCGTGCTGGCGGGGCAGACGACGGTGGAGGAGATCCTCCGCGTGACCCAAGAGGAAGTGTTGGAACTCGCGTGACGTTGCGGAATCGTGAGGTCGTGAAATCGTGAGAAAGCACGGGGTCGAACCGGCGGCTCAGTCTCCCTCGTCTTCACGATCTCCCGACCTCCCGGTCTCGCTTTTCGACGCCTCCCGCCTCCCGTCCTCCCGGCTTCACGGCTTCTCCGACTGCCGCCTCCCGACTGCCGCCTCCCGATCCTGATGCCCCTTTTCGAATACCGGGGATACCGCGAAGACGGCAAGACGATGTCCGGCGTCGTCGAGGCCGACACCGCCCGCGTGGCCCGCCTCAAGCTCAAGCGCGACGGCGTCTATGCTACGGAGTTGCGTGAGGGACTCCTGAGGGAGGTCCGGCCCCTGCTGAGCAAAGGGATCTCGCTGCCGTTCAGGAGAGTGAACATCCAGGAAGTCGCCGCCATCACCCGGCAGTTGGCCACCCTCCTGGGGGCTGGACTCACGGTATTCGAGTCCCTGACGGCCCTCATCGAACAGGTGGACGAGGCGCGCATGAAGAAGACACTCACGCAGGTGCGCCAGAGCGTGAACGAAGGAAAATCGCTGGCGGATTCGCTCCAGGTTTTCCCCCAGATCTTCAACCTGCTCTACGTGAACATGGTGCGCTCGGGGGAGGCCAGCGGAGCGTTGGACTCGGTTCTGCTGCGCCTCGCGGAGTTCCTCGAGAACCAGGTTGCCGTGCAGAACCGCGTGAAGAAGGCCATGTACTACCCCGTGTTCATGACGGCGGTGGGCACCGTCTTCATTTTCCTGATCTTCACGTTTCTCCTCCCGCGGATCCTGACGATCTTCGAGGAGATGGAGATGACGCTCCCGCTTATGACGCGGGTGTTGCTCACGCTATCGCGGGCATTCAGCCGGTTCTGGTGGGTGGCTGTGATCGCGGTGGCGGCCGGGGTCGAGTCGCTGCGCCGGTTCCGCCGCACGCATCGAGGCCGGTTGATGGTGGATCGTTTCCTCCTTATGCTCCCGCTCTTCGGAAAGATCCTCCGCAACCTCGCGGTGGCGCGTTTCTCCCGCACGCTGAGCACGCTGCTTTCGAGCGGCGTCACGATCCTCCAGGCCCTCGAAATCTCCAAGCCGGTCGTGAACAACATCATCCTGGAAGGGGCGATTGACGAGGCGCGCAAGCGCGTGTCCGAGGGGGCTTCGCTGCACGAGCCGTTGCGCCAGAGCCGCCTCTTCCCGCCGATCCTCATCCACATGGTGGCGGTGGGGGAGCGCAGCGGCGCCCTCGAGGAGATGCTCCTCAAGGTGGCGCAGAGCTACGAACTCGAAACGGAGACGAAGATCAACGGCCTCGTGACGCTCCTCGAGCCCATGATGATCGTCGTGATGGCCGGTGTGATCGTCTTCCTGCTCCTCTCGATCCTCCTGCCCATCCTTCAACTCAGCCAGATCACGCTGTGATGTGCGTTGCGCCTCGCGCCCGCCCAGACCGGGGCGGGGTGACATCATTCGACAGGGGCAAGAACTACGCCGCAGACTTTACTATGGACGCTTCAAACACTCATCGTGGTTATCCACGTTCCGAAGCGTGATTTCGCCCTTGGAGGGCCCATACTCCCACGTCATCCGGTACTTTTCAGTGACGTACGATTCGAATACTTTCCCGCCGAAGTCCCCGGTTGTGCGTTCTACCGCGTGGGATTCCAAGGACGGGTGTCTCGGATTGGTCTCGAGGAAGCGAAGCTTGCTCTTGAGTTGTCTGTACACCGGGTCCGGAAGTCCAGTTGCCTGCTTTTCGAAATGTTCCGTAGTGACCAGCCTGAACCGGACAGCCAGGTGTCACGCCCCACGCTTTCGATCGAGCCGCCCGATCAACTCACGCGCGGAGCCGTGCCTGCGCAACCTCCCGGCGCGGATATCCTCCGAGGCGCCGTCCTCTCCCTCCTGCCACCGCTTGGACCAGAAGTACGCCTGGTTGGCCGGCACGGTCACCTGGGGAACCAGCAGGATGGTGCCGTCCTCCTGTTTTTCGCATTGGAACAAGGAGATTCCCTTCGGGGTGAACTCCCGCGGCAGTGTGATCTGATTGCGCTTTCCAAGAGCCACCTGTCTGGTGTTCATGCCTTCCACTCTTCTTCCTCCCGCAGTATCCCACGGTTCCGCATTTCCGTCAATCCGAAAATCCGCCCACTTTGGGGGTCGAGGTTGGGTCGCGGAGAACACGGAGGCCCTTGTGGAATGAGGGTCAGACCTTGATTCTTGAACCACCACGATGGAGTTCAGGCCGAAACAGGTGGCTATCCCTATCGGCGACCGAGAGGCGTGGAGAAGGGGCCTCCGAAAGCGGGCTCAGAGCTCCAGGATGGTGGAGAGGGCCTTTCCGACGGAATTCATGGCCTCGGCGGATGCGGACTCGATCCGGGTCCGGAGGCGATGTTTCCCCACGGCGCGCACCTGATCCATAATCGCGACGGTGGGCCGGTCTTTGCACGCTATCGGAATCGTGATGGGGGGATGGGACTTGGCGGCCGTCGAGAGCGGGATGACGACGACGGTCTTGCGCAAACGATTCAGCGTGTCCGAGGTCAGGACCAAGCAAGGTCTCGTCTTCTTGATCTCCGATCCCTGGGTGGGATCGAGGTTGACCCACCAGATGTCGCCGCGTCGGATTCCAGTCGTGTTCAATCTCCGGTCCCATCCTCAAAGGCTTGCCACTGGTCAATCTCTTTCTCCACCGTCTTGTCTCGGTTGGCGGCCTTGCATGCCGCCTCCAAGGCGTGGGTCTTGCGCCTCAGTTCCCGGGCGATCAACTCGGTCACGAGCCGCGACCTTTGCCGCGGTGGCACGGCCGACTGGAAACGCTTGGCAACCTGATCGGGTATGGAGAGCGTGATTCTCATATAGCATATTTACGCATTACGACTTATGTCTGTCAACGCATGCGCGGACGAGGCCAGGCAGCGGACGGCGCTCCCTGTGGCGGGGGCGGGGCCTCGATGGCCCACGGGCGGGTGGGAGGGGCCGGCACGGGGCCGAGCTGTGCGGGTATTTTCCACAAGGGTCGAAAAGAGGAGCGTGGCCTTTTGACTGAAGGTGAAAATGCCCGTATGCTCGGGAAATGGAGAGATACCTTCTCGGGCAGGTTCGCCGAGACCTTCGGCGCAAGATGGTGTTCGTGGCGGGACCCCGGCAGGTCGGCAAGACCACGTTGGCGCTGCAGGTGCTGCGCAACCGGGGCGGATACCTGAACTGGGACGCGGCGGAGCACCGGGAGAGGATCCTCAAGCGGGAACTGCCCGATGCCCCGCTGCTCGTGTTCGACGAGATCCACAAGTACCGGGCTTGGCGCAACTACCTGAAGGGATTGTACGACCTGCGGGGTGAACACGTGAAGATCCTGGTCACGGGGAGCGCCCGACTCGATTTCTACCGATTTGGAGGGGA
Organism: Nitrospirota bacterium; assembly: GCA_016190245.1. Taxonomy (GTDB): domain Bacteria; phylum JACPQY01; class JACPQY01; order JACPQY01; family JACPQY01; genus JACPQY01. Next base: position 57,133 of record JACPQY010000083.1, on the reverse strand, counting down.
GTCCCTCCAGGGTCGGTACCACCTCCTGCGCCTGCACCCCTTGTCCCTGGCGGAGCTCGGGGCGAAAGGAGGACACACCCTGAAGGACTTGCTGAGGCTTGGGGGTTTCCCTGAACCGTTCCTGGGCGGCTCGGAGACGCAGGCCCGAAGATGGTCGCGCGAGTATCGCACACGCCTGATCCGCGACGATTTGGTGAGCCTTGAGAGAGTGCAGGACCTGGGAAGGATCGAGCTGCTGATGCTGAGGCTGCCCGAACTCGTCGGCAGCCCCCTCTCGGTCAACGCCTTGTGCGAGGATCTCCAGGTCAGCCACAAGACCGTCTCGACGTGGCTCGACATCCTGGAGCGTCTGTACGCCATTGTCCGCCTGCCGCCGTTTGGCGCGCCGCGCTTGAGGGCGGTCAAGAAGGAGCGCAAGCACTATCAGTTCGACTGGAGCCTCGTTCCGCGGGAGGGCGAGCGGTTCGAGAACCTGGTGGCCATGCACCTTCTCAAGGGGGTGCACTTCGAGTCGGACTCCCGAGGGCGCGACTTGGACTTGCGCTATTTTCGGGATGTGGACGGCCGCGAAGTGGATTTCGTCATCCTGGAGGGGGGGCGGCCTCTGGCCCTGATTGAAGCGAAATGGTCCGACGCACCCCTCGCGACGGGTCTGAAGTACTTGAAGGCGAGGTTTCCCCAGGCGGAGGCCTGGCAGATTTCCGCGACGGGCACGAAGGACTACGTGAGCCCGGAGGGGATCCGCGTCGCGCCGGCCGCGCGGTATTTGGAAAAGTTGGTGTAGTGCGGAGGGCCGTGCATAAGCGGGGAGGGTCGGGTTCGCTCGCCGCGGAGTCTTCTTCGGAGGGCTAGTCCCCGACCTGAATGATCTTCCGGCGGGAGGTGTGGCCTGAGAGGATCGTCAGTCGTGATGGAGCGACATCCATGAATACGGCCAGCGCCCGGACGATGGCACGGTTGGCCTCGCCCCCTTCCGGGCGCTCCCGGACCCAGACGCGGACCGTCCTTTCGTCCACGCGCTCCACGCGGGTTTCGCGCGCGCCGGGCTTCGCGAGAACGGTCAGCTTCACTAGCCGCATACCCCATCGGAAAGAGGTTGATTCGTCAAGCCGCGGGGGGTAGAAGAGACACGTTGCCGACCATGACCGATCGCAAGGACACGTTGACGATCCGGGACAACAGGACCGGAAAAGCCATTGAAATCCCCATCCAGTACGGCACCTACCCCGATCGAAGCGCGGGCATTCCCGCCGGCGAACTGCGGAAACTCAAAGTCTCGGAGGATGACTTTGGGCTCATGTGCTACGACCCGGCGTTCTCCAACACCGCCTCGTGCCGAAGCCGGATCACGTTTCTCGATGGGGAACGAGGCATCCTTCGCTATCGCGGATACCCCATCGAGGAACTGGCGACCCACAGCACGTTTCTCGAGACGGCCTACCTTCTCATCCATGGAGAGCTCCCGAGCCGCGCGGAACTGAAAGCCTGGACCGGCGACGTTCTGTCGCACGCCTTCATCCACGAGAACCTGAAGAAATTCATAGACGGCTTCCGCCACGACGCGCACCCTATGGGCATTCTTGTCGGTACGGTGGCGGGGCTATCCACGTTCTACCCCGAGGCGAAGAAGATTCGCGATCCGGCTGAGCGCCGGCGCCACATGGTTCGGGTCCTGGCGAAAATGCCCACGCTCGCAGCGTTTGCCTACCGCCACGCCGCAGGTCTTCCCTATGTCTACCCTGGCGATGACCTTTCCTATGCCGGCAATCTGCTCAACATGATGTTCAACGTCGGCGATCACGGCTATCGTCCAGACCCGGTGTTCGAAAGGGTGCTGGACAGCCTGTTCGTGCTCCATGCGGACAACGAGCAGAATTGCAGCACGACGGCCGTGCGCGGAATCGGGAGCTCGCACGCGGACCCGTATTCCGCCATCGCCGGCGGCTGCGCGGCGCTCTACGGCCAACTCCAGGGGAGCGCCGACGAGGGCGTGGTCAGGATGCTCACGCAGATCGGCTCCCGGGATCGCGTCCCCGATTTCATCCGGCGCGTGAAGACCGGTGAGGAGCTCCTCTGGGGGTTCGGGCACCGTGTCTACCGCAACTACGATCCGCGCGCGAAGATTGTCCGCAAGCTCGCCGACGAAGTCTTCGAAGTCACGGGGAAGAACCCGTTGCTCGACATCGCGCTCGAAATCGAACGGCTCGCCCTGAACGACGACTACTTCGTCTCGCGCCGGCTGTTCCCCACCGTCCACTTCTACTCGGGCCTCATCTACCAGTCCATGGGGTTCCCGGTCTCGATGATCCCTGTCCTCTTTGCCATCGGGCGCACGCCCGGCTGGCTGGCCCAATGGGAGGAGATGCTGACCGACGCGGAGCAGAAGATCGCGCGCCCGCGCCAGGTGTACACGGGCCCGGATCAGCGCTCCTACGTGCCGATTGGAGAGCGCCGGGGCGGGTGAGCGGGGGCTCCTGCGTCGCCTGGTGGACGCTTCGCGCGGGCAGAGTTAGTATCCGACACGTGACGAGCCGGAGGCTGATCGGGACCTTTCTGACGCTCGCCGTCGCGGCCTGCAACGGCGACGGCGATGGCGAGACCGCGGTGCCCACTATAGATACGGCCCAGGCCGCGCAACCGGGCGAAGTCCGCGCGGGCCTTATCACGAGCGACGCGGCGCTCGTGGGTGGGCCGGCCGCCGAGTCGGCGGTGGGCGACTTCAAGATCTACAACGAGCGGGTGGCCTTCGTGATTCACAACGAGAAACCGTCGGACGGCTACGTCCAGAACGGCGGCGCCATCGTGGACGCCGATCTCGTTCGGCCGGAGGGCGAGCCGGGGCAGGACATGATCAAGGAGCACTCGCCGATCTTCGGGCTCTTGCGCCTGCACGAGGTCAAGAAAGTGAAAGTGGTGGATGCCGGGGGGCCGGGGCGGGCGGCCATCGTGGAAGCCACGGGGAGCGATGGCACAGTGGAGTTTGCGGCCGCCTTGGGAGCCACGGCGGGTGGGTTGGCGTCGCTCTTCACGGCTCTCGATCTCTCCCGCTCTCAAAAGCTGGAAGTGACGACGCGCTACATTCTCGAGCCCTCCAAGAACGCCCTCAAGATCGAAACGGTGGTGAAGAACGGTGGGAGCGAGCACTGGCCGCGGCCGATCGAGATCACCTCCTTGCTCCAAATGCTCCAGACGTTCTTTGGTGGGCCTGAGCGGCTGGCGTTGCGCCGGGCAGTGGCCACCCTGGCGGGGACCGAGACGCTCAAGCGCACCGTGGGCGACGCCCTCATCTTCACCGACCACGCAGCCGATCCCTACATGCTCGGTGTGGGATTCGACCGGAAGGAGATCACGAACATCCCGGGGATCGTCAGCCTCCTGACGGCGGGCGCAGAGACACCGTCCAATACCACGGCGATGCTCGGGGCCGTCGGCGAGCGCAACGAGGTGGCGTACGGCTACTTTCAAGGTGGGGGCGAGCCGATCAACGTGCTGGTCGGGCCCGGCACTACCGGCGACTTCATGATCTACGCAGCTTACACGGCCGCGATCGAGCTGGAGCCGGGCGAGGAGAAGACCTTCGTGCGCTATCTCGCGGTGGGAAAAGACGTGGCGGAAGTGAACGCGTCGCGGCTGGAGGGGGCAGGGGCGGAAATGGGCACGCTCTCGGGCACCGTTCGCGCCGGGGAGGGCGGACCGGCCGTGGCCGGCGCCCGCGTTCACGCTCTGGACTCTGAGGGGAAGTACGGCTCCATGGCCGTGTCCGACTCCGACGGGGCCTACTCCATGAATCTCTCGGCGGGTGACTGGCGTGTGGTCGCAACCGGCGACGGCGAGGGGGAAGACATCATGTACCCGCCCGGCTATTCCTTCGTGAGCCGCCTCGCCCTTGGATACGGGGCAAGCGAGGAGGCGGCCGTGAACGTTCCGGCGGGCGGCGGCGCGACGCAGGATCTCGCTGTCAAACCCGCTGCCGCCCTCAAGGGGACGGTCAAGGATTCCCAAGGGACCGCGCTCCCCTCAAAGATCAGTTTCCGCTACGCCAAGTCGCCAAAGGTGGACGAAGAGGAGGCCAAGCGGCGCGCGAAGCTCTGGGTAAAGACGCCGTACCCCAATACGGAGAAAGTCGTTTGGACGACGGACGGGAGTTTTCAGACCCAGATCGAAGTCGGCGAGTACGTCGTGACGGCATCCCAGGGGTTCGAGTACGAAACGGACAGCCAGACGCTCACCTTCGAAGGTGGCCAGTCCTACGATCTCACCTTCACGCTTAAGCGCGCGATCGAGCTCAAGGACATGAGCGGCAAGTGGGTCTACGTCTCGATAGATTCCCACCGTCACGCCGCACCGAGCAACCACGGGGAGACGCGCGTGGAGGATTCCGTCATCACGAACCTCGCCGAAGGGCTCTTCGCCTTCGCCTCGAGCGACCACGACATCGTGACCGACTACGGGAGCATCCTCGACGCACTCGGGCTCAAGGAGCGGATCGTGGCGTTTCCCAGCGTGGAGATCTCGACGGCGGGATTCGGCGAGGTGAACGGCGAACCCAAGGAGTTCAACGGCCACTTCAATCCCTTCCCGGTCGTCCCGCTCGGCGGCGTGGTCAACGCAGGCGCTCCGCCTTGGTGGAAACCCGAGTGGGATCCGGCTCGCATCTTCAAGTACGCGCGGGAGAAACTTCAGGCCAAGCTGGTGCAGATCAATCACGGCGGCGACGACGGCTATTTCTGCTGGCGGCAGTACGACCCGGCCGCGAACACGGCGGCCGATCCGAAGTATTCCGCCGACTACGATCTCATGGAGATCATCAACGGGAAGGGCAAGGACAACTGGAACAGCGAGCTCACGATCTGGTATGGGCACCTCAACTTCGGGCGGGCGGTCGGGGGCGTCGGCGTGAGTGACAGCCACCAGCGGCTGGACGACGAGCCGGGATACGGTCGAACCTACATCGGCGTGGAGCCGTCCGTGGCCAACGTGCCGGCCTTCAATGGGGACGCACTGGCCGCGGCCATCAAGAGGGGCAATATCGTGATCTCCGGCGGGCCCTTCATCCGGGCCGAGGCCACCGACTCCTTCGGCAACCGCAAGGGGATTGGGGAGACGGTCAAGGCTCGCTTTGCCGGGCTCAGTTTTCAGATCCTTGCGCCGAGCTGGATGGGCCCCCTGGACTTCCGGGTGAACGAGAACGGAAAGGTTCTGTATTCAACGGCCGACGCTTCGAAGCTCGGGTGTGCCGTGGGCGCAGGAAGCAACGTGGTTCGCTACGACTGTTCAGGGTCCCTCGTCAATCCGAAAGTGGACAGTTGGTACAACATCGAGGCCCGGGCGCGGGCGGGCACGGAGGCGGCCAACACGCTCGATCCCGTCTATCCCGGCGCCATTCCGTTCGCCGTGACGGGTCCGATCTATCTCGATCTCGAGGGCGACGGCTGGACCCCTCCGAACATCGCCCCCGACATCCGCCGCGCAGACGGGAAGACCTGCGACTGAGGCCTACTTCAGCACGTAGAACGGGTAGGAGCCCAAGAGCTTGAGTTCGAGGGACTGAGCTTTCACCTTGCGAACGGCGAGTTGGACCTCGCGCTCTCGCGTCGATCCCGCCATCTCCAGCAGGAATCGGTATTCGCTGGGTTTCTCGGCAATCGGAAAGGACATGATCTTCGTCAGGTTGATCCCCAATTGTCCGATCGGGTTGATGGCCTTGTAGAGTGATCCCGCTCTGTGACGGAGGCGGACGACGAGTGATGTCCTCCATTCGCCTCGCCCGTTGTGGAGTTCCGACGGGTGATTCCCGAGGACCGCGAAGATGGTGTAGTTGGGCCTGCCCCGGCGCAACCCACCCAGATCCGTGGCCAGGACGCGCAGGCCATAGAGTTTCGCCGCGTGCGCGCCCGCCACGGCGGCTGCGCGACGCAGTTTGACGGCTTTTCTGGCGGCGGTTCCAGTGGACAAGACCTCCACGATCTTGGCCCCAGGCAGATGCTCCTCCAGCCAGGGAGCCGCCTTGCCCGCGGCGAAGGGATGCGAGTAAACGCGGCGGATATCGCTCCTGGGACAATTCGCCAGCAGGCTCAGCACCACCGGATAGACCAGCAACTCGCAAATGGTTTCCCCGTGTCTCCCGAAATCCGGCCTCATGAACATCTCCAGGCTCTCGTCGATCGGCCCGCCGGTTGTGTTTTCGAATGGGACGACGGCAAAATCTGCCCGGTGCTCCACCATCATCCGGCGGGTTTCCCAAACGGTGTGTCCGGGCAGCAGTTCCGCCGACCGGCCTGCGCCCACAAAACGCCGGACCGCCGCGGCATGAGCGAAGCTCCCTGCCTCGCCGAAGAAGGCTACCCGTTTGGTCGCTACCTGCATGGAGCCGATGCTCGGAAGATAACGCGTTTACTCCAGGCTTTCCAGGTAGCGGATGGCGTCGATCGCGGCCATGCAGCCGCTGCCTGCCGCGGTCACCGCCTGGCGGTAGCGGTGATCCACCGCGTCCCCGCAGGCGAAAACGCCCTGGATTTTCGTCGCCGTGGTCCCATTGACCGTCTTGAGATAACCCACCTCGTCCGTGTCGAGGGCGCCTCGGAAGAGCTTGGTGTTGGGCTCGTGGCCGATGGCGACAAAAAGGCCCTCGCAGGGCAACTCGGTCTTCTCGCCCGTCTGCACGTTGCGGAGCACGACCCCGCCGACCTTCCCGTCCTTCTCGAGAATCTCCTCGATCACGCTGTACCACGCGAACCTGATCTTGGGGTTTTTCAGCGCGCGATCCTGCATGATGCGGGAGGCCCGGAGTTTGTCCCTGCGGTGAACGACACTCACCGATTCCCCGAAGCGGGTCAGGAAGAGGGCTTCCTCCATGGCCGAGTCCCCCCCCCCGACGAGGACGATCCGGCGCCCCTTGAAGAAGGCGCCGTCGCACGTGGCACACGTGGAGACGCCTCGGCCGATCAGCTTGGCTTCGTTGGGCAGGCCGAGCATGCGTGCGGAGGCACCGGTGGCGATGATGAGGCTCGCGGTGCGAAGGGTCTGACCGCCGACCTCGATCTCGAAGGGGCGGCGGTCGAGCCGGACGGCGGTCACCTCGTCCATGAGGAACTCCGTGCCGAACCGTGCCGCCTGCGCCTTCATGATGGCCATGAGGTCCGGCCCTTGGACGCCGTGCTCGTAGCCGGGGTAGTTCTCGACGGTGGTGGTCGTCCCGAGTTGGCCGCCCGGTTGGATGCCTTCGATCACGAGCGGGCTCAGGTTGGCCCTCGCGGAGTAGATGGCCGCGGAGAGGCCGGCGCAGCCAGATCCGATGATGACCACTTTGCGTTCGTTCATCAGGGGAAGATGGTGGGCCAGGTCGGGCATTTTTTCAAGGACGAAACGGGTTGGCACACATGTACATAGTTCCGTACCATGTTGTCGGAGGTTCATGCGAATGGATAGAATCCTTCCGGTATCGTACGTGCGCGCGCACCTTCCCTCCTTGGTGGCCGATCTCGGCAGAAAGAAACGAGGGCGGGTGATCATTACGCGCAACGGCAGGCCGTCCGCCGTGCTCGTGTCCCCCGAGGAGATCGAAACTCTCGAGATCCTCGCCGACAAGAGACTGATGCTTTCCCTTCTGAGGGCCGAGGAGGAGGAGCGTGCGGGGCGTTTGGTGGAGCACGAAGCCGTTTTCAGGTGACCTACCGCGTTCTGTACGCGGAGGAGGCGGCACGGCGGATCCGCAGGCTCGATGGACCGGTCAAGGAGCGCGTCCGGAAGACACAGGCTGTAGTCGCGGGCTTTATGCCCGCGTCCTGAATTTCGTTTCGATCCCTTGCCGGATGGGATCGGTGCGATATTGAACGATCCGTGTCATGTCAAGGTGTTACGCTCAAACAAATGTGCCAAAGGCCAGTACAAGATCAGAAAATCCGAATTGCTGGTCCTAGTACGGCGTTGATGAGTTCTTGGAGCAGTTTCCGGCTCTGTCGCCGTGCGGTAGCCCCGCTCTCCGTTCGAATTCCCGAATAGGGGCGGGGCGTATGTACCGTGTTGACGAGAACCTGCCCTTTTTCGATCTGCTCCAAGACTTGTTCAACACGGTACTGGTCTTGACCGTCGGCCATCGGCGCGAGGTCTATCGCGTTTGATCCGGCCGCGCGCGTCAGCCCGACAGCATCAACAGCCGCCACCCCCGTCCGACCCGCCCGCCGGTTCCGCGCCCGGTGGTGACGTTTCTTTCCTGACTCTGAGGCGGGCATGGAGGCCCGCCTCTTCCCCAGCGCCAAAATGACGCACCGAGGTCCGCCCGACTCAGGTTTTCCTTGTTGCGGACGGATTATCGGGACGACTTGGAACAAAACGCGAGTCTGAGGCCTTCTTCTCCAACTGCTCCCAGAGCTTCATGTTCTCATCGCCGGCCCCGACATCCAACTCCTCGATCTGCTCCACGAACACGGACCCCTGCGCGAAGGAATATTGCTCGTGATAGTCGACTATCTCCAGAGCGTTTGTGATGGCCTCACCTGAAACAGGGACATCACACGTCCTACTTGAACGGAAGCCGCCCTGGGTAAGACGGATCGTGTCTGGCACGAGGATTGTGACCCGCTTCATCGCAGCGCGCCGGGGCGAAGTCCTGAGAGCACTCGCAGGATGTGGACCATGGCCAGCACGTCGTCCTCGTTGTACATGATGGCTTTCTTGATGCCCTCGTTGTCGCCCTCCAGGTAGTCCCAGTAGAGGACCATGGACTCGAATGCACCGACGTCCTTCTGCCGCCAGTTGAATCCGAGAAAGGGCGCGACGGACTTGATGGAGTAGGTCGGCACGGCTAGGTAGAACTGCTGCCGCACGGCCTCCTTGAGGTCCACGCAGGATCCACGGAGGGCCTCGAGCCGGCCTGCAAGAAGGGGATAGCGCCTCTCCACGCCCTTGATCTCACCGATCTCGAAGTCGGTCCAGTGATAGAGGCAGACGTCGCGGGGGTCGCCCGCGTATTCGAGGAAGTCGTGGAAGATCTTCTCCTCTTCCGCCGCCCCCTTGCCCAGGAAGTACGCGAAGCGTTCGCGTTCCTCGTCGAACGCGCCGATGAGGTAGATATGCGGCGGCTCCGAGGGATGGACCTCGTCCGACGTCTCGAAATCGAAGTGAATGTTGCGTTTGGCACGCGGGACGTGAAACGGGTAGTTGTTCCTCGGGATGGGACGGCCGAGTTTGTAGGATTGGGCGTGTCGGTAGATGTCGGTCCCCGATTTCTCCCCGAGCGCGCGGCGCAGGTGGTCGAGCGAGAACTCGTAGAGCTCGCGGATGCCGGTCACGCCGAGAGCCGCCCGGAGGTGCTCGCGACCGGCCGGGCCCACACCGGGAAGAAGCGTAAGGTCAAGCTTCTCAAGCAGGAGCTTGTTTGCGTACACGCGCCAGGGCGAGTCCGTGCAGTCCATCGCTGTGGGGCCCGGGCGCAGCTTGCCGTCACGCAGATCGGACCACGTCGAAAGGTGGCTTTCGAGATCCTCACGCGCGCGCTCATAGGACACCGCCTCTTCAGTCTCCTTGAGGACCACGGTCACAGTCTCGGGCTTGTACCCCTGGATGACTCCCAGCATCCAGTTGTAGCAGGCCCCCTGAAGCGTGTGGTACGGCTGAAGTTTCTTCGAATGCTTGATTTCCTTCACTCGATAGTGGAAGTCGCCCAGGTCTGAGGGGCGCGAATCGTCGCGAACGAGAAGGTCGCCCTTCCCATACATTTCGCCGCGAAGGTGCCATAGCTGTGGCTGGTAGATGGCAGGTGTGCCTTCGAGCATGAGACGGATCGTATCTTGAAGTGCGGCGAGTCCGAACTCGGGCTGCACCTTGACGGCGTTGGGGTAGTGCTCCTTGACCCAGGCCTCCTCATATTCCGAGCCGCGCTGCATCTTCATCTCGTCGTAGCGGGACTCCTCCTCCACGGCCTCCTCCCTCGGCGCATGGTACCCGCACCAGATCCAGAAAGGGTCCTTCAGGAGATGATAGGTCATGGACGGCCTGAACATCCGTGTCCGATCGAGACGTTTCTCGCCAGTCGCCCGGCGTAGCAGGTCGCCTGCATCGGGTTTCAGCAACGGAGTCCTCACCCTCCCTCTTTCGGTTCGTTGCCTCCGGTCTTGCTGGACCGGGGAACAACCTCCAGGTGCACGAGTGTCGACGCCATCTTGATCTCATGTGCAGGCTTGAAGGCGCCGGGGCTCCCCTCGCTCCCCTTCTCCTCCTTCACCATCTGCACGCCGCACTCTCCCCTCGGGCCAATGTTCTGGATCTCGAGGTATCCTGTGTGACCCGCCCAGTTCACATTGATGGCGTCATACAAGACCATGCCCGGCTTGAAGTTCGCTCTTATTCCCTTCCCATCGAAACGGAACACTCGTAGTCTGAGCAATCTCTCACCGTCTTTTTCCCTTTTTCTCTCAGCCAGCTCGAATATCACGATCGAGAGACCCGACGAGGTGAGAAGATCCGCAAGCCCGCACGCCTGGTGATTCACACGGAATCCTCCGGCTAGGATCTGATAGTGACTCGGCTTCTTGCCGTCCCTTGGCATGTGTTCGAAGAGGTAGCCCACGGCCTGCCCCACAACCGGCGCAGTGACCCATCCCGCCTTCAACTCGCAAAGCCACTTGCGATGGTCAGGGCCGATCCAAACGATGTCGGCACCTCCGCTTCCCTTCGGATCCGCGCTTCTCAGCTTGAGATCAATGTTGAACAAGGCCTTGCCGTTCTTCGCGATGACCTCCGTGAGTTCGCCCTCCGATGATGTGAACTTCACGATTTCGTCGGGCTTGACCGCGGTGGGCGGCTCAACCCTACTCATTACGTCTTTCGCGCCAACCTCGAACCAAGAGACCTCGATCCGAGGATTGACCACATGCGCAAGTCCACTGTCAGAATCCTGTTTCATTTCCTCTTGCCTCCTTTTCGGTAGAGCTTCACCGCTTGACCCAGTTCTCGAGGCACCATTTCCCGCAACGCCGACGGTGCGAGCACTTCGACCTCCGCCCCCGCGCCATCGCCCACATCGTGCCGTCATCCGGCGTTGTCACCACGCATGGATTGGGACACCCTCTTCGCAGCCTCATGCAAGGTCCAGCCGCGCCTTCACGTCCTTGAAGCGCGGGTCCTCGGCGTAGATGCGCTCGAACTCTTTCTTCGCCTCCGCCTTCTTCCCAAGCTCCTCGGCACAGACGGCCTTCTCGTAGCGGATGTCCCGCAGAAGGCTCGGTGGCCTGTCCTTCGTCCGATAAAGGGCGGGAGCGAAGGTTTGATAAGCGGCGTCATTCAGGCGGAGGGCCTTCAGGGCGCGACCCCGGTAAAGCAAGCAGGCGGTTTCGACGGGGCCGTTGTTCTGGACGCCTTCAAGGACGTTGACGACTTCCTTGTGCTGACTGCCTATGGCCAGAAGTTCCGCGAGGGACAATTTCACGACAGGGCTTTCGGGTAGCTCTTGCTGTAGGGCGCGCAGGAGACCGAGAGCGCCTTCGAATTCGCCCGATGCCTGTAGTACCTCCACCAGCATGAGCTTCAGGCCCGCCGTCGTCGGCGCGACTTCAGCGCCGATTTCGGGGGTTAGCGGTATTTCAACCGCGATTCCCGCGCCGACCTTCGAGAACAGCGAGCCGTGGTCGGCACCCGAAAGCGCCCTGTCGAGGCTCTTCTTTGCTGCGTCATACTTCCCCGAATGGTACTGAATGAGTCCCGCCAAGAACAACGCATCGGGATGATCCTGTAACGTACTTAGCTTGCCCAACGAAAGACCGAACTCTTTCTTGGAAAACAGTTCGAGCGCCGTTTGGAAGACCGAGGTTTGAGGGTCAACCACGCTTGCCTTGGGCGTCTGAAGAGTCGTGGCTGCCGGGACTTGGCTCTGCTGCGCGGCTTTTTCGACAAGCCATTTTGCGGCGCTCACCCCTCCCTTGCCCAGATCTGCCCAGTCACGCGCGAGCTGCTTTCCTACTTTCTTAAATGTTCGAGTAAGGCCTTTGGTCGTGACGGAATAACCAATACCCATCCCCGGAATGGTGCCTATGACGCGTAACCCCGATTTCCCTACGTTCAGACTGATGCCTTTTGCGTGCCCGGTAAGAGACGGGAGCAAACTCTTGCCGAGGTTCACCCGGAGGTGCTTGCCAATACCGACGCTCTGAAAGAATCTGAATCCCATGGTCCCTCCTTCGCTTCACAGATTACCCTTTGGCCGGCTGGAACCAGTATTCCATGGTAGGTCATGGACGGCCGGAGCATCCGGTCTTTGTCCAGACTCTTCCCGCCTGTCGCGCGGCGGACTAGGTCGTCAGGGGACACACGGTTCTTCATCAAGGGTCTCTCTCCTTGGTAAGCGTGATCATGACCGCCGGTTCTCAAGTCGTGTCATGAAGCGGTCGAGCGCATCCCTCAGCGCTCCTACGGCATTGGTATGGTCCCTGAACGATTCGTAGTGCGCGATCGAACGGTGTTTACCTCTCTCGAACCTCAAGCCGCAACTGTCGGAAAGGTCGGCCAGCAGCGCTTCGATTTCTGAAGGTATTGCAAGCGTGTGCGACCAGGAGGCCAGCACCATGTCGAGTCCCACCTGATCGAAGCAAGCCAGCGTCTTTGTTTCCGGGCCAATTCTCCACTTCAGCATCAGAACTTTCGTCCCCATTTCAACTTCCACTGAGTGCCTCTTCTCGGATGCGATTTGAACCAGGGCCTCATGGATCTTCCGCCGCAGTTCAACATACTTCTGGCTATCTTCGTCGTCCACGTTGCCGAGGAGCCAGTCTTCGAGACTGAACTGTTCCTGAGCAACGGGTTCCACCTTCAGGAGGGCCGCCGCGCGGACGTTTGCCACGCATACCTGTCGGTCTCCAATGAGAAACTTGCGAACTTCCATGCAGTAAACAAGAGGACGTTTCCGACGCCGACAGAGGATATTTACAAAATCGGACAGCACCAGAGCGGAATCCGGAACGGAATCTGCCGCCAGCAGGAGTGCTACACCCTGGCGATCCACAAGTTTTTCGGGGTCTCGCAAGTACATCTCCATGTTCTTCTTGAAAACCCTGGTCCAGGCTTCACGGCTGTCGAATCTCTCGACCCACTTTTGATGGGTGTCCAGGCCGCGCTGCCAAAACCTGGCTAGAAGACTCTCCTGCCCGCGAGAGGCGGTTTCTTGCTTTCCCAAGATCCCTGCAGGTCCCTGCCGCACTAGGTGCGCGACATACTCCAACCCTTGAGCGACAACCTCCCTCCGAGCTCGACCATCGCTTGCGAGTTTGCACTCGACGACAAGAATCCGACCGTTTTCATCAACAAAGGTTAGATCCACAGGACCTGCCCCGGTCTCCTGTTCTCTCTCGACCAAGCAGAGCGCACTGGAATGCCGCCAAATCTGGCCGACCGGGATTATGGACGGGTGGTCTGCCAGGAGTTTCTGAAGTTCCGCCTCGTCCTTGTACGGAAGAGACTGGCATATGGCTTCTCCCTTTTGATCTATTTCAATTTCAATTGCGTGTGCCACGTGACCTCCTCCGGTATAGCGTCGCCGCCCTCGTCAGTTCATCTGCCACCATCTGCCTCAAGCCCTTCGGTTCCAACACTTCCACCTCGGGGCCACGGGCCATCGCCCACATGGCGACGTCGGTGAGGCCGGAGACGGTCATTTCGAGCCGGACGGAACCGTCTTTGCACAGAGTTCTCTTTTCGCTCGGATGGAAGCTGGTCTCCTGGGCGATCTGGGCCGCGAAGCCCGTCAGTTTCAACACAACCCTGTGGCCTTTCTTCCCGCGTTCGATCCCGATCCCGTCACCGAAAAATGTTTTCGATGAGAACTGCGGCGCAGGGGTGAAGGCATTTCCGGTTGTCTCGGCGCTCATCATCCGGTGGACGGCGAAGACCCTTACTTGACCGGAGCGGTGGTCCCTTGCGGCCAGGAACCAGTCGCCTCCCTGGAATCGAAGGTGCAAGGGGTCCATCAACCTATCCTCCGGGACCGCCTGCGGCCGCTTCCGGTACCGGACCCGTAAGGTCTCCCGCCTCTCGATGGCTTTCTGGATCATGGGAAGGACTCGTGGTGCCGGTATCCTCTGAGGGCCGAATCCGACAGAGACCGCCGATGAAGGTTCTTCCGCCGCCGCCCGGAGGCCCCGGGCCAATTGCATGAAGCCCTCGAGGCCGGGAAGCGGTCCCAGCCCATCCAGGACCGCCGCCGCGGCCTGGATCGTCCTCGCATCGGATTCCGTCAACTTGGGAAAGGGGAAGGCGTAGGCCCGCTCCGTGTAGTACCAGCCCTTGCGCGAAACATCGTAGTCAATGGGTGCGGAGAGCCGGTCGCGCATGAAGTCAATGTCCCGCTGGATCGTCTTGTAGGATTTCCCGAGCTCCTGCCCGAGTTCCGAGGTGGAGGGGTACACCCCGGACCGCAGCTTCTGGTCGATGTACAGGAATCTTTCCAGAGCAGGTTTCGCCATCCGCATGTTCGCTATGGGCCGTAGCGTAGGGCGGTGTTCCGATCTTTGCAATACAGAATGTCGGCTTGTCACGGCCACACGACACCCCCCTTTTCCGTCCGATCGCCGCAGCCCGTGATGCCGCGCCAGATCAGGTAAAGGCCGGTCGCCCAGAGTAAGAGTTTGATCGGCCAGATCACGATCCTCCACGCGGTGGTCAAGTGGAACGCGGTCACTCCCGGGCTACCAGCCGAGTGGTCAACGCCACCTCCGAGATTCACTCTCAACACCTGGCAGCATCGGAGCAGGAGTTCGCTGCCTGAATACAGATCAATTCCTCAGGTGTGCCCGTATCGCCGTCGCTGTCGTCCTCACAATCAGCCGCACAATTCCGCACATTTCCATACTCGTTCTTGACGGCCTCCCCGCACAGGTCAAACATTCGGCTGCATGCTTTCTCACACTCCGATTTGTCCGAATCCTCCCCACAGGACACGAAATCAACCCCGGTTACGGTCAACAGGGAGAAGAGAATCGGAACGATTGCTTTCCAACTACTCATGATACATCCTCCTTTCCACTATTTGAGAGCTTGGTTGCTCAGTGAGCACGGTCGGGAGGACCTATCCGGCCCCACCCTCCCTTTCTTGAGCTGTTTTTCAGCGATGTTCTCCCCCTTGTAGAAGACCCCGCCCACGGTCCGCCCTTCCCGATCCTTCTTGGGGCAGGCGTCGATGGTCACCGACTTCCCCTCCAGATACCGGAGCGCGTCCCTTGCGCTCTTGCCCCAGGTGGTGTCGGTCGGCGCGGTTACGACACCCTCCAACCGCACGGTCTCGATCCGCCCCTTGTTCCAGACCTCCAGCGTCGCCCCGTCCATCACACGATGCACCCGGTACTCTTTTTCAGCCGATGTCGCCGTATGCGGAGGGGGAGTGGAGTAAGCCGATTCGTCGGTCCGGTAGTACCCGTCCCAAAAGGCACTGTTGCAACCGGCCACTGCGAAAACCGCAGCGGTCCAGGCACAGATGCGCATGGAACCATCGGTACAACCACGCCTAAACATTGGAAACATGGCCCGCCTCAATTTGGGCAAGATCCTGGAGGGACAGGTCCTGGTACTTCTTCGCCTCAAGGTCCTCCGGGTTCAGTTCGATAATCTTCGCGAACGTCTCGGCGGCCTCCTTGAACCGCCCGAGGTTCCCATACACGAGCCCCAGGTTGAAAAGCTGTGATTCATCCCCGGGCCAATGCTCCAGGTAGGCCCGAAACATTGTCTCGGCTCGCTCGAAGCAGCCTCTATCGCCGGTAGCGAGCCCAAGACTTCGGAGGGCAAAACCAGCCCTTGCCAGCGCCCGCGTGCAGTCGGGGTCCACTTTGAGAGCCGTCTCGTGGCATTTCGCCGCCTTCTCGAACTCCTCCCGCGCCTCATGGAGCTCGCCCCACGCAATCCAGGCGTTGGCGCATCGCTCATCGAGCCGGAGCGCGTGCGAGATCATCTCCACGGCCTCCTCCAATTGGTTGAAGTGGATCGCACACTCGGCCACGGCGGCCCAGACACCAGCGCAGCCAGGATTGAGCGTCCATGCCTGCAAGTAGAACTTCGCCGCCTTTTCGTACTTGCCGAGATCCAGGCAGCAGGAACCCATGTAGTACAGGAATTGCCAGCGCGCGTCCGGAAATTCCCGGGCTCCCCTTGCAAAGGTGTGCATCGCCAACTGGGCCTTGCCGACGCGCCGCAGCATCTCTCCGTTCTGGATGCATTCACGCATATCGGCGACGCTTTTCCTCTCTCCCGCGCTGGCGTTCGCCCTATTCTTCACGGTCACCTCCCTTGCTCTTGAACGAAACGGCCACGCCTCTTGCCTCCACCCAGCAGGGCGGGAAAATGAGAGCCGAGAGCAGTGTGGACCAGAAGTAGTAGCACCTCGGCTCCCCGAGTTCGGTTGCGACCACACCATCACCGCCCCTGTCCACGGACTTGTGGTACAGGTCGAGCGCGGCGCGGTTGACGGCCTGTTCCCTCGTCCAGCCGAATCCGGTGTCCTTGACCGGCCCCAATTCCTCGTAGTCCCAGCGCTGCGGGGCGGTCTTGTAGACCTTGCCGCGGGGCCAGGAGACGCACGCCGCCGCGAGCACCGCCACTGCGATCATCATGATCCCTCGTTTCATCGAATCACCTCCTTCTGTGCACCACCCTACCAGGCTACCTGGACAGGCAGTGTCCCAGGTGTGCGGTGGGTCACTCCGATCCCATGGGCCGATTCGAGGCAAGGCAAGGGGGAGCCGGGAAGGGATCAAGCTGGGATCAGGGCATCTGTCGAGGACCGGTCAGAGGGAGAATAGAGTGGCATCAGGAAGATGGGCATAGGATCGAAGAAGGAATGTTCACTGCGACGAGCGCGAGGACGTTCTTTACCTCGCTCGCTCCGGGGTTGAGCACGAGGCGGTCGAGGTGGCCCCAGGCATTTCGCTTGAACCGGACTCCAAGGGTCGGCTTCCGGGAGTCGAGATACTGAACGCCTCCCGGGAGTTGAAGCAGGTCGTCAGACCCCTTCAGCGCCGACTTCTGCGCGCTGCCTGAATCATCAATCTTTCCGACACCGGTTCACCCGCAGGGCCCCGTCCGCTTGCGGCTGACAGAGCGCGATCATCACGCGCAACGGCAGGCCCTCGGCCGTGCTCGTGTCGCCCGAGGAGGTCGAAACGAGTCAGTCACGCCCACAGGACATCGACCGCGCCGGACTCTGTGATCTCACGGTCGCGCGTGACCACGGCAACGGGGCGGCCTATTTCGTAGGATACTCTCTTGGCAGTGGCCACGATCAGCGCGTCATGCATCTCAAAGGGCCCCTCAAGATAGGAGCACAGGGACAAGTCGAGGGGCGCCACAAGCGCGAGCTGTTGGTGTCAGGTCTTGCATTCATTCAGTTCGCCTTCTCGAACTCCCGTAGCCGTCGGCTCACGGTCGAACAATAAGCACGCGACGGCCTCGCCCTGAGCACATCCTACCGCTCTCACCGATGAATGAATGCAAGACCTGACACCAAGCGCCCTCCCGGCGGGTCTCTATGCGAGGTAGTGGATCAAGTCGAGGGGCTTTTCAACCATCAGGTCCGGGTTGCCTTTCACCAGATCCTCGCGGGCGCCCAGGCCGTAGGACACGAGGCAAGTGAACACCCCGGCCCGGCGCCCGGTCTCGAGATCGATGAGGCTGTCGCCGATGAAGGCCGCGTCGCCCGGCGCATGGCCGAGGATTCTCAGCGCCTCCAGGAGAGTTTCGGGATCGGGCTTTCGATAGGGCAGGGTGTCGCCGCCGAAGATCCTTGAGAAACGTTGCGCCACACCGAGTCCCTCGAGGATTTTTCTGGACTGCTCCTCCGGCTTGTTGGTGAGCACGGCCAGCGTTTTCGAGCTGAAGTGGTCGAGCACTTCCCTCACGCCGGGATAGAGCTGGGTGTGATCGAGAAGGTGGCGCGAGTAGTAGTCGAGGAAGACGGTTCGGCCCTGTTCGATGAGCGCCCCGTCCACGCGGGAGAGATCCACGCCTGCGGTTTGGAGTGTGTCCTGGAGGAGAGGGCCCACGCCGCGCCCGATGAACCCGTAGATGGTCTCCGGGGAAAGGGGCCGGTATCCGAAGTGCTCGATGGTGTGGTTGACCGCGTTGGCGAGGTCTTCGCGGGAGTCTATGAGCGTGCCGTCGAGATCGAAGACGATGGCGCGGACCGGTCGGCAGGCGGGGGTGCTGCCGGATGTGATTCCGCCACCCGAAGGCGCCACCGCGTCAGGGCGTCTTGGTTTCCTGCGGCGGGGGAAGCGGGACGGTGGACGGTGGAGCGGCCTCGCGGGGAGCGCCGGACGGCGCCGGCGTGGGGGCCGGGCTTGGCGCGGATTCCGTTGCAGGCGGCAGCGGGGGCGCGGTCTCGGCGGGCCCGACTTCCGCCTCAGGCGCAGGCACCTCTTTCATGACGGTACCGCCACCCCCGTGCCCGAAGCGCATCGCAAGAAAAAGCGACGTGATGACGAAAAGCGTGGCCGCGCCGGCGGTGAACTTCTCCAGGAAGCTGAGCGCACCGCGCCCGCCAAAGATGGCGGTTGCGGTCTCGCTGAAGGTGAGACTGAAGCCGGAGCTGCGGCCCGGTTGAAGAAGGATGCTGAGCACGAGCAGGATGGCCGAAAGGACGTGAATGGTGATCAGTACAGCGGTCATGCAGCGTTCTCCTCGGCGGCCCGAATGATCTTCATGAAGCCCTCGGCCTTCAGACTGGCCCCGCCGACCAGGGCGCCGTTCACGTCGGCGAGGGCCAAGAGGGTTGAGGCGTTCTCCGGAGTGACGCTGCCGCCGTACTGGATCGGCACCTCACCGGCACCGCTGCCCACGATGCTCGAAAGGGTGCGCCGAATCATGGCGTGCACCTCCTGAACCTCCTCCGGCGTCGGCGTGACACCGGTGCCAATCGCCCATACGGGCTCGTAGGCGATGACGAAAGGCGTGCCGTTCCCCGGCAGGCCCTGGAGCCCGCCGCGCAGTTGGGACTCCACGCGCCCGAGGGTCTGGCCGCGTTTGCGCTCCTCCATCGTTTCGCCGACGCAGAGGATGGGGACGAGCCCGCGCGCCGCGCAGGCCCGAACTTTTCGCGAGGCCGTTTCATCCGTCTCGCCGAAATATCGGCGGCGTTCGGAGTGACCGATGATGACGTACTCGCATCCGGCCTCTTTGAGCATGCCCGTGGAGACCTCGCCGGTGTACGCACCCTTTTCTTCCCAGTAGACGTCCTGCGCGCCGAGCGCGATGGGAGCGCCCGCAAGGGCTGTTTTCACCTCGGTCAATGCGGAAAACGGCGGATGGATGCTCACCCGGGTCTTGAGTCCGGCCTGGACGGATCGGCCGAGGACGAGCGCGAGCTCCGACGATTCCCGGAGCGAGGGGACCATCTTCCAGTTCCCAGAGACGAGCGGGACGGGTTTCACGCAACACCTGGGATGTCGGCCATCATGTCGCAGTTTAGGCGGTCAAGGACAGGGGTGGGGCTCACGCCGGTCGAGACCGCGCGAGCGCGGCCTCCTCCGTGGCGGGTGGGGCCATTCGCTGGGCCGCGTCGCCGAGCGCGAGCAGCCCGGGAAGCGAGGCGCCTTCGAGCATTTCGAGCGCCGCGCCGCCGCCGGTCGAGAGGTGCGTGAACCATGCCATCATGCCGGCCTGGCGGATCGCCGCCAGCGTATCGCCGCCGCCGCCCACGGTGTAGCCCATACACTCCGCGATGCGCCGCGCGACCGAAACCGATCCGCGAGAGTAGGCCTGCACCTCGAAAAGGCCCATCGGGCCGTTCCAGAAAACCGTGCGGGCGCGCGCGATGTGGCGACAGAACAGCTCGATGGTTCGCGGGCCGATGTCTACGCCGATCATGCCCTCCGGCACGTCGGCCGAGCGGGTGACCTCGACCTTCCCCGGATCCTCGATGCGCGGTGTAACGAGGTGGTCCACCGGGAAGAGGACGTTTACCCCGAGCTGGCGGCATTGGTGAATGATCTCTTCGGCGACGCCCAGCTTGTCTTGTTCCACGAGTGACTTCCCCACGGGGATGCCCTGCGCCGCCAGGAAGGTGTAGGCCATGGCGCCGCCGATCATGATGGTATCCACCTTCTCGGCGAGGTTGTAGATGAGCCCGATCTTGTCGGACACCTTGGCGCCCCCCAGGATAGTGAGATAAGGCCGCTCCGGATCCGCCAGGAGCCGCCCCAGTTTGTACACCTCGCGCTTGACCAGAAACCCGCCCACGGCCTTCTTCGCGAGGCCCGTGACGCCGACCACCGAGGCATGGGCCCGGTGAAGTACGCCGAAAGCGTCGTTGATGTACACCTCTCCGAACTTCGCCAGCATTTCGGCAAAGGCGGGGTCGTTCTTCTTTTCGCCCGGATGGAAACGCAGGTTTTCGAGAAGGAGGACCTGTTCGGGCTTGAGGGCGAGCGACTGTTGCAGCGCGGCCGCTCCGCCGGGTGAATCCGCCAGGATCATGTCAATGCCGAGGAGGCGGGCCATGGTGTCGGCGGCTGGAAGGAGACTGAGCTTGGGGTCGGGCGCGTCCTTCGGCCGGCCTCGGTGCGAGCACACGGTGACCTTGCATCGCCGGTTGAGACAGTATCGGATGCTGTCGAGACAGGCCACGATGCGGGACTCGTCCGTGACGCGGCCGTTCCCGTCCACCGGGACGTTCAAGTCCGCGCGGATCAGGACCCGCGCGCCCTTGATCTCAATTTCGTCCAGATACTTGATGGGCGACATGTTCCGTCAGATCCACCATGCGGTTGGAGAAGCCCCACTCGTTGTCGTACCACGCGAGCACCTTTACCAGCCGCTTGCCGGTGACGAACGTGGAGGAGGCATCCACGATCGCGGAGCGCGGATCGCCGTTGAAGTCCACCGAGACCAGGGGTTCCGACTCGTAGCCCATGATCCCCTTGAGCTCGCCTTCCGCCGCGGTGCGGAGTGCCTGATTGACCGCCTCGACCGTCGCGTCCTTCTCGGTTTCGACGACGAGGTCCACGACCGAGACGTTCATCGTGGGGACGCGGATGGCCAGACCGTCCATCTTGCCGGCCAGCTCCGGGATCACGAGGTGGACGGCCTTGGCCGCCCCTGTCGTCGTCGGGATCATGGAGCCTGCGGCTGCGCGGGAACGGCGGAGGTCTTTGTGTGGCAGGTCGAGCAGGCGTTGGTCGTTGGTGTAGGAGTGAACGGTGGTCATGAGGCCGCGCACGATGCCGAAGTTCTTCAGCAGCGTCCACGCCACGGGGGCGAGACAGTTGGTGGTGCACGAGGCGTTCGAGATGATCCGGTGCTTGGCGGGATCGAACGAGCGGTGGTTCACGCCCATCACGAAGGTGCCGTCCGGGTCCTTGGCAGGGGCGGAGATGATCACCGCCTTGGCACCGGCTTTGAGGTGTTTTTCCGCTTGGTCCTTGCCGGTGAAGAGGCCGGTGCATTCCAGCACGACGTCCACGCCCAGCTTGCCCCACGGGATCTGCGCGGGATCCTTCTCGGCTTTGATCGCGATGCGGCTCCCGTCCACTTGAAGCGCGTCGGCCTCGGCCTTCACGGGTTTCGTGAAGCGGCCGTGGACGGTGTCGTACTTGAGCAGGTGCGCGAGGACCTTGGGGTCGAACAAGTCGTTGATGGCCACGAGCTCGATGTCCCGCTGCTCCTTGGAAAGGATGCGCAGGATGCAACGCCCGATTCGACCGAACCCGTTGATTCCGATTTTGGTTTTCGCCATGCGCGTACCTCCGAATGTGCTATCTGGGCAGGTGGGGCGACTCTACTACGTTTCTTTGAGAATTTCGACCAGGCTCTCGATCTCGCGGCGCAGGCTGCGCAGATCCTCGCGAACCGCCTCCGGCAGCGGCGGGGCGTCTGCGTTTCGGGCGCGTGCCCGGCCCAAGGCTTTCTTGGCGCCTTGGATGGTATAGCCCTGATCGTAGAGCAGGCCCTTGATCTTGAGGATGAGATCCACGTCCTGCCTGCGATAGAGACGTTGGCGGCTGCCGCTCTTGTTGGGCGCGAGCTGCTCGAATTCCGTCTCCCAGTACCGGAGGACGTGAGGCTCGAGCCCGGTGTAGCGGCTGATCTCTCCGATGCGGTAGAACATCTTGTCCGGCAGACGCTTGGCGGGCATGGTGCCGGCGGTCGAGGCGCCTATTCCCGGGGGTGTTCGCCCGGTTCAGGATGCGGCAACGGCACGCGTGTCTCAGGCCGCGCGGTTGAGGGACTTGCGAAGCACATGGCTGGCCTTGAACACCACCACGCGATGGGCGGGCAGGATGATGGTCTCGGCGGTCTTGGGATTCCGGCCCTTGCGGGCCTTCTTGTGACGAACTTCGAATGTGCCAAAGCCGGAGATCTTGACCTTCTCGCCCGTTTCCAACGTCCGCTTGATCACATCCAGCGTCTTTTCGACGATCCGGCCGGACTCGCTGCGCGCCAACCCCACGGTCTGGTGGATGCCCTCGATGAGGTCCGCTTTGGTCAACGTGTTAGCCATTTCAGCGCCTCCTTTGTCTGAAAAACCTCAGCCGGTTCCATCCCCTTATATCCCGCTTTCAGCCTCACGTAAACTGGCTCCGATGGTCTGCAGGTGCTCACGAACCTGAAGCAGGGCTCCGTTCACCTCTTCCTCGGTCAGCGTTTTGTCGGGATGTTGGAAGCGCAGACGGAAGGTGAGGCCCTTTTTCCCGGGACCGATCTGGGGGCCGCGGTACTCGTCGAAAGGCTGCGCCTCCTCGAGCCAGGCGATTCTCTGGGAAGCTATCCCCTGCCGGATGGATTCGGCGGTCGTGCCCTCGTCGATGATGAACGAGAGGTCGCGAACGACCGAGGGGAAGCGAGCGAGGGGTCGGGCCTTGCGCGGCACCTCGCGCCTTTGCAGAAGCGGTTCGAGTCGGAGTTCGAAAGCGAGAACGGGGCCCGTCGCGTCATAGCGCGCGGCGATCTCGCTTCGAACGGAGCCCAGCCATCCGATCGGGTTTTTCCCCACCGTGACGACCAGTCCTTCGCCCTCCACGTACCAGGGCGGGAGAGACCCCGCGACGAGCGCCGCATCCGACGTGTTGAGCCTCTCCAGCAGCGTTTCCACGAAGCCCTTGACCTCGAGGAAGGCCTCGCGTTTCGGGCGGGGGGGGGCCGCGAGGAGGCCCGCCGCCATCGGGATTTCCGAGGGCTCCGTCGAGGCCCCCGTGCCTCCCGTATGAATCGAGCCCACCTCGAAGATTTCCAACGAGCGGCGGCCGTGGTGTACGTTGGTCGCCAGGGCTTGGAGAAGCGAAGGGAGGAGGCTCGGTCTCAGATAGTGGAGGTCCTCGCTCAGCGGATTGAGGATCCCCACGGCCCCTGCCGGCGTTTCCCCCCCCGATCCGAATACGTGCAGAATCTGGGCCGAGACGAAGGGGAGCGAGACCACTTCCTGAAACCCCGCGGAAACGAGGATGTCGCGCACCAGACCCTCGGCCGATCGTGACGGCTCGGCCGCGTGCGCGCGAGGTACGAGGCGAACCGCGGGCAATACGGCGGGGATGTGTTCGAAGCCCTTCACCCGGACGACCTCCTCCACGAGATCGATCTCGCGTTCGATGTCCACCCTCCAGCTCGGAGCGGCGACATCCAGCCGCCCGCGCGGCCTGCGCCTCAGGGCGAAGCCGAGCCGCTCGAAGGTCGCCGCGCATTCGGCCGCCGTCGCGCGGACGCCGGTGTGGCGCTTGACGGAGGAGGGGTCGAAGAGAATCTTGCGTCGGGAGACGCGGCGCGGGTAAGCGTCAATCCTTCCCTGGGCGATCTCCCCGCCGGCGATCTCCCGGATGAGCGAGGCGCAGCGATCGAGGGCTTTCGGAACGCCCTGAATATCCACTCCGCGTTCGAAGCGGTAGGAGGATTCCGTCTGCAACTTCAGGCGCTTCGAGGTGCGCCGGATCGTGGAGGCGTCGAAGTACGCGCTCTCGATGAACACACTACGGGTCTCGGGGTGGATCTCCGTGTTGAGGCCCCCCATGATCCCGCCCAGGGCGATGGGATGCTCGCCGTCGCAGATTAAGACATCTCCGTTCTGCAGGCTGCGGCGCTGTCCGTCCAGTGTGAGGAGGTGACCCTCGCCCTCCTGGCGGCGGACGTCAATGCGGCGGCCCGCGAGGCGATCGGCGTCGAAGGCGTGGAGCGGCTGTCCATACTCGAGCAGGACGTAGTTCGTTACGTCCACCACGTTGTTGATGGGGCGCAGGCCCATGTGCCGGAGCCGGTACCGGAGCCATTCGGGCGACTCGCCGACGCGGATGTTCAGGACGAGACGGCCCATGTACCTTGGGCAGACGTCGGGATGGACCACGCTCACCTCGATCTCGCCTTCGAGGGAGGGGCCCTGCTCGGCGATCCGCGCGGGGCGGGAGTTCCGGGGGGGACGGCCGAGTAGGGCGCGCACCTCGCGCGCGAGGCCGAAGACCGAGAGGCAGTCGGCGCGGTTGGGGGTCACGTTGATCTCGAGAAGGTGGTCGGGCCCGGCCGGGGGGGGGGCAGCGGGGACGGTCGGAGTCGGTTCCTCGATCGGCTTGATCTCCTCCACCTCCAGGCCCGCGAAGGTAAGACGGTGCGCCACGTCATCGGGCCTGGCTTCCACGTCGGCCAGTTCGCGCAGCCAGCTCCAGAGGACTTTCATTTAGAACAGGCTTTCAGCCATCCGCGTTCGGCTGTCGGCTTCAGAATGAGAAACAAGATCTCCCATGACCTCATCTGGTTCCGTGTCCGAGGCCGATCGCTGATCCGCCTGAGGCGGACTGACCGCTGATGGCCATTTAGGCTCTGTTTGAAAACCCTTCGCCGGCCACCGCAATCCTTGTAGGGGAGGGTGCTTGCACCCTCCCTCCCCTCGGGCGGGTCCAAGGACCCGCCCCTACGAGGAACCGCCCTGCCCATGGTCGATCCCCTTATGGTCGTTTTCAAACAGAGCCTAGAACTGCTCCAGGAACCGCATGTCATTTTCATAGAACAGGCGGATGTTACCCACATTGTGAAGGAGCATCGCGATCCGCTCAACGCCGATGCCGAAGGCAAAGCCGGTGATTTTCTTCGGGTCGTAGCCGACGTTCTCGAAGACACGGGGGTGGACCATGCCGGCGCCCAGGATTTCCACCCAGCCGCTCCCGCCGCACACGCCGCAACCCGCGCCGCGGCAGGCAACGCACTGCATGTCCCCTTCGGCCCCGGGCTCCACAAAGGGAAAGAAGCTGGGCCGGAAGCGGAGGGCGAGTCCCGTGCCGAACACGTCTTCCACGAAGCGCTGGAGGATCCCTTTGAGGTGACCCATGTGGATGCCGCGATCGGCCATCAACCCCTCGACTTGGTGGAAGACGGGGGAGTGGCTGAGGTCCGAATCCCGGCGGAAGACCCGGCCGGGAGCGATCATCTGGATGGGGGGGCGCTCGGCGAGCATGGTGCGGATCTGGACGGGCGAGGTGTGGGTCCGCAGGACCTTGTCGTCGGCGATGTAGAACGTGTCCTGCATGTCGCGTGCCGGGTGGTCCGGGGGCATGTTGAGGGCTTCGAAGTTGTGGTAGTCGGTCTCGATTTCCGGGCCCTGGCGGACTTGGAAGCCCATCCGGAGGAATACATCGCACAGCAGATCCATCGTGAGCGTCAGGGGGTGTCGGCGGCCGATGTGCGGGCGTCGGCCGGGGAAGGTCGTGTCGATCTGGGGCGCCGTCGGACCGGTGGCGAGCGCCCGGCTCAACTCGCGGTGCCGCGTCTCGAGTAGATTCGTGACGCTGTTCTTCGCCTCGTTGAGGAGGCGGCCGTTGAGGGGGCGGGCCTCCACTGGAAGCGTCGCGACGGACTTGGTGAGCTCGGTGAAAGCGCCCCCTTTTCGCCCGAACAGCTTGATCCGAAGTCTTTCGAGCGCGTCCAGGCTCGGGGCGGCCGAGATTTCTCGCTCGGCGAGGCGGCGGAGTTCCGCGATCCGCTCCTCCATCCTCCGTCCTTTGGTGGGCCGCCGATCAGGCGGCGGGGGGTGGGGGCAGCTTGAGGGCCTGGCGCGCGTTTTCGACCAGCTTCTGGAACCCGGCGCTGTCGTTGACGGCCAGGTCGGCCAGCACCTTCCGGTCGAGTAGGGATCCGCTCAGGCGGAGGCCGTGCATGAGCTGGGCGTAGGTCATGTGGTGGCCGCGCGCCCCGGCGTTGATGCGCTGGATCCAGAGCGTTCGGAACTCGCGCTTCCGCCGCCGGCGGTCCCGGTACTGGTACCGAAGCGAGCGGTGAACGGTCTCCTTGGCCACCTTGTAGGTGTTCTTGCGGCGCCCCCAGAAGCCCTTGGCTCGTTGAAGAAGTTTCTTGCGTCTTCGGCGGGTCTTGTAGCCGCCTTTTGCTCTAGGCATGGAGCTCTCCCTTCTCCCTCACCTAATCTGCGTAGGGGAGGAGCCGCTTCATCCGGGCCTCGTCGCGCTCGGACACGATCGCGCTCGACCGATGATGCCGCTTGGTCTTGCGCGTCTTACCCGAGAAGATGTGGCTCGTGTATGCGTGGTCGCGCTTGAGTCGGCCCGTACCCGTCGCCCGGAAGCGTTTCTTCGCTCCCCGGTGCGTCTTCATCTTGGGCATCCTCGTCCTCCTTAGGTGTTGGCGGCGGGAGGGGTTCCCCCGTTGGGGGCCCTCGCCGGCTCACCACGCGCGGCGGGCTTGGCTCCCTCCTGACCGGTCGGCGCGATCACCATCGTGATCAGCTTACCCTCCAGCTTCGGGGGGACGTCCACGTGCCCGACATCGTTCAACCGTTGCACGACTTTGTTGGCCACATCGTAGCCGAACTCGGGGTGAACGATTTCGCGACCGCGGAAATATACAGTAATTTTCGTTTTGTGACCAGCCTGGAGGAGCCGCCGGACGTGGCCCACCTTGATGGCCAGGTCGTTCTCCTTGATCTTGAGCCCGAACTTCATCTCCTTGAGCTGGACGTGCCGCTGGTGGCGGAGCTGTTCCTTCTCCTTCTTCTTTTGGAGGTAGCGATAGCGTCCGTAGTCCATGATCCGGCACACCGGCGGATGAACGCCGGGCGCCACCTCCACGAGGTCGTAGCCCCTTATCTCGCTCTCCTTGAGGGCCTCGCTGAGGGTTAGGATTCCGAGTTGCTTGCCGGCCTCGTCGATGAGCCGCACCACGCTGGAGCGGATTTGATGATTGACACGGGGTTCTTTCGTTTGGATCTCACGCCTCCTTTTCCGGTCGGTCGGGCGAGCCTTCTCCGACCCGTTCGATCAGGCGCTCCGGGACGATCTCGCCCAGGTCCTTTCCGGAGCGATCGCGCAGGCGAACGGTTCCGTTGGCCTGCTCTTTCTTGCCGATGACGGCGATGTAGGGAACTTTCATGAGTTGCGCGTCGCGGACCTTGTAGCCGAGTGTATCGTTCGAGAAGCCGCGCTCAACGCGCACGCCGGCGGCTTCGAGACGGCGCGCCACGCCCTCGGCGTAGGGCTCGTTGTCGGGGTGGACGGTGGCCAGTCTCACTTGGACCGGCGCGAGCCACGCCGGGAACGCCCCGCCGTAGTGTTCGATGAGCATCCCGAAGAACCGCTCGATCGAGCCCATGAGCGCCCGGTGGATCATGATCGGCCGGTGGGCTGCGCCGTCGGTCCCGACGTATTCGATTCCGAAGCGCTCGGGCAGGTTGAAATCCACCTGCACCGTGGAGCACTGCCAGGAGCGGTTGAGGGCGTCCCGCACCTCGACGCTGATCTTGGGTCCATAGAAGGCCCCGCCGCCCTCGTCGAGGACGTGCTCGGTCCGCGTCCGCTCGAGCAGGGCCCGAAGGGCGCCCTCGGCGCTCGCCCAAAGCTCGTCGCTGCCCACCGACGTCTCGGGGCGCGTCGAGAGGGTGACCGTGAATCGCTCGAACCCGAAGGCATGGAGGAACTCTTTCATGAGGCCGAACACGGCGTCCAGCTCGGCGGGGAGTTGCTCCGGCGCGACGAAGATGTGCGAATCGTCGATCGTGAAGCCCCGCACGCGCATCAGGCCGTGGAGAACGCCGGATTTTTCGAAACGGTACACCGTGCCTAATTCGGCCAGGCGCAGCGGCAACTCGCGGTACGACCGCTTGGCGGTCCGGTAGATCATGATGTGGCCCGGGCAGTTCATGGGCCTCACGCGATAGGGGCGGCCTTCGATCTCGAGGGGCGCGTACATATCCTTCGAAAAAGCTTCGAGATGGCCGCTTGTGCGGTAGAGCTCCTCGCTGGCGATGTGGGCGGTGTAGGCGAACTGGTAGCCGCGGCGCAGGTGGAGCCGTTTCCAGTAGTCTTCCATCAACATGCGGACCATCGCGCCTTTCGGGTGCCAGTGGATGAGCCCCGCGCCGACCTGCTCGTGGATGCTGAAGAGGTCGAGTTCCCTGCCCAGCTTGCGATGGTCGCGCCGGCGGGCCTCTTCGAGCAGGTGGAGGTGGGTGTCCAGTTCCTTCTGGGCCGGGAATGCCGTGCCGTAGATCCGTTGCAGCATCTTGCGCTTCTCGTCGCCCCTCCAATAGGCGCCGGCCGTGTGCAGGAGTTTGAAGGCGCCGATGCGGCCCGTGCCGGCCAGGTGAGGGCCGCGGCACAAATCCACGAAATCCCCCTGCCGATAAAGGCTGACCTTGCCGTCCGGAAGGTTCTCGATGATCTCGACTTTGTAGTTCTGTCCCCGCTCGCGGAAAAAGGCGAGGGCCTCCTCGCGCGGGAGCTCGCTCCGGACGATCGGGAGGTCCTGCGCGATGAACTCCTTCATTTTCGCCTCGATGCGAGGGAGGTCTTCATCCGTGATGGGTTGCAGGAGATCGAAGTCGTAGTAGAACCCGTTCTCGATCGTGGGCCCGATGCCGAGGCGCGTGCCGGGGTAGAGGGCGAGGACGGCCTGGGCCAGCACGTGCGACGTGCTGTGGCGCATGGTGTCCACCTCCGAGGAGGATTGGACGTCACCCTGCCAGATGGGTTTCTCGGGCGTGGAGGGCATCGTCAGACGCGCACGCGATTGTGGCTCGGGAGTGGCGTGCTCAAAGTGTTCGACTCATGAGCGGCTGTGAGCGATCGGGATCGGCGAGCGACGGAGGATGGGCGATAGAGGACTTGAACCTCTGACCCCTTGCGTGTCGAGCAAGTGCTCTAGCCAACTGAGCTAATCGCCCCAGTCATTTCGCGCGCGACGGTGGGGCTGAAAGACGTGCCCGGGGTTTCTGGATGGACGCGCTCCGTCGCGTCCGACCAGTCCACGACGGGGCGTGGCCCTCCGTACTCTTCCCCCCGGTTGTGGAAGGGACCCCGCGGACCGCACATCATCAACGGAAACGATGCGGGTTGCCCCGCACGGGAGGTAGGCGGACTTCACAGAACGCAAACGAGGGGGGAGGGAATGCTCACGTCGTGGGGGCGTGGCGAGCGGCGGCATCCATACGAACAGCCATCCTGCGTATTTCACCCCGCCCCGGCCGGCTTGTCAACAGGGGTGGGCGACGGGGCGCCTTCGATCGGGAGAACGACGTCGAACCGGCTTCCCTTGAGATGGGTGCTCTCGACCTCGACACGGCCCGAGTGGCGCTCCACGATCCGGCGGACCGCGGCGAGCCCCAGGCCACTGCCCTCCCCGGTGGACCACGTCGTGTAGAACGGCTCGAAAATCCTCTCGAGAAGGTCGGCCTTGATGCCGATCCCGTTGTCCTCCACGCTCAGGCAGACGTGAGCCTCATCCATGCGCCGGGTCCTCACGCCGATCTCCCCGTGATGTTCGTTTTTCCTGGCCTGCGAGGCGAACTCGCGGATGGCGCGGTTGGCGTTCACGAGCAGATTCAGAACGACCTGCTGGAGCTCGCCCTTGACACCGGAGACTCTGGGGAGGCTCTCATCCAGCTCCGGCTTGATCTTGACCCCGCCACGGCGAATCTCGTAGTCGGACAAGGCGAGCGCCTCGCGGACAACTTCGTTGAGACTGAGGCGGAGGCGGCGTTCGAGGCCGGGCTTCGCGTAGCTCATGAGATTGTCGATGAGGAGCCGGACGTGTTCTGAGGCAGCCTGAGCCTTCTGGATCCGGCCCGAGGCCTTGGGGAGGTGTGCCGCCACGTCGTCTTTCAACAGCTCCAGTTGGGAACTCATGACCGTGATGGGATTGCTCAGATCGTGGGCCACCGCGGCGGCGAGCTGGCCCAGGGCGGCGAGGCGCCCCGCCTCGATCACCTGCTGCTCGAGCTCCCGGATGCGCGTAAGGTCTTCCCCCATGAGGATGGTCTGCTGCACCTCGCCCTGCGCGTCGAGCACGGGGATGATGGTGATGACGGTCTTGCGCGTCCGGCCCCTCTTGGTCCGGAATTCCCCCTGCAGGGTGCCCAGGGACTTGGCCTGGACCAGATCCGTGAACCTCTGCATGAAGTCCTCACGCCGATCCTCTGCGACGAACAGCCGCGCGGCGTGCTTGCCGACCACCTCGTCTCGGCGGTAGCCGGTCTGTTCTTCAGCATAGCGGTTGAAGAGTTGGACGCGTCCCTGGTGGTTCAGAACGAGGACGACGGCTCGCGCGTTCTCTAGGAGGTTCTCGAGGTAGTTCTTGTAGAAGAGCGCCTGCCCGAGGTGAAGGGCGTTCTTGAGGGCGAGGCCGAATTGGTGGGCCAGAAGGAGGAGGAGCGACCTTTCGTCCTCACCGCACTCGGCCTTCTGCCCGCCCTCGAAATAAAAGAGACCCATCCATTCGGAGGCGATCCGGATCGGCATCGCGCACCCGGAATCCGTGCCCGGAGTCACGGGGAGTCGGCCGTTCCATTGGTCGGCGTGGATTTCGAGCACCTCTCCGGTCGGTGCGGACCCCAATGCTTCGTGGACTTCGGATTCAAGGATCTCAGGAAGCGCGTGGCCGTCGAACCCGGCTGCACCCGCGGGGACGAATCGGTGATTCCGATTCAGGAACACGGCGGATTTCCAACCGGGGAAGACGCGGCTGAGGAGGGTGGCGAACTCGGCTGCGAGATGGTCGGGGTCCGTGAGGGCGTGGAGGCTCTGCGCGATATCCACGGCGGACTGGAAATGCCGGTGCTTCAGTTCGAGGGAACGGTACACCCCCTCCAACTCCCGCTCGGATTCCTCCACCTCATGCTGGGAGCGTACCAGATCGCGGGACTGGGCATGGATCCGCTCGTGGGACGCCTTGAGCTTGTCCGTGGTGACCCACAGGTCTTCCAGACTTTCCTCCAGTTCCCGATGACTGGTTCGCAGGTTGTGCATCGTCTGGGCGTTGCCGATGGCCAGGGCCGCGGCGTCGGCGCAGGAGATCAGCGTGTCGCGGTCCTCGGGCGCCAGGGGCGCATCCGAGCCGATGCAACCGAGAACGCCGATCAAACGCTCGCCTTCGGCGAGAGGAACCGCATAGAGTTGGGCGCGTCCCAGGCCGCTGAGGAGCGCCTCATAGGCGGACTCGGGCACCGGGGGCTCGACCACCGCCTGGAGCTCGCGCATGTCGCGCGTCGCGTAGAAGGTCCTGTTCTGAACGGCCGTAACGAGGAGGTGGTCGGTGCGGTCCAGCTTCACGCGCATGCGGGGGAGGGACATGCCGAGCACACCCTCCATCCAGTCCTTGTAGGCAGGGGGCGAGCAGGAGCAGAAGTCGAGCGTGTCGCGTTCTTCGTTGTAGAGAAAGATGCACCCGAACTGGAAACCCAGCCCGGAGGCCACCGTCTCGCAGATGCGTTCCGTCTTCTGGGCCAGGGATTGCTCCCCGAGGAGGGTGCGGGTCAGCGCGTAGAGGGTGTTCAGCTTCTGGTACTGCCTCGTGCTATGTGCCTCGGAGAGTCTTATCCGGCGGAACAAATAGACGACCACAAGGTTCGCAGCGCCCAGGAAGAACACCATCAGAAAGGCAAAGGCCGTGCGCGCGTTCGTGGCCTCCGGGTCCACCCTGGGGAGGGCGTGGATGGGTAACCAGCCCAACGTCTGACCGATCCCCATCAGCGTGAAGAGAAGGCCTTGGACGAGGCCGATGAGCAGTGCGCTTCGTGCGCGCTCGAGGATGGACGCGGCGAGGTAGCCGAGGATGTAGACGAACAGGAACGGGCTGTACAGGCCCCCCGTGTAGAACACGAGCAGCGTCAGGGCGACCGAGTCTACGGTGTGGTTGAAGGCCTGGAAGAGCGAGTGGGGGCGGCGCCCGCGCCGGGAGCACCTGAGTGGGTAGAGCTGGGCAAGCGCGTAGGCGCAGTAGTAGTAGGGGAAGAAGGAGGCCCACGTGGGGAGGCCGGAGATCCGCACGGCCTGGGCGAGGAAGAAGAGGCCGAGCATACCGGTGGCCACGCCGAGTCGCACGGCCACGGCGACCCGGGCGGCGATGGCTTGGTCCGCGCCGAGGGGAAGTGGGGAAGCTCTCACGGGCGCCTGGGACTGAAGCGCGCCGCGAGTAGCCGGTCCACCTCGTCCCTCACCCGCCGCAGCGGGAGACCGGCACTGGAGGCCGCCCGCGCGAGGTCCTCGACTTCGGCCTTCACCGTCAGGATCTCCCCGTTTCGCGCCGAAACCTTGGCACGGATCTCACCGAAGCGGGTGGTGACGCGCACGTGCCGCCTTTTCAACTTGATCCGTTCCGCGCGGTGGAATCGCACGCCCAGCGTGGGCGTTTCCTCCAACAGGAGTTGCGCAAGGGCGTCCCGCGCCCCGGCGTGGGCCAGGATTTGGATCATGAAGCCGGGGCGCCCGTGCTTCATGTGGGTGGAGAAGATCTGCACGTCCAGGGCGCCCTCCTGGAAGAGGCGGTCCGTGACGGCGGGGACCAGTTCCGGGCTGAGATCGTCCAGATTCGTCTCGAGCACCCAGACCTCGTCGCGTTCGAGGTCGGTGGCGCCCGGGCGAGCCGGTTCGGTGCCCAAGACCATTCGGACCACATTGGGAAGCGCGCGTCCCGGCCGCGTTCCCGAACCGTATCCGATCCGCTCGATACGGAAGGTGGGAAAAGCGGGGGTCACCTCGGCAAGCGCGCGAACGAGCGCGGCGCCCGTCGGCGTCGTCCACTCTCCCGGCTCGGGGTGGTTCCGCGTGGGCAGGCCTCGCATCAACTCGAGCGTTGCAGGGGCCGGGACCGGGTATGTGCCGTGGCGGGTTTCCACCAGCCCCGAGCCGAGCGGGAGGGGTGAGGCATAGACCTTCTCGATCCCGAGTTCTTCCAGCCCGATCGCCGCCCCGACGATGTCAATCAGGGAATCGATCGCTCCCACTTCGTGGAACTCAACACGGTGCGGCTCCAGTCCGTGTACTTTCCCCTCGGCTTCCGCCAGCACGCGGAAGACCGCGAGGGCCTTCTCCTGGACGCCTTTCGCCAATCCGCTGCGACGGATCAGGGCTACGATGGATCGGTGCGAGCGGTGGGTGTGCCCGAGATGGTCGCCTGCACCGTGGTGCGTTGAAGTGGAGTGTGGGAGCCGGAGGTTGAGGCGGCGTGCGCGGATGGCTTTCTGGTGAACATGGGGGAAGCGCATCCGGAAGGGCCCCAGCTTGAGTTTGCGCAACCCAGCCTCCAACACGGCAGGGGAAAGGCCGAGATCCACCAAGCCCGAGAGGAACATGTCGCCGCTCAGGCCGGAGAAACAATCGAGATAAAGGACTTTCACCAGTGCAAGGGTCTGGGGGAAACCGCCTCAGCGACCCGCCTCCGCCGCGGAGGGGGGCCATGCGTTGCCTCCTGGCGGGAATCGTAAGCGTTCTGCCCCTGCGGGTCAATCTGTCCGGTTGGCCAATCCCGCCCTGAGATTCCCCAACTTGAGATCGCCATCCGCCAGTGGGCGGACAGGCTGCCCCTTTCCGTCGATGGCTGACTCGCGATGACAAGAAGAAGCCGTCATGGCGATCCGCCGGCCGGCGGAGAAGCAATTTCCACAGGGGGCTATCGGTGCAAGTGGGGCACTTTCTGAATCCTGCCCGGGATTCTTGACAAGCTCTTGGACCGATGATAGTCAGGCCCGAGATAAGGAGGCAACATGGCTGATGTGATTACCCCCCAATCGTCTGCGGACGAGATCAAACAGATCATCGACGGTGCCGGCACGGACCGTGCCGCGCTGCGCGCCAAGTCGAAGGATGCCACGCCCAAGCAGGTCTTCGAGGTCATCCTTCCCTATGGATACTCGAAGAATCCCCAGGCTGCGGAGAAGCTGAAGGGCGTGAAGGCCGTCTACCAGTTCAACATCGACGGCGAAGGCGGTGGCCAGTGGCAGATCAAGCTGGCTGATGGAAACCTGACGACCACGTCCGGCACTCCCGACCCGGCCCAGTGCACGATTTCCATGAAGGCCGACGACTGGAAGGCCATGAACGCGGGCACCCTCAATCCCCAGGCCGCGTTCATGCAGGGCAAGCTGCGCATCCAGGGCGACATGAGCCTGGCCATGAGGCTCGGCTCCATCCTGGGTACGAGCTGACCGAAGGCTTCGAAGCGGACTTTCCCCCGTGCGGCGGGGGGAGTCTGCCTTCTGGGTGACCATGACAACCACGTTTGAGACCCTCCTCTGGTCCGTCCGCGACGGCATCGCGACGATCGCCATCAACCGGCCGGAGGCGCGCAACGCGCTTTCGCCGAAGGTTATTGAAGAGCTGAACCTGGCCTTCGAGGAAGCGGAGCGCCAGCCGGACGTGCGGGTGGTGGTGCTCACCGGCGCGGGCGACAAGGCGTTCTGCGCCGGGGCCGACCTCATGGGGGGGGGGATGTCCGGCGAGATGCCCACGCCGATCCAGCGGCACGAAATGAGCCGTTCGTTCGTGCGCCTCTTTCTCAAGATGCGCGATCTATCCAAGCCGATCGTGGCCCGCGTGAACGGATACGCCCTGGCGGGTGGCCTGGGGCTCATGGCGGGATGCGACCTCGTGGTGGCCTCGTCGAACTCCCAGTTCGGCACGCCGGAGATCAACATCGGCCTGTTCCCCTACGTTATCCTGGTCACGCTCTCGCGCAGCGTGCCGCGCAAGAAGCTCCTCGAGCTGGTGCTGACCGGCGACCGGATCGGCGCGGACGAAGCCAAGGCCATCGGGTTGGTCAACCGGGTGGTGCCGCCGGAGAAGCTCGACGAGGCCGTGACGGAACTCGCGCAGAAGCTCGCCTCCAAGAGTCCCGTCATCCTGCGCCTCGGGCGCCGGGCGTTCTACGCCATGAGCGACATGGATTTTGAGTCAGGCCTCGAATACATGAACGGTGCGCTCACGATCAACGGCTTGGCCGAGGACATGGTGGAAGGGGTCATGGCCTTTTTCCAGAAGCGCCCGCCGCAATGGAAGGGACGGTAGAAGTGTGACGCCGTGAACCCGTGATCCCGAGACCGCGAAACCAGTCTCTCTGGTTCACGGGTTCCCTGGGTCACGGGCTCACGATTCGGCGGCCGCCGAATCGCGCCGTCTGGGACGCGCAAAGGCAAGACTTTGCCCCCGCGACGGGCCTTCCCGCTCACCCATCCAGCGGGCTCTTCACCCCGAGGATGTTCTTTGTCGCCACGTGCGTGTAGATCATCGTCGTCTGGAGATTGCGATGCCCGAGCAACTCCTGGATCGTCCGGATGTCATAGCCCCTTTCCAGCAGGTGCGTGGCGAAACTGTGCCGCAGCGTGTGCACGGTTGCGTGCTTCGCGATGCCCGCCTTGCCGATGGCCGCCTTGAACGCCTTCTGGAGCGCCGCGATATGGATGTGATGCCGCCTCACAACGTTCGCGCGGGGATCGACGGCAAGAGACCTCGAAGGGAACAGCCAGAACCACGCCCACTCCTTTCCGGCATTCGGGTATTTCCGTTCCAGCGCCTCGGGCAGATAGACCCCGTTTAGCTCCTTTGCCCGGTCCCCTTCGTACAGGCTTCTCACCTGGGCGATGTGCCGGATCAGGTCGTCCTTCAGCGACTCGGGGAGAACGGTCCGGCGGCCTGCCTGCGCCGCTTCGGCAGGCCCGCCGTGCCGGTTGTGGCGGGCAGGCAGGTCCTTGTCGCCTTTCCCGGCCCGGACGATCACCACGTTCTGTTCGAGATCAACGTCCTTTATCCTGAGATCCAGGCACTCCTGGATTCGGAGACCGCAGCCGTAGATCAGCCTGGCCATGAGCTTGTGCGATCCCTTGAGCTGGTCGAAGAGGGAGTGCAATTCGCGCGGCGTGAGGACCACGGGGAGGCGCCTGCGCGGGTAGGCGCGCACCGCGTCGAGTTCGCCCTCGATGTTCTGGTCGAGCACATGGCGGAACAGGAACACGATCGCGTTCAGCGCCTGGTTCTGAGTAGAGGCGGAAACCTTCCTCTCGACGGCGAGATGGCTGAGGTAGTTCTGGAGATCCTTGCCGTCCACCGCCCCGGGGTCCTTGGTCCGCAGGAAGGACCTGAACCCGCGCAGCCAGATGAGGTACGTCTTCTCCGTGCTGAGCGACCGGTGGCGGAGCCGAAGGGCCTCACGCATGCGCGATTCGAGGGCCTGCCACTCGTCCGAGGCCGCCGCCTCGGCCGGGGTCTTCTCCTGCTGCCCGCTGAGGAAGTACTGGTAGTGGCGCATGGCCGTTTCTGCCTGCCTCACCTGCCAGTCTTCGTGAGACTTGGCGAGGTGGGAGAGGAACCGGCGTTTCTGATCGGTGTTGAGGGGTACGCTCTCGTCCAGTTCCAGGAAGGTGTAGCCGTCTGCGACCCACTTGAGGTAGTAGGGGAGCTGATGAGCCGTTGCGGTGCCGGATCGTGCCAGATACACCTCAAAACCCTTGAGTGTAGTTCTCATCTACGAATGGGTTGCCTCCGCATAATCACATATTTCTAACTACAAAGTAGAGAATACCCCATTCCCATGCTCTTTCCAAGACCATCAGACTTGACAACCTAGCCTGATTCCCCTAGCCTTCAGCCACGCAGCAGAATAAGGTTAAAAGGAGATGTTCGCGGCGCGCTGCGCGCTCCGCGAACGCTGGAGCTGCCTGGCTCCGCCCGGCCAGCGATAAGAACTGTTCGCGTCGCGCGCTGACTCGCGCGCCTCGAACAGAATCGCTGGACCGGTCGGTGGCACGCCTTGCTGGGGCCTGCGGCCCCGCAATTCGCGCCACCGCCAGTCAGCTCCGGCGTTAGGCCGACAGAGCATCCACCATGGCAAGGAAACGACCAGAGCCTCCGGCGATCGAGCCTCGGGAATTTCGATCCGTAGAGGAGATCGAGCGAGGCATCGCGAAACTCCGACGGAGGATCGAAGAACTGGAGCAGCTGGACATCCCCGCCGCCGTGTTCAATGACACCGGCGCCGTGGATGTTGCCAGGAGCAACGTTCGCGACTCGATCCGCGAAGTCTTCGGCCCCAACTCGCCAGAGTTCCGGGAACACGAACACATCGATATCTGGGCGGGCGGATTGTACATGGGAATGCATTCGAGCGAGATCGTCGAAGGTAAGCAGCGCGGGCGTACTCAGGTTATCGGAATCCTGAACGGTCTCATTGCGCGACTCTACGAGAAACGCCAGGACTTGGAGCAGGGTGTGGTTCCAGCGCCGAAGTCGTATTTCGATAAGCTCAACCTGCATCCAAGGATCGCGGACGTCGCCCGTGACCTTTTTCTTGATGGGCATCCCTGGGAGGCCGTCTTTGCTGGTGCAAAGGCCCTGATCAACTACGTCAAGGAACGCTCCGGTCGTCATGACGTCGACGGAGCGGCACTTGTCCGGGCGGTGTTCTCGCGGAAGGACCCCGTTCTGTTTTTCAACGACCTCGCGACTCCGACCGACCTCGACGAGCAAGAAGGCATGATGCACTTGTTCGAGGGCGCTGTGCTGGGCATTCGGAACCCTGGCGGTCACGCGTTTCCGGAAGGCCCAGAACAGAGGGCTATAGAGTACATTTCCCTCTTGAGCCTACTTGCCTATCGGGTGGAGGAGGCAAAGCGCCGTGCGGCAACATAGGGCGCGGGTTGCGCGGCCTAACAACAGCATGCAGCGGACGGCGCTGCGCGGCCCGCCGCTGAACCGGAGCGTTAGATTCCTTGCGCGCGCCCATGAGGTATGATAAATTGTCATACCTTGGAGGTGCGCCATGAGCAGTATCAAAGTTGCCATCACCATCGACAGCGGAACGTTGGAGCGCGTCGATGGCCTCGTTGCAAAAAAGGTCTATCCCAACCGTAGCCGGGCCATCCAATCGGCCGTGGCCGAAAAGCTCACGCGGATGGAGCGCGACCGTTTGGCGATCGAATGTGCAAAGCTGGATCCCAACTTCGAGAAAGCGCTTGCTGAAGAAGGCTTGGGGCAGGAGATCGACGCTTGGCCCGAATACTGAGGGGCGAGATCCGGTGGGCCGACCTTAACCCGGTACGCGGCCGCGAGCAGGCGGGCTTGCGCCCAGTGCTGGTTCTCAGCCACGACGTGTTCAACGAGCGCTCGGGGACCGTCATCGCGGTGGCGTTGACGAGTCAGCCTCAGCGCGCCGGCTTTCCGCTGACCCTAGAGCTTCAGGCGCCAAAGCTGCCGAAGCGTTCGTGGGTCAAAATCAGCCAGATTCGCACGGTTGCCGCCGAGCGCATCGGGGCAAGACTCAAGCACGCCTCGCCCGAGGAGATTGCGCAGGTCGTCGAGGGCCTCAATGAAATCATCGGAATCTAACCACGCGATGCAGCCGACCGCAAATCGCGGCGGCTGATCGCGAGCGTTCGCCTGACGGAACCCATGATATGATCACAGGGAAATGAAATGGGGTACATTTTCGATTGGGACGCCAACAAGGCGGAATCGAACCTCCGAAAGCACGGAGTCTCGTTCGAGGAGGCATCGACGGTCTTTGGCGATTCACTTGCGCTCCTCATGAAAGACCCGGACCATTCTATTGAAGACGACCGGTATGTGCTCCTGGGCATGTCCACCCACAAAAAGTTACTGGTGGTGGCTTTCGCTGAGAGACCACCCCTGACCCGTCTTATTTCCGCGAGACGGGCAACCGGGACTGAGAGGAGGAAATATGAGGAAGAGGAATAGCCCTGCTGAAGGGGCCGACCAACGTGACACGATGCGGCCTGAATACGATTTTTCTGGCGCCGTACGCGGTGTTACTGCCAGCCGCTATGCAGAAGGCGCAAATGTCGTCGTAGTCGGGCGCGATGTTCTCGACGTATTCCCTAACAGCGCGACAGTAAACGAGGCACTCAGAGCGCTGGCACCGATCATTCGGCACAGGGGGAGAGCCAAGCCGAGTCCCAAGAGCCGCTAACAACCGGTTGCAGCGGACGCGGCTCGCCGCGCCGCTGATGCCGAGCGTTAGGCTGGAGGTTCAGGCGAGGCGGCGCTGGAGGGCGATTTGGTAGACCTGCGACCTGTGGCAGACGACTCCAACTTCGACCGTCTTGGTCCTCTCGTTCACGCTGTAGACGATTCGGAAGTCGCCGCTTCCTCGAGGAATTCGACCTGGCAAAACCTCAGGGTTTGAGATCTGCCCAGGGAATCCGCTTGTAGGAGGCCTTCCTGAAGCGGTCGTGGACTATCTTGGTGAGAAGGTAGTCTTCCAGCGTCGGGCCAAGCCGATCGAAAAGCTTGATCCGGTCCGGGGTAGGAAGGTGGCGGATAGTTTGGGCGAGCGCGGAAACGGTCATAGTCTCAATCGGATTCCAGCAGAGGCATCCACGCTCTTCAAGAGTGGCCGGCAACCCGGGCATGACCAGTCGCAGCCGGATTGCGAATGTTTGCCAAGAGAGATTGACATCGTGACCCTGCATTGTACAATTGTCCATGTGGTATGGAAAAGGAGTTGTGATGGACATTGTGATCGATGCCTCAGCCGTTCTCGCCGTGGTGGTTGGTGAACCGGAACGGGATCGTGTTGTCGAGGTCACTACGGGACATAACCTGGTGGGACCAGGGTCCATCCCGTGGGAAATCGGAAACGCGTTCTCGGCGATGCTGAAACAGCATCGCCTGGGTCTTGAACAGGCCAGGCGGGGGCTGACCATTTTCCAGTCCATCCCCATCCGCTACTTGGCGGTGGATCTGGAGAATGCCGTGTCCATCGCTCATGCAAACCACTTGTACGCGTACGACGCGTACTTCCTGGACTGCGCGGCACGACATGCCGCGCCGTTGCTGACCTTGGATCGCTCGCTCAGACGAGCGGCCGGGAAGATGGGCATCCATGTTCTGGAGGTGTGAACCATGCAGGTCTACACATATTCCGAAGCTCGACAGAAACTCGCCAGCGTGCTGGACAAAGCCGAAGTTTCCGGAAAAGTCCTGATCCGACGGAAAGACGGGCGGACGTTTGCGCTTGCGCCCGAACGTACACAAATGTCCCCACTGGATGTTCCCTCCATCAAAGTACGAGTGACGACGCAGGGACTCGTCTCACTCGTCCGAAAAGAGAGAGGCAGGACAACTGCGTCCACGCGATTTCTGAAAGGCCGCGGACGGCCTTCCAGAAACGCCCGGCGCAGTGGAAGGGACGCTGAATTGGTGAACCGGTGAATCCGAGAACACGCGGGACACCCTCCTGCCGGCTCACGGGTTCCTTGGTTCACGGCCCTGCGGCCTGCGGCCGCAGCATGAGCACGGCATCCCCGTACGAAAGAAAACGATACTTCTTCTCGATGGCCTCGGCGTAGGCACGTTTGAGGAAATCCGTCCCCGCGAAGGCGCAGGCGAGTGCAAAAACGGTCGTGCGCGGTTGGTGGAAGTTGGTCAGGAGGGCGCTCACGACCTTGAAGCGATGGCCCGGTCGGATGAAGATCGAGGCCTCGGCCCGGCCCGGCGGAACCGAGCCGTGGTGGGCGAACGCATCCTCGAGGGTGCGCGTCACGGTCGTGCCCACCGCCACGACCCTCCGCCCCTCCTCGGCGGCGCGGGCGATGCTGTGGGCGGTCTCTTCGGGGATGTCGTAGATCTCGGGGGGGAGTGTGGTCGCGCCGGGCGGCAGATCGTCGAGGGACAAGAACGTTGAACGGCCGACGTGGAGGGTGATGAAGCAGGTCTCCACGCCCTTCGCGTGGAGGGCCGCGAGGATCTCGGGCGTGAAGTGGAGACCCGCCGTGGGCGCCGCGATGGAGCCGGGGTTCTTGGCGTACGCTGTCTGGTAGCGTTCTCGGTCCAATTGGATCCTCGGATCGCCCTCACGCCGGCGCACATACGGAGGCACCGGGGGCTCGCCCCACCGGTCAAGATAGGTCTCGATGGGTCGGTCCTTTGTGTCCAGTTCGACCAGGACCGTGCTCGGTCCCCGTTCAACGACCCGGGCCGATGCCTCGCCCGGGAGCGTGAGGGTGGTGCCCAACCGAAGGCGGTTCCGAGGGCGGGCGAGCGCATACCATCGTGACTCGGAGCGCTCGCGCCGAAGCAGGAGAATCTCGGCCGCCCCTCCGGACGGTCTGCGCGCCCGGAGCCGGGCGGGGATGACGCGCGTGTCGTTGAGCACGAGAACGTCCCCTTCGACCAGCCGGTTCACAAGGCGGGGGAATTCCTCGTGCTCGATCGCGCCGGTGGGAGGGTCGAGCACCAGGAGACGGGCGTCCTCTCGGCGATCGGGCGGGACCAGGGCAATCCTCTCCCGGGGGAGCACGTAGTCGAGGTCCTCCCCGCCGTGTTCCTTTGCAGGTGATCGGTCGGCCACGATGTGGGCGCGGGTCGCCGTCGGCCCGGAGGATTTCTTCTTTATCACACTCCATGGACCGGGTAATCTGCGCCGGATGAAGCCCCCTCTGCTCAAGATCTACCGCCTGATGTTTGATCGTCTCGGCCCGCAGCACTGGTGGCCCGGGGAGACGCCCTTCGAGGTGATGGTCGGAGCCGTGCTCACCCAGAATACGAACTGGGGCAACGTCGAAAAGGCGATCGCCAACCTCAAGCGCGCGCGCATGCTGAACCCGCGGCGGATCGCCGAGGCTCCGCTGGGCCGATTGGCTTCCCTGATCCGCCCCTCGGGATACTTCCGTGTCAAGGCGCGGCGCCTCAGATCCTACGTTCGCTACTTCGTCGCCCGCTACGGTGGGAGCGTGAGGAAGATGGCGCGCCAACCCCTGCCGGAGCTTCGGCAGGAACTACTCGATGTACACGGTGTCGGACCCGAAACGGCCGACAGCATTCTCCTCTATGCCCTCGACAAGCCCATCTTTGTCGTGGATGCCTACACGCGGCGCATCTTTGCCCGCCATGGCTGGGCCGGACCGAAGGCGGACTACGCACAACTCCAGTCAATCTTTGCCGGCGGACTGCCCGCCGAGATCCGTCTCTTCAACGAGTACCACGCCCTCATCGTGCGGGTCGGAAAGGAATACTGCCGTTCCCGCCCCCGCTGCGAGGCATGCCCTCTCGCCCCTCTGCTGCCCATTCCGAGCCTTGTTGACCGCGACGTCCGGGAACTGGGTCGGCCGGAGGGCAGGTCGGGCGCACGCTGAGAACGGCCAAGCGTGCCAACTCGGCCCGTATTCACAATCGGGAGGGAGTGTGACAGGGTGAGGGGAATGGTCTACTATCGTGCACAGGGGGATCCATCGTCGTGAGGGCCGGTTCATTTTTTCGCGGACTTGGGCTGATGGCCCTTGCCGCCGGCCTATTTCCCCAGGCGACGTGGGGTGGGTGGAACCGGCTGACGCGGGCTGATGAGGAGCAGGTGGGCCGGCGGTTCCATTCCCAGGTGCGCGAATATCTCCGGCTGAGTCGGGATCCGGACGTGCAGGACTACGTGGAGAAGATCGGCGGCTCGCTCGTCCGCACCGTCGAGCCGCAGCCGTTCTTCTACCGGTTCGTGGTGATTGAGGACGATGACATCAACGCCTTTGCGGTCCCCGGCGGCTACATCTATCTCAACACGGGTCTCCTCTCGATCATCGACACGCCGGACGAGTTGGCGGCGGTGATGGCGCACGAGGTCGCCCACGTGAACCGCCGCCACGCCTCCCAGAGTCTCTCGAAGGGGAGCCTGCTCGATATCGGCATGTTTGCCGCCATGCTCGGCGGCATGTTCCTGGTCCCGGACAATCCCAAGGCCGCGATGGGGATCATGGCGGGCGCGGCGGGGGCGAACCTCCAGGCCAAGTACGCCTTCAGCCGCCAGCAGGAGCGGGAGGCCGACAAGGAGGGCCTGCGCATGATGAGGGCCGCGGGGTACAAGCCGAAAGGGATCCAGACGCTCTTCGAGAAGATGAAACAGGCCACCCGGCTGAATCCGACCAACCTCCCTCCGTACCTCCTTACCCATCCGCTGGAGGAGGACCGTATTCGCGCCGCGGCCACGCCGCCGGAGGACGGGCCGCCGGCGCCCGAAAGCCCGCCCCTGCCGTTCGAGAAGTTCCGCACCACCATTCGTGTGCGCTACAGTCCCTCGTCGGAGGTGGTACAAGCGGCCTATCGAGAAGAGGCCGAGAAACAGCCGGGCGATCACTCACGCTATCTCCTCGGTATCGCGCAGTTGGCCGCGGGGCGACCGGCGCAGGCGGCCGAACAGCTCAAGGGCTTGTCAGAGGAGTTTCGCGCCCTTCCCGACATCGAGCGCGATCTCGGGCGCGCCTACCTCGACATGGGCGCACCGGACCAGGCGCTGCCGACTCTTCAGACGTCCACGCGGCTCTTCCCCAACGATTACCTGAGTTGGCACTATCTCGCCCGGTGCTACGAGGCGAAGGGGCTCACCCAGGAGGCGATCGCCGCCTACCAGAAGGCCGTGGACCGCAATCCCTATTCGTCCGAGGCCAATTATCAGCTCGGTGTTCTTCTGGGGAGGGATGAGAAGCTCGGTCCGGCCCACTACTCCCTGGCGCGCTACTACCTCTCGATCGACGAACCGGAGAAGGCGGCCGAGCACTACAAGAAATCGATTGCCCTCTTCGGCGAGGAGAGCCCCGACGGCAAGCGCGTCCAGCGCGAAATGCGCGAGATCCTGAAGGAGTAGTGGCTTGTAGGGTAGCTCGGGACCGAGATTGCTTCGGTCGTCCCCGCCGGATGGCGGGGCCTCCGTCGCAATGACGCCACTCCCCTGTCATTGCGAGCGACTCGTGCTACGCAGCGCTCTCTGCCATGCGTAGCGCTTTCACCCTTCGCAGTAGCAGACTACTGCTATGGAGAACGGGTCGCAGAGCATAGTCGCAGAGTAGCAAGCGAAGCCATCTCATGAGGAGAAGATCTCGCCAACACGTGTCATACGAACTGCCGGCCTGACCTTCAGCGCGGATCAGGGATCCAATCCAGCGGAGCCATTTCAACGCCGGGGACCCGAAAGCCCGGCACCCCGCCGGGGATCGTGCCGGGATCGCCGGTGTGCGTGATGAACCAGTCGTTCCCGAGTCGGAGGATTTCGGGTGCGTGGGTCCACACCGTTGCGATCCGATCCATGAAGGAGCCGAAGGACGTGGGATCCTGCGAGCGATAGACCGCCGTTTCGGTGTAGGTGTCGGCCGTCGCGGGCATCGCGGGATGTGTGAAGAACAGATAGTAGTAGCCGGCGTTGTAGATGACCTGCGGGGATTCGGCCGCGCCCGCGAAGATCTGGGTATCGGGGATGTCGTCCATGATGTTGAATGTTTCTTCGGACCAATGGATCAGATCGGTAGAGGTCTTGAACGATACCGCCGTCATTCCGCCGGGAACATCCGGCTCGATCTTGCGGTTGTAGTAGATCCTCCAAAGCCCCTTGGCTTCATCGCGAAGAAGGAAGGGATCGCGCGTGAAGCCGATGTCTTCAAACACAGTTCCCACGAGAGTCCAGTCGAACAGATTGTCCGGCGAGGCCGTGGCGAGCTTCATCTTGAACACGTGTGCGGCGGCGTTTTCGCAGATCTGGGCGTCGGTGAAGAAGAGGTACACGGTTTCCTGGTGCTCGATGGCGTGAGGCGCCCACACGCTGCATGAGTCAAACTCTTTCGCGATGAGGACGTCCTGATGGCGTTCCATTTCGGCCGGGATCGAG
This sequence comes from Nitrospirota bacterium, assembly GCA_016190245.1. Classification (GTDB taxonomy): domain Bacteria; phylum JACPQY01; class JACPQY01; order JACPQY01; family JACPQY01; genus JACPQY01. The sequence continues at coordinate 12,319 of JACPQY010000083.1, read as the reverse complement.
GGCGCCGTTGCGTGGGCCAGTCCGCTTTCGAGCGAGTTTCCGAGGGAGAAGCCACCGTCGGTTTTGCTGGCGATGGCAAACAGATGCCAGGTTCCGCGCGAGTCTTGGATCAGGCCGTGATCGTTCAGGGGTTGACCTTCAGACCGGAGGAGAGTGATGGCGGTGTTATTCCTGAACGCGTCGTTCCGGATCACGGGGATCAGCTTCCTGGGCGACTCGCCCTCGGCACAACTCATGAGCAGCAAGAGGGCGAGGCCGGATACATGAGCGCGGCTCAAGATTTGCCCCCGGAAGACCAGGTTTCGTGCTCCGCGTCGAAGTGGAGGCGTTCGCGGCGCTCGCCCCATTCGAGGGTGGCCTCCATCCGGTGCGAGCCGCCGAAGCGGCGTGGCAGGCGGACATCCAGCGTGAGGTCGCGGACCGTCTTCTTGCAGGCGTAGGCGAGTTTCGCGGTCACGTAAGGATGACCGGAGAGATCCGTCTGTCGGACTGACGTGAGCCTCGGAGCGCAGTAGTGGGTTCCGGCCTTCACGAGGAATGTTTCAGCAAAGAGGCGCTCGACGTCAGCCCCAATCCTACCGAGGTCGGCCTCTGAGAGAGGTGCGGCCAAGTCGATCTCCTCCGCCACGAAGGGCTGGAGGCGCCACGGATCGATCCACGCCTGGAGTTGTACGCTTTTCCCTTCCACCCGAATCCGGGCATAGGAGGTGGTCTCGGCGTGGGCGAAGGCCGTTCGCTCCAGCAGCCAGTACGAACCCGCGAGGAGCACGGCCGCCGAAGCGTAGCGGACGAGCCGCGGGTGCCAGGCGTATCGCGCGGCGGCGCGGAGGGCGGGATAGAGCGCGCCGACGATCGCCACTTGTCCGATCTCGACGCCCACGTTGAAGCCGGCGACCGCGGTGGCCAGAAGCGGTCTCGGAATCCTCATGTCCACGAGCACGCTTGAAAACCCGAGGCCGTGGACGAGGCCGAACGCCAGCGTGAGGAGCCAGCGCCGCTTCGACACCTTCACGAGATTCTCGATGCCGACATAGACGATCGAGGCCGCGATGAGCGGTTCCACCACGCGAGGCGGCAGCGATACGTATCCCAGCGTGGCGGCGGCCAGGGTGACGGTGTGGCCCGCCGTGAAGGAGGTGACGATCGCAACGAGCGAACGCAGGCCGGTCGCGCCGAGGACGAGCGCGATGAGGAAGAGGACGTGATCGAACCCCGTGAAGATGTGCTCGATACCGAGCCGAAGGAAGACGGGGACTTGGCGCCACGGCGAGAGCCTGCCTCCCACGTCCTCGAGTTGGATCTCCTCCCGGCCCGGCCCGAAGAGGAGGGTCGTCTCCTCGCGCACGCCTCGGAGGAGCGCGAGATGCCGATGGTTGGGAAGGAAGGCTTGCGCGAGGGGGGCGCGCAGCGTGAGCGACTGCGGGGGGGCGGGACACGCGAACTCCATCGTGGTCGCCACACTCGGGTGGCCGTTGAACGCGCCGGAGCGGCTCCCCAGAACGTTTCCGGGGCAGGGGCCCGCATCGGACGAGACACCGATCAGATCCTGCAGAGCCCGTTCGATCTCGGGCCGCGCAGTTTCGACATCGGCCTCGGTGCGGATGGTCAGCGGGCTCCCGTGGAGGAAAAAGGCGCGCGACCAGTCGTCCCACGTGACCCGGATCTCCCACCGGATCGTGTCGAGTCCGAGGCGGATTTCGCCGGTGGAGATCCCCGGCTGGTGGGCGTGGGCTGCTCGAGGCGCGGCGGCCAGGGCGATGGTGAGTGCGGCGGCGGCGAGGTTTCTTGCGGGAGTCACTTCGCATCGCCGCACACGCAGCCCTGGGCGTGTCCGGCGGTGCTGCGACAAAACGCGGCCCCCTGGAGGGCGCCGTTCCATTCCTCGCGATCGAGGTAGCGGTAGGAGAAGGGGTGGTCGAGCTCCACATCCTGCCCCGTCCCACAGTCTACGAAGTTGGCCGCCCCGTCGGGCCCACGGGTGGGACGGGTCGCCGAGTAGTAGTAGGCGTTGGACTCCGGGTCCCGCACGAGGTAGCCGGCCGCGCAGCCTGTGGTTGCCAAAAGCGTCACCAGGCACAAGGCGATCCGCCGGCATGCGGAACGTGACAATGCAGTATCCGTTCAGCACCCCCCATCCTTTCCTTCCCCCACGAGGGGGGAAGGGATGAGACGGGAGGCGGCCACCCATTCTTTCCCCACCCCCTCGACGGGGGAGGGTGAGGGTGGGGGTGAACTCCTACGAGCAGCGCAACGCATCAGGGAGCCATTGTAGCACGGGTGGTCGGCTCGACCGCCGCTCCCTGGCCGTGGAGCGGCTCGATCCGGCGCGACTCGCCGTGCTGCGGCGTCCAGAACGATCCGAGATCAACGTTCTTCTTCAGGAGCTCTTCGCGGGCGGCGCGGGGAGGTTCGTCCTGCGGCTCGTCCGTGAGGCGGAACGTGTTGAAGTGGATGCCCATCGAGGTGATCGCGCCGAGGTCGAGGTGAGCCTGCACGGCTTCCGCCGGGTTCATGTGGACCGGCGCCATGAACCATCGCGGCTCGTAGGCTCCGATCGGCAGGGCGGCGAGGCGGATCGGACCGAACCTCCTCCCAATCTCCGCGAACGAGGACGTGTAGCCCGTGTCGCCTGCGAAGAAGACGTTCCCGCCAGGCCCCTCCATCACCCACCCGCACCAGAGTGTGCGATCCCGATCGAATGGCGACCGGCCGGAGAAGTGCTTCACCGGCACGCAATGGACTGTGAGGGGCGCGAGGGGATTCGACTGCCACCAGTCCAGTTCCACCACTTGCTCGACTTCCCGATCCTCGAACCATCGGCGTTGTCCCACGGGGACGAAGAAGATGGGGCGGTGAGCGGCCTCCAGGCGGAGGATGGTCGCTTCATCGAGGTGATCGTAGTGGTTGTGGCTGATGACGACGGCGTGGATCAAAGGAAGATCCTCGAACGCGATCGCGGGGTCGGCGTATCGTTTCGGGCCGACCCACGACAGCGGGCTGGCGCGGTCGGACCAGATCGGATCCGTGAGGATGTTCCGCCCGGCCCACTGGATCAGGAGTGTGGCGTGGCCGATCCAGGTGACGACGATCGAATCCCCATCCACCGAGCGGGGGGGACGTACCGGGTGAACGGCAACGCGATCCCACTCGGGGGCTTCCCGCGTCAGGCCCCACTTGATGACGGATGCGACATCGCCGCCCACGCGACCCCCCTCGGGATTGAAGAAGCGGCGGCCGTCGAAGTGATCCGAGGGCGGCCGGGAGGGTCCGGCGGATGCGAACGTGGCGAGAAGAGACGCGACCAGCATCGAGACAAACTTTCCAGGCGCCCCCATCGGTGGCCAGCAGTATACAGGCCCGACCCTCATTTGGCAGGCGTACACGGGGAAGGAGGCCGTGGGATGCCCGGTTGCCGGGGCGACGTCAACTGTTCCGGAAGTGGTCGAGAAGCCGGGACAGCTCGGAGGGGTGGCTCAGGTGATCGAGGTTCAGAAGGGCCAGCATGGCCAGGATGGCCTCCGGGCCGTCCTTGTCTCGAATGACCTGGCCGTCGGCCGCAAGGTAGACGAGCTTGCGCAGAATGTAGCCGACCAGATCATCCGGTCGCGACATCTGTGTGAAAACATTCGGGAGACGGCGGCTGAGGCGCAGGAAGAACCCGCGCGCCTCGGAAAGATCCTGAGTGAAGATCCGCACCAATTCGTCGGCATCCTTCTTCCAGGGTGGATCGTCTCGGCCCGCGATCGCCTCCGCCACATCCAGGCCGGCCGACTGAAGCGAGTCGATCTCGAGCGGCACGGGGTTCCACCAGTGGCCGGCCGGGCGGTCGGCTGGGATTGGAGGCCACACCGTGTGTCGAGGCATGAAGGCATCGCTTGTCATCACGCATGGACATGAGCAACTGTCGTGCCACATGACCCGCCCGAAAAAGGATGGAGGCACAGTTCATTGAGAGGGTCACCCCTCTGGTCTAGCGCCAACTGGGGACCGGCACCACACCTCTTGTGGACAGAAAGTCCCATGTGACGAATGTCACATTTCCCCCCCCCCGGCGGGCGCCGGACCACCCCTTCGCGCGGGGGCCCGCGCGCCACCGGTCGGCCACGCAAGAGCAGGCGGAGCCGTTTGCCGCATGCGTCGGCACTAGGTACAATAGTCCGAGGGGGTTGCTTCTATCGCATCGGAAGAGGAAGAGGGCCGGAATCCCGCCGCGAACGAGACTATCGAGCCGCGGACGGACCTAGCTGATCACCCCATCTTCGCGCAACTCTCCCCCTTTGAGCTGCGCTCCATGCTCTCGTGCAGCCGCACGGTCACCTTCAAGCAGGGAGATTTCCTCATGCGCGAGGGGGATCGGGCGGATTCCTTCTTCTTCGTCACCGACGGCGAGTTCGAAGTCCTCCGGCGCACGGCAGCGGGCGTGGACCAGCGGTTGAATACGATCTCCGCCCCGGCCCTCGTGGGTGAGATGATCCTCTTCCTCGAGCAGCCCGTGCGCGTGGCCTCCGTCAAGGCCCTGACGGACGGCGTGGCGTTCTGTATTCGCACAGAGGAGTTCAGACGGGAGATGGGGAGCGGAAGCCTCTGGGCGTTCAAGGTGGTCTACCAGATGGCCCGCAGCCTCGCGGATCGCCTGGATGGGATGAACACGCAGCTCGTCAAACAGCTTACGAGAGTGGCGGAGAGCGAGGAGCGGTATGCCCTGTCCGCGCGTGGTGCGACGGACGGTTTGTGGGACTGGGACTTGTCCTCGAATGCGGTCCACTACTCGCCACGTTGGAAGGCCATGCTCGGCTGGGAGGATTTCGAGATCGGCACCAGCCCGGACGAGTGGTTCAAACGCGTCTATCCGGAGGATGTGGAGGGTCTGCGGAAGGCGATCGCGCGGCACCTCGACGGCCAGGCCCCCCACCTCGAACACGAATATCGGATGCAGCATCGGGACGGAACGGTCCGGTGGATGTTGACGCGGGGCGTGGCCGTTCGGCGGGGGGTAGAGAGATGCCACCGGATGGCGGGGTCGCAAACCGACATCACGGAGCGGAAGAAGGCCGAGCAGCAGCTCCTGCACGATGCGCTCCACTCCTCCCTCACGGGGCTGCCCAACCGCGCCCTGTTCATGGACCGCCTCGGCTTGTGTGCGCGGCGCGCGAGCCGGAGGAAGGACTACATCTTCGCCGTGCTGTTCCTTGATCTGGACCGGTTCAAGGTTCTCAATGAGAGCCTCGGTCACTCCACCGGCGACCAACTCTTGATTGAGGTGGCCCGGCGCCTCCAGGAGTGCGTGAGGGCCTCCGACACCGTCGCGCACCTGGGCGGGGACGAGTTTGTTCTCCTGCTGGATGAGACCCGCGGGGTTGACGAAGCGGGCGAGGTTGCGGCGCGGATCCAGAAGCAGCTTGCCCTCCCGATGAACCTCAACGGCCAATTCGTCTTCACGAGTGCCTCCATCGGGATTGCCCTCAGCACCAGCGGTTTCGAGCGTCCGGAAGACCTCATCCGGAATGCGGATATCGCGATGTATCGTGCCAAGGCCCTGGGCCGGGCCCGTCACGAGGTCTACACGGCCGGCATGCACGACGAGGCCGTGGTTCGGCTTCACTTGGAAACGGATCTGCGCCGCGCGATCGAGGCAAGTGAGTTCATCCTCCACTACCAACCGATCGTTTCGCTGGAGACCGCCGAGATCGTCGGATTCGAGGCTCTCATCCGCTGGGAGCATCCTCGCCGCGGGCTCGTGCCCCCTTACGCGTTCATCCCCATTGCCGAGGAAACTGGTCTCATCGTCCCGATGGGGAGTTGGGTGCTGCGCGAGGCCAGCCGCCAGATGCAATCCTGGCACCAGCGGTTCCCGAAGGATCCACCGAGAACGATCGCCGTCAACCTGGCGGCTCGCCAGCTTGTGACCCAAGGCCTTGTCGCCGAAGTAGAGGCTGCTTTGGCGGGGGCCGGCCTTCAGGCTCCGATGCTCAAGCTGGAACTGACGGAGAGCACCTTGATGGAGCACTCGCAAGTTACGGTCGGCGTTCTGGAGAAGCTCCGGTCCCTGGGTGTCGGCCTCACGGTGGACGATTTTGGCACCGGCTATTCCTCGCTGAGCTACCTGCAGGACTTCCCCATCAACACGCTCAAGATCGATCGTTCCTTCGTGGCCCGCATGGCCACGTGGAGGGACGGCCCCGAGCTCGTCAACACGATCGTGACGCTGGCGCACCGCCTCGGACTGGATGTGGTGGCGGAAGGAGTCGAGACCGCGGAGCAACTGGCCTACTTGAAGTCGCTCGGTTGCGAGTACGCGCAGGGATACTATTTCTTCAAGCCGATGGACGGCGAGGCGGTGGGAAAGGTTCTGGCCAAGGAGCACGCGCGGGGCGCGAGCGCGGCGGTGGGTGCCGATCGGCCGGCCGCGATCGTGGTCTGATCCCCTTCCGCCTGGTCTGGGCAGACCACAGTCCGGCGACTCGAAGGAGCCGCGAGAGGGCCTCGGGCGGGTGATTCCGGAGGGCTACGGGGGGACTACCAGCGGCGAGGGCCGCCCGGACGGCGATTTCCGCCGCCGGGTCCGCCACCGCCCTGGGGTCGCTCCTGCGGTGGGCGCGCCTCGTTGACCGTGATGGACCGATCCCCAAGGGACGTGCCGTTCAGCGTACGCGTGGCGTTCTTGGCTTCCTCCGCGTTGCTCATCTCGACGAAGCCGAACCCTCTGGATTTCCCCGTGAGTTTGTCCGTGATGATGCGTACGGACTGGACGGAACCAGCCTGGCTGAAGAGGTTCTTCAGCTCATCCTCCGTCGTGGAATAGGGGAGCCCCCCGATGTACAACCTCGTGGCCATGCGTATCCTCTCCTTTCTTACACGCTGATCAGGGCCGCTTCAGCTCGCGACTCCTTGGCCGCCGACCAACGCGCAGACCCGCACGGTGGATGCGGATGTGGGGAGATGCTGAGACCGAAACCACTGATCCAACCTACTTCGCGGGGATGGTATCAGGCCCGGAACTATCCCGCAAGTGGACCGGGCGGAGAGAGGATCCGCTGCCTCGTGCCGCCCCCATTGCTGCAGTTCTCGAAGACGCGCCGCGCGCCAAGCGAGCGTTCAGCATGCGCGTGTAATGGACCTACGACGAAGGGCAGGACGGTTGGGTCCCCGCCGGACGCGGAGTCGTGAATTCGTGTGGTCCTCTCCCGGGGGTGCACCCTGCGGTCGGCTTTGCGCGGATGAGCAAGGCCGCATTTCTTCGTCGTGGAGGGGGTCGGGGGCATGCGCGCATCGGGAGGGCCTTTGCGCTCAACCCGGAGAGAGATTGAACATCCTTGACATGCACGCACATGCATGGTAAGATGCCGCATGTGAGGACGACGATCGAGATTCCTGACTCCCAGCGAGCGAAACTTGTTGAACTGGCCGCGCAGCGTCGTGAAAAAGGATTCTCTCGAATCGTCCAGGAGGCCCTCGACCGGTATCTGGCGGAGCATGCGACGCGAAGCGCCCGGGTCCGGGCGGCGCTTGAGGTCCTGGGGGCTCTTGACCCGACGGATGCGGACGCCCTCGCCGACTCGGTGACTCAACTCCGGTCGCGCTGGCGATGATCGTCGCTGATTCGGATGTGTTGATCGACGCGTTGCGGGGTCGCGAGCCCTCCAAGTCCAGGATCGCGCTGGAGTTGGAGGGCGGCGCATTGACCACCACGGCCATCAACGCTTTCGAGTTGCTCAGCGGAGCCCGCACCTCTTCTCAGCGCGAGAAGGTCGGGCGGCTGCTGGCCGCCCTCCAGATCCTGCCGTTTGACGAGGAGGCGGGACGGCGCGCGTCAGGCGTTCGCGCCGAGCTGGAACAAAGGGGGAAAGGTCTCGCCATGGCGGACTACATGATTGCCGGAGTCTGCCTGGCCCGCTCGGCCCTCCTCCTCACCCGAAACCGCGCCCACTTCGAGCGCGTGCCCGGTCTCGCCCTCGGCCGCCTCTAGCCGGTCACTTCCCGAGGTTCCCGCCCCGGCCCATTCGGGAACGGAAACCGGCCTCGGAACCGCCTATAATGGGCGCTGTGTGGCTGATCCTCGCCGCGGTTCTCTCGCAGGTGTCCTACGAAGGTCAGCCCGTGGGCAGGATCCGCGTGGAGGGCAATCGGAAGAGCAGTTCGGCCGTCATCCTGCGCGAGATGGAGACCGCCCCGGGTCAGCCGTTCTCCGCCCACAGGCTCGAACAGGATCTGCGGCGATTGCGCAACTGGCAGATCTTCGGCGAGGTGGAGGGCGCGATCGAGCCCGATCTGGAGGGCGGCGTCGCGGTGACGGTGAGGGTGAAAGACAAGTGGTCCATCATGCCCGTGCTCCGACCCTCGGTGGGCGGAGGCGACTACGAGATACGCGTCGGCGCGCGAGACGGGAACTTCCTGGGCCTCCACCAGGACCTTGGTCTTTGGGGGGGGGTGCGCACCGGCGAACCGATCGCCGGCTACTGGTTCATCGAGCCGCGACTCCTGGGCACGAAGTTCGAGCTCAACACCGAGGGGGCGCGCGAGTTCATCGTGGAGCCGATCTACGGCGGGCAGGAGAAAACATTCATCTTCGATTCCGACCGGACGTGGAACGACGTGACGCTTCTCTACCGGTTCTCGGACACCTTGAGGGTGGGCCCTGCCTACCGTGTGAGTCGCGACCGGAACGGTTTCAACAATGAGACGCCCTTCGAGGACCCCGCGCAACTCCCAGACGGCGGCCACACCGCGCGCCTCGGGGCGCAGCTCCAGTTGGGCCGGGCCAACTTCCGGGATCACGTCTTTTCGGGCGGCCTTGCCGTACTGCGGTGGGACTACGCCTCGCCCGCATGGGGATCGGATTTCACCTTCCCTTGGTTCGAGGGCAAGGGGACGGGCTATCTACCGTTGGGGAGGCGCGGGACGGTGGCGGTCAGGCTCTCCGGTGGCCTCCAGCAGTTCAGTGCAAAGCAGAACGATTTCACGCTCGGCGGTTTCGACAATTTCAGAGGATTCAATTCCCGCCAGTTCCGCGGGTCCCGATATCTCCTTCTGAACTCCGAGGTGCGCGTGCTCACGTGGAAGACGTGGCGCCTCATCTGGCTGGAGAACACGGCGCTGCTCGACGTGGGTGGTGCCTGGTACGCGGGCGCGGCCGAGGAAGCGCTACGAGACCCACCGATTTCGGCGGGGGTTGGAATGCGGCTCATCCCCCCGTGGGCCTACAAGGGCATCGTGAGGTTCGATCTGGCCTGGCCGCTGAACCGCCCCCAAGGGCCGGGCATCATGTTCGGCGTGGAGCAGTTGTTGTGAGTCAGGGGGCGCCAAGGGACATGACCCGCCTCCAGCCTCTCTCTGCCTGGGGCCACCGATGAGAGCCGGATCTGGGATGTCGGACGAAGCTGAGGCGAACCGTGGAGGGTGCGTTCGAAACCGCTGGATTCTCCGCCAAGACAGCTCGTCAAGTCCACAGTCTGCAAAGGTTCGGGTGACCGAGTAAAACGATGGTGGGGCAAGCTGAGCCGGTTCAAGACTTGACCTCAGATCGAAGCGTGGTATGCACTCGGCCATGGACGTGAGAGATCTTTCTGGGAAATGGGTGCTCGTGACCGGTGCGGGGTCGGGCATCGGGCGCGAGACGGCGCTTGAATGCGGGCGACGCGGGGCCGCGCTGGTGATCTGCGATGTGAACGAGGAGGGGCTGAAGAATGCGGAGGGTGACCTCCGCGCGATGGGGCGGGAGGTCGTCGCGCGTCGCGTGGACGTGGCCGATCGTGAGGCGATGCGGGCGTTCGCGGCGGAGGTTCACGGGCGAATCGAGGCCGTGGATCTGCTCGTGAACAACGCAGGTGTTGCGATCGGAGGCGGGTTCCAGTTCACCTCCCTCGAGGATTGGGATTGGATCGTAGGTATCAATCTGATGGGCGTCGTACATGGCTGCCACTTTATCATCCCGCCGATGGTGAAACGGGGTAAGGGAGGGCACGTTGTGAACGTCGCCTCGGCCGCGGGTCTGGCCGGCACGGAGGCCCTAAGTGCCTACTGCACGACGAAATTCGCCGTGGTGGGGCTTTCGGAATCGTTGCGGGACGAGTTGCATCGCCAGGGGATAGGCGTTACGGCGATCTGTCCCGGCCTCATCAACACACCCATCACGAGCGCGGCGCGGATGAAGGGCGACCATGCCCGCCCGGAGGCGATCCAGCGCATGTTGCAAACGTACGAGCGCCGAAACTACACGCCGGACCGGGTGGCGCAGAACATTCTCAAGGCGGTTCAACGCAATCGCGCCGTTGCGCCCGTGGCGGCGGAGGCCTGGCTCATCTACTACGCCAAGCGTTGGGCCCCGGGCCTGCTGGCCTGGGTGGGCCGGACGATGGGCGAGCGCTGGAGGAGGAACCTGGACGGCGCAGGCTGACCCCCCGCGGGGTGAGGGTGGGGGGCGAATGATGTCACCCGACGGTGGAGTGAGCCCGCGGAGGCTTGAGGTCGTGAGGCGGTAGCTCTATAGTGTTAGAGGCATGAAGACGGAACGCAAAATGTCGCTGTACCTGCCCGAGGCCCTCTACCAGGCTCTGGGCAGCGCGGCCCAAGCCGAGCACCTGCCCGCGGTCGAGGTGGCGAGGCGGGCGATCGAACGCTACGTGGGGGGGACCCCGGACGAGCGGGTGCGCGCGGGATACCGGCGACTGAGGAAGATCCTGGGGATAGGGGAGGGACCCGGCGACCTCGCGCGGAACCATGACGCGTACACCGCTGAAACGGCCGAGGGCGGGTCGGCGCGCAGGCAACGGGCGGTGGGGCGCGCGCGCTCGACGCCCACCGCGGGGTCAAGGGCGGGCCGGAGGACATGAAAGATGTGTTCGTGGACACCTCGGCTTGGTGCGCCCTCGTGGATCGCCGGGACGAATTCCATCGGCAGGCGCGTTCGGCCCTCGAAAGGCTTGACGGCGAGGGGGCGGTGCTGCACACGACGGACGTGGTCTTTCATGAGACGGCAGGGCTCGTGCGGGTCAAACTCGGAAAGGCGGTGGCGGTCGAGTGGGGCGAGGAGGTGCTCTCCAATCCCGGCGTCCGGCTCCAGGAGATCGGGGCCGGCGCCCTCAAGGAGGCGTGGCGGCGGTTCCGGTCGAGCGGAGCCGGTGTATCGCTGGTGGATTGCCATTCCTTCGTGGCTATGGAAAGGATGGGGTTGCGGGTGGCGTTCGCCTTCGACCGGGACTTTCGAGACGCGGGCTTCGTGATGCTGCCGTGAAGCCGGGGGCGTGGAATACGTGATTTTGAGCCAGGGGGGCAGTGGGATGAAAGGAATGAGAACATGCGCTGCAGACTGTTCGAGGGGGGGCTGGAGACAACCGGCGAGGGAGGGCACTCCCGCGTAGCCCGCTGGTGGCGGTGCGATCCGGCAACCGTGACCCATGCGATCCCCAGACCCGAAAAGAAACTCAATGTGCAAATCTGACCCCAAACGCCTCGGGGCCCGGTGGGGCGTGACAAGGGGCCGGAGTGGCTTACGACGGACTGGATTCTGGGGCAGTTCCACGGGCGGCGGTCAGGGGCGATCCGAGCGTACCGGAGGTTCGTGGCGGAGGGGTTGGGAAAGGAGGTTTGGGACCGGTTGGTGGGGCAGATCTATTTTGGCGACCGGGAGTTTGCGGGTCGGTTTGGAGGGGGAGAGATCCGGGAGGTTCCCAAGCCGCAGAGGCAGCCGGTACGCCGGGAGCTCGGGGAGATTGTGAAGGAGGGGACGCCGCAGGAGGTGGGCCGTGCCTATATTCGGGAGGGGTACACGTTGGGCGAGATTGCGGCGCAGTTGGGCGTTCATTATTCAACCGTGAGCCGGCGGCTGCGGGAGTTCGAGAAGACGAGATGAATGAATGCAAGACCTGACACCAATAGTGCGGGGAATCATACCCCCAGTTGTGAGGTTATCCCTGGACCAGTTTTTGGGGGTAAGGTCACGAAGAGTTGGGATCCGAACGACGCTTGCCTTGGCCCTGAGAAATTCAATGGGCCCCACACGACATCCTGTTCCACCCTCAAAGACCCGGGTGCCCAAGCCTATTGTTACAGAGAGTGCCACTTCGGTCTTTTCAATTCGGGCGATACCCAGTGCATCGAAGGCCGGGTATATGACGACACGTATATTGAGGCTTATCTCAAGGCGCTCGAAGCCGGGATCCCGATGTCCTATGATGCGAAAAAAGGTTCCTCTGCAGTTTGAGTACATGGGTTTTGGGGAGATCGGATGACCTCCTGTCCCATCCTGGACGCACCGCGCATCCGGCGCGGTGAACCCTCCGCCTCCTGCGTCGGGTCTTTCGGGGTTGACGGCTCCGACCGG
>JACPQY010000084.1 GCA_016190245.1 Nitrospirota bacterium | reverse complement strand
CTGGTCAGCCACCGGTCCTTCGGCTTCCGCAAGCTCGACACGTACATCACCAACATCTATCACAACTGCTCCAACCTCCCGCTACCCTCGTAACCCCATGTACCCAAAATGCAGACGAGCCAGATAAGTAATGGAGGCATCCCTCATAGTCGCAGCGGGAGATCGGAGGCGTTGATGCAGGCCCGGAGAAGACGTTGGGACTGCTGAAGGCGGCGGACCGACCGGCGCAGGTTCTCACGCAGGCCGGCGAGGTGGTCGGGCCGACCGTTCGAGAGGGCGTGGTCCAGATTGTTCCACACGAACTCGTCGGGATTGAGGTCGGGGGCGTATCCGGGAAACCGCTCGACTCGGAGCCGGAGATGCCTCTTGAGGAAGGCTTGGATCTTGGGACCATTGTGGATGGACCCTCCGTCCCACAACAAGATGACGGGACCGGGGACATGGCGCAGGAGATGCTGGAGGAACCGGATGACCTCTTGCACGGTGAGGTTTTTCTCGTGGAACTGCATGTACAGTCCCATCCGGCGCCGACGCGCCGACACCGTGAGCGCGGAGATGACCGAGATCTTATCCCGCTTGTAGTGGTGACGCAGGATCGGAGTCTGCCCGACCGGGGCCCAGGTCTTCCTCAGATTGGGGATGAGGAGGAAACCGCTCTCGTCGAGGAAGGCGAGATGGGCGCCCAGCCCCCGGGCCTTTTTTCTACGGCGGGCCACCTCTGTCGCTTCCAGCGCTCGATCTTGACCTCGTCGCGCTCGACCGCACGCCGCTCCGGCTTCTGCCAACTCCAGTTCATGGACCGCAAGAGCGGGCCGACGTAGTCGGGATGATACCGCACCCCGAACCGCTTCCGGATGACCTCGGCGATCCTTTGACACGTCCACAACTCGGTCCGGTAGCCGGAGGCCATCGCCCCCTTGAGAAGCAACCCAATCAACTGCCGCTTCTGCGGCCGCGTCAACCTCGGTGTCCGCCCCGGCGCGGGCTTCGGTTTCAACGCGCTCAAGCCGCCCCGTCGAACTTGTTTCACCCATCGGCTGACCGAACTGAACGAACAACCTGCGTGAGAGGTAACCGATCGCCACGTCCACCCCTTCCGCAGCAGACCCACCGCCTCTCTCCGCCGACGTTCCAGTTCCTGCGGGGAGCCATGCGGCCTCATGCAGAGTATATCGGCAGTTCATCAGCTTCCTTTAATTATCTAGACCTCAATAAGCGGGCCGTCCGCCATTCTGTCGCGGGACAATCTTGGGTCCAAGCTGGATCTTGGGGCTGTTCGATCTTCGTGATATGATGAGAGACAACGCATGAAGATTTCCAAATATGTGGTCGTATTCGAGAGGGAAGCTGACGGACGCATCATAGCCAGTGTGCCCGGTGTTCCCGGCTGCCATGTGTACGGTCGCTCGCGGCGATCAGCTCTGAAACGGGTCCGCAAGGCTCTGGAATTCTTCGTTCAGGAGTTGGCGGGAATCGGTCAGCCGCTGCCCCGCCAAGAGCACCCCGCTACCGTTCAGATCCGCATAGGAGTTTAGACTGGGTGCGCTGGGCGAGATCAAAGCTCGGCGACTTCTTCGAGTCCTCGAACGAGCCGGTTTCCAGGTGAAGAGATCGAGAGGAAGCCACCGATTCCTCAAACATTCCGACGGACGCGCGCTCCTCTTTGCATTCCATGATCGAGAAACCATCGGCCCCAGGATGTTGTCCAAGGTCTTGAAGGATGCAGGCCTTGAAGTCGAAGATTTCGAGCGGTCAAAGTAGGACATCGCTGGTCGCAACCGCGCGCGAGATAGGTGCTCGTTGGGGGCTTGTCCGTGGCCTGTTTCGCTGGAAGTGTGATGACGTTGACTTTTCACGATTCACGATTCACGATCCATGATTCACGATCTCCGGGCCCGTAGCTCAGGTGGTTTTAGAGCGTCCGCCTGATAAGCGGGAGGTCGGTGGTTCAAGTCCACCCGGGCCCATTGCTCGGCAGTCGAAAGTCGGCAGTAGGCAGTCGGAAATGGAAGCAAACCGGAGCATGGTGGTTTGTCGGCAACTCACGACTTCCGGCTACCGACTGCCGATCATCCGGGGACGTAGCTCAGTTGGGAGAGCATCCGGTTTGCAACCGGAAGGTCAGGGGTTCAAATCCCCTCGTCTCCATGGGAAGTGAACGGTGAGCAGCAAGAGGGAGCGGAAGGGTTCGGAGTCGCTTTACTCTTTCCGCTTTGCGCTTTACGCTCCCGGCAAATGATCCGGCCTGCCGCGCATCTGCTCCAGGTCATCGGCTTTCTCACGGTCGGTCTGGCCGTGGCGCGTGGCCTCTCCCCGGGTGGTTCGCGCGCCGGCGATCTGCTGGTTTTCTTCCTCGGTCTGGCCCTCTTCGGAGCGGGTTGGCTGGTGGCCTCCAAGGCCAGATAGAATCGCCGCGTGCCAGGCACGAGTTCCTGAGATTACCGCAACGCGAGGAGACGTTGCGGGGGACTTGGGGTCCCCTCAGTCGATCGGGACGGCGCGGAAGGAGCCCCGAGGATCCTCTGCCGGCACGTCGGCCATCGTCTGGGCAAGAACCCGCTTCACGCCGAGCAAGGCATCCCGATAGGCGCGTTTGTGCTCGTCCATCGGCAGGGCAATCGCGTCGATTTCCTGATCGAGGGTGCCGATCAGCTTCGCGATGATCGCATGGCGCGTCGCCGCGGGAGCCTTCTTCTCGTACGCCTCAGTGAGTCGGGCCAGATCCTGGAGGACCTTGCGGCCGAGATCAATCCACGGGTTGGCCGGCTCCACGCGGGACTCGAACATGAGGAGCCACGCCTCGCAGAACGTCTGGAGGGCAAGGAGGAACTCCATGCCGGCGCGGTAGAGATGCTCGCGGGATTCGCCCAGGAGGGCCTTGGCCGGCTCGGGATCCGTCTTCGCGGGCCGACGGCCCGGCTCGGGCGGTTCGGCGGGGGCTCGGGCTGAACGCGGCATGGCGCTACGCCGGTTGGAACTCCACCTTGAGGACACCCTGCTCCACACGGGCGCGCCGCGGCACGTAGTTCTCGAACGCGTCCGGCAGGGCGATGAGTCGGCGAACGTTTCTCGCCTGAAGCACGAGGTGCCGGTTGCGGGTGAAGATCTTCAACTCGCTTTTCCGCAGCCCGGCCATCCGGATGTAGAGGCTGACGCTCCCATCAGCCGTTTCATACTCGATGGGGACTACATTGGCAAGACGCTTCAGAGGGTCCGTCTTGCCGTACGCCTGCCGGGCCATCTCCAGCAGCGTCGCCTTCGAGTCCGGATCCCGTGGGACCGGAGGAATCCTCAACATCCGGAGGCCCTCGAACCTCTCGCGCATCGGCCGCGGGTCGTACTCCCCGCCCGCGCGGTTCACGATGACGGCATCGGTGTGGAAGCCGTGCATCGAGAGATACGAATAGATACGCATGGACTCCTGCACGACCAGCTTCTCCGGCGTGAGAACGAGGCGGAAGGAGGTGGTTCGCCGGTCCTTCAAACGATCCTTTACTTCCACCAGGTCACTGTAGAGGGCCTCCAAGGCATCGTAGACGGGCGCATCGGGTAGCGGCGAGGCCGTGATTTTCTCCGCAAGGGGCTTAAGCATGAGGAGGAGCTTTTTCTCGCCGGGATAGATGCGTTGCATGTACCAGTGCGCTGCCTCGGGCAGGAGAAAGAGTTTGAGCGCGGCGCCTGAGGACGCGGTGTCCACGACCACTGCGTCCCATCGGCCCTCGGCCGCAAGTTCCTTGATTCGCAGGAGCGCCACGACCTCGTCGGCACCCGGGACGCTCAGAAGCTCCTGCAGGATCATGTCGTGGTATCCCCGCCCTGCCATGAGCCGGCGCAGGTAGCGCAGGACGGCTTCGGAGCGGCGTTCGAGCTCGGCATAGGGGCTCAGCTCCAGGACGTGCAGGTTGGGCGAGACGGACCGGATTTCGCCCAGCGGCGGCGAGCCGAGGAGATCGCCAAGCGTGTGGGCAGGGTCGGTGCTGAGCGCGAGTGTGCGAATGCCGCGGCGCGCGAGGTGGAGGGCCGTGGCCGCCACAAGCGTCGTCTTCCCCACGCCGCCTTTGCCGACGTAGACGAGGATACGGGTGCGGTGCGCGGCCATTCTATCGGACCCCGATGAAACTTAGTTGCCGTCCGGTTTTCGGCCCATCGCGCCGGTTGGAGAAGTACTCGGCGGGGCGGCAGGCCGTGCAGATGCGCGTCACCTCCACCTGCTCGGCGGCGAGGCCGGCGCTTTGGAGCTGATCCAGATTCCACGCGAAGAGGTCGAGGAAGGTGCGGCCGTTCCGCTTCAGGACGAACGGCGCCCCAACCGATCCAACCTCGCCCACACGGTCGAGGCCGATCTCGTAGCAGCACGGGCCGATGGCAGGCCCCACTACGCAGCGGATATCGCGGGGGACGCAGCCGAACACCTTGATGAAACTCCGGACAAGCTCGGCCGCGACTCCGGCGCGTGTCCCCTGCCACCCTGCGTGGGCGGCACCTACGATCCCCTTGGTGGCGTCCCAGGCCAGGACCGATGCGCAGTCCGCCGTGCGGACCCCGAAGAGGAATCCGGCCTGGTCAGAGATCCATCCATCGGCCTCCGGCTCGGAAGCGCCATTTTCCATCTTGGGAGACTTGACGACGAGGATCCGGTTCCCGTGGACTTGGTGAAGCACCGCGATCCGTGCCGCGGGTACGCCGAACGCCTTCCCGATGCGCGAGAGATTCTCGAGCACGTTGGCCTCGGCGTCCCCCACTCGAGGGCCCACGTTCAAGTCATCGTACGGCGGTGGGCTGACCCCCCCCCTGCGGCCCAGGAACACCGCCAGGACCCCCGAGGGCGGCGCGGCGGCCGGAGCGAGGAAGCGCAGCTCCGCCATCCCTCTCCTACCGCCCGTCGAGCGAGCGGAAATGCGGCCGGAGCCGCCTGTAGGTATCGCTCAAGGACTGCGAGATGACCTTCGTCTCACCCAAGATCGGCATGAAGTTGGTGTCGCCCACCCATCGTGGCACGACGTGGAAATGCACGTGGTCCTCGTACCCGGCGCCCGCGGCCCGGCCCAGGTTGACGCCTACATTGAGGCCATGCGTCTTGTACACCTCCCTCAGGATACGCACGCTGTGGCCCACGAGCGTCAGCAGCGCCTGTTTCTCGGGGTCCTCCAGGACCAGGAAATCGGCGGTGTGCCGAAAGGGCACCACCATGAGGTGCGCGTTGTTGTACGGGTAGCGGTTCATCATCACGAAGCATGTCGGGTCGCGATGGAGGACCAGCGTCTGCTGGTCCTGGCGTTTCTTCGGCAGGACACAGAAGATGCATCCAGACTGCTCAGCCACGTTCTCGATGTACTGCATGCGCCAAGGGGCCCACAGGCGGCCTGGGGGCCGCCCGGCAGTCGGCAGTCGGGAGTCGGGAGTCGAACGAGGACGAGGTGTCGCAACCTGTTTGCGGCTTCCTCGCTTCCCGGTGTGCGGTAGTCGGTTCACTTCAGTCGGCCCAGCGAGGCCTCGATCCGGTCCAGCCCTTTCTTGATCTCCTCGAGCGAAACCGCATAGGAGAGGCGGATGCAGCGGTCGTCTCCGAACTCACCGCCGGGCACAACGGCCACCTTCGCCTCGTCCAGCAGGTAGCGCGTCAGGTCCGTGGAGCTCTTGATGGTTTGGCCGTTGACCTTGCGCCCGTAGTGGGACGACACGTTCGGGAAGAGGTAGAACGCGCCGCGAGACTCGTAGCACCGCACGCCCGCCATCTTCGTGAGGCGGCCGTGCATGTACCGCCGGCGTTCGTTGAAGGCGCCGGCCATCTCCGCGGCGGGTTTCTGATCCCCCTTGAGGGCCTCAAGCGCGGCCTTCTGCGCGATGGAGGTCGGGTTGGATGTGACCTGCCCTTGCACCGCAGCCGCGGCGCGGAGCACATCGCGGTCGCCCGCCACGTAGCCGATCCGCCAGCCGGTCATCGCGTAGGTCTTGCTCACTCCGTTGACGAGCAGAGTGCGGCGGCGCGCGTCGGCGGAAAGCGTCGGGAAAGCGGTGTGAACCTCACCCTCGTACACCAGCTTGTCGTAGATCTCGTCCGACACCACCCAGAAGTCCTTTGCCTTGGCGACTTCGGCGAGTCGGGCGAGGTCGTCTCGCGTGTACGTCGCCCCCGTGGGATTGGATGGATCGTTGAGAATCAAGGCCTTCGTTCTCGGCGTTGCGGCCGCGGCCAAGTCGTCGGGGCTGAGCCGGTACCCTCGCTCCTCCGAGGTGTTGACGATCACCGGCTTGCCTCCGGCCAATGCCACCATTTCGGGGTACGAGACCCAGTACGGGGCCGGGATGATCACTTCGTCGTCGGGATCGAGGACGCTCACGAAAAGATTGTAGAGCGAGTGCTTGGCGCCGCAGGAGACCACCACCTCGTCCCGCGCATAGTCGAGCCCGTAGTCGGCCTTCAGGCGTGCGCGGATGGCGTCTTTCAGGTCGTCGATCCCCGCGACGGCGGTGTATTTCGTGAATCCGCTGCGGATGGCGGCGACGGCGGCATCCTTGATGTGGGGGGGGGTGTCAAAATCGGGCTCGCCCGCACCGAAGTTCACGACATCGTGCCCCTGGGCGCGAAGTTCGCGCGCCCGGGCGCTGATCGCGAGCGTGGGCGAGGGCTTGAGGACGGCGGCCCGCTTCGAGAGTACAGGTTGTGTAGGCATGGGGAATCCTTTCAGCGACGGACGGCCCTGCGCGGCGGCGCGAGCTTGGCCCGCAGCCGCTCCACCACGATCGGCGGCACCATCTTCTTCACCGAGCCGCCCAGGGTCGCAATTTCCTTCACCATCATGGAACTGACGTAGGAGTAGGACTCGTTGGCCATCATGAACAGGGTCTCGACGTCTTCCTCCATCGTTCGGTTCGTCACGGCCATTTGAAATTCGTACTCGAAATCCGAGACCGCCCGCAGGCCGCGGATGATCGCGCGCGCGCCGACCCGGCGCATGAACTCGACCAGGAGGCCGGAGAACGACTCCACTTGTATCCGCGGCTCGTTCTTGAACACTTCTTTGATCATCTCGACGCGCTCTTCGATAGTGAAAAGACCCTCCTTGCGGGGATTGCGGACGACGGCCACCGTGAGCTCCTCGAAGATCTTGAGGCCGCGGCGAGCGATGTCCACGTGCCCGAGTGTGATCGGATCGAAAGAGCCGGGGTAAACGGCCCGGAGGCTACGCGGGGGATTCAACACAGCCCCCTTTCGCCATGCAGATTTCTCCCGCCGGGACGAACATCCCCACACGCGTCTGGCCGAACCGGCGCTCGTCCACCTGTGCCCAACCCGGCTCTTCCGCCCCCTCGCCCTTTGATTGCGTTTCGAGCACGACCACCGCGCCCTCGGCCAGCGGGATGCGCTTGGCGATTCGCAGGCAGGCGGCTCCGGCGCCGGGGCGATAGGGGGGATCCATGAAGACCATATCGTACGGGCCGCCATCGAGAATCGGACGCGGCCATCGGGGCCGCCATACATCGGCCCTCACAACTCCCGCGCGATCCGAGTAGCCCAGAACCCCGAGAGTCTGGACAAGCCGATCCGCCAGTGCAGGGTCCTGTTCCACAAACACACAGCGCGCGGCTCCCCGGCTCAGCGCTTCGAGCCCCAAGCTGCCGCTCCCCGCGAAGAGGTCGAGCACGGCCGCGCCGCTCACCCTGTCGGCCAGAACGTTAAACACCGTCTCGCGCACGCCATCCAGAGTCACACGAACGCGCCGCCCCGGATGGGGGAAGGCTCGCCCACCCTGCTCACCCGCGATGATTCTCATGTGGACCTCTTTGAGGGCGGACCGGGACGCCCTGTCGACCGTCTCGATCCCGTTCCCCGCGGGCGGACGTTATCACACGCCGCCCACCGCCTCAACATCGAGTGTCATCGGAGCCCTTTCCGTTGCAAACCCACGGAGACGCGAAGGCTCCCGCGAGCAACACTAGCCACGCGCCCTGGCCCCCGACTTTCCCCTTTGCCGGTATTCCACCACCACGTCCGTCGAAATCCCCCCCCGGACGTTGAAGCGCCCCGTCACCCGCATCCAGCGCGGGCGGCAGGCGCGAACCAGATCCTCAAGGATCCTGTTCGTGACAGTCTCGTAGAAAATCCCCTGTTCGCGATACGACCAGAGGTAAAGCTTGAGCGACTTGAGCTCGATGCACGCGCGATCCGGCACGTACTCGATCTCGATGCGGCCGAAATCAGGCTGCCCGGTCTTGGGGCAGACGCTGGTAAACTCAGGACAATCCATCCGGACGGAGTAGTCCCTTCGCGGGTACGGATTGGGGAAAATCTCGAGCTGAGATCGAGGTTTGCTGCTCATCCCTGCCTCTTGTATTTGGGTTGGATTGGAATGTCAATACGATAAGACCGACTAAAGAACTTCAGCCATACTGCCGAATTCCTTGGTAGGCCATCCAGAAAGGCTCTTCCCTTTCGCAGGATGCGGGGGGCTGGCTCCGAGAAGCGTATTCAAGTTTACAAGGAGCAGAGCCGATGACTGATGATGGAGATATCTTAATCCAAGGAGGGATAGATATGGCACAAAGGATCGAGGCCGCAAAGATGGTAGGGCCGGCAGTGGCACCCCCCCCCGTGGAGCACTACAACGAGGGCACCCCGGCGGTCGAAGACGCACAGTCGGTCGAGCCCAACTACGGGGACAGCAGTTCCTCGGGCGAAAACAGTCCGGAGCGCCGAGCACAGCCGGTGCCCGAAGTCCAGCCGGAAGGCGAAGAGAACATGGTGGTCGAGGACGTCCGGCGCCACCTCGGCATCGCCGATCGAGACCTCAATTTCCAGGTCAACCAGGATACCGGCGATGTGATCGTCCAGGTGAAGGACAAGGAGACGGGACGGGTCGAGCGACAGATCCCATCCGACGAGATCCTCCGAATCCAGGAGAACATCCGCCAGATCGCCGGGACGCTCTTCCACCGCACGGCGTAGCCTCCGAGTCGCCCTCGCACCCCGCCCTGCCTCCCCCTGGGCAGGGTCATCACCACCGCCTCTCTTCCTGTCCCCCCCCCCGGCTCAGAAGAACTCGCCGATCGCGAAGCCGATTTTGTAAGCGTCCTCTCGCCGGCTGATCTGCTCTCCCCCCACGATCGTTTCCCGTTCCGCTCCGTCCACCACGATTCGCTCTGTCTTGGGGTCGGCAACGTCAAGGATGCGCTTGCGACGGAGATTGAACGCCACGTAGGCGGAGATCGGGCCGATGGGTGTGATGATCCGGAAGGCGAACCCCGCCGTGGAGCGCAGCGTGAGAGGGTTGCTCGGCCCCTGCGTCTGCGTGCGCCACACGTTGCCCACATCGAGGAAGACGGCGCCGCCCAACCGGAACGGTAGGAACGTCGGAATCGGGAAACGGAGTTCCTCGTTGCCCTGGGCGAGAAGCGTGCCGCCGAGGCGGGCTGTCCGCACGAGCTGCCGGTCGGGCGGGCACTCGCCGGGCGGAACGGTGCCGGTCTCTCCCTCCGCGCTGGCGCAGAAGACCTCGTCGTGCAAAATGCCCAGCTCCCCCTGGCCGAACCCTCGCAAGGAGTCCCGTCCTCCCAGGCGGAAAAGCTCTTCATTGGCCTCTTGTTCCACCACCGTGAGGCTCGTGAGGGGGAGGATCCAACCGCCCCGCGCGCCCGAAGCCAGCACGAGGCCCGCGGGCAGGCGCAGGTAGTGGGCCGCGCGCGCTGTGGGCCGGATGAACTCCACCTCGGAGCCGAGGAACGCCGGTGCAAAGTCAACATCCGACGCGAGCAGGAAACCCGTCTCCGGGTTGAAGAAGTCGTCACGGCGGTCGTAGATGATGCCCGGCGTGAGGAAGGACTTGAGCGTCTTTTGATCCACCCGTCCCTCATCCACGAGATCTCCAACCCGAACCGTGCGCGCCAGTCGCTCCTGAACCGTGAGGGTGACGTTTCCGATGCGTTTCTCCGTGCCGACGGTGCCCGCCACCTCGCGCCGATCGAAGCCGATGCCGGACGTATCTTTGTCGAGCTCGTAGGAGGTGGAGGAGCGCAGCGTGAGATCGGTCCCCAGCACCCAAGGCTCCGTGTAGGTCGCCCGGTAGAACTGGTCGCGCAGGGTGTATTGGCCGCGAGTGCCGATGGAGCGGCCCGTGCCGAACAGGTTCCGGATCGAGCCTTCGACAAACACGCCGAAGAGGTTGTCCGAATCGAACCCCGGGCCGAACGCGATCTCCTTGGCCTTGCGCTCTTCGTAGCTCACCACCACGTCTCGGACCCGGCGCCCATCCGACAACGGGCCGAGCGAGGCAGACGGGACGACGCGGACCTCCCGGAAGAACCCAAGTCGGTAGATTCGCAACTGGCCCTCCGCCAGCTTCTGCTGGCTGATGACATCGCCCGGCGCGATCTTGAGTTCCCTCAGGAGGACGTTCTCTTGAGTCTTGTGGAACTCTCCCTGGGGCTCCACGGCGAAACGGCCGACGAACGACCTCACCCCAGGCTCGACGGCAAAAACGACATCCGCCCAGGCTTGGTCCGACCGGGTCGGCCGGGCCAGCAAGGTCAGCCCCAGTTGCCGCGGGCGATCCTCGATCCTGTAGTCCCCGCTCACCTTGGCCTCGAGGTAGCCCGTACTCGTCAGCACGCGCAGCGCGCGCAGTTCATCTTCGCGGATCAAATTCGGATCGAACGGCTCCCCCGCCCGGAGCGCCAACTCCTTGCGGATGTCGTCCTCCGTCGCCTCGGGGAGGCCCTCGAAACCCACGCGTGCCACGCGAACCTGCCGCCCTTCGTAGACGGTGAACGCGACCTCCACCACCGGAATCCGGGGGTCGCGCTCCACGGCCGTGGAGAGGACCCGCGCCTCGAGGTACCCGTGCGAACGATAGTAGTCCTGTATGCGCTCCGCGTCCCGTCGCAGGTCCACGTCCACCAGCGTCCCCCTGCTGAAGAAGGGGAAAGGGCTCCCCGGCCGCGTCTCGAGGCGGCGCAGGATCTTCGTCGAGACCACCTGCTCGTTCCCTGAAATTCGGACGCGGCGGACGGCGACCTTGGGGCCCGGTTCGACGATGAAGGCAAGCGTCACCCGATCGCCTTCGTCCCGTTCGCGGACGTCCACCTTGACAAAGGCGTATCCCCGTTTCTGAAAACCGTCTCGGATGGCCCGTTTCCATTCGTCCAGCGTGGCGGTGTCGTACCGCTCGACTTTCTCCAGATCCAGGTAGGAAAGGAGATCCCGATCGCGCGACCGGGGGTCGCCATCGAGACGGAGATCGAAGGGCTTCCCCCGATCGACGTGGAAGACGAGAAGCACGTCCCCGGCGGCGTCCAGCACTTCCTGCGTTTCAACCTTTGTCCGGAAGAACCGGCGGCGGAAATAGGCCTGGGTGATCTCGCGCACGGCCCGGTAAATCCTGTCCTGGTCGTACGGTTCTCCGCGCCGGAGCCGGGCGAGGCCGAGCAGACGCGCCTCGGTCAGCGGCGCCGCTTCGCCCTCGAACCGCAGCTCGCGCACCTCCGCCCTGCGGTTCTCCTCGACCTCGACCTGGATTTCGATTCCCTTGGCGGTGGCCACGGTCCGCACGGCCGCGCGGGCATCGAAATACCCATAGCTGCGGTAGACCTCGCGCACGGCCGCCTCCACCCCGCTCAACTTCTCCGGGGCGAAGGGTTCGCCCGGCATGAGCCGAACGGCGGAGGCCAGCTCCACGTCCCGAACGTGCGAGTTGCCCTTAAAGGTGGGCCCCACGATAAGCTGATACGGCACGACGTGGAGACGGGCCGTCCCACCCGGCCCCGGGGCTTTCTCCACCCAGATCAGGCGGATCTGAGGGAACGCCCCGTGCAGCCCCCGAACGAGTTCCTCGAGCGCGCTCGCGTCCGCAGGCAGATCCTTCGGGCCGACTCGCTCGGTCACCCGGGCCCTCAGATCCGGGTCCTCGCATACGATCTCCGGCGCGGTCGCGCGGGCGGTCGGTGGAAAGAGTGCGGGAAGGATCAGGAAGAGGACGGCCACGCGCGACGGGTGGTTCGAAGGGCAAGTCATCACAGCGTTTCCGGGAGTGAGATTGCCTCGCTTGCTACTCTGCGACAATGCTCTGCAACCCGTTCTCCGTAGCAGTAGTCTGTTACTGCGAAGGGTGAAAGCGCTACGCATAGAAGAGAGCGCTGCGTAGAACCAGTCGCTCGCAGTGACAAGCGGCCATGGTCATGGCGAGGGAGTCGCCACGGCCGGGCGGGGACGACCGAAGCAACCTCAGCGGAGTTCGGCCTGAACGCCATGGGTCCGGCCCCCGATGCCGATCGGGATCGAAGCTGGAGCCGCGAATCGGGCGTGGCCCGCGCTCACCAAAACTCGAACCGGATCTTCATCTCGGCACCGAGTCGAACGGGCGGGTCGCTTTGAGTGCTGGGACCCAAACCGTAGACGTCGAACGAGAGGTTGTTCAGCATGCGGCAGTCCAGCTCGATCCGGCTCTCCGTGGCCGGGTCCCGCACGTTCACGAGCCCCCTCCACTTGAGATCCTGAGGGCAGACCTCCCGCCCACGCTCGAGCGGCTTGGTCACCACGAGCGACAGGAACTGCTCGCCCGTGCGCGACTCGGCCGGGTTGAAGTCAACGCTCTCCAAGCCGAGAAACTGCCGCAGCGGCCCCTGGGCGATCTCCCGGGTGAGCTGGCTGAGAATGATCGCGTAGAGCTCGATGTTTCCGGCGCCGGAGGGGATGGCCTCGCCGGAGAGGCGGTTGAAGTAGATCAAGCTCAGGAGGTCCTGATCCGCGTAGGGCCGATCGGCGCTGAATTGAAGTTTGAAGGCCTCGGGATCCGACCGAAACGGGTGCCCCCTCGCCGAAAAGAAAACGCCCACGTCGATCTTGTCGTGCTCGACGGGTGTCGTGGCGGTGGTCTGCGATCCGGGTGAGGCGCCGGGTGGAGGCGGAACGTTCTCGAGCACGGTCGTGCCGTAGATCTCGACCTCGGGGTCCACGCGCACCGGGTTGTTGAACAGGATGAGGGCGCGGTCGATCTGGAACTCACGGCTCCGAAAGGCGAACGACCCTTGCGTCCCCTTCACCTCGCCCAGGAGGTTCACGTACTCCTCCACGCCCACCACGTGGAGATCCGCCGTGAAATCGCCGTGTGCCAGGTTGTTGCGGACGCGCACGCCGCCCCGGACGTGGATGTCGTACCGGATGCCTTCATCGGCCGCGTGCTCCGAATACCCCGGTGCGGCGGCACGGCGCCGGAAATCCACCACCTTGAGAAGCTCCTGGCGCCAGTCGAGATTCTCGGCGATCAGGGCAGAGAGAAGCTGGACGTCACCGGTGAACAGCGGCGACGTCTCCACCGGACCGATCAGGAACAGGTCGGCGTTGACCGTCGCCGAGATCCAGGAGGGGAAGCGCACTTGGGCGCGCTGGAGCTCGGCGGACACGGAGATGTCGCCGAAGTGGAAGTGGCTCATCTCGATGCGGCCCCTCGCCTCCACGACCCCCCCCCCCATCAGGGCCTTCACGTCCTCGAAGGCGAACCCGTTCTCCGTGATCTCGACGCGCGCGCTCACCGCCTCCACCGGGTGGGGGTACTCGCGGAAGCTCACGCGCCCCTTGGAAACCTGCGCGTCTACGATGAGACGCAGTTTCTCCCTCTCCAGCGGCCCTTCCAGGCGCGCATTGAAATCGACCAGGCCATCCGCCTGGGCGATGATTTCGGGGAATATCGATTCCAACAGACTCAGGCTGATCCGGCCCGACGCCTCCGCGTCGATCCTGTGGGGGAGGCTCACTTTCGCGCGCACCACGGCGTTCCCGCCCGCCGTCTCCAGGGCGTACGCGTCCAAGTCCAGCACGCCGCCTCGGAGCGGAATCGTGAGCGCGTGGGTCGAGCGGCCCAGCAATCCGTGGTTGATGAACTCGAAGGAGGCGAGTTCCACCGACCCGTTCCACGTATCGAGCCGCCCCAGGTCGCCCTCGATGTGCATCCGCCCGCTCAGGGTCCCACGGAACTCCGTCATGGGGCCAAGAAGATTGAACACATGCTGCGTTCCCAGATCCTTCATCTGCGCGCGGAGCCCGAACGGCAGTCCGTCCGTCAGACGCACCTCGCCGTCCGCGCTCAGCTCCTCGCCAAAAAAGCTGCCGACGACGTGGACACGTTCCTTCGTCCGCTCCAACCAGACGACGCTGTCGCCCACCGCCTCCCCGTCCACCTTCACTTCGCGGGCCTCGATCTGGCCGGTGACGTAGGGATCGTTCAGGGTGCCTCCGATGGAACCGAGCCCCTGGAGACGTCCTGTCACCCACGGGGGCAGGCCGCCCGAAGGCCAGATGCGTTCCAGGGGGAACGACGACACCATCCACTCGCCTTCCACGCGGAGGTCCGGCTCGATCGCCCCCTTCACCTCGATGCTCCCGTCGCGGTGGCGAACGAACGCCTTGACGTCAATGGGAAGCCGCTCCGGCGGCAAAGAAGGCACTCCGTTCTGCAAGTGCGCATCCCCCTCCACCTCCCGTCGAACCACCCACTGGATCCCTGCCGCCTCGAAGGGCTCACCCGCCACCATCGGGGCGTCCACCGTGAGCTTGCCGCTGCTCAGCACCACGACCTCCGGCCTCAAACGGCCCTCCACCTGCACGTGGCCCTGAGCGCGGCCGGAGAATTTCTGAACGAGATCCGGGCTGAGACCCGCCAAGGCGACAACGTCCGACAGGTCCCCCTCATCCACCGAGATCCCCGCCCGGAACGCCGTCTCGCGGATGTCCATCTCCCCACCCATCCGCACCGAAGTCCCGGGCATCTCCACCACAAACTCCTCAGCCCACAGCCTCGGCTCCTCGAACCGGATGTCCCCGCTCACCTTGCGGACCGGCCGGCCGTTCACGACCAATTCCGAGGCGAGGACCGATCCCGCAAATCTCCACTGGCCCGGCCGACCGGCCACCACCCCGCCCAACTCGAGCTCACCCGCCGTCTGGACACCCATGATGGGGGACAGCGATCCCAAGTCCACCTTTGCATGACTCAACTCAGCGCGGAGCTGCCCGCCCTCAAACCGTCCGCGTCCGACAAGATCGAGCCCCTTCGCGGTGAGACGGGCGTCCTGCAACTCCACCCGTCCATCCTCGATCCGGGCCTTCGTTGAGCCGGCCAGGTCGTTGAGCCGCAGGCTGCGGCTTTCCTCTCGAGCAAGCTCGATGTAGCCGGCTCGGGCCTCCACGGACCCCTCCAGATCCCACGGCACGCCCCGCTGGGGCAACGGCCCGCTGAACCGGGCCCTGGCCTGCACCGGGTCGTGCGCTTGGATCGCGCCCAGGGCGGGCCACCACTTCACGAAGGCGGTCCGGGGCAGAGCCTCCGCACCCAAGAGCACGTCCGCTTCCATCCGCCGCGGAGTCCGCCCATCGGTGGAGTCCGCCACCGTTCTTAAAGTCCCGCGCACGGTCAGCGTCCCCGGCGAACCCTTCCCCTCCTGCCCGGATGTCACCTTGAGCGGGTCCAACTCGAGGGTCCCTTCTTTCCACCGTACGCGCCCTTCGATGCGATCCACCGCGTAGGCGCCCCAGCGAGCACCCTCAAGTTCCACGCCCGCGCTGAAGACCGGCTTTGCCTCGGCGCCCCCCGGCAGCGTCAGTTCCAATTCCGCTCGAGCCCGCCCCCCAATCCCCCCCTCACCGGGCCAGGAAGAGACCTGGGTCACGGGCGGGTAGAGAGAAGCCCACTCCGACAGATCCGTCTCCACATGCCCCGAAAGATGCGCCTCGCCGCCGGCATCCCGCGCGCCCTCGAGGGCCACGCGGTGGGAACCCCGAACAATCTCGGCCTTCTCGATTCTCAGGCTGTGGTCCCCCACAAGCAAGACGCCGGAACTCGAGATCCCTTCGAGCGACGCGGAAGATTCGACGGCGACGTCCGCCCGCTCCACCTTCCACGCGAGCCGCGCCTGGGTCGCTGCCGCCAACTCCTTCGACCCAACCTGAGCAACCCGATCGTACTCCACGTCCACACCGGACAGATGCCCCTCGATAGCCCTCCGCTCCTCCCTCACCGCGATCGACGCCGCGGAGACTCGGAGCCTGCGGACGGGCACCAGGTTCGGATCGAAGCCCCCGTTTGGACGCGCCTGCTTCTTCGAGGGAGGCACGACCACCAGCCGGATTTCCGGGGAGTCAACCTCCACAAGGTCCAGGCTTGGGTGCAGCCCCAGACACGCCGCCACGTCGGGAACGATTCTGACGAACGGCAGCCGGCCGCCCAACTCCACGCCGGGAATGTCCTTCGCGTTGAATTCGACGTCCCTCAGCGTCGCGTTCGGAGGCCAGAAGCTGAGGTCCATCCCGCCGGCGCGCACCTCGATCCCGACCTCGGCCAGGGAGGACTCGACAACCCCCAGCAACCGCATCTTGCCCCATTCCGTATGGACGAAGGCGTACCCCCCGGAGAGGGTGACGGCGATGAGCAGGAGCAGAAGTCCGAGCCAGCGCGTCATCGGCGATGCTCAGGACCGGCCCACGCCATCCGGGGGGGGAGAATCCGGCGCGTCCCCGGCTTCATGCCGGACGCGGATCTCCTCGCCCAGCCAGCGGCCCAGGTCAACGTTTCGGCAGTGTTCCGAACAGAACGGACGGTAGGGGTTCCCCTCCCAGGCGATGGCCTTGCGGCACGTGGGACACTTGAGCTTGTGAACGGAGCTATCCGTGGGACACCACCCTCGAGCAAGGGGGATAGTGTACCAGCCCCGACCCCGAAAGCGAAGCGGATTGAGGTGTGTCATGTGAAACGGTGCGAGGCCCGCCCCCGGCCACCTTCGGCCAAACTAGGGCTGTCACCGGCTCGAACTGCGGGGCTGTTTTGACAAGGGCGAGGGGGCCATCGGAGATCGACATCCGGGTATTCAAATATTGATTCATTACGGATGTGCTTGTGATATAGGCATCTTATCGGGTATGATGAGTTCTGGACGATTTCAACAGCACTCAACGAAAGGACGGCCTCTCATGCACGGCGAGCAGCGCCGCGAACAGATCCTAGATTCCGGGACCCGCCTCTTCGCGAAGAAGGGGTATCAAGAGACGAGCATCAGCGACGTCTGCAAAGATCTCAAGATCGGGCGCGGCACGCTCTACCAGTACTTTGGCGACAAGGAATCGCTCTTCCATGCGGCGCTGAAGCGCTATGCGGAACGCATCTCGAAGTTCATGAAGCCGTTCCGCGAGATACCCATTGCCCCGCCCCGCGATGAAGCGGGGATCGTGCGGCTGATGACCCTCCGGCTGGAGTTGATCTTTCAGACGATCATGGACGACCGCGACGCCTGCGGCATCGTTTTCAAGGAGGCGATGGCCAAGAATGCGAAGGCGGAAGCCATTGTCCATCAGATTCGAGAGTCTTTCCTTCAACTGATGATCCGGGACCTAGAGGATGGGAAGCGCCAGGGGATGCTTGACTTGGACGACCCGCGATTCGTAGCCGAGTTTCTGCTGGGCGGGCTGCTGCACGTGGCATCGACGCGCCTCATCGATACCGAGAGACCGGCCGATCCCCGCGCCCTCGCTGAAGACACAGCCCGGCTGGTCGTCGGCGCCGTGTACCACCGCCCCGCCGCCGGCTGACGCGACGCAGGCCAGGTCCTTGGCCCTTCGCGCCACGCGGACAGGGGCCGACGGGGAAGGTCGGTCATGAGCGCAAGCCGCGACAACCCGGCCTGGCGGATCATGATTACCGCAGGTCACCCCCTCCAAGCAGCGAACAATTTCACAGTACTGGAAAATATTTCATGCTCATGATGATACCTGTTTATGCCTGTGTCGTATGTTAATTATGTAATATGAATATGTTATCATAATTGGAACACAACTTGCTGGTACTGACATGTCAGTTTTTAACTGGAACGCGTACGCATGAAGCCAACAAGCCTTGTCATCCCGAGCCTTCGAGCCACCGTTCGGGCATCCGTTTTGCTTGTTTCCACGCTACCAATCGCCCTCGGCTGCGGAGGCGAGGCGGCGGGCGGTCCTGCATCCGACCCGCCGGCCTCTGCGGCGGGCTCGGCGCCCACCCTGTTCGACCAGGACGTCGCTCGAGCGGCCGCCGAGGCCGTGGAGCTTCAATATGAGGCCTGCGGGGACTTCGGATGCTGGGTCGGGGCCCTGCTGGATGACGCCCGCATGGGGGAACGCTACAGCAAGGCACCGGAAGGGGTCCCCCGTCCGGGCCGCCCCGTGGAACAAAGACAGGCCCAGAAACCCGCTTGTCCCGTTGTCACAAACGCCTCCGACTACGCCTCGGGGAAGGTGGATGTGACGCTCGAAGGTAACGGTTGCTCCTACACCTTCGGGGCGGGCAACATCACGATCCTGGGCTCCTACCGCGCATCCGGGACCACGTCGTCCTCTTCCTGCGACGTGAGCGTCACCTACACGGATTTCGGCCTGTCCATCCGCGGCGGCCCGTTGGGCGGCACGTCGTTCGCCGTGTCCGGGACAGCGAAGGTAACCGGTTCGTCGGACGGCGGCTCTTACAACATCGGCATCGCGCGCGACCTCGACGCAACGCTAGGAGACGGCGAACCGAAGCCTCTCTACGAGGGCACGGTGACCATCTCCAAGACGAACGGGGCCGCCGGCACCACAGCCCAGGTGAGCGCCACCGTAGACGGCGCCCTCTATGAGTACCTCGCCGGTTTCAGCGTGGAGTCACCCGCCAAGCTGCCGGCCTCGCAGGCGGTCAGCCTCTCCGGAACGATCGCCGTTTCTGCGACTGCACCCGAGGTGCGCGTCTCCTCCGACTTCACCGTCTCGGGGGACGCGAGCGGATCCTTCGGATTCGCAGGGACGGACGTGATCTACAACCTCTCCACCTGCGCCAAAGAGCCGCTGTCGGGGACTCAGGCGATTTCCTACACCCCGACTCAGGGCCCAAGCGTGAGCGCGGTGATCCTCTACGACGGGGCCTACTCCTGCACCGGTTGCGCGCAGATCTCGGTCGAGGGCGGTAACTATGAGGACCTTTGCTACTGACGCCACCGTGGGTCCGCATC
This sequence comes from Nitrospirota bacterium, assembly GCA_016190245.1. Taxonomy (GTDB): domain Bacteria; phylum JACPQY01; class JACPQY01; order JACPQY01; family JACPQY01; genus JACPQY01. The sequence goes on along the minus strand of JACPQY010000084.1, from coordinate 9,575 downwards.
CGGAGAACTCTCCGAATCTCGATCAACTCAAGACCGCAAGGCACGGGAACGTGCTTTGGGTCGAGCTCCACAATCCGCCGTCCAACATGTTCACGCTGAAAATGACGATCGAGATCGAACGGCTCATTCGGGACATCGAGAGAGCAGGAGAGGTCCGGGTCGTCGTCTTTACCGGCGGCGTGGACGGGCGCTTCATCGAACACTTCGATGCCACCCAGATCCTCCGTGCAGCCGAGAGGTTCGAGAGACTGGGCCTCGGCAGTCCGCCTCCCGGCACGGTGTACGCCCTCGGGCGTCTGTTCGGCCTCCTGCTCGACATCGCGCCCGCCTTCGGGGACCGGCTGTCACTCAGGCTGGCCGAGAGCCCGATGGCCGGACTCGTCCTCACCGTCCGCTTTGCCCGCCTACTCGCCCGGATGGAGAATTCTCCGCTCCTCTTCATCGCGGCCATCTCCGGCAACTGCGGCGGCGGTGCGTTCGAGTTCGCCTGCTCGTGCGATTTCAGGTTCATCGAGAGAAGGCAGGACATCCGACTGGGCCACCCCGAATCGCTGGTGGCGATGATCCCCTCCGGCGGCGGCTGCCAGAGGCTCTCCCGGATCGTCGGGCCCGCACGGGCCGCTTCCTTCATCCTGGACGGCCGGCCGATGAACGTGGACGAGGCCCTGGCGCTCGGCCTTGTGTCCGACGCCTTCCCGCGCGACGTCTTCCGAGAGAAGGTTCAGGCTCACGCGGCCCGTCTGGCCTGCCGCGCACCTCAAGCGAACCTTGCGATCAAGCGGCTCATCTACCGCGGCAGCCGGCTGCCCTATGCAACGGCCCTCGCCCAGGAGCAGAAGGCGGTCTACGCCACGGGGGCCACGAAGGACAGTTTGCTCGGACTCCGCGCGTATCTCACGGACTCGGGTGATCCGGCCGTGGAAGCGCGCAAGGCCGCGGAACTCTATGAAGGGAAGCTCGTGAGCTTCCGTGGGGAATAGCTGGTGAGCGACGCGCTCCCGGAGCCTATGTGGCCCTGACGGAGTACGACCTCGCCGTCATCGGCGCCGGACCTTCGGGCAGCTCCGCGGCGCTGGCAGCCGTGCGTGCCGGCTTGCGAACCGTCATCATCGAAAGGCGTCCCCTTCCCCGCCACAAGCCTTGTTCGGGACTCGTGATCCCGGAGGCGATCGAGGTCGTCGAGAGGGAGTTTGGCCGCCCACCGCGGTCGGTCTTCGCGGAGCCCGGCGTGTTCCACGGGATGCGGATGCATTTCGGGTCCGGTCGCCACCTCGACATCCCCGTCGGTGGCTGGATGGTCTGGCGAGACCGGTTCGACAAATGGCTTTGCGATGTCTCGCGCGCGGAGATCCGGGATGGAACGTCAATGACCACATTCGCCGAAGACCGCGACGGGGTAACCGTCCAATGCAGGCCGCGCGAGGGAGACCCCTATGCCCTCCGCTGCCGCGTGCTGGTGGCGGCAGATGGGGGCCGCTCGGACGTGGCCGGGAAGCTCGACCCGCGTGGCCAGAATCGGTTGCCGTGGTTCGTGGCTGTGCAAGATACCTACGAGGCCCGGGTGGACCTCGAGCCCGGCTACTTCCACTACTTCACCCATCCCGAGTTCTCGCGCTACCCGGCCGCGTACCTGAAGGACGGCCTCATGGTCATGGACGTGGGCGGGAAGCTGGGAGAGAAACTGACGCCGCATCAGGAGAAGTTCAAGCAATTCCTCCGGCGGGAGTGCGGGTACGAGGAACAAAGGCTCGTTCGTCGGCTCGGCTGCCCCATCACCTTCGCCGTTCCCGAGGGCTGGTTCCATGCCGGCACCGATCGCGTCCTGGTCGTCGGAGAAGCCAGCGGTCTCCTCAACATGTTCGGCGAGGGCATCTCGTCCGCGCTGGCGTCCGGGCTCATCGCCGGCCGGGCGGCGGCAGAGGCGCTCGCTCGCGGCGCAGCGCCGGGACCGCCCTATCGCGAGCGAGTGGAGGTCGAGCGACGGCGCACGGCCGGCCAGTTTCGCCCGCTCAACCAGATCTTCGGCTCAGTGGGAGGGATGGATTGGAAGATCGGCGTGCGACGGCTCGCCATGCGGGATCGCCTCCCCGTGCTCGCCGACCTCGGCGCGTGGTTCTGGCGCGAACGGAAACAGGGGAGGGAGGCAAGGTCCGGCGATCTGAAAACGGGGCACCCGCCGAGCACCCCCATTGCCGGCGCCTGACGACTGCCCTCAGGGCCCCGGCGATCGGAGGGCGAACTTCTCGGACCAAGGGACCAGCCGGGTCATCTCGCGGTGAAGCTGGGCAACGGGGAACCAGGGAATCGTGGTCGATTCCTGTGCCATCGTCAAACCAAGTGGATGCCCAAGTCTTGACAATCAACCAACCCAGTAGTAAAGGTCGAGACTGGTGTCCGGTAGGGAGGGAAATTCGTGCTGCCGGGGCACCCGCCATCGGATCCGTCACCCGCCACGAGCCGTGAACTAGCGCGTAGGTCCGCTTTCTTTTCAGCCATCCTCGGTTTCTTTGTCATGGGAGGGGCCATCGCAGCCCCGAAGGGGCCGGTGGCGGCGGTTCCGAACTCCCCTCCTGTCCCTCGGCAATGGCAGACCGAAAGCCCGTTGTTCGCGGCGGGCACCTCCACCTGGCAGGTTCCACCTTTTCGGCACATCCCCGTGCAAAGCAGGCTCGCCGCACCCAGATCACCCAGCCCATCGGCACAATCCTTGGAGTGCCAAGATCGCGCCATCCCCCTCGGCAGGAGCCCCCTGGGTGAGGGCGAGCCGGTCATCAAGACAGATCCGACGGATCATACTCGCGCACTCGCAACGTGGACCGCATTCGCCACCTGGCCTCCCGAGGCGAGTGATCGATCGCCGCTCTCACCCATCGCAGGCTCGTTGATGCTGGCTCTCAAGCACGGCGACGCATGGGACTTCAAAGTGGTGGGGCCCAAATCTGATCGTCTTGTCTGGGGCGATTCGTGGATCGATTTCACAACGCGAGGACTCGCCTTTGTGGTCTACCTCAGCGTGGGACTTCCGGGACCACCTTATTCGCACAAGCTCCATCTTCGCAGGGTGGACCCCACCGCCTTCGACATCGGAGAAGAACTGCCCAATCCATTCTACATGGACCACCCGTCCATCGCCGTGGACCCGACCGTGGCCGACGCGGACTATCTCTACTTGGTGGGACATTCCGAGGAGGGCCTCACAGGGACGATTCTGGTAGAGAGCCACGATGGCGGAGAGTCGTGGGATACCGCGGTCCCCTTTCCGAGTGAATTGGGTGGCCTCGGGGCTGTCGTGGCCTCCGGGGGGGGGCGCACCGTCGTCGCCGGTCTGGGTGAGGGGGTCGGTGTCTCGTCCTACGACTCGGACGCCAACCGCTTCGAGGCGGCGACGATCCTCGATACGAATGTGCCCTTCTCCTGTGAGCAACAAATCTACCCCGTCCCTTCGCTGGCCGTCGCGGAGACGGGCCGCCTCGCGGGAACGGCTTACGCTGTGTGGGCCGGGGAGGGGCGCAGGTTCACCGAGGCGGACATTCGCCTCAGTATCTCTCGGGACGGCCTCACTTGGTCACCCCCCGTTCGAGTCAACGACGACCCTTTTCCGGATGTAATCCAGTACTTCCCGTCGGTCTCGACGCGGCCCGATGGAACCGCCTTGGTGACTTGGATGGATGGGAGGGATGCGCCGCCCGGGACCCTCAGGATCTATGCGGCGGTCGTCGACGAGAACGGCCGGGTGGGACCCAACGTGCCGGTCACGCGATGCCCCGGGTTCTTCGAAACCTACCCGGAGCGAACGCTTGGGGACTACTTCGTGTTCGATGCTTCTCAGGGGCCCGTGGATCTCCTTTTCCCGCGAATCCACGAACCGGGCGGCTACTCCGATGTCTACTACCTCGGGTGGCAAACAGGAGAAATACAACAGAGTCAGTGAACACCGCACCCCGCTCGCATGGGGCCATGCAATGCCATGTCTTCGGCTGCCCATCCTGGGCTGCCTTCTGTGCTGATGGCACCAGGGCTCTGTATCCAGGTGCCGCCGCTCCGAGAAGGGCGCGGCAAGGAGTCTAGACTCGATGCGGGGTGAAAGGAGGACACAGTGACACTTCGAAAGTTCCTGCATTCCGTTCCAGCCAGAAGGCGCTTTGGCTTCCTCGCATCGGTTCTAGCGCTTTGGGCCGCTCGATGTGCCGGTCAGGCTGAAGATCCGGCACGAGCATCCACCTTCCTTCGCACCGATCCCCTTCACACGGGCGCAGGGATCTCGGCCAGCTCCATGCCCACCACGCAACCCAACGTTCCCAACGCCGAAATCGAGATCCACGCCGGTGAACGCAGCCCCGGCGCCTCCTTCGGCTCCGCCGTGGCCAACTGGTTGGACCTCGCCGTCGTCGGCGCTGAAAACCACGACCTCGAGGGATCGGCCTACGTGTTCCGGTGGGATGGGAGAATGTGGCCCCGAGAGGCCAAGCTGGTTCCGGCCGACCCCGTTTTCGGTCAGTGGTTCGGGCACGCCGTGTCGGTCAGCGAGGACAAGATCGTCGTCGGCGCGTATGGCGATCCCGAATCGGGCTACAATTCGGGCGCCGCCTACGTCTTCCGCTGGGAGGGCGGCGGCTGGGTCCAGGAAGCGAAGCTCAGCGTCTCCGGTTCGCCGTGGGACGAGTTCGGTTGGTCCGTGGCCCTGCAAGCGAACGTCGCCTTGGTCGGAGCCAAGAGCGAAGACGATCCGGGCGCCGCGCACGTCTTTCGCTGGAACGGTGCGCAGTGGGTGCATGAGGCCACACTCGTCGCCTCAGATGGCGTGGTGGATGACTACTTCGGGGCCTCCGTTTCGCTCGACGAAAGCGGCAGGGTAGCCCTCATCGGAGCCAGCCAGGCAAACGGCACGGGCGCCGCCTATGTCTTCGAGTGGGATGGGACCGCTTGGGGTGAGACCGCCAAGATGGTGGACAGCATTGAAGGTGGAAGCTTCGGCTGGTCGGTTTCGCTCAGCGCGGATGCCGCTCTCATCGGGGCCCCCGCTGAAGGAGCCACCTACGTGTTCCGAAAATCCGTGACAGGGTGGAACCGAGAGGCGAGGCTGCGAGCCCCGGGAACTTCCGTCTCCCTGGACGGTGTATTCGCCCTTAGCGGAGCACCGCTGGAGCCGGAACCTTTCTTCAGGGGTGCAGCGTACCTGTTCATCTACGACGGCGAGAATTGGGGACTCTCCCGCAGGATCGTGCCAGGGGATTCCCGGAACCAGGATCGCTTCGGAGCCTCCGTTTCCATCTTCGCGAAAGAGCTGCTCGTCGGCGCGCTCTCGGACAACGACTTCGGGCTTGCCGCCGGATCGGCGTACGCCTACGCGGAGGTTTCGGAGACACCGGCGTTCGTCGTCGACTTCGACTATGCATGGGACTACGGCGCGACCGGCCTGGGCACCTTCATCCTGTGGACCGACGCGAGCTTCACCGACGATTGGGGACGTCCCGGAACCTGGTCGGGATCCGGCGAAACAGGGACCCTCATGCTTGACTACAGTCCTGCACAGAACTGTTCCGCCCGCTTCGCAGGCCAAGTCCGCTCGCCCGGTGCCGTGCACGGTCGCATGACTTGCCGCGACGGTTCCGACGCCCGCGGAACCTGGTCCGGCCACCTAAGATAGCACCCGGGGCCTCGTTCCATGACGCTCGACCTTCTCAAGCGTGCCTCGAAGGCGGTCCAGAGGAAGCCCTTACACTTCGAGATCGGGCCCCTTGCAAACCAACGGATCGCTTCGGCGGCCCCACCGCGGCCGCGTGCCGCGGCTCTGAGACCCGCAGGGGAGGGAGGTTCCATGTCGAATACCATCTCCAGACTGTTCTTTCTGACCTGCCTCACACTCGGCATGGCCTCTTGCCAAGAGTCCGATCGTGGCCTCGACGTCCTCGCGCGCGGCGCCAGCCCCTCCACTCACTCAGCACCTCCGGCCCCCAGCCGATCCCCCGCTTTAACCGACCCCATTCCATGGAACCCCAGCCTCCCGATCCCGTTTGGCGTCCTCCCCCAGAACAGCCAAAGGTTCGATGTCACCCAGCTTGGAGTCCAATACCTTCGATTCGAGCTCGATTGGAGCCTCCTCCAGCCGAACTGCCTGGGGGGCCAACAGCCTCCCGACTGCGACCCGGAACCGATCGACTGGACGGCACAGGATGCTTTCATGGACGATATCGAGGCCCTCGGCCTTCGCGCATTCCCCTCGATCTATGTCGGCCGTGCCCAGTGGATTAACGGGAAAGACCCCTACACCCACGGCCTCGTGGAGCCGCAGTCCTTTCCGCCCAAGGACTTGTCCGACGAATGGGCCGAAGAGTACGGCTACAGTCTCATCTATTACAACTTCCTCACCGAACTCTTCGAGCGCTATCGAGGCCGTCTTGACTATGTCGCCCTCGAAAACGAGGCGACGAATCTCATCTACTGGGGCGGCGGGAGTTGCGACTACCCAGGCGACCCGGACTGCGATTACCTCGCCGCGGCGCAGGAATACGTCCGCCTCGTCAAGACGGCCGCCAAGGCCATCAACGACACACGGCACGACGGCGACCCTCCGATCAGAACCATGGACAGTGGCATTGTGAGCGGCCACTGGGGCTTCGTCATCGCCAAGGAGGGAATTGACCTGGGACTCGATCCGCCCACGGGCTACACCGACTGGTACACCTGGGCATGGGACTATTACACCCTGGGCATCCCCGAGTCCTCCGTTCCTGAATGGCATTCACTCGAGGAGCTGACCGAGGCTCTCGACACGCCCGCGGAGGATCTCGAGGTTTGGATCGAGACGACTGAGATTCTGGATGGCCTGTACTACGACCCCACCCGCGAGCCAGGCCAGTCCGGCCCCGCCGTCCATCTTCTCAATTTCCACTACTATGAAAGCTATCGGTGGATCCCAAGGGTGGCAGACTGGATCCGAGATCGAGCCCTCCAAACCCAGGCCCTTGCCATGCCGGTGATGTCGAATGAGATGGGTATGCGCGGCTCCTACGACCCCGACCAATGTATTCCCAACTACTTCGACGACGTGGAACTGGACCGGCAGTCGCGAGAGGTCTTCAAGAACCTCGCCATGACCCGAGTATCCGACCTGCAAGGACTCGTCTGGTATTCGATCGATACGACCTGCGAGGAAGACAGGACCGAGCCTGACAAGGCCAGCCTAATGAACTATCCGGACAGCACTCCACGCCCAAGCGGGAGCACCTTCGAACGCAGTGTCCGAGTCCTCAACCAAGATGGGCTTACTTTCGTGGAAACAGTCTCGGCAGGACCGCAGTTGTTTCAGTACCACTATCGAATCGGTTCCGCACTTGACCCATGGCCGGTGGATTTGGTCGTGGCCTGGACGGAGCCGACGGATCCCGACGGGGAATGTCCGCCGCCCTGCGTCTTGCCCATTACGCTCGGCTCGATTCTCGCCAATCCGACCGCCGTGGTGACGGATTACAAGGGCGACATCACTCACCTTCCGGTCTCAAACAATCAAGTCACGGTCGACATCTCGGACCCCGTTTTCATCCGCCTCGGCTACCCACCCGCGTCTCCCTCCGCCCTCTCGGCAACGCCGATTTCCAGCTCGCAGATAGACCTTATGTGGCAGGACACGAGCTCCGGCGAGACCGCCTTCATCGTGGAAAGGAAACAAGACCCCGGACCTTTCGCCGAAATCATCGAGCTGCCGCCTGATACAACGGCCTACCCCGACCTCTCTCGCGCTCCATCCACTCCCTACTGCTATCGCGTTCGCGCTTCTCGAAACGGAGTTGACTCGGTTCACTCGGCCGAGGCTTGCGCCACGACCCTCGCCGTTTACACCATCACTGCGACCAAAGACGGAGAGGGAGACGGCTGGGTAGCCAGCGACCCGCCCGGCCTCGCGTGTGGAGATGTCTGCTCCTATGATTTTTCGAGCGGCACCGCCGTCGTCGTGACCGCGGAGCCCGACGCCTCTTCCGCCTTCGACACGTGGGGGGGCGCCTGCGCGTCCGTGCCCAGAACCGATCCATGCGTCCTCGTGGTTGACTCGTCCAAGTCTGTACAGGCCACCTTCAAGGCAGGCTTTCTACTCAGCGTGAGCGCTCAGGGGGGAACGCTGGCCGGCAGCCCTCCCGGCATCCTTTGCGGCACCGGCGGTGTGGATTGCTCCGAGCGGTACGTGGTGGATACTGAGGTACAACTCACAGCCACACCGGATGACGCCTACGGTCTGAAGGCCTGGGGCGGCGACTGCGCATCCACGCCTCCCACTTCCTCGACCTGCGATCTGACCATCTCCGACAACTTGAACGCCTGGGCCGAGTTCGTGCCCAAGTACGTACTGAACGTAGGCGACTCGGACCCGAACGACCTCGGCGGCGGCCGCGTCCATACCGTGGACGCCTTTGGTGGGCATGTCGAAGGAATCGACTGCACCCTTGGCGGTTCCGGCCAGGGTGACTGCACGCAGGAGTACCTGGACGGCTCCTTCGTCTATCTCGTGGCCGAATCCGAAACCGGTTCCATCTTCGGGGGATGGGCGGACGCTTGCGCCGGCTCCGGTGAGGAAACCGGGTGCGCTCTCGTCCTAGCCGGCGACACCGCTGTCAACGCCACCTTCAAGCTCCTCTACCACCTCTCCGTGAGCCTTGAGGGAACGGGAGTGGGCCGCGTCGACATCGCGTCGGAGGGAGAAACGGTCACCTGCGGGCCCACGTGCGCCCTCGATCTTCCCGAGGGAACTCAGGTCACGCTCACGGCCACCCCCGCCTTGAACCACACGTTCGACGGCTGGGGCGGCGACTGCGCGTCCGAACCTGGCGTCGTGTGCGACATCGCGATGTCGGGGGCACGCACGGCAACAGCCACCTTCACACCCTTGTATACGCTAAGCGTTGGAGTGGGTGGCCCCGGAAACATCAAGACCGTGGACGCAAACGGCGTCCCGATCGATGGAATTCACTGCGGGACAACAGGAGGGACCTGCTGGAAAGAGTATCGGTCCGGCTCACCCGTATACCTCAAGGCGTTTCCCGACGGCCATGCCCTATTCTCCGACTGGGCAGTCGACTGCGACTTGACCGTTGGAGACACGTGCACGCTGCTGATGACCCGCGACATGACCGCCAATGCCTCGTTCAAGCCTCTCCATACACTCGCCGTGAATCCACAGACCCAGGGCTGGAACGGCGCCGGCAACGTTCTCGGCTACTACGCCGACCGCACGCCGACCGGTCTCGACTGCGGCAACGGAGGCCTGGTTTGCGCCATGGAGTTCCCAGAGGGAACGGAGGTGGCGCTCGTGGCCACGCCCGCCTCGGGCTCGATGTTCTCCAACTGGAGCGGGGGTTGCACTGTGAATTGGGACGGTTCGTGCACCGCCACGCTCTCCGCCCCCACCGCCGTCGACGCCACATTCAAGCTCGTCTTTACGATGACCGTGACCCAGGACGGCGATGGGTCAGGCACGGTGTCGCCGCAGCCCACGCCCCTGACGTCCGTGTGTGACCAGGCTCAATGCCTGATCGAGTATCCGGAGCTGGAGGCCGTCACACTCACGGCCACCGCCAATCCCG
>JACPQY010000082.1 GCA_016190245.1 Nitrospirota bacterium | reverse complement strand
GTTGACGGATACGGGGCCGTACTCGCCTTCTGTCGCCGCCCCTCCTGGGACGGCGTTGACGGGCGAGTACAGGGCCGTCCTGGTCCCGTAGGCCGAGTACCGGTACTGCGCGGCGAGGGCGCCGGTGGAGTCGGTGATCTCGGTGATCGAGCCCAAGTGATCCGCAAGGTAATAGAACCACTCGCCTGCCGACTGCCCACTGCCGACTCCCGAGGCCCAAAGGGCCATCGGTTCATCTATTCCGGGGCCGTGGACGTAGAACCGCCGTAAGCAGTCGGCAGTGAGCGGTGAGCAGTTGGGATCGATCTCGGCGATCGTGTCGAGACCATCCATCACGTAGCGGGTTTCCTCGACGAGGGGGACCTGATTCTGGACCGTGGTCGCCTTGCGCAAGACGATGGCGCCAAACAGTCCGTAGGCGTAGCTGACGGTGGTGGGGACGTCGCAGGAGGCTCCGGACGGATCGGAATGCCACGTAGGATGCCCCGCATCCTGCGGGGCTTCATCTCGTGGCACCATGCCCTCCGTGGCAAGGCGCGTCCCACATTGCGCGACCTTCGCAGTGGGTCACGCGTCGGCCGGGTGAGCCGCTTGGAAGAGCCGGATGAGGGACATCGGCCCGTCCGGATCTGTGAGAGTGAAATCGGGCAACCGATGAACTACTCGACTCTGGGACTACTCCATCGCGGCTCAGTCCTGGCCTGGTCATCTACGGTGTTTCCGAATCACGACCGGCCCAACCTTCCTCTCATACTCATTCAGCCAGAGAACGTTATAGAGCATCCCAACAGGCAGCAGCAAGAAGAAGGGGAATACAAAGAATCGGTTCCAAACCTTTGAATCATCAACGAGTTGTGGCAAGAAATGCCAGAAAATCAGCATTGTTGGGATGAGGATGATACCTTGTTTCAGCAGGTCAGTCCTGGGAGGCCTAATGTATTCATTCTGCCTAATACCCCTCCTGAGATATCGGTTATAGGCCAAGCCGAAGAGGCCTCCAAGAGCTACTCCGACGGCCATTCCCGCGGTTGTGACGTGTTCGGTGGGGCTCTGCTTGATGTGGAAGACAAGCAGGGCCAGCGACATGACCAACCAGAGCAGTAGCCGGAGGATTAGGCGAGGCCCGCTGAACAATGATCGCACGCGGGCGAAGAGCGACACCAAGGCGGAATGGATGGGGTCGGAGTGGCGATCCTGGACGCCCTCTCCGGTCGTTAGCAGATATGTGTCCATACTTAGTAGCAGTCACATCGCTGCTGGCACACGGATGTTGCCACGGCCTGACAAAAGACATAGCAGGGGACGAAGAGCTCGGGCTGGCCGAAGCACACTATTGTACAGGATACACCGCAAGTGTAATGCCACTGGGTTCTACACACGGAATAGCACTTGGATCGAAAGCAGTCCTGCTTCTTGGCTAGACCGGTGGGGTCGATAAGATTGATCGGATTACCCGAAGCGTACGTGTACGGGTGGAGAGAGCTGGGATCGTCGAGGGCTGCTCCGGGGCGTGTCAGCCTGTGCGAAGGCGTATGGGCACCCGTAGTGCGAAGGCGTGAAGGGACATTGATCGGGCTATCCATTATGTCAAGAGTGTACCGTGTTCGCCGCCAGAATTGCTTCCACGATTTGTTTGATTGGCGTATGCTTCCTTCGCTCGGTCGGAGGAAGAGGATGGGGTCGTCAGAGATGAGGATGGGGGGGGCATCCTCGCTGATGAAGCGCCCGACCTCGGGGTCGTACCAGCGGAAGCGGTAGTGGTGGAGTTGGGCGTCGGGGTCCCAGGGGCGACCCGTGAAGCCGGGAAGCAGGGAAGCCGAGAGGCCGACGGGAGGATCGAGAACGGTGAATCGGGAACCGAAGGCCGAGTACCGGTACTGCGCGGCGAGGGTACCGGTGGAGTCGGTGATCTCGGTGATCGAGCCGAGGTGATCGGCGTGGACGAAGTGCCAAGAGCCGGGAGCCGGGGAACCAGGGAGCCCGGGAACCGGGGCGGACCACATCGCCAACGGTTCATCGATGCCGGGGCCGTGGACGTAGAACCGCCGTAAGCAGTCAGCAGTGAGCGGTGAGCAGTCGGAATCAATTTCCGCCACGGTATCGAGGCCGTCCAGGACGTAGCGGGTTTCTTCGACGAGGGGGACCTGATTCTGGACCGTGGTCGCCTTGCGCAAGACGATGGCGCCGAAGAGGCCGTAGGAGTAGCTGACGGTGGTGGGGACGTCGCAGGAGGCTCCGGACGGATCGGAAGGCGTCCCTACAGGCGGGGGGGACGAAGGAGGCGTGCAGGTGACGAGGGTGAGCTGGTCAAAGGCGTTCCAGGCGTAGGACCAAGAGGCGCCGGTGACGGAATTGATCTTCCGGGTCAGTCGGCCCGAGGCGTCGTACTCCATCTCCCAGTTCCCCCATTGTAGCAGACGGGAGGCGTTGTCGTGGAGGGCGTGGGAGCCCCCCGGAGCGGAGAAGAAGTTGCCGGTCGCGTCGTAGTTGAAGTTTTCGCTCGTGAGCCCGGGAGCCAGGGAACCGGAGAGCCCGGCGGAGGTGAGGCGGTAGAGGGGGTCGTACTGGTAGTTGTGAACCAGGGAACCCGAGAGCCCGGGAGCCCGTTGGATTTTCGGAGGGCGGGGGGGGCGAGAAGAGGATCGGCTCGACCCCACCTTGCCTCCCCTTACGAAGGGGAGGGAACTACGAGAACGTGCAGGGGCGGACTCACTGCTCACCGCCGACTGCTCACTGATGGAGGTGATGTTGCTCACGGCATCGTAGGTGTAGTCGAAGCGGGAGAGGGTGGTGCCGCCGGCGCGTTGGTGGTGGATGGAGGCAAGCCTTGAAACGCCATCGTACTCGTAGGTGGTGGAGGTTCCGTTGGGGTAGGTGAGTTTCGTGCGGCGGTCGAAGTTGTCGTATTCGAGGGTGATGGAGCCGGGGGAGGAGCCTTGGACGGTGGGCGTGAGGGAGACGAGGCGCCCGCGGGAGTCGTAGGTGTAGGCGACCACGCCCAACTCTTGGCCGGAGGAGTCCTTGAGGACGAGTCGGGTGCGCTGGCCTGCGGCGGGCGTGCCGTCCTGGATGTATTCCGTTTCGAGAGTGGTCCCGGCCCCGCCCTGTTTCACTTGGCTGACGCGCCCAAAGGAGTCGTACGCAAACGTGAAGTTTTCCTTGTAGCGAAGGCTGAAGGAGAGGAGGCGGCCCTCCGCATCGTACTTCAGGCTGGGCGAAGCGAGGTCCGGCGCGCCCCCCAGGGTGGAGAGCGTTGTGAGCAAGGGCCGGCCGAGGGGGGAGGTGGCGCCGTAGATGTAGTCGAGGACCTCCCCGGAGGCCCGGGTGTCTCGCAGGACCAGGCCGTCGGGGGAGCGTTCGAGGAGGCGGGTCTGGCCCAGGGGGTTGGTGATGCGGACGAGGTGGCCGTTTTCGTCGTAGCCGAAGGAGGTGGTTTGGGAGAGGGAGTTGGTCATAGTCGTGAGTCGGGAGTCGGCAGTAGGCAGTCGGGAGTACGTGTAAGAGGTGGTGCCGCCGAGGGCATCGACGACTTCGAGGACATTGCCGGTGTTGTCATAGCGGAAACCCGTGGTGTGGCCGAGGGGGTCGGTGATGAAGAGGGGTTTGTCGTCGGCGGGTCCGGGGATGATTTGTGTGAGGCCTCCAAGGGGGTCGGTCACGGAGGTGAGGCGCCCGAGGTCGTCGTAGGTGAAGGAAGTGGTGCGGCCGAGCGGATCGGTGATGCTCGAGAGTCGGGAGTCGGCAGTCGGGAGTCGTGAGTCTGGGCTGAGAGCTGAGGGCTGATAGCTGAGAGCCAGAACGCGATCGTAGGGATCGGTGATTTTGGTGATGCGGGAGAGTTCATCGTATTCGTAGGTGGTGGTGCCTTCCGGGGAGAGCTTGGCGATGAGGCGGCCGAGGTCGTCATAGGAGTAGGTGGTGTTGGGGGGGGCCGAGGGGGCGAGGCAGACGGCGGGGCCGAGCCGCTCGGAGCGTGAGCCGAGGATGGCGGGGGGGATGTCGTCTCCGCTCGTGGAGCGGATGCGGTTGCTGCTGGGTTCGAAGAGGGTCGTCTTGGATCTGAAGTCCACGGTGCAGGAAAGGGTGTCAGTCGAAAAGGGCGGCACGTCGAGGGTCTCGTGTTTTTCGGGGAGGGTTTCTTCCCCTTTGAAGAGCAACCGGCGGCGGACAGTGCCCAGTTCGCCTGTCTCGATGGTGTAGCGCGCGGTGAGGGCGTAGCGGCTGACCGTGGGGGATTCGGTTACCTCGGGGGGAAAGGGCCAGGTAAAGAATGCGGCGTCTTCCCCGCCGAGCTGAAGGATTTCGCCGGTGGTGAGCAGGATGCGGTCGGTGGAGCCTGGGCCGGTGAGGCCTCGGATGGTGCCCATGCACAGGAGGGGGCCGGGGTCGTGGTCACCGAGGGTCAGGCCGGGCGGGTCCGTGGTGATGGCGGCCAGGACGGAGGCGCGGGAGGTGACGGGGGAGCAGTCTTGTTCCGTGGCTTGGCGGTAGACGGCGCTGATGTCGTAGGGGCGGGCGAGGTCGTTTTCCTGGGCCTCGGCAAAGAAGCGCGGGGTGAAGTTAAGAATGGAGGAGTAGACGATTTCCTGGGTGCCGGAAGCGGTGGAGAGGGTGAGGACGCGGGCTTGGTCGTCGTAAGCGTAAGCGCGGGAGTCTGGAGTCCGCCATTCGGCGGACAGTCGGGAGTCGAGGGAGGTGAGGAGGTGGCGGTCGTCGTAGGTCATGGCGGCGTTCGTGGACGTGCCGGTGATGGAGAGGAGGCGCCCGTCGGGGTCGTGTTCCAGCGTGAGGGTGAAGCCGGGACCGGAGATGGAGGCGATACGGTCCCCAGTGTAGGTGAAGTGGGTGGTGGGGGCGGAGTCGGTATCGCCGAGGCCGGAGAGGTGGTTGTCGGAGTCGTAGAAGAAGAAGGTGGAACCGATGGAAACAGGCTTGCCGGAGGCGAGAAATCGGGAGGTCGGGAAGTCGGGAAGTCGAGAGGAGTCGATGAGGTCGAAGCCGTCGGGGGAGGGGAGGAGGCGTTCGGGGCCGTTGATGTATTCGCCGGTGGTGGGGTCGAGGCGGTAGAGGGTGGTCCCGGAGGCGGTGAAGCGGACGATGGCGGTCTTGTCCGGCGAGAACCAGAGTTCTTCGTAGAAGTCGGGCCACCAGCCGCGACCGAAGGGAGAATCGGAGAGGTCGGCGACGAGGACGTAGCCGGAGAGGTCTGTTGGGGGGCCGGCGAGGAGATTGGGCAAAGCCGGTGATTCTCCGGGCAGGGAGCAGGGGAGTTCATGGCACTCGACGGGCTTGATGCCCAGGCCCTCTACGGTCGTCTCCGGATCGTAGTCATGGGTGGACATGACGGGACTGGAGTAGTGCGTGGCGGTGAGGGAATAGGTGTAGAGCCCGTTCGGCAGGGCCACGGATTCCCCACTGGAGGTTGTGGTACCGTCCCAGGGGATCTCGACGAGAAGTTGGCGGAGCGCGGCCGTTTGGACGTCCTCGGAAGGTGGCTTGCCGTAGTAGGCGCTGTAGGGTCTCAAGTAGAGCGTCCGGGCGAGGGGGCCGACCGCGAAGCGGATTTCGGTGACATCGGGGATGAGTTCGCGCCCGCGGACGGCAACAGAGTAAATGAGGCTGCGAATGGGGAAACTGCGGCGGACCCACGCGGTGGAGTAGCGCAGCGTGCCCAACGGTGTGTTCACGGCCTCACGGATGTGGCCGTAGCGCATGGGGTCGGGAATGTCTTGGAAGGCGTCGTAAGGCACTGACATATGCGAGGGAGTGGTGCGATCTATGCCGATCTCGATCTGGGCAGCCGAAGAGCGCCGGGGGTCGTGCTTGTCCGCAGGGAGTCGGGCAGACCTGACATCGCGCAAGGGCGCCACGGATGGGGAGGTGGCCGCGCACGGGGGCGGGGTGGCCGGTGGCGGTGTGTTCTCACGACACGAGTCGCCCTCGGTCCCACCCTGGGGGGGCGGGAATTCGTCGCTGGGGCTTCCTCCGCCTCCCCCGCCTC
>JACPQY010000086.1 GCA_016190245.1 Nitrospirota bacterium | reverse complement strand
CTCGGTCACGTCCACTGTTATATTCACCATGGCGACGTTGTCTCCTTTCTTCCGCCAAAAGGCGGAGATGTTTTGTCGACATCTGGAGATTACGTCGCTCTCTTTTCCCCATCAAATTCCCACACTTTATGCCGCAGAACCATTCACCTCCAGAGCACGATTTCGTTGATGAGCTCCTGTGTGAAGGCCGCACCTCCAAGGTTGTCCAGTTTGTTCGAAAGCTTGGGTTGATAGTTATACTTCTTCAGATACTCGCCAAGATCGCCCTTGTATGCTTCGACCGTGGTGATCTTTCTCCGCCTAGCCATCGAAACCTCCTTCTGCCCTTGCCCACCGTCCATGGCGGTATTGGGCGCACATCTCGGCCGCCCATCTTGTGACGGCCCTTCGCAAGACATCGGGTTTTTCAACTCGCGCAGCCGGCCCAAAACCCATGACCCAGGGCAGAACTTCCTGGATACCCCGCACGGTCATCCGCAAGCGGATATCCCCACCCGCCATCGTTTTGAACTGTTGCGTCGGGTGCCACTGTCTTCCGATGAGCAAGGGTTTCGTCCATTTCTTGAATCGGATGACAACCTCCACGGCATCCCCGCTCACGATGCCGAAACACCCCTCGGTGTGCGCGCCGGGAGAATATCCCGTCGGGACATCGAACACATGCTCCGTAACGGTGGCGTCTCGGATTCTCTCTACCGCGAGAGTTCTCACTTGTTCGTGCCTCTCGGAGTGTCCGATGAGATAGAGCCCGCGCTTGTAAAGCATCAGCGTGTAGGGATGGTAAAAGGCCTTCCAGGAGCCTTCGGGTTGGAACGGCGAAAGGTAGGCGAGGGCCAGCTTTCTCTGGTGGACAACGGCGTACAGGATCCGGTCGATGAGACCGGCCTGGGGCGCGTAGTCCTTTGGTCCCTCCGAGACGTAGTGAATCTTCGTCTCGAATGAGGTGAGCGCGCGCCTCTCGGTGGGTGACAGGCCATCGAGTGCCTTTTGCAATGCTTCCTCCAAAGGCCGATGGAGGGAGGAACCCCTCACGAAGCGGAGGAGCAGGATCGCCACGTGAAGGGAGACGATGGCAGAAGAGGTTGGATCGCCTCGTCCGCTTCCCCGCGCCGCGAACCGCAGTACGGTCTTTTCCCATTTCTTCTCGCTGACGATGAGAGGAAGACCCTCCCCGTCCGTCAGATCGGCGAGTGCCCTCGCGTAACGCGCCGCCGTCTTCGCATGGACACCCAGTTCATCCGCGATGCCCTCCAAGCTCCAACCGAGAGGCCGACCCGGCAGTTCTGCGACGATCCTCGCAAGCCTGAGACCGGCGCTGTAGGTGGGCTTGCGGTATCGACCCCTGACCCTCATTCTCCTTTTCGTTCCCATCTTCCCTTGTCCCTGGGACAACCGTTGTCCCACCTCTATTCTATCATGTCCGTAAACGAGGGAAAGCAGCCAAGCATAGACTCATAGACGTGGAGGTCACACATGTACCGACAAGGCGATGTCCTTTTCGTGCAAGTAGCTCGAATGCCAAGAGGTGCGCGCCCCGTTCACCATGGCATTCTAGCCGAAGGGGAAGAGACGGGGCACACACACGAGGTGGATACCTCAGCCGCGGAAGTCTTCGTTTCGCCGCGGGGGATGTACGTCCGAACATTTCGCCCAGTGGCGGAGGTGTCCCACCCGGAGCATGGCCCCATCCGCCTCCCGGGGCCGGGACTGTATCGAGTACTGCGTCAGAAGGAGTACTGGCCATTCGGAAGTGTCGTGGTCGGTGACTGAGCCTCTCGAGGATTGATAAGTGGAGTCGAAAACGCGCCCTACCGGGCGACTGTTCACAGTGGAACAAGAGTTGGGGGCAATCACCGACACTTGGCTTCAAGTTGCCTACTCCACCAGACCGGTAGACCGACGGGGGGCCGAAGCCGCCGTGGGGCTGGTCTACCGGTTGCTCGGCTTGCCACGCCCCCGTCAATATCTGTGGGTTCAGAACCCTCTGGCCGGATGGGTGGTCGCCTGTGCCATCCATCGTCTCGAACGCACCCAAGAGTCCGTGGCACCCCTGCCTCCGCGCTATCGGCACCTGGTTGCCTTGGCCGAGAAAGGCGGGCCCGACGACGAACTGGCCCAAGCGCATAATGCTTTGCTGAAATCATCACCAAGTCGAAACGCGAGACAAGGATCGAGCCTTCGCGGCAGGTATCGAGAGTGGGTCGAGAAGGGGTCCGAAATGATGGCGGAGGTAAAGCGATCCAAGGGTTTGGTTGAGACCATAGAAAGGAATATGACCGAAATCCTTCGCCCAAAAGTTAGGTACGGCCTGCTCAGACAGGTCAGCGTCGCCGTCCGCAGATTACTCCCGTCGGCGCTGCGGAAACGGGCCGAGCAAGTGCCCCCTTTCTGGGGGCCCT
The DNA here is from genome assembly GCA_016190245.1 of Nitrospirota bacterium. GTDB lineage: Bacteria > JACPQY01 > JACPQY01 > JACPQY01 > JACPQY01 > JACPQY01. The sequence continues at coordinate 31,991 of JACPQY010000086.1, read as the reverse complement.
TTGCCGGGGGGTGGCTTGCCGACGATGAGGCGGTTTCTTTGCTCAGCGGCATTCGATTGCCGCTGACCATGTCCATGGCGGCCATCGCCCGGGAGGGGGCTCTGTGGTGGGGTTTCGATGATATCTCCGTTCTCTCGGAGAGGCCCGCGTTGATTGCGACCGACGCGCGTCAGCGGCTCCACTCCGAGACGGGTCCAAGCATGCGATGGCCCGACGGGTGGAGCCTTCATCACCTACATGGATTCAGTGTTTCCGCCTCGCTGCTCGAAACCTGCCGAACACCATTCAAGGAGCGGATACCTGTGACCGCTGATCGCGCGGACTGGTTCTGGGCTGAACTCGCCCGCCACTACGGTATGAGTGTGTTCCGCTTTTTCTACGACACTCCATTGGTATCGGTTGCGGATATCGATGTCTTGGGCAAGAGCTTCCTCCTCCACGCGGGCGATCCCCAGGACCGTCTTGACGGTCGTGATCTCGAGAAGTCCGCCTTCGTTTCCGTGCTGTGTCCTTCGACGCGGAAGGCCCACTTCCTGCGTGTGCCGCCACACATTCTGACGGTGCGAGACGGCATTGCATGGACCTTCGGTTTCAGCGATTCGAGCCAGTACAATCCGATTTGTGAAACCTGACCTATTCGCCACGAGGCGAGGGTTTTCCGGGGACAGTATGCTAGTTTTTGCCTTGACTCCGAACCCGGGACGCTCGGTGTTCTGTCCTCCGGCCGGAGACCAGGAAAATAGGTATGCTGTCCCCGGAATATCACCCCGGATCGGACGGGAAAGGGGTGCGGCAAATTCAGACTATTCCCTGAATCAGTCTTGACATTTTCAGGGTAGAGCCTGAAAATGCCGGAGTGATCGAGCGCCTGCTCCTGGGACCGGTCGGGCGCGTGGTGGGTGACTACGCGAAGATGGCCTTTGTCTCGGGGCCCCGGCAGGTGGGAAAGACGACCCTGGCGAAACGATTTCTGGAAAGGTTCGGGCAGGGGGTATACGTCAACTGGGATGTCCTGACGGACCAGAAGCGGATCGTCCGCGATCCCTACTTCTTCGAGAAGGAAAACCGGAATCCAAGGAAGCCTTTCCTTGTGGTCCTGGACGAAATCCACAAGTATGCGCGGTGGAAGTCGTATCTCAAGGGCGCCTTCGACGGCTACTCGAAAGAATTCCGATTCCTTGTGACGGGGAGCGGGCGGCTCGACCTCTTCAAGAGGGGTGGGGATTCGCTGCTGGGGCGATACATGGGGCTGCCCCTCTTCCCGCTCTCCGTGGGCGAGTTGTCCGGCCGGGCGGCCACGTGGAAGGATTTCAAGGCATCGCTGAGCGACCCGCGCGGGCACGATGCCGCCTCGCGGGAGGCGTATGAGCACCTGACCCGGTTTTCAGGATTTCCAGAACCGTTCACCCGGGCGGAGGAGTCGTTCTACAACATCTGGCTTCAAGAGCGCCGCACACTACTGATCCGGGAAGACATCCGATCCGCGACCGGCATCCGCGACATCTCGCTCGTCGAGGCGCTCGCCGCCCTGATCCCCGATCGGATCGGCAGCCCGCTCTCCATGAATGCGCTTCGGGAGGACCTGGGCGTTGCGTTTGAAAGCGTGCGCGATTGGATCGAGACGCTGTCGCGCTTCTTCTATCTGTTCCGCCTTCCGCCGTTCACCGCCCGGCTCACACGCTCCATCAAGAAGGAAACAAAGGCGTATCTCTACGACTGGGGTGAAGTCGAGACCGAACCGGTCCGGTTCGAGAACGTGGTGGCGCTCCACCTGTACAAGGCCGTCCAAACCTGGAGAGCAGTCGGCGAAGGGGACGTGGCCCTGCACTTTCTTCGTGACCGCGACGGTCGGGAGGTCGATTTCGTCGTAGTCCGCAAGGGCGCTCCGGTCTGCTTGATTGAGGTGAAACAGGCCGAGCGCGACTTCGCCCCATCGCTTGTACACTTCCAGCGCAGGATGAAGGTCCCGACGGCGGTGCAAGTCGTTCACGGGCCGGGAGTGTGCCGTAAGGTCTCCGAATCGGGTCTGGACCGGTGGATTCTTTCCGCCGACCGATTCCTCGGCTCCCTGCCATAGGAATCCGGGGACAGGATATTCATTTCTCTCTTCACACCGCAGCCCGGCGGTCCCTTCTCCGGCCGGAGGCGAAGACAATAGGCATACTGTCCCCCGAATCACAGCCGAGTCACAATGCAATCTAGGAAACAACGTCCCCCTGCACAAGGGCGTCGCGTCATGGCAGGGGGTGGTAGTATGGGGGTCCGCCCCCTTCAAACTCCGCCGCCTGCTTGCGGGTCAGTTCCGAGAAGGAGGGGCCAAGCGAACGCCACTCCGGACCCCGCCGCGGATTCCCATCGTGACCTGCACCGCCGAGCCCTTCTCCGGAAGGGCCGATCTCACACCCGACCGGACGCCGAACGTGTGCGACTCCATGGCCGACATCGGAAGACCCGCGTTCGTGACAACACCGTACGGGCACACGGTAAGGCACGCCCTGTGGCCGGGCATGGTCGCAGCCGTGTCGGCATTGTTTCCGGCTACCGACATGTCGAGCGTGTTGTCCGCCTCCACGCCCTCGTTCCCTAGGCGGACGGCCGTGGATAGGAACTCATCAAGGCTCAACTCGCGCGTCTGTCCGTTGGCCTGCCAGGAAAGCGTGATCTCGATGGGCGTATTGCTTCCCTCCGCGAGGCTCCGAACTCCAGCTTCGAGTTCGGTCCATGCCATGTCGGTTTCGAGCAGAGGGCGATCGCTGGCGTCGCTCGTGGCGATGAGCGAGTGATTCACGTTGGATTCGGCGACCCGGGCCTTGAACGAATACTTGTTCGGTGATTCTTCTTCGGAGGAGCAGCCGAAAGCCATCGCCAGAAAGGTCGCTCCTGCCACGATGCCCGGTTTCATGGTGCTCCCCGCAGGATTTCTTCTAGGCTCTGTTTGAAAACCCTTCGCCGGCCACCGCAATCCTTGTAGGGGAGGGTGCTTGCACCCTCCCTCCCCTCGGGCGGGTCCAAGGACCCGCCCCTACGAAGAACCGTCCTGCCCATGGTCGATCCCCTTAAGGTCGTTTTCAAACAGAGCCTAAGGTGTCTACAGGTCGATCGAGTAGCCCGCGGAGGTGAAATCCTGGCCGAAGGCGAAGGCGCGGGTGATTCCGCCCTTTTCCATGACGACGAAGGAGCCGACGTCCACCAGACTGACGCCGTGCGGCGCGGCCTGGAAGCGTTCGAGGGCGATGGACCCCAGTTCCTCATCCATCCACAGGAGTTCGAGCCGGGCGTTCCCGGAGATCGCTGCCGCGGCTTGTCGGGCCTGGGCGGGACCTACACGCCGAGTGAGAAGGGCGGTCGTCTCCAGGAGGACCCAGTCCGTGCAGGCGAGCGTCGCCGCCCCAGCTTTGAGCCGCTCGTAGGTGGCGACGGCCCTGGCATGGGACGGATCGGTCGAGACGAAGAGCGCGTACCATGCTGAGGTATCGACGAAGACGGCGTCGGCGGGTGCGTGTTCTACCACGGGCCGGAGCCGAGCACTTGGTCGTGGTTCTCCGCCACGCCCGAGCCGTCGTCCTTGAACGCGCCGACGAGGCGGTCCAGCGGTGCGAAGGCCTCGCGCACTTCGTCCCGTGCGCTGCGGTTCAGGTATAGGCGCAACCCTTCCCGGACGATCTGCGCCACGGTCTTGCCTTCCTTTCGGGCCCGGCGGCGAATCTTGGAGGCGAGGTCCCTGGGGAGATACACTTGGAGCTTCGCATCAGTAAGCATATAGCAAGTACCATATATCATATACTCCTAGATCGCAACCTCGCTTCGCGGGTTCATTGGACCTCGGATGGCGGAGGCGTAGGATGACAGCGTTGTGAGCGGTGTTCGAGGCCTCCGTCGCCGGTCGGGGAGGTTCGGTCGTTCGGGCCTGTTCGGGTTGGCGGTGCTCCCCGCGAGTCTGGCTGTTCCCTTCTCTCCTGTCCCACCTCTCGCGGAGGCAGTACGGGAGCGCGTGGTTGTGGAGGTCGGGGAAGACGCTTTTCACAAAGAGATCTTCACTGTGCGAGAGCCGGATGCGTTCGCGCCTGACGGATTCTCGATCCGGCTTGTCCGGGCGGGGAAGCCCTCTGGCGTGCCGGCTAGGTGGACGTTCGACGATTCGCTCCTGAAGATCGGCCGGAGGCATACGTTGGGTGCGGTCGTGCGTTGCACCGCAAAGGGGGGAGCCTCGCTGCGCGCGGAGGTGAACACGCGGTATCGAAAGAAGCCGGAGGAATTCAAGGCCGATGCGGCTTGCGGAGGCGGGCGGTGGCAGCGGGTGGGGTTGGGGGCCATCAAGCTCGAACGCGACATGGCCGTGGCGCTGAAGGGCACCGCGCCGGGGGGGGATCTGTGGCTGGACGGCCTCTACTTGACCTCGGACTACGAGCCCGCGAATCGGGCCGAGCGAGATCGGCTCCACGCGCCGCCCGGCGGGTACCTCCCTCGGGACCGCATGATCCGTGGGGTGATGCTGCGCCTCAAGGGTGGTCTCAGCCGGGATCCGTTCGCGGCCCTTGATAGGCAGGTGCTGGACATCGCCGCGAGCGGCGCGGACACGATCATGCTCGCGGGGAGCGCGAAGGACCCGCCCGATTCGCGGGATCTCATCGAGCGGGTGCTTGCCCTGGGCGATGAACTGGGCGTGAGGATCGTCATCCCTCTCGAGGCCATCGTTCCCGCCGAAGTGGTGGATCGTTTCGGCCCGACGCGCGAGTGGACGAAAGACCTGGCCCAACGAACCCGCAGCGCCCTGGAGGGCCCCGTCGCGAGCTTCCGGAAGCATCCCTCCCTGTCGGGCTATTTCCCCGTGGATGAGCCGTACCCCCATCTGTTGACGCGCCTCTCGGGTCTTCAGAAGATCCTTCACGAGTTGGACCCAGGCCACCCCGTGGTGGAGGCCTTCCAGTCGCCTCACCAACTCCACACCTTCGGGCGCGTCTTTCCCGTGGCATCGTCCGGGATCTATCCGTATCGCGGGCAGCGCGGACCGGCCGTTGCGCTCGCGGTGCGAGACTTCATGTCGGCCATTCGCCCCCTCGTGTCCGGCCCTTTCTGGCCCTGTCTGCAAGGGTTCACGGAGGGCGGTGGGGAACGCGTGACGCGGGCGCAGTATCGCTTCCTCGCTTGGCGGCTGATCATGGGAGGAGCGGACGGTTTCATTCACTATCCCTACTTCCCCCACCACCGGGTGGTCGTTTCGGCCGACGGGACAGCCTCCGGCTCCGCGGAGAACTACGGTTTCATCAATGCCATCGAGCGCCCGTACGAGGGAGAGCACGATCTGTGGGTGGAGGCGGGGGCGCTGAACCGGCGATTGGCGGCCGTGGGGCCGCTTCTGGCGGGGGCCGAGATCATTGCCCCGGCGGATCTGCGGGTGGAAAGCGAGACGATCGAAACGGCTGCGGGACGAAGCCCGGCGGTGGACTCGGTCGTGTTCAAATCCAAGTCCGGGATCGGAGTGATCATGCTCCAGAATCTCGATCTGACCGCGAAGCGCCGCGCGCGCGTGGAAGGGCGGGAGATCTGGATCGAGCCGGGTGACGCGGCGTTTCATCTCCGGGGAGACCCCGCGCGTGCGGCTGCCGAGGAGAAGGCGATGCCGGAGCGCGAGAAGGATTTCGATCTGGTCCGGGTGCGCGTTCAGGTTGTGGCCGCGCGACGGTCAGGCGTTGATCTCTCGGCGTTCGACCGGGCCGTCGAGGCGCGTGATCTCGCCGCGGCGCGTTCGGCGCTCGATCGAGTTCTTGCGAAGGAAGAGATCCGGCGGGCCTCCGATGCCCTCGAATCCGCCGCTCGGCCCCTGTCCCGGATCGAGGCCGTGCTGAAGGAACGGCTCGTGGTGAGGCAGAACGTCACACCCAAGATGGCCCGCCGACGGGGGGAGCAGCACAAGCGCGAGATGTCGGGAAGCGAGAAGGTCCTCGATCTCGACAAGGAATTCGCCAGCCTCGCGTCCGACTACTTGGAGGCCCGCACCCATTTCCTCCGCGGCCGCTTTGCCGACGCCGCCCGCCTTGCCGCGCCCCTCGCCGGAATGGCCACGGCCCTCGAGAAGCGGGTCGCGGGAACAGGGTCACAACACAAATGAGACACAGGGCCCTGTCTTCACATGTCAAACGACGCGGCCCAAAGAGGTGACGACGCTCGACCGGAGCTTTGCTCGGGGACTACGGACGCTCTGAGGTTCGGCCCCAAACTTCCTTGAGCCGCCGGTCGCGGCCGCAAGTGGCGCGGTAGAACCCGTAGCGGACGGGGTTCTTTTTCGCGTACTCCTGGTGGTAGTCCTCGGCGGGATAGAACGGCCCGGCCCGGCGGATCTCCGTGGCGATCGGTTTGTGGAGGACGCCGGATTGCCCGAGTTTCGCGCGGGAGGCCTCGGCCTGGCCTCTCTGCTCATCGTCATGATAGAAGATCGCCGAGCGATATTGCGCACCGCGGTCGCAGAACTGCCCGCCCTGGTCGGTGGGATCGATGTTCCGCCAGAAGGCGTCCAGCAGGCTTGAGTAGCTGATCTGATTCGGATCGAACTCCACTTGGATGGCCTCGAAGTGACCGGACCCTCCGGCGGACACCTGTTCATAGGTGGGTTGGGCCTGCGCGCCCCCGGTGTAGCCGGAGATGACGCGTACGACGCCCGGCACGGCGGCGAAGTCATGCTCCATGCACCAGAAGCAGCCGCCGGCGAAAGTGGCCATCCGCGTCTGGGATGCCGCTTTCGGCGGTGATTCGGCGGATGCCGAGGCGGCCCACGTGAGGAGGATGGCCACTGCGATGCGCCTCATGGCTTGTCCGCCCCCGTGGCGGACGGGTCCGCCGCGGGGATGAACTTGAGCGCCACGCCGTTGTTGCACCAGCGTTCGCCGGTGGGAGGCGGGCCGTCTTTGAAGACGTGTCCCTGGTGCCCTCCGCAGCGCGCGCAACGGTACTCCGTGCGCGGCAGGATGAGTTTGAAGTCCTTCTGGGTCTCGATGTGCCCCTTGATGTGATCGAAGAAGCTTGGCCAGCCCGTGCCGCTCTCGAACTTCATCTCGGACGTGAACAGTTCGAGGTCGCACCCGGCGCAAAGAAACTTGCCGCGGCGTTTCTCGTGATTCAATGGGCTTGTCCCCGCCCGCTCCGTGCCCTCTTCCCGGAGCACGTGGTACTGCTCGGGCGCAAGGCGCTTCCGCCACTCGTCTTCGCTCAGTTTCGACTTCACGATCTCTCCGTGGTGAGCTTGAGCGCGTGAGGCTACGAGGGGCAGGGCCGCCGCGCATCCGGCCGTTCGCAAGAAGACCCGGCGAAGCATGTGTTTGTCCTCCCTTTGAGGCGCGGACCACACCGCCGGATGCGCGATCCACGTTGCACCCGGTGATTGGGCCGGCGCAGGCCGAGATCCTGGTCCATCTCTTCCTGCGTGCGGCTCGGGCCGCCGATGTTACGGCGGTTCGACAGGCTATCCGGCAGGGGAATGATCCGTGCCCCCGCGGAAGAAGACCGGTCCGGCTGCTACGCGGCCTCGGGGGCGGAGCGGGCGAAGTCGAGCGAAAAGTTGGGGTCGTGCAACGCGAGCTCCCCCCTGTACCGCCCCCCCTCCATCGCGAGCGCCTTGGCTAAGAGCGTGCGATGGCACGCACCCTGGGGCGGACACAAGCACGTGAGCACGACCCGAGCACGTTCGAGGATTCTCTGCCATGCCGCAAAGTTGGAGCCGCGGGTCTCGCGCAGGAAGGAGAGGTAGTAGTTGGCGAAGGTCCGGCTCGTGATGAGGCCCCTCTTTACCGACATGAGCATCCCCCAGGAGGGCGGGGCGAAGACGCGGCCCAGCGGGTGGCGCGATTGCTTGGAAACGTCGATCGCATCCGAGCCGGTGTATCGGCCGATCTGGGCCGTGTAGATCTCGACCATCGGATCCCCCTTTCGGTCCGTCCCAGCCATCCACCCTTTTCTCGGTGCCGGGTTCCGCGTGTTGCGGGACCGTGCGATCAGGCCTCGGTTGAGGCCCCCCTTTCTGGAATGTTCGGCATGGCGACGGTGCACATGAGGTGACCGATGTCACATCCGGCGGTCACCCGAGGGGCGGTGTGTCAGGAGCGGGACTCCTCACCCTGCCCCTCCCCGCCTGTCCAGTCCGCCACGGCGGACGGACGGGCAGGTCCTCTTCGAGGAGAGGGAAGGCCTGGGGCAGGATCAGGCCCGGACGACGCGTAAGCCGCCGGGGACGATCTCGAAGGTAGCGGGTAGCCGACCGGGCTGCTCACCGTCGAGATCCAGGAGCGTCTCGTCCTCTGAATCGGCCTGCAGGTGGGTGACGCGGTAGGCCTGCACCGCCGGATTCTGGAGCAGCTCGGTGGCTCCATACAGCTTCGAAAGGTTGCGCACGATCTTAAGCGGCGGCATGGCATCGAGCACGATGAGGTCGAAGAGGCCGTCGTCGAGCTTCGCCATCGGAGCGGAACGCATCCCCCCGCCGAAGTACTGGCCGTTGGCCACGATCACCGCCGTGATGCCTTTCTCAACGGTTTGCCCGTCGAATGTGAGACGAACGCGTTTGGGCCGGTAGAGAGCGAGGGTGAGCACGGTGTTGATGTAGAAGGTGAAGAAGCTGCCGAGCCACTTGGGTGACCGGTTGGCGCGGGCGACCACCTCGCCACCAAGTCCGAAGTCGGTGATGTTGATGAATCGGCGCGTGAGCGGTTCGCCGGCCGGTCCCGTGTGGCGGCAGAGACCGATATCGGTGGGTTTGGGTGGCGTGGCGGCCAGGAAGTCGAGGGCCGCGAGTGGATCGCGGGGCACCTGGATGGTCTTAGCGAAGTCCGACCCCGTGCCCACGGGCAGCACCCCGAGAGCCGCGCTCGCGCCGGCGGCGTGGAGCCCGTCTGCGACCTCGCTGATGGTGCCGTCCCCGCCCACGGCCGCCACGAGGGTGTGCCCGCTCGCGGCGCCTTGGGCGGCCAGAGTTGCAAGATCTCCCTTTCGGCGGGACACGAGTAGTTCCACGTCTTTGAAGCGGCGGCGGGCTTCCTCCTGGATCCAGGGCAGTCGACGGCCCAGACGGCCCGCGGCCGCGAACGGGTTGGCGACGAGGCAGATGGAATGCGGGACGGGCTCGGCGCTCATCGGCGCGGAAACTCGAGGCGTGCAACGGAGCCGCGCTCGGCGGAGAGATCCACCTTCTCGCCGCGGTAAATGACATCCACCGCCGACGGGCGCAACAGGGTGACGCGGAGCCGGCGGCGGGCGATGAGGTGGGCTCGCTCGCCTTCGCGGAGGTAGAGTTGTGCGGCGGGACCTCCATCCGCGGCGTACTCCACGGTCGTGAACTCCCGGCTGATGACCTCGACGGTGACCGGTCCCTCGATGGGGGAGGCCGGTGGCTCCGTGAGGGTGGGTGGGGAGGAACGGGGGAGTGAGCCCCACAGTACGAGGAGCCCGAGGACGCTCGCCGCCGCGCCCAGGCCCGCCAGGCGTCGCCGGCGGGCCGAAGGCGAGGGGGCAGGCGGGGGGGTGGCCTGCCGACTCTGCCCGAGGAGAAGGGCCAGCCGCGGCGACCACGGTTGCGGATCCTCACCGAGAGCTCGGAGGATCTCGATGACGTGCGCGCGATAGAAGAGTTCGGGAAGGGTGCCGAGCGCCCGATCGTCCTCGATCGCCTCGATTGTGGCGGGCGAGACCTTCGTGAGGCCGGAGAGTTGCTCGATGGTCAGGCCTGCCCGCTCCCGCATGGTTCGAAGGAGGGGGCCGAGCCGGTCGTTCGGGGGGGGGGAGGCGCCGGGTTGATTCGGAGGGGGATCCAAGAGACCCGTCACTTGACCATGCCGAGCCTGGAGCGTGCCGTCTCCGCCGCGGGGCTGTACGGCGCCAGGCGGATCACGGATTGGTACTCTGCGCGCGCCTCGTCGCGGCGGCCGGTTTCGGCAAGGAGATTGCCCAGGCTGAGATGCGCCTCCACGTAGTCGGGATTGGCCGTCAAGGCGCGGCGGAACGCTTCTTCAGCCTCGCCGCTGCGCTTCAGGCAGTGGAGAGCGAGCCCGTAGCCATTGAGGTAGATCGGATGATCGGGCCGGAACTGCAGGGCGCTCCGGGAGGCCGCGAGCGCGCCCTCGCAGTCGCCCTTGAGGTAGCTTGTCACGCTCAGGTTCTGGAAGACCTTCTCCGGGGTGGGGTAGAGGACGTTTTGCAGGGCAAGGCGGTATTCGCGAATGGCGCTCTCATAGAGCCCCTGGTTCGTGTACACAAGGCCGAGGTTGTTGTGGGCCTCCGAGAGGTCCGGCTTGAGCTCCACGGCACGCAGGAGGTGCCGGCGCGCCTCCTCCAGTCGCCCCTTGCTGTAGTAGGCCACGCCCAGCTCAAGGTGGAGCATCGGCTCGCGCGGGTTCTTCTCAACGGCGATGAGGAATTCCTCCAGCGCCGTGGTGTAGTTGCCCTCGGACAGTGCGGCCTCGCCGAGCCGCTGGTGCACGATCGCATCCTTGCGTGTGCCCGGCAGGGCGCATCCCATCCACGCGGCAAGCACGGCGAGGAGTACGGCCCCCTGAGTTGGACACCGTGACCGTCCGCGAGCGAAGCGCGGCCCCGAGCACGGGGCATGGCCCGACGGGCAAGCAGGGGCGCGCACGGGTCTCAGATCCGCGGGAGAGTGATCCCGCGCTGGGCCTGGTACTTGCCCTTCCGGTCCCGGTACGTCACCTCGGGCTCCTCGGGACTCTCGAAGAACAACACCTGTGCGATCCCTTCGTCCGCGTAGATCCTGGCAGGGAGTGGCGTTGTATTGCTGATTTCGAGGGTGACGAAGCCCTCCCACCCGGGCTCGAACGGCGTAACGTTCGTGATGATCCCGCATCGGGCGTAGGTGGACTTGCCCACGCAGATGGTCACCACGTTTGGGGGTATCCGGAAATACTCCACGCTTCGGGCCAGCGCGAAGGAATTGGGGGGGATGATGCAGCACGTCCCCTTGAAATTCACGAACGAGGCGGGATCGAAGTTCTTCGGATCAACGACGGTGGTGTTGATGTTGGTGAAGATCTTGAATTCGTCCGCCACGCGCAGGTCGTAGCCGAACGAGGAGCAGCCATACGAGATGACGCCGGCGCTCACCTGCCTCTCCACGAACGGCTCGATCATGCCGTGCTCGGTCGCCATCTTTCTTATCCAGCGATCCGTCTTGATCATGCGCGTGGCTCCCTTCGACCTGCCCCCCAACCCCGGTTTCTCTGGCGTTCTCTACAACGCTCCGCGGGGCCGGCACGGTTCAGCCGGTGCCGGCCGTCCTGCGGTCCAACTCGTATAGCATGATCGCGGCGGCGACGGAAACGTTGAGCGACGCGAGTTTGGGGCTGTGGCGGATCGCGAGGATCTCGTCGCACCGTTTGCGTGTGAGGTCATGGAGCCCGCGACCTTCCTCGCCCACGACGAGGACAAGGGCTTGGCCCGGCGGCGCCTGCCACTCGTCGAGCGGCTTGCCCCGGGCGTCGGCCCCGACAATCCAGCGGCCGCCATCGCGGAGCGCCGACAGGCTTTGAGCGACATTGGCGATCCGTGAGATCGGGAGGTGCCAGGCGGCGCCAGCGGAGGCCCGGATGGTCACATCGGTGATTGGGGCCGCGCGGTCCTTGGGCATGACGACCGCGGCGCAGTTGAAGGCGAGCGCGGAGCGCAGGATCGCGCCGACGTTGCGGGGGTCCTGCACGTGATCGAGCACGAGGATCGTGCCATTGACGTTGGCGGCGTCGAGCCAATCGGCGTACGGGAAACCCCGAAGGAGGGCGGTGATGCCTTGGGCGTGGCGGTCTGGGAAGCGGCGCCGGAAGGACTCGGCGTCGAGCCGCCGGATCGGGACCCTGTGCTGTTCGGCCAGCTTCCGGACCTCCTCCAAGCGCGCTTCGTGGGCGCCGTCCCGGAAATAGATTTCGGTGAGCAGGCCCGCGCGGCCGGAGGTCAGCGCCTCTTCCACCGCGTGAGTGCCTTCGAGGAGCAGAGTATTTCCCCCCTCGCTCCGCGTGTGTTCGCGATGCTTCACGGCGCGGCGAGGCGGTCGAGGGCGGCGGCGGGGTCGGGGGACTGCCAGACGGGCCGGCCGAGGACGAGGTAGTCGGCGCCCCATGCGAGCGCCTCGCGGGGCGTGGCTTTGCGTTTCTGATCGTCGGGCGGGGAATCCGGCATGCGGATGCCGGGTGTGACGAGGAGGAAGTCATCTCCGCAGGCCCTCCGGACGAGGGTGATTTCATGGGGGGAGCAGACGACGCCATCAAGCCCGCTCGCGCGCGCCAACTGGGCCAGCCTCTCGACCGTTTCGGTCATCGGGCGCGAGATGCCCGTTGCCTCGAGGTCGGCCGATTCGAGGGAGGTCAGGAGGGTCACGGCGATCAGTTTCGGGGCGGGGACGCGGAGCCGAGCGCAGTCGTCCCGCAGTGTCTCGGCGGCCGCGTGCATCATTGCCTCGCCGCCCAGAGCGTGGACGTTGAGGAGGTCCAGCCCGAGCGGAGCGACGGCCCGGCACGCCTTGGCCACCGTGGCGGGCACGTCGTGGTATTTCAGGTCGAGGAAGATTCGCAGGCCCCGCTCTTTCAGCTTCTCCACGGCGTGAGGGCCTTCGGCGGAGAAGAGCTCAACCCCGATCTTGAAGAAGTTGACGCGGCTCTCGACCGAGGCGACCCACTCGAGCGCCTGCCGGAGGGAAGGCGTGTCGAGGGCGAGGATGATCCTATCGAGCAAGGAACTCGTGGGCCGCGGCGAGCGCAGCGGAGGGCGGCACCTCGCACGCGGCGCCGTCTCGGCGGGGCTTGATCTCGATGGTGCCTTTTTCGATGAACCGTTTGCCCACCACGATCTTCACGGGGATGCCTGTTAGATCGCCGTCCTTGAACTTCACTCCCGCGCGCTCGTCGCGGTCGTCCCAGAGGACCTCGATCCCGGCGCCGTTGAGCTCCTTGGCCAGCGACTCGGCGGCCTCCAGGGCGCGGGGGTCCTGCGCCACCGTCGTGAGGAGCACGTGGAAGGGGGCGATGGAGGGGGGGAGGATGGGACCGTTCTCGTCGTGGCCCTGTTCGATCGCGGCGGCGAAGGTCCGGCCGATGCCGATGCCGTAGCAGCCCATCACCATCGTGCGCTCCTTGCCCTCGGCGTCGAGGAAGGTGGCTTTCATGGCTTTGGAGTACTTCTCTCCCAGCTTGAACACGTGGCCGACCTCGATGCCGCGGGTGAGGGAGAGGGGAGCGGAGCACTTGGGACAGGGGGCGGGTGGTTCGATGGGCGACGGAGAAGGCTCACCGGGTAGGCGCGGGATTTTCCGCCGGGGGGCGGACAGGGAGCCCGCGTCCGAAGACGCAGACGCACCCTGAAGGGTGCGGCTACCGGGAAGCGCATCAGGCGTACCCTGAAGGGTGCGGCCACCGGGATGCGCATCGGAGGCAGCCTGAAGGCTGCGGCTACCGGATGGGATGGGGGCGGTGGCGGCAAATTCGATGTTGGCCGCGAATCCGCACTTGGAGCAGGACACGGTCTGGTCCTCCCCGCTTTCCGCCAGCACCATGTACTCGTGGGAGAACGACCCGCCAATCGCGCCCGTGGCGGCCTCGACGCTGGTGAACCGCAGGCCGCAGCGCGCGAAGACACGGTCATACGCCTCGCGCATCCGGCCGTAGGTGGCCTCGGCCTCGGGGTCTGAGCGGTCGAAGCTGTAGGCGTCTTTCATCATGAATTCCCGGCCGCGCATGAGACCGAATCGGGGGCGCACTTCGTCGCGGAACTTGGTCTGGATCTGGTAGAGCGTGATGGGCAACTGGCGGTGGGAGCGCACCTCGCGGCGGACGAGGTCGGTGATGACCTCCTCGTGGGTCGGCCCCAGGCAGAACCAGCGCTCGTGCCGATCTTGGAATCGGAGGAGTTCCTTGCCGTAGACGTCCCAGCGGCCCGTTTCCTGCCAGAGCTCGGCGGGCGTGACCATCGGTAGGAGCACCTCGTGGGCGCCCGCCCGGTCCATTTCCTCCCGCACGATCGCCTCGACCTTGCGCAGACCGCGCAGGCCGAGGGGGAGCAGGTCATAGATGCCCGCCGCCACCTTTCGGATCATGCCCGCCTTGAGCATGAGGCGGTGGCTGACCACTTCCGCGTCGCCGGGCTCCTCGCGGAGCGTCGGCGCGAAATAGCCGCTCCAGCGGACGAATCGGGGGGAGTGGGAGTTCGATGCCACGAGGGGGGCGGCGCAGGTCGGCCGCCTACGGTTGCCCGTTGAGCGACTGCAACTTCACGATCAGACGCCTGACGTCCCGTGCATATTGGGTTGCCACGGGGGGTGACATGAAGTCCTCGTAGAAATTGGCGTGCAACATTTGAGCGTATGCAAATAGGGTTCTCATTCCGGGGCCACCGGACTCCTCGGCCAGACGACTCATGGCCACCAGCAAATCGCGGTGGCTGTGGTGTTTCCACCGCCTGCGTTCCGCGATGGACTTGATCATCTCCGCGGTAGCCCCCCACAGTTTCTCGGAGGCCTGCGGATAGTCCCGCTTCCGCAAAAGCCTCTCTGCATCTTGCAGGTACTTCTTGTGGAGCGCGTCGTAGCGGCTCATGATTCGAGTATATCACGGCCCACGGCTCGCCGCGTCATCGGCTCCTGCGCTTCTCCGCCGCGATCTTTTCCACCTCTTCCACGAGAACATCCACCATATCCGACTCTTTGACCTTCCGGACGAACTTTCCGTCCTTCACGAGCATCCCGACGCCGCGGCCGCCTGCGATGCCGATGTCCGCCTCACGGGCCTCGCCCGGGCCGTTGACCACGCAGCCGAGCACGGCCACCCGGACCGGCTCGCGGATGTGGCCGAGGCGGCGCTCGAGCTCGTCGGACAGCTTCATGAGATCGATTTCGATGCGCCCGCACGTAGGACACGTGATGAGGTCCACCCCGCGCTCGCGGAGTTTGATGGCTTTCAGCAGGTCGTAGGCGGCGTGCACCTCGTTCACGGGGTCCTCCGTGAGCGAGATGCGAATCGTGTCCCCGATCCCATCCATGAGAAGCGCGCCCATGGCGATGGCGGACTTGATGTGGGCCGGCCGGCCTCGCCCGGCCTCCGTCACCCCGAGGTGCAGCGGGTAGTCCACTGCCGCGGAGAGCAACCGGTACGCCTCGATCGTGGTGAGGACATCCGTGGACTTGACCGAGATCTTGACGTCGCCAAAGCCCGCGTCTTCGAGGATGCGGACGTTGCGGACGGCGCTCTCGACGAGGGCGGACGCCGTCACTTTGAACCCGTGGCGGCGCAGGATGTCGTCTTCGAGAGAGCCCGAGTTGACGCCGACCCGGATGGGCACGTGGGCCTGCTCGGCGGCCCGCACGACTTCACGCAGGCGCTCGATCCCGCCGATGTTGCCCGGGTTGATCCGGATGCAGTGGACGCCCTGCTCGATGGACTTGAGGGCAAGCTTGTAGTGGAAGTGGATATCCGCCACGAGGGGGATGCGGATCTCACGCAGGATGGGGCCGAGCGCCGACGCAGCTTCGTCGTCGGGCACGGCCACGCGGACGATCTCGCAGCCGGCCTCTTCGAGCCGCCGGATTTGCTCGACCGTCTGGCGGACGTCGGAGGTGTTGGTCGAGGTCATGGACTGGACGGTCACGAGGGCGTTTCCGCCCACGGGGACAGTCCCCACGCGGATCTGACGTGTGGGGCGGCGCGGGCGGCCTGCCGCGTTGAGCGCTTTGCCCTCGGGGTTCTCGACTCCTCCCTCGACACCCGGACAGGGAGTCCTGGTGCCGTGAGACGAACGCAGGCCAGGATGGCCTGCGGACAACACGGCAGGCTCGGGATTCGCTCGAACAATACTCTTCGATCTCGTCGAGAAGTTCATTGTGTTGGTCGTTCTCACGGCCGGGGCGGGTCTTGCTGTGGGTGTCGAGGAAGCACTTCCCGACGCAGAAAGGCGATCGCGTCGTCCCGCGACTGGAGCTTGCCCTCCAGTTGGGCGGTCTCGACTTCCTCGAGGATGTCTTTGAACGCCGGGCCCGGCGTGAGTCCCAGTTCGATGAGATCGTCCCCCGTCACGAGCCGGGGCGGGCGGATCTCCTCCCGACCGTAGCTCTCCAGTTTTTGTCGGCAGAACTCGTAGATGTCCAGGTCTCCGTGGCTGGCGAGGCAGTCGGCCCGGTGGAGCTGGAGATGTTCGTCGAAATGGTCCATCCGGAGGAATCGTTTGAGCGTGCTCTCCCGCATGCTGCGCGCGTCCTTGAATCGCAGATGCTGCCGGACGAGTTCCGCAACCCTCTCGACAACATCGTTGGGGGCGCGCAGGCGGCGGAGGATGGCTTCGGCCAGACGGGCCCCAAGTTCCACGTGGCCGTCGAACCGGATCCGGTCTTTCACCTGGAAAGTTTGGGGCTTGCCCACGTCGTGGAGCAGGGCGCCCAACGCGAGCGTGGGGGAAGGAGAGGGGAGGTGCTTGAGCGTGAGAAGGGTATGCCGGTAGACGTCTCCCTCGGGGTGAAACTCGGGCGGTTGCTCCACTCCGATCATGGCCTCGACCTCGGGGAGGACGTGGCGGAGCACGCCCGTGGCGCGCATCCCCTCGATGGCGCGGTCGCCCGGCGCCTGCGTGAGCATTTTGATCAGTTCGTCCCGCAGTCGTTCCGCGCTCACCTCGACACTGAGCGGGGCCAGGTCCTTCACGGCCTGCTCCGTCTGGGCGTCCAACCCGAAATCGAGATCTGCGGCGAAACGAAGGGCGCGGAGGATTCTCAGGTGATCTTCCTTGAAGCGGGCCACGGGGTCGCCGATCGCGCGCAGCACGCGCCGCTCGATATCGGCACGGCCTTCCACGTAGTCGAGGACCCGGTCTTCCAGAGGGTCGTACATGAGTCCATTGACGGTGAAATCGCGCCGTCGGGCGTCCTCGGCCTCGTCGGTGAAGCTGACCGAGTCGGGGTGGCGGCCGTCCGCGTAGCCATGGTCTTTGCGGAAAGTGGCCACCTCGAAGGGCCGTCCGTTCTGCATCACGAGCACGACGCCGAAGTGGGCGCCAACGGCGGCGGTATGCGGGAAAAGGCCCATCACCCGCTCGGGGGTCGCGTCCGTGGCGACGTCGTAGTCCTTCGGGGTGCGCCCCATCAGCAGGTCTCGAACACAGCCGCCGGCCAGGAGCGCGCGGTGCCCGTTGCCACGAAGGTGTTGGAGGATACTGAGGGCCCCCTCCGGAATGGGATACGACATCGCGAAAATGATAACAGAAGGGGTGTGGCGTCACAATTTTGGCCTCGGCCTTCCTGTGGCTCGGGCGGGGTCGCGAGCGATAGCGGGAGACGGTCGTAGTACAATGGTCCCATGAAAATCCTCGTTGCCGGTGGGCAGGGCCAGCTCGGTACGGAATTGAAACGAAGCGCGGAGATCGTCCCCGACGTCATGGTGCGGTGTGCTTCTTCAGCGGATGTGGATGTCCGGCAGGTGTCTTCCGTTCGCGAGGCTCTGCGTCGTGAGAAACCGGATGCGCTCGTGAACGCCGCCGCATACAATTTTGTGGACCGCGCGGAGACCGAAGAGGACGCGGCGCGTGCGGCCTTCGAGATCAATGCGTTCGGCCCGCGCAACCTGGCGGCGGCTTGCCGCGAAGCAAAGATCCCTCTCGTGCACGTGAGCACCAATTTCGTCTTTGACGGCCGGCGTCGTCGTCCGTATCGGGAGTCGGATCCCCCGAACCCTCTGAGTCTCTACGGTGTTTCGAAGCTGGCGGGGGAGCTTTTCGTCCGGCGCGCGTGGTCGAAGGTCGCCGTGGTGAGGACGAGCGGTCTGTACGGGCGGGCCGAGTCTTCACGTGCCAAGAAGAACTTCGTCGAGCAGATGCTGACCCTCGGGCCGTCAAAGGGTGAGGTCTCCGTGGTTCGCGACCAGATCCTGGGCCCGACCTATTGCCGGGACTTGGCGGAGGCCATCCTCAAGTTGGTTGGGGCGCACCGCCACGGCGTCTTCCACGTGACGAACGAGGGCTCGTGCTCGTGGGCGGACTTCGCCCGGGAGATTTTCCGGCTCGCCGGCCTGCGGGTCCGCGTGCGACCCGTGAAGACGTCCTCTCTCGGCGCTCCCGACGTTCGCCCCGCGTACACGGTCCTGTCGCAGGCCCGCTGGAATGCCCTGGGATTGGGACCGATGCGCCCCTGGCGCGAGGCGCTGGCGGCCTACCTCAAGGACCGGGCAGCCGTCGCGTAGCCGAAGCGACTACCCCGCTGCGGCCGTTCCGGATGCGGCTTGGGCCGTAGAAGGCTGTCCATCTCCCTTCCGGGCGCCGACGGGGTAGGTGGAGGGATATCCGTAGTAGTAGTGATAGTAGGGCGACATCATGAAGCGCAGCGGGCGCTTGTGATTCATGATGAGTCCCAGGATGGGGATGCCCGACTTTCGGAACTGGTCCAGGTTGCGTTCCAGCGAGGAGCGCTGCACCTCGTCGGCGGAACAGATGAGAATGACCCCATCCGTATGCTTGGCCATCGCGGCCGCGTCCGAGACGAAGAGAGCGGGCGGCGCGTCAACCAAGACCAGATCGAATACGGTGCGGGCGTCAGCGAGGATCTCGCTAAAGAGGCGGCTCTCGTAGACCGGGAGTGGGTTGCGAAGGACGCCTCCGGAGGTGAGCACGCACAGGCCCTTCGTCTCGCCGAACTGCAGGGCGCTTCGCCAGCCCATCTTCTTCTGGAGCGCGTGGATCAGGCCGGGATCGCGCGGAATTCGGAGATACTCGTGGAGACAGGGGTGGCGGAGGTTGCAATCCACGAGGAGGGCGAGTGTTCCCGTTTCGGCGAACGTGCGCGCGAGGTTGCACGAGACCGTCGTCTTGCCCTCCTCGGGCTGGGTGCTCGTGAAGAGGAAGATCCGTCCCTTCTTCCTGCCCGCCTGAAGGTCCATCCGGGTCCGCAGGGTCCGGAACGCCTCCCGGAAGGCGAGTTGCGTCGTATCGAGCGCGACGCCATCGGTGGTTGCCTTCCCGGCGGTGGTGTCGGCGGCGTGTTTGACGAACGGGACCCCTCCGAGGACCGTGGCCTTCGCGAATTTCTCCAACTCGGGGATCGTGCCGATGGTGGAGTCCATGGCCTCCATGATGAAGACGACGCCCAGCGGGAGGGCAAGGCACAGTATGAAACCGATGCCGGCGAACGTGCGGGCGTCCGGCTTGACGGGCCTACGAGGGAGCCCGGCCTCCCGGAGCACCACCACGTTCTGCGACTGGTTCCCGAGCGAGAGCTCCACCTGCGAGAGGCGGCGCTTCATGTTGGCGTAGATCTCCTGGTTGAGCGCGAGCTCGCGTTGGAGGAATTCCTGGTCCGAATACTGGGGGGTGGAGGCGAGAAGCTCCCGCGTGCGCCGATCGAGCTTGTCCCGGCCGCGCGCCAGATCACGCCGGCTGAGCTGGTCCGTGGCCTGGAGCTTGACGAAGCGTTCCACAAGCTCGGGCTGGAGGGCCAGGATCGTCGTGCGCTCCCGGGAACCCGATCGTCCCGCCAGGATTTCATCGAGGTACTCGAGTGCGGCGCCGATTTGGAGCACGCTGGGGTGCTCGGGCGTGTAGCGGGTCATGAGCGCGTCGCGCTCGATAAGGAGGTTCTTGCGCTCGGCCTCGATGGCGCGGCGTTGTTCCTGGCTCTGTTTCTCAAGTGCTTTGACCTCGGCCTCCAGGTCCTGGAGCGTGGCGAAGGATTGCGACTGTCCCTTCTGCTCGCGGATCTTGGCTTCGAGACTGTCTATCTGCTCCAGGAGGTAGCCGCGCATGGCCTGGTCGTTGCGTTGACGCGTGCGAAGGTCGTTCACTCGGTACACGTCGGTGACCGTGTTGGCGAGCTTCAGGGCGAGGTCAGGCGTGGGTGCCTGAACGATGAGCTGGAACGTGTTGCTGTTGCCCACTTTGCGCGCCGAGATGTGCCCTCTGAACCGCCCCACGACGGCCTGGGCCTCCGCGGGAGTGGCTGACTCGGGTATCAGATTCAGCCGCTCCAGGCTTTCCTTCAGGATGGCTTCGCTGGTGATGATCTCGATCTGGGTGTCAATGGTGCCTTCGCCGGCTCCGAACATCTTGCCGATCCGCTCGAAGACCTGCGAGGCCTGCTCGAGCGGGGTTTCCGCGATGTACTGAAGTTGGGCCGAGGTCTCGAACACTTTCGGCACCGACAGGTACATCGCCCCCACGCCCACGATGACCCCGGCCGCCACCAGCCCGAAGAGGTGGGCGCGTTTCACCACGGTGTGAACGATCCGCATCAGGATTTCGTACAGTTCCGTGCGTTCCATGCCTACTTCGTGGCCATGGCCGCCGCCGCGGCGGCGCCCGTGGAGATTCCGAGGTTCAGCGGCGAGAGCATCCGGCTCACGAAGTCCAACACATCGGACGTCGCCGTCTCCGGAATGAATAAGACATCCCCGTCCTGCATCGCCAGGTTCTGCGTCATGTCGCCCTTGTGCACGAGGCGATCCACGTTCACCGTCACCACCTCGGGCTGCCCGCTGGAGTAGCCGCGGACCAGTTTGGAGTGCGAGAGCTTCGCGCCGAACTGGGGGTCGTCTGCCAGGGCGAGGGCCTGCAGAACCGTGATGCCCTTCGGTTGGCGGAAGTATCCCGGACGGATGACCATGCCCAGAACGAAGACCCCGATCTGACCACCCTGGGGGATGTAGAGGGTGTCGCCACCTTTGAGGACGACCTCTTCCTCGAGCCCGCCACGGAACAGGTAGGTGTTGAGATCGATCTCCTCCTCCGAGCCGTCGCGCCGGATGATCTTGCTGCCCGGCAGATCCGCCGCCTCGGTGATGCCCTGGGCCCTGGCCAGGAGCTCGCGGAGGGTGATGCCGCCCCTTTCGCCGACGGAAAAACGATCCGGTTTGCGCACCTCTCCGATGACCATCACGGGGTCCGGTGAGCCGAGGATCACGATGTCGTCCGGCTTCAGCCGGATATTCAGGGCGGGGGCTTTCGAGCGGATGATCAGGCCGACCTCCACGGTCAGCGTACGCCCCTGGCGGATAATGGTGGCTTGATGACCCGAGAACGGGTCGTACTTCCAGCCCGCCTGGGTGAGCGTTTCCAGGAGTGTGCCCTGGCCGGTGAGCGGCACCTGACCCGCGTGGGAGAGGTCTCCGATGACGGAGACACGTCGCTCGCCCGCCTTGGCCAGGAAGAGCGAGACTCGGGGTCGTTGGAGGTAGTGGCTGAGTTCCCCTTCGAGCGCCTCCCGCACTTCCGCGCTGCTCCGGCCGACGCCCTGAATCGGCTGCCCCAGGCCTACAATCAGCATCCCTTCTTCGGAAATGGTGTACGTCTTGGAGAGTTCGGGGTACCCGAGCACCCGCACCTCGACCTGGTCCCCTTTCAGGAAGCGGTATTCAACCGGGGCCTCGGTGCTCTCGAAGTTCTGGATCTTCCTGAGGAGGGCGGGATCCGGAACTTTCGCATCGGCGGGCGCGGAGGCGGGGGGGGGGGCGGGAAGAGGTGCTTCGGTTGCCGGCGAAGTGCTATCGCCCCAGCCCTGTGGGGCCCACCCAAGTACAGCCAATACCGCCAGGGCAGCCCGGCCGCCATGCAACCTTGTCAGTAAAGCCCTCCCGTGGTCTCTTCGCCTGACGCGATCGCACATTTTAGTCGAAATGGGCCGAAATGGCAAGCCAACGGCCCTCCAGACGCGAGAATTCGATCATGACGGCATGCTCCCGGCGCACTGGCGAGCTCGTCTCCAGATGCACTGATGTCGCCACGGCATAGAAGCTCGCGAAGCCGGTGTTGCCGACGATCTGGACATCGAGTCCCCCCAGGGTGATCGTCGGCGGGGTCACGCTCCTGGCCGCCGCGTCAAAGAACCGGTGGATTTCGGATAGGTCGCGACCCTGCGCCCGAAAACCCGGTGCGGTGGCGTCGGCCAGGCACGCGTCAATGCTCAAGCGCTGGAGCGCCCGGCGACACATCTCGATCAGGGAGAGGATCTCCTCCTGGTCTCCTGTCGGCGCTCCCCACGGCTCTTCTTTTCCCGCATTGCTCTCTTGAGGCGGCAGCTCTTCGCCGGGTACGCCTTGGGCACCTTGGGACTCACGTCCCGATTCGGCTGAGCGTCGTCTCCTTGCTTCCTCGCGTGCGCGTTGGAGTTCGCTGCGTTTTTCGCCGGCGGCTGATCGATTCAACTGTCGCCGTTCAAGAAGCGCCCGCGCCCTTTCCCTGCCCCGGAGGGAAGGGCTTCTCTTCTCGCCTTGATCCCCGGACCGCATGGATCTCGGAGGCAGGGCTCGGGCGAGGTGGGTGGCGCGCTCCATCTGGGACTCGATATCGGGAGGTACTTTGAGTCTCCTGAAGACGGGTCGTGGCGCGAAGCCGGGCCGGGCCGCCGGGCGAGACACCTCAAGCGTGTCACCTTCTCCCACTTCCTCGCGATGCGAAGGATCCTCCGGGGTCGTCACCTCCACCGTCCCCTCGAGCACGTGCACGTTCAGGAGTTCGCCGAGCAGTTCGAGCATGAACACGGTACCCCTTACACCCGCCGTTGCCGTGCGCGTCGCTACTTGGAAGCTCGCACCCTGCGCCAGCCAGTCCACCACGCTGATGATGCGGCCGCGGACCAGCGACACCTCGATATCCTTCGCCCGACCGAGGGCGTCGAGCACGAGTTTGGCCAGCGCGAACTCGGAATCGGGTCCCACGCGGACGGCGACGCCCGGTTCGAGAGACAGGTCAATGGCGCCGTGCGATCCGGTTCGCACCGTGTCATGGATCGAGAGGGCCGTGGACTCCGCAAGCTCCTTCCATGCCTTCTCGCCGGACCGGCGGTATTCTACGGGTGGGGCGAGGCCGAGGATGAAGACCGTTGACGCCTGAGGCCCGCTGAAGTATCCCTCGTAGAGCTTGATCGCCTCTTGGGTTCGATGCCCTTCGATCTTGCGTGCGATGAAGAGTGCGGCTCCGCTCGCGAGCAACCCGAGCCCGAGGATCGCGGGCCATCGTCCCCGGCGGATGCGGCCCCTACCTTCATGTGACGCCGGGGCACCTTGTTGGGGGGGGGGTGCCCCCGGTTCGACCGGGGGGCTGGGCGGGGCAGGAGAGTCCATCGGCAGTTTCAGGTCAGCCGACGCAATCGTCGTGCCACCCCGACGGTCGCAGTGCGGGGGCGGAGTTCGGGGTTGCTTCGATTCGTCACCCGGGGCGCCAAGTTGCGCGGCTCGGGCCGGGCCTGGGTTCTGTGTCGTACATCACATGTCCGACGTAGCGGGCTCTTGACGAAGAAGTCCCGACCGGCGTCGGAGTTTCTGTCACCCCCCCCGGGGCCTCGAATGGCGCGCGGGAAGGGTGGGCATGGCGCGGTTCTCCGGCGGGTCCACAAACCCCGCGATCCAACGGGCGGGGCAGACCTCGAAGTAGCCTTCGGGGTCGAGGGCGGGGATGAGGCGTCGGAGCGCGGGTTCGTCCAGTCCTTGGGGCAGGCGTTTGGAGGGGTCGGCCGCGCAGAGGACAGGTTTGCCCAGGGCGGCGGCGCGCGCCGCGAGGGGCCGCGTACCGCGCTTGTTCAGAATATCGCTGCTGCGCGTGATCGCATCGGCGCCGACGAGCAGGAGGTCGGTGCGGCGAAGGAAGCGTGCGGCCTCGCGGTCTCGCACTCGATGGACTCGGTAGCCGAGGGCTCGGAGTGCACGCCGTGTGCGCCGACCCTCGCCCGGTGGCTCGGAATCGGTCGCGAAGAGGACCCTCTCCCGATCCGGAATGCCCGCGAGAAGGTTGATCACCGAGGACGAGTAGCTGTGCGTCAGAATGGAGCGGCTCTTTTCCAGGAGGAAAAGGAGCCGGCGCGGGCGGGCGCTCGGCTCGGGCGCGGGGGCGTGGCGGCCGTTGCGCGTTTCATGTCCCCTCAAAGCGCTGAGGGCGGCGGCTCCGATTCCGGGCATGAGGGGCCGGGCGGCAGCGAGGGTCGAGGCGAGGAGAGATCGGTCCCGGGTAGGCAGGGATCGGGCGCGATGCATGACGGCGTGCGCGCGGCGGGCGAGTTCCGCGGCGCCGTGTTTTCGATCAAGCGCGATCCGTTCGATTTCGCGCAGGCCGGCGTGCCGCACTCGGGTGGGAAATCCCCTGAACGGGGGGTAGACCCGCGCCAGCCCCTTCGCCAGGTGCGGCACCGTGCTCAGCCGCCCCACATCGGCGGGGCGGACCCAACGAAAGCATTCGTGTTCCCAATTCCGCCGAGGGCGCCCGCCGCGGACGCGAAAGAGGTAGGGAGTGATGAGCCAGCGGCGGCCGAGCGCGCGATCGGTGATCTGCACCGGGCGGCCTTTCTGGAGAAGAACGACCTCTCCCGCCCGCAGCCCGGTTTCCTCGTAGATCTCGAGATAGACGTGGAAGTCCTCTGGCCGCCGGGCGGTTCCGCTGATTGCGGCCCAGGCGCCCCGATAGGTGGCGACGCGCGGACTCCGCCGCCCGAGAAGGATGCGGTTCCCTCGCATGAGGAAGGCGGTGACGACGCGGCGCGGCTGGGGTTGCACAGGATTACGTGGGAATGGTGCGGCGAGAATAGTACAATAGCACGATGGCGGTTGAGAAGTCGTGGATGGAGGTGTTGGCGCCGGAGAAGTGGGCCGAGTTCTTCGGACGGCGGCTGACCACGCTGGGTGACTTCACGCTGATGATGGCCCGCGTGGTGCGCCTCACGTTCCGGCGTCCGTTCCGGACGCAGCTCCTCTTCCAGCAGATGGAGTTCATCGGCGTGAAGTCGTGGTTCATCATCCTCCTCACGGGCACGTTCACGGGGATGGTCTTTGCCCTTCAAACCTACCGGGGGTTCGCGAAGTTCGGCAGCCAGGCGCTCGTGGGGGCGATCTCCGTGATGGCCATCACCCGCGAACTCGGTCCCGTTCTCACGTCCCTCATGGTGACGGCGCGGGCCGGCTCGGCGATGGCCGCGGAATTGGGCACGATGCGCGTGACGGAGCAGGTGGATGCCCTGCACACGATGGCCGTGGACCCCGTGCACTACCTTCTCGTGCCGCGTATCGTGGCCGCCACCCTCATGCTGCCTTTCCTCACGATCCTCTTCGATTTCGTGGGCACGCTGGGCTGCTACTTCGTGGCCGTCCCGCTCCTCGGGGTGGACCCCGGCGATTTCACCGGTCGCATCCTCGAGCTGATCAAGATCGGGGACGTGTTGCAGGGCCTGTTCAAGTCCACCGTCTTCGGGTTTCTCCTTGCGTCGATCGGCTGCTACCGCGGGTTCACCGCGGATGGCGGCGCGAAAGGCGTGGGGGAGGCGACGGTGCAGGGCGTCGTGTTCGCGTGCATCACGATCCTCGTCGGGGACTACTTTCTGACTGCGCTCCTGTTCGCGGCGTGATACCATTTCCAGAATGGCCTTCATCGAGGTTCGCGGCCTCCACAAGGCGTTTGGCGGCAAGCCGGTGCTGCGCGGGGTGGACCTGGACATCGAGCGCGGTCGAACGACCGTCATCCTCGGCCAGAGCGGCTGCGGCAAGAGCGTGCTCATCAAGCATATCATCGGTCTCCTCCGGCCGGACCGCGGCTCGATCGTGATGGATGGCGTGGACCTCGTGAAGGCCGACGAGCGCCGACTCACCGAGGTGCGCAAGAGGTTCGGGATGCTCTTCCAGTTCGCTGCGCTGTTCGACTCCTTGACCGTGGCCGAGAACGTGGGCTTCGCCCTCCGCGAGCACACCACGCTGAGCGACGGGGAGATTCACCGTATCGTGATCACGAAGCTGGCCCAGGTGGGCCTGCGCGGGGTGGAGGATCGCTACCCGGCCGAGCTTTCCGGTGGAATGCGCAAGAGGGTGGGGCTGGCGCGGGCCCTCGCGATGGATCCGGACGTCGTGATTTTCGACGAGCCGACCTCGGGACTCGATCCGGTCACCTCCGCCAACATCGACCAGTTGATCCTTTCGGTCCAAAAGGAGCTGGGTCTCACCGCGATCGTGATCAGCCACGACGTCGCCTCGAGCTACTCGATCGGCGACTCCATCGCCCTTCTCCACGAAGGCCGCATCGTGGAGGTGGAGACGCCCGACGGCATCCGATCTTCCTCGAACCCCATCGTGCGCCAGTTCGTGGAGCGACGGGTTGAGGGGCCCATCCAGATCGTTTGAAGAAACGGCCGTGAAAATCCGACCGGAAGTGAGAGTGGGGCTGTTCGTGGCGGTGCTCCTCGTGGTCCTGCTGTGGTCCGCACTCAAGTTGACCGGCCAGCGAGGCGTCTGGCGCGGCGGCTATCGCGTGAGCGTGACGCTGGAATCCGCCGAGGGTCTGCGCTCGAACGGCTTCGTCAAGATGGCGGGCGTTCCGATCGGCCAGATTGAGTCGATCGACCTCGTCGCGAACCGCGCCCGCGTGCACGTGCGGGTTCGAGAGGACGTCCGGCTCACGGAGGACTGTCTGGTGACCGCCAAGACGACCGGCATTCTGGGCGACCGCTACCTGGAAATCCGGGACTGCACGGATAAGGCCCCGCCGATCGAGGACGGGGGTGAGATCAAACGCGTGGGGATCTCGGTGAGTCTGGACGAGATCACGGGGAAGCTCGCGTCCATCGCGGACAACATACAGGCGGTGACGGACGCGATGAGCCGCGTGCTCGGCGGCCGCAAGGGCGAGCAGGAGCTGGGCGCGATGGTGGAAGACCTGCGCGGTACGATCCACACCGTGCGGCAGATCGTGGAGGAGAACCGGGCCAAGCTTTCGGACAGCATGACATCCTTCCAGGAGACCGCTCGGGCCCTGGGCGAGTCCGTGCCGGAGATCGCGGAGCGCCTCGAGCGGGCGGCCGCGGACGTGCAGGAGTTCGTGGCGGCCAACCGGGATCGGCTCCAGGGGAGCGTCGAGCAGTTCGACCAATTGGTCCGGCGGCTGACCGATTCCGCGGATAGCCTGAAGAACATCACGGGCAAGATTGACCGCGGCGAGGGCACGCTCGGCAAGCTCGTGAACGATCCGGCGCTGGCCAACTCGCTCACGAAGACGATCGAGGACGTGCAGGGCGCGGTCGAGAAGATCAGCCGGATCAAGATCGGGGTGGAGTACCGCGGCGAGGTATCCCTTGCCGAGCGGGTGGAAGGCGGAACGGAGCCGACGATGAAGAACTACGTCTCCATTCGGGCCCAGCCGAGGCCGGACAAGTATTTCCGGTTCGGCATCGTGGTGGATCCGCTCTCGGCCGACATCCGCCAGAACCGGAACTACACGAAGGATGGGCAGACGGTCGGTGACCCCGAGATCACGGCCACGCAGGAGGACGTGAAATTCTCAGTCGAGATCGCCAAGAAGTTCGGCTTCCTCACGCTGCGCGGCGGAGTTCTGGAAAACACCGGCGGCGTGGGGATGGATCTCCATTTCTTTCGCGAGGCCGCGATGCTCTCAGCCGAGGGGTTCGACTTCGGGCGCGACGCCGGGCCGCACCTCAAGGTTCGCGCGGAGTACACCTTTCTGCGCTACGTGACGGCCAACGTAGGCTGGGACGACCCCGTCTATCAGCCCAGTCTCTTGGAGCGGAAAGTCTATTTCGAGGAGTTCGACGCCCGCCGGCGCTCGTCGGTTTTCTTCGGCGCCGGCCTGCGCTTCACGGACGAGGATATCAAAACGCTCCTCCCCTTCATCCCGGGTCTGTAGAGCGGACATGGTTGTAACCTGCGGGCAGTGCAAGAAGGCCTTCCTCCTGCCCGATGCCAAGATCAAGCCGACCGGGACCCGCGTGCGGTGCAAGAAGTGCGGAAACGAGTTCGTCGTGGTGCCGCCCGCTGCCGCGGCCGCGGAGGCGCCTCCTCCGCCACCGCCTCCTCTTCCTCCCCCCGCGCCGGAGGAGGGGGACGCTGCCCCGCAGGGTCTTGCCGTCGAGGAGGCCGCTCCCGAGCCCCCGTCCGAACCGGAACGCGACTTCAAGATGGAGACCACGGGCTCGGGCTTTCTGGTCGAGGCTGAGAACACCTATGAGGTGACGTTTTCCAGCGGTCCCGAGCCGAGCCGCCCGCCGGTAAGGCCGACCACGCCACGACCGCCCGCGCAGGCTGGGGGGGGGGGCGGCGCGGCGGGCACGGGCGACATGCAGATCGACTTCGGTGTCGTGGATCAACTCCCGGCCTCAGGTCCGCTTCCGCCGCCGGTGCCCGAAATGGCCGCTCCCTCGGCACCCGCGCCCCCGGTGCCGAAACCGCCCGCACCTGCGGCTGACGGACTGGCCCTGGAAGACTTTGCCCTCGAGGAGCCGCCGCCTTTGCCGGGTACGCCGGCGGCACCCCCGCCCGACGAGCCGATGGGGGCGATCCCGGAGGCCACCTCGGGGGGGGGGGATCCCTTGGCCGGCCTCGACCTCGATTTCGCTCTCGATGAGAAAGCGCTCGGCGGTTCTCCTCAGGCTCTTCCCGCCGCGCCGCCTCCCACCGACGAACCGGCGCCGACCGGGTTCGAGCCGACATCGTTCTCGCCTCCACCCGCGCCTCCGATTCCACCCCCGATGCCACCGCCGCTCGCTTCCCCACCTCCCGCCGCGAGTTCCCCGCTGGACCTCAAGGCGGAATTCGAGGCCCTCGGGCGCAGCAGCCTTGTCAAAGGGAACTTGGACGAAATTGCATCTCCGGAGCCTCTCGCGCCCCCGATTTCTCCGCCTCGTCCACAGGCAGCCGCCGCCGCGCCGGGCACCACGCCTGCCGAGCGGGAGTCCGTGCGGCCAAAGCTCATGGAACGCCTGGAGCGGGAGCCAAAAGAACCCGTCTCCGTTCCTTCCGTGGAACTGCGCCCCCATGCGTCCGTTGCCGCCGCGGCATGGGCCCTGTTCGCTGTGGCGGTCCTGGGCGTCGGCGGGCTTTGGCTTCGGCCCCTGTTCGGTGAGGGAAGTGAGGCGGACGAAGTGTCCGGCCCGGCGGCGGCCTTCGCGGCCCTCGCTGGACTGCGGCCGGCGACGGTGGACATGGGAGAAGGTATTCAAGGTGTGCGTGGGCGTGCGTATCGGAACGTGTACGATGAGGCGATGTTCCTCGTCACCGGGTGGGCGCCGCGCGAGCAGGCCGCCCGGCAAGTTCTGCGGGTCACCTTCCTCGATGAGAACGGGTGGAAAATGGGCGAGGTCGCCGCTCGGTGGGTCCCCGAAATCCCGCCGAGGGAGTTTGCCATCCTCCGGCTCACCGAATTGGAGGCGGCCGTGGAGAACCTCCAGGCCGGCCGGGAGGCGACGAGGGAGACCGTGCCGTTCGTGGCTGTGCTGCCCGCCGTGGAGCGCACCCCGCGCAGCTTCACCGTTCGGTGGGTAGGCCCGGCGCGGGAGCCGCCCGAATCGCCCTCCCCGCCGGATTGACAAGGTCCGGCCCATCATATAAGTACCCCCCATGCGATTCGCCCTCCTGAACAACCTCCTCGGCCTCTTCTCCAACGACCTCGCGATCGACCTGGGCACCGCTACCACCCTCGTCCACATCCGCGGCAAGGGCGTGGTGGCCAGCGAGCCGTCCGTGGTGGCCGTTCACACCGATTCGAGCGGCGTCAAGCGCGTCCTGGCCGTGGGAATGGAGGCCAAGGAAATGCTCGGAAAGACGCCGGGGAACATCGTGGCCATCCGCCCGCTCAAGGATGGCGTGATCGCGGACTTCGAAGTGACAGGAGAGATGCTGCGCTACTTCATCGCCAAGGCCCACAATCGCCGGTCCCTGCTGCGGCCGAGGATCGTCATTTGCGTGCCCTACGGCATCACCGAGGTGGAGAAGCGCGCGGTGAAGGATTCCGCCGAGTCTGCGGGCGCGCGCGAGGTCTACCTGATCGAGGAGCCCATGGCCGCCGCCATCGGCGCGGGCCTGCCCATCACAGAGCCCTCCGGCAACATGGTGGTGGACATCGGGGGGGGGACGACCGAGGTGGCGGTGATCTCGCTCGCCGGGATCGTCACGAGCAAGTCCGTGCGCGTGGCGGGGGACAAGTGCGACGAGGCGATCCTCCAGTTCATCAAGAAGAAATACAACCTGCTGATCGGCGAGCGCGCCGCCGAGACGATCAAGATCCAGATCGGGAACGCCTTCCCCACCAACGAGGCCCAGACGATGGAGGTGAAGGGGCTGGACCAGGTGTCCGGCCTCCCGAAGGCCGTGACGATCAACTCGGACGAGATCCGCGAGGCGCTTTCCGAGCCCATCAACGCGATTGTGGAGACGGTGAAGGAGACGCTCGAGCGCACGCCGCCCGAGTTGGCCGCGGACATCGTGGACCGCGGCATTGTGATGACCGGTGGGGGCTCGAAGCTGCACAACCTGGACCGCCTCCTGCGCGAGGAAACGGGCCTGCCGGTGATCCTGGCCGACGAGCCCGAGAAGTGCGTCGTGCTCGGCGCGGGCAAGGTTCTCGACGAGCTGGAGCTGCTGGGGCGCATCGCCGTCGAGTAGGCCCGTTTTTTGGTCCGCTTTCGGGCGCACCTTCTCACATCTGTCCTCCTGGGGCTCGTAGCCGCGCAGGTCTTCTACGCTGCCGGGCGCAAAGGCGCGGCCACGCCCATCCCGGGCGAACGATGGTTCGTGGAGGCAACGCTCGCACCGGTGGAGTGGCTGCGATGGCCGTACAGGCAGGCCGTTCGCCTGTGGAGGGGATATGTCGCGCTCGTGGGAGTCCGGCAGGAGAACGAGGCCCTGCGCAAGCGCGTGGCCGAAATCGAAGCAGAGGTTCTCCGATTGGGCGAAGAGGAGGCGGAGGCGGGCAGACTGCGCCGACTGCTCGGCTTTCGCGAGGGGACGGGCCTCACGGGCGTGGGAGCGGACGTGGTGACACGCATGGCGGACGGCATCGCCTCCGCGATCTTCGTGGGGGCGGGCTACGATCAAGGTGTTCAGAGGAACGACGCGGTGACGTCTTCCGAGGGGATGGTCGGCCTGGTTGTCTCGGTGGCGACCGACTACAGCAAGGTTTTGCCGGTGACCGACCCGCGCAGCGCCGTGGGGGCGGTCGTGCAGCGATCGCGCGTGCAAGGCGTCCTCAAGGGTGCGGGGGGGGGGCGGTGCCGGTTGGATCACCTCCCGGCGGAGGGTGACGTGCAGGTGGGTGACGTGGTGCTTAGCTCGGGCCTGGATGCCCTTTATCCGGCGGGTATCCGGCTGGGGGTGGTCAGCCGGGTGGAGCGGCCCACGCGTGCGTTCTTTGCCGACATCGAGGTGGTGCCCGCGGTGCGGTTCTACCAGTTGGAGGAAGTGATCGTCACGAGGCCCGCGAAAGTGGAAGCGACGCCGGCCACGGACCCGGCCCCAAGCCCGTGAAGCTGGCGACAGCGCGCAGCGGCCGGCGACCCGCGTGGTGGGGGTCTCACCCCTTGTGCGTCATGATCGGCGTCCTGCTGCTCGCGGCGGGCTCGGGGGCTCCGTGGGTGCTCAAGCCGGCGGATATCGGCCTCGCCCAGGTGCTGTATCTCGGAATGCGGGCGCCGGGCATCGGCGCCGCTTCCGCCGTCTTTTTGCTGGGGATGTGGATGGATGCGCTGGACGGCGGCTACCACGGCCATGCCGTGATCTACCTGGCGACCTACTTCACCCTACAAGCCCTGGCGCGCGTGGTGGAGGTGCCGTCGGGTTGGCCGCGTGTGGTGCTGGGGGCGGGGGTGTTCGCGGTGGCGTGGCTGGCGAGGGTGGCCCTCGGCGGCCTCTTTGACAGCACGGCGCCGGGCCCCCTCTGGTGGGCAGGGGTCGCCCAACTCCCACTCGGCGCGGTCTGGTGCCACCTCTGGCTCGGGGCCATGGAACGGTTCGAGGTTCTCCTGCGGCGACGCGAAGGCGTGGTGCCCCGGTAGCCGATCTCCGGCCCTGACTCCAAGTCTCGCTTACTTCGCTCGAGCAGAGGGATTGGTTCAACAACGCGTGTTTCGCGCAGCTTCCAGCCCGGTTTGAGCAGCATTTTCAACCTATTCCGGGTAGCCGCAGCCTTCAGGCTGCGCCCTGGACGCGGGCTGAAGCCCGCGACTACCGGCTTCCGTCTGGGAAACCGGGGAATCCTGGGAGGGTGCGGGGCTCGCGGCGCGGTCGGCGCGT
>JACPQY010000080.1 GCA_016190245.1 Nitrospirota bacterium | reverse complement strand
GACCACTTCCTTGATTTCCTTGTCCGTCACCAGCGGGCCGTGGATCCGGATCACCTTCGCGCTGCCGGGAGGCAGGTAGAGCATGTCGCCCTGACCCAGAAGATGCTCGGCGCCACCCGTGTCGAGGATCGTTCGGGAATCCACGCGCTGCGTCACCTGGAAGGCGATCCGGGTCGAGAAATTGGCCTTGATCGTACCTGTGATGACGTCCACCGAGGGGCGCTGCGTGGCCACGATGAGATGGATGCCCGCCGCCCGCGCCATCTGGGCCAGACGTGCGATCGAGTCCTCCACCTCTTTGGCGGCCACCATCATCAGGTCGGCCAGTTCGTCCACCACCACCACGAGGAAAGGCATCGGTTGGTGGGGCGGATCGCCGCCGAGTTCGAGTTGGAGTTGCTTGCCGCCCTTCGTGAGCTTGTTGTTGTAGGCCTCGAGGTTCCGCACGCCCAGCTCCGCAAGCCGCTGGTAGCGGTGTTCCATCTCCCGAACGGCCCACATGAGCGCAAACTTGGCCTTCTTGGCGTCGGTCACCACCGGCGCAATGAGATGGGGAACGTCATTGTAGCAGGAGAACTCGAGCACCTTCGGGTCGATCAGAAGCAGGCGCACCTCGCGGGGAGTGGCCCGGGCCATGAGGCTCAGGATCATCGCGTTGAGCGCCACGCTCTTGCCGGAGCCGGTGGCCCCCGCCACCAGCAGGTGCGGCATCTTCGCCAGATCGGCCGACACCGGTTCGCCCGTAATGTCTTTCCCGAGGGCGAGGGTAAGGGGTGAGGTTGCGCTCCGGAACCCCTCGCTCTCCAGAATCTCCCGCAGGTACACCGTCTGCCGCTTGGGATTCGGGATCTCGATCCCGACCACGCCCTTGCCGGGGATCGGCGCCACAATCCGCACCGCCCCGCAGCGCATCGCCAGCGCCAAGTCGTCCGCGAGATTCGCCACCTGGGAGATTTTCACGCCGGGGGCCGGCTCGAATTCGAACATCGAGACCACCGGGCCGGGCTCCACTTTCTGGACCTTCCCGTTCACACCGAAGTCGCGAAGTTTCTCCTCGAGAAGTTTCGACCCTTCCTCGAGCGCGCGCGTGTCCATGGCGGTGGTGCCGTCCACGGGCGGTTCGAGCAGCGCCACGGGCGGCATCTCGTACCCCGAGGGAACGGCCGCCAGACTCGGCCGCCTCCGGCGCTCCGCGGCGGTCGTCCCGTCGGCGGTTGACGCCTCGCCGCCGGACTCCCCCTCCGACGAGTCCTCGTCCCATTCAGTCCCGGCGCCGTCCCCCTCGGCGAGCACCTGCGCGAGGGTTCCGCCGTTCTGGCGATTCGCGTCCTCGGATTCCATGGGTGCGGCCCCGCCCCTCACCTTGAGGGTCGGTCCGGCGGTGCGACGGATCACGCCCCCCAAGGATCGCACGAGCGCCCAGAATTCGATCAACTGGTCCCTGCCCCATTCGAGACATCGCTCCACGAGGCCTGCTGGAGAAGCCCTCAAGCCCATCATCACCGTAACGGCGCCGAGGAACAGCACCGCCAATGCTGTCCCCGCTCGATTGAGAAGATGCTCCAAGCTCTGACCCAGGCTGAACCCGAGCAGGCCCGACGGAAGGGACATGCCGAGGAGCGGCGCCCTCAGGAGGGGCGCGACGAGATACGTCGCCAGGCAGAGCCACAGCATGATCGCGCCCAGGAGCGCCGTCGAGCGGAGGTGCGCGCCAAGGGTCGATCTCAGCAGCAGACGCACGCCGACGACCACAAGCACGACCGGAAGGACGTAGGAAGCCAGTCCGAAAAACTGCGCCAGCAGGTCCGCCCATGTCGCCCCAATGATGCCCCCCCAGTTCTGCGCCTGCTCACGCAGGAAAACCGGCGCGCTGGAGGAAAAGGTGATGAGGGACGGGTCGTATGCATCGTAGGACGCCAGTGAGAGCGCGGTGAAAACTCCCCAGAGCGCCAGGAACACGCCGCCCACATCCCGGCGGGCATCAAATTTCCGCGACTCCTGCTTGCGTCCTCGCTCGATTCCCATTCGTCAGCTCCCGCGGCCCGCAGTCCAGAGCGTGGCCGCTCCCAGTCCCCACAGGTAGTAGCTGAACCAGCGCAGCCTCGATCGCCCCGCCACAAGGTAGACGCCCAGGATGCCGAGCATCCCAGCTCCCAACGCCGCCAGGCCGCCCGCGAGGTAGGCCGACTGCCCGCTTTCGGCGCGTAGGATCTCCGTGAGCTGCGAGGCGTGCGCCGATGCGCCACCCAGAATCGCGGGCACAGCCATGAGGAAGGCGAACGTGACCGCCACCTCCGGACGAAGGCCCAGCAGAATCCCCGCGGCGATCGTGGAACCGGAGCGGGAGATTCCGGGAAGCAGCGCCACCGCCTGAGCGGCTCCGATGAGAAGACTGTCTCCGTACCTCACGGTGGAACGCCCCGCTCCCGCAGCTCGACGATCCGCGGCAAACAGCACGAACCCCGTAATCAAGAAGCCCACCCCCACCACCGCAACGGAATCGAACGAGGCCTCGACCCAGTCGCCCAGCGTGAACCACGCCACCGCGGCGGGCGCGGTCGCCACCGCCAGCTTGAAGGCGAGGTCGAGATCCAACCGGCCCGACTGCGTGAGAGCACGCCGCTTCCACGTGCCGAAAACCACGGCCAGCGAGAGTAACGTGCCGAGATGGAGCCAGACCTCGAAGGCGAGACCCGACTCGCCGCGACTCCACCCGAGAAGCCGCTCCGCCAGAACCAGGTGCCCGCTGCTGGAAACGGGAAGGAACTCCGTCAAGCCCTGGACGGTTCCCAAGGTAATGGCCTCAAAGGGGGTGGAGGCATCCATGCGAAGATAGTTCCTGTGAGCGTGCCCTCGAATGGAAATGTTACCGAAAACGGGGCCTTGAGTCAAATCGTGAGGGCCCTCATGGCCCCGTCCCGGGGAGTGCCGGCGCCGTTGACCATCGCGGTCGTCTTGTGCCATCCTCCCCGCCGATGGCGTCCCGCCTGAAAAGACAGCTCCTCATCCAAGCCGGCCTCGCCGTGGTCACACTCCTGGCCTTGGAAGCCGGCGCGCGCTATTTCCAAGCCAGCCGCGGCCGTTCCTTCGAAGACGCTCTCTACGGCACCAACTACAGGGACTACTTCTTCCTTGGGCCCTCGTTCAAGCCCAACTCCGAGGGCCCCGCCCAAGGCCTCGACCACGTGAAGATTAACAGCCTCGGCTTCCGCGGCGAGGAGATCTCGATTCAAAAGCCCGCGGGAACGTACAGGATCGTCACGTTTGGGGGCTCCACCTCCCACAGCGGCAACTACCCGGCCAAGCTCGGAACGCTGCTCAAGAACCACAAGATCCCCGGATACGACCGGGTCGAGGTCGTGAACGTTGCCGTGCCCGCCTGGAACACGACGCAAAGCCTCGTCCAATTCATCACCCGCGCGATCTATCTGGAACCCGATTTCATCCTGGTCTTCCACGCCATCAACGATTTCCAGAATGAAGAGTACAAGTGGCTCAAGAAACTTCCGGCCGTGGACTACGCGAAGTATTCCGGTTTTGTGGAGAATCATTCGCTCCTCTACAATTTCGCCCGCAACCGACTCCGCAGGATCCGGGATGGACTCCAAGGCAAGAAGGCCCGCGCCGAGATGCTCACTCTCCACAAGATGGACCCCACGGTGTCCAAGCCGAGTCCGAAGATCTACACGATGAACCTGACCAACTTCCTGGTCCTCGCCTCCCACCACGGCATCAAGGCGGGGCTGATCACCATGCCCATGAACTACGACCCCGCCGCGGACCTCGGGACGAACTTCCCCCGGGCTGGAGGGTTCGCCCACAGCGGCCTCCCCCTCATCGTGGAGATGGTCTCCAAGTACAACCAGATCCAGCGGGAACTCGCCTCGAAATTCGGCGTGCTCCTCATCGACGTGGAACGGATGTCCTTCACGAATCCCGCCTACTACACGGACCTCGTCCATTTCTCCGAAGATGGCGCCCAGAAGTTCGCCGAGATCGTCGCCGCGCATGTCGAGCGGGCCCTGGCCGCCCCGGCTCACTGAGACCTCCAGCTCCGGAGCCGCTTCGTCCGGGAAATTGACACACCCCCCGCCGCCCTCTACAATCCGGCCCCTATGAAGTGGTATGAAGAGACGGGCGCCCGTTTTTCCACCATCGGCCGCTTTGTCGCCTTCCTCTGGCGGATCAAGAGTTGGTGGATGATTCCCGTCGTAATCGTGACGCTGTTCCTCGGCCTCGCCCTCATCAGCGCCGAAGTGTCGCCCATCGCCGGATTCATCTACACCCTTTTCTGAGAGGTGCCTCCCAAACAATCCCCGACTTCCGACGGGGTTCTGAAAAACGTTCGCGCGCTGCTCCGGGCCCTTTCCCTCGTTGGGAAGAGAATCGCCCGCGGCGTCTCCTATGTCCTGCTGCTGGCTCTCTATTCCCTCGTCTTCCCTCTTTTCAGCCTTTCCGCACGCTCCGAGATGCGCGGACCGCGCGCGCAGGCCCGCACGAAGTGGGTGGAGCGGAAGAACCAGGTGCGCACCGTGAAGGACGCCCGATCGCCCTGAGACCATGAACCCCGCACCAGAGCCCGCATTTTCCGCGGCGGACGTCAACCCCCGTGCTCCGCGCAGTGGAGTCGAAAATCCCTCAGCCGCCACGGGCGGACCCGTCGCGGGGTCTCGGTGCGGGGTGAACATCCTCGGGATCAGTTGCTACTACCACGACGCGGCCGCAGCGTTGCTCCAGGACGGCCTGTTGATCGCGGCGGCGGAAGAAGAACGTTTCACGCGGAAGAAGCACGACAGCGACTTCCCGCTGCGCGCCATTCAGTTCTGCCTGGACCGCGCAGGCATCTCATCGCGCGAGCTGGACTACGTGGTCTTCTACGAGAAGCCCTTCCTCAAGTTCCACCGGATCCTGACCTCCGTCCTGGCAGGCTACCCCCGGACGTGGCCGCTCTTCAGAAAATCGGTCTACAACTGGATCGGGGACAAGCTGTGGATCGAGAACCGCATCCGCAAGGAACTCGATATCCCACCCGATCGGATTCTCTTCTCGGAGCACCACCTCTCCCACGCGGCCTCGGCCTTTCTCTGCTCACCGTTCCAAGAAGCCGCGATCCTGACGGTGGACGGCGTCGGCGAATGGGCCAGCTCCACCCTCGGGGCGGGCCGCACGCGGGGCGACCAATCCGAGATCGAGATCTTCCAGGAGCTCCGGTTCCCCCACTCCATCGGCCTCCTCTACTCCGTCTTCACCGCCTTCCTCGGCTTCGAGGTGAACGAGGGCGAGTACAAGGTCATGGGGATGGCCCCCTTCGGAAAGCCCCGCTTCCTGGACGAGGTGATGAAAACGATCGAACTCTACGACGACGGGAGTTTCTCGATCCGGCCGGAGTATTTCAGCTATCCGCACCACACCACGCGGGCCTTCAGCTCGAAGTTCGTGGACCTGTTCGGCCCGCCGCGCAACCCGCGGGCGCGATTCGTGACGGCCCGCACGAGCACCTATGACGACCCCGTACCCCCCACCTCGGAGGAACTGGAAACCAATCAACGCTACGCCGATCTCGCCGCCTCCATCCAGGCGGCCACGGAGATCATCATCCTGAAAATGGCCCGCCACCTCCGCGAAAGAACCGGGGTGGAGAACCTCTGCATCGCGGGCGGCGTCGGACTCAACTCGGTGGCCAACACCCGCATCCTGCGCGAGGGGATCTTCAAGGACATGTTCGTCCAGCCGGCCGCGGGCGATTCAGGCGGCGCGCTCGGGGCCGCCCTGTACGCGTGGTCCGTCCTCCTCGGCAAACCACGCCGCTTCACGATGGACCACGCCTTCTGGGGTCAGGACTTTCAGGAAAGCGCCATCCGCGAGGTCCTCGTAGAAAAAGGCGCCGTCTTCGAAACCTGCCCGAACGAGGACTCGCTCGTGGACCGCTGCGTGCGAGCCCTCTCGAACCGAAAAGTGGTCGGCTGGTTCCAAGGCCGCTTCGAATGGGGGCCCCGCGCGCTGGGCCACCGCTCGATCCTGGCGAACCCGAAGGACCCCTCGACCAAGGACGTGGTCAACATCAAGATCAAGTTCCGCGAACCCTTCCGCCCCTTCGCCCCCTCCGTGACACGAGAATCCGCCTCCCGCTATTTCGAGCTGCCGGAGTCGCTGCACGCGTCCGCCTCGCCCTCCCGGTTCATGCTCTGCGTCGTGCCGGCCCTGCAGAATGTCCGGTCCGAGATCCCCGCCGTCGTGCACGAGGACGGCTCGAGTCGCGTCCAAGTGGTGGATCCCGATACAAGCCCGCTCTACCATCGCCTCATTCACAAGTTCGGCGAGGCGGAGGGAACACCCGTGCTCCTCAACACCTCCTTCAACCTGCGCGGCGAACCCATTGTCACAACGGCGGCCAACGCCCTGAGCACGTTCTATCGCAGCGGGATCGACTGCCTGGGCATCGGGCCTTTCTGGATCGAGAAACGACAGTGAGCGGCCCTGCGGAAGTCCCCCGGAAGGTCCGGCTCTTCTACGAGCGGAACCCGTTCCCCGCCTACAACGAAACGGACACCCCCCAGTCGCTCCTCGAACGTTCGAGCCTGAGCAGCTATGCCTCGATGCTGAACGAGGAAATCCCCTACAACGCCGCCGTGCTGGACGTGGGCTGCGGCACGGGACAACTGCCCACGTTCCTGTCGCTGACGGGACGTTTCTCCCTGGGCGCCGACTTCTCGCTCGCCTCCCTCTCGGAGGCCAACCGATTCCGGAAGAAGCACACGCTCCCGACGGCCCACTTCGTCCAAATGGATCTGTTCCGGCCCGCCTTCAAGCCGGCCAGTGTAGACTTCCTTTTCTGCCACGGCGTCCTCCACCACACCGCCGATCCCTTCGGCGGCTTCCGATCCATCCTCCCCCTTCTCAAGCCCGGCGGCTACCTCGCCGTCGGCTTTTACAACACATTCGGCCGCCTGATTCACAAGTTGCGGAAAAAGATCTTCCGTTGGTTCGGGCCCCGTGCCTACCGCCTGGACACGCACCTGCGAAAAGAGAAGATGGGAGAAGCCAAGCAAAGCGCCTGGTTCCAGGACCAGTACGCGCACCCGCACGAGTCGAGCCATTCCGTGGACGAGGTCCTCGGCTGGTTCGATTCGCTCGGTGTGGAGTACGTGAACGCCATGCCGCCAATCACGCTCGAAGCATCAAACCAAGGCTCACTCCTTGAGCCCACCCCCGTCGGCACGTGGGTGGATCACCTCATCTGTCAGCTTGGTTGGATCTCCAGGCTGGAACGAGAAGGCGGCTACTTCGTCCTGATCGGCAGAAAACCGGCGGCGGACGACGCCCGTACGTAGCCTCTCGCCCCGTGCAGCGCCCGGTGCCGCCGGGGGGGGGGTCACCCGAAGAAAATCGACTTCCGGCGCTGGAGCCGGTAGATCATCATGTTGTGGATCGCGGAGCGCACGCGCTCGCTCTGCCGATTGATGAAGAGATCGTCCGACAGGGAGGCGCGACCCCTATCCGTGACATCCAGCGGCTCGCCGAAATCAATCGTCCACTTGGTCGGCAGCGGGACGAGTCCCAAGAGCCCCAGCCATGGGAACGTCACCGTAATGGGGAAATAGGGCACGCGGAAGAGCTTGGCCAGAAAGGTGGACTTGGCGATGATCGGGGCCGTCTCCTCCGCCCCCACCACGGCTACGGGCACCACCGGGGAGCGGCTTCGCATGCACAGGGTGATGAAGCCGCCGCGGCCGAACCGCGCGAGCTGGTAGCGGTGTTTGTAGTACTTGCCCAACCCCTTCACGCCCTCCGGATACACGGCCACGAGTTGGTCGTGATCGAGCAGACGCTGCGCGTTCTCCTGGCACGCGCGTACACCGCCAAACCGCATAATCGCGGAACTCAGGAAGGGGAAATAGAACACGAAATCCTCGACCAGGAAGCGGACTTCCCGCTTGGCCGGGTGCTCCTTGCGCACCGCGAGCTTGGTCATCGCGCCGTCGAAGGGGAGCGTGCCCGAGTGGTTCGAGACGAGCAGGCCTCGCCCCTCGCTCGGGATGTTCTTCACGCCGTTCGACTCGATCCGCCACCATCGGTGGTAGAAGAAATCGAGAACCGGCATCACAAGCTCCTCGAAAACGGGATCCATCCCGAACTCGTCCACTTCTTCCGACCGGCCGATCATCCGGATCTCGCGCAGGACCTGGCGGAGCGACGTCCACCAGTTCACGCGCGCGCCCTTGCGCACGAGCGAGGCCACGCCGTCGAAGAACCGGAGACGCCGCTTCTTGTCGGGAACGGGCTGGGAACTGAGCGTCCCACGAAGTTCTTCCGTGAGCCGGTCCACCCGACTGCGGACCTCCTGCTCCTTTTCCTGCACCCGCTCTTCCCAGCGCGCGTCCGTAAGCGCCTGCTTGAGCTGCTGCTCGAGCTGCGAGAGACGGTCGAGCGCCTCCCGCTCCACCACCCGCAGGCGATCGTCCAGCTTCCGATCGATGACCTCGACAATCTTCTCCCCTTCGAGAAGAGGTTCGACGGAGAAGGCGGCCATGTCCCGCCGGCGCCCCAGAAGCTCCGGGGCGAGCGCGGTTCCGTTGCGCGCGTGATGGTTGCCGCGGGGAGAGTGCCGGGCGGGGCGGGGGGGCGGCTCCGTCGGACGGGGCAAGGCGGGCCCGGGGACAACTTCGACGGTGGCCTTGCGCGTGCCCATGACCGCCCTACTGGACAAGATGCACGCGGCGCAGGCGCTCCACGCCCGCAAAGGCGAGAATCGTGTCGCGCGTTGAATACTTCGGCACGAAGCCCAACTTCTCTTCCGCCTTGGCCCCGTCGGCCACCCACAGGTAGCGCAGGTAGTCCAGGTGCGGCGCCGGGGCCTCGGCCATCCCGCTGATCCAGAGACTGTTCACAAAGGAATAGGCCACGAGGTGACTCACCGGCACGTTGATGCGCCCGAGCAGACGCACCACGGTCGAGATAGGCAGCACGCCCTTGCCCACGATGTTGAAGATGCCCGGCGAGGGTTTGTCCACCACCCGCCTGAACACGTCGATCGCGTCATCCTCATGGACAAATTGCATCAGCGGGTCGTAGCCGAGCAGCGTCATGATGAAGAGCCGGCCGAAATACCTCGTGATGAAGTAGCGGCGCGTCGGGCCGAGGATGGTGCAGGGGCGAAGGATCGTCACGCACTTGGCGGGGTTTTTCCTCGCGAAGCGCTCCACCTGCTTCTCCACGTCCACTTTGTCCTGCACAAACCGGTACGAGGGATTGGCTCGGAGGGGATGCTCCTCGGAAAGATAGTTGGGATTCTTTGGATGCGCCCCGTAGGCCATGGTGGTGCTGCCCACGATGAGCCGTTCGATCCGAGGCACGGCGGAACACGCATGAAGGACGTACATCGTCCCCACGCTCTCCATCTCGTGCGCGTGCGAGGTGTTGCGCATGGGGCTCGAGAAAAAGGCGAGGTGGACGAATGTGTCCGCCTTCTCCTCTTCGAGGATTTCCGCCACCGTCGCGTCGGCCAGGGGCTCCGTAAGATCCACTTTGTGGTGCCTGACTTTGACGCTCGCCACGGGCGGTGTTTGAACGTCGATCGTCACGATCTTGGCCACCGTCTCGTCGGCATTGAGCCGCTGCACGAGATTGGAGCCGATGAACCCGCTCACGCCGGTGAGGGCCACGACGCGTCCTTTCGCGCTGGACGCGCCACGACGAACACGCTTTCTGCCCGCTCCGTTTGATCTCATGGCATGGTCACCCTCTCCGCCTCCTCAGACGGGGTGGTTCTCCTGTATCAAGTTCCCGCCCGTCCGTCAACCCGGTGTAACGATTCGAAACTCGGCCTCCTTTCCCGGGATTCAATCGGACGTGGCGCCACTTCGCTCTCGCCTGCCTTGGACAAACGCTCGTTTTGTGCTAATGAGGGCACGGTGACGGGAGTCGCGGCGCCTTCGTTGCACGGCCCACGGAAAGGGCGGTGAGATGCGCATCATCGCGATCGCGAACCAGAAGGGCGGGGTCGGGAAGACCACGACGGCGATCAATCTCGGCGCGGCGCTCGCCCAGAGGGAGCTCCCCACGCTCCTCGTGGACGTGGACCCCCAGGCCAACACCACCAGCGGTCTCGGACTGGAACGCGCGGCGGCGCGCGAACGCAACCTCTACCGCGCGATCTGCGGCACGGCCTCGGTGGCGAATCTCGTGGTGGATTCCGGCGTGCCCCACCTGCGCCTCCTGCCCTCCCACGCCGACCTCATCGGCGCCGAGGTCGAACTGGTCCAGCAGTTGGCCCGCGAGAGGATCCTCAAACGCCTCCTCGAGGATCTTTCCGGCCAATACCGCTACATCCTCCTGGATTGCCCCCCTTCCCTCGGCCTGCTCACGGTCAACGCGCTCACGGCGGCCCATTCGCTTATCATTCCGCTCCAGTGCGAGTACTATGCCCTCGAAGGCTTGGCCCAACTCCTCAAGACGGTGAAACTCATCCGTGACAATCTCAACCCCGGCTTGGAGATCGAGGGCGTCCTCCTCACGATGTACGACGCCCGCACGAACATCTCCGAACAGGTGGCCCGCGAGGTGCGGGAGCATTTTCGGGGCTACGTGTTCAACACCGTGATCCCCCGGAACGTCAGGCTCGCCGAGGCGCCGAGTCATGGCAAGCCCGTGCTCACCTACGACCCCTCCTCCGTCGGCTCGCGCTCCTACGCGGCCCTCGCAGAGGAACTCGTCGGCCGCAACGGCGCCCCCCCCCCGTCCGATGGCTGAGAAGCCGAGAGCCGAAGGGGCCGCGCCGCGCTCCACCCCTCCCACGCGTGGCCTGGGCCGAGGTCTCCGGGCCCTCCTCGGAGGCGAGCCCACCGAGCCGGCCGCCGCGCCGACCCCGATCGACGCGCCCGCCCAGGGCCAGGTCTTCGCCTGCCCGCTCGATCGCATCCGCCTCAATCCGCATCAGCCGCGGGAACGCATCGATCCGCAGGAGTTGGTCGAGTTGGTCCACTCCGTCCGAACCTCGGGCATTCTCCAGCCCATCCTCGTGCGTCCGGCCAACGGTGGCTATGAACTCATTGCCGGCGAGCGTCGCTATCGCGCCGCCCTCCAAGCCGGCCTGTCCACCGTTCCCGCCCTCCTCCGAGCGGCCACGGACCGTGAATCCCTCGAACTTGCACTTGTCGAGAACCTCCAGCGGCGCGACCTCAACTCGATCGAGGAGGCCCGCGGCTATGAGGCGCTTGTTCAGGAGTTCCACCTCACTCAAGAAGAGGTCGCGGAGCGCGTCGGAAAAGAGCGCGCGACGGTGGCCAACGTCCTGCGCCTCCTCAAGCTCCCTTCCCAGGTTCAGGACGATCTCCGGGCCGGCCGCCTCCAGATGGGCCACGCGCGCGCCCTGCTGGCGCTCTCCACCGAGGCCGAGATCCTTTCCGCCCGCGAGCAGATCCTCAAGGCGGGGGCTTCCGTTCGGAATACGGAGGCCCTGGTCCGAGGGAGAAAGAAGTCCGCTCAGCCCCCCGCTCCATCGCTCGACCCGAACCTGCGCCAACTCGAGACGGACCTGCGAAACGCGCTCGGGACCAAGGTCCGCATCAAGGACCGCAACCAGAAGGGGACGCTGGAAATCGAGTACTTCAGTTGGAATGATCTTCAGAATATAGTAAAGAGAATTCTCGCCTGACCGGAGGCCCCCGGCCCCGACGGGGAGCCCGGACCAAAGGAGGCCAAGATGTTCGTGAAAAAAGAGACACCAAAACCGGCAGCGGGGAGCGAGTTCAACGCCCTGTTGGGGCGCGGGAGCGAATTCGAGGGGAAGCTCGCGTTCTCGGGCACGGTGCGCCTCGATGGCCGCTTCACCGGGCAGATTTTCAGCGAGGGATACCTGATCATCGGTGAAGAGGCCGTGGTCAAGGGCGAGATCCGGGTGGACACGGCCATCGTCAGCGGTCAGGTCGAAGGCAACATCACCGCGCGCAGCCGAGTGGAGTTGCGCGCCCCCGCAAAACTAGCGGGCGACGTCGCCACGCCGGTGTTCGTGGTGGAGGAAGGCGTCATGTTCGACGGCCGGAGCCAGATGACCGGCAACAAGGGGAAGAAACACATCACGCTCGTGGAGAGCCAAGCCCAGGAGAAGGTTTCCGAGGCCAACTGATCCGTGCTCTCGCTCGATCTCCCCACCTTCCTCAGCCAGACACTCCCGATCGTTCTCCTCTTCTTCGTGCTGTGGGGGATCTTGTCGAGCCAACTCTTCAAGCCGGCCCTCCAGCGTCTCGATCGCCAAGAACAACATCTTGAATCCCTGAAACGCGAGGCCGAGCGGCTTAGACAGGAAGCGGAACGGATCCAGGGGGAAACCCAGGATGCCTTCGCGCAGGCCCGTCGAGAGGTTCTGGCCGGCAAGGATCAACGGCTCCGAGAGGCCGGGCAGGAAGCCGAACGCGTTCTGGGCGAGGCTGCGCGACAGGCGCGCGACATCGGCGTGGAAGCCCGCGACCGGGCCGCCCGCGAGGCGGCGGCGCTGCGCAAGGCGCTCGCGCCCGGCGTCGGCGAATGGGCCGACCGTCTCATGTCGCGCCTCCTTCCATCCTGACCCATGGGCGAACACATTTCCCCCGTCCTTGGGCTCCTCTTCCACGCCGTCAACTTTGCCATCCTGGCGTCGCTCGCGGTTCTCCTCTATCGGAAGCAGGGGGCGGCCGCCATCGCGGAGACGATCTCGGCCGCGCAGCGCGAGGCCCGCAGCGCGCAGGACGCGCACGACCAGGCCCGGCGCGCGCATGACGAGGCGCAGGCCGGCCGCGCGGGCCTCAAGGGGCGCACGGATGACCTGCGTCGCACCGCCCAGGAGGAATCCGAGCGCGAGGCGAAGAACGTGCTCGATAACGCGCGCCTTGGCGCCGAAGCCATCGTGCGAGAGGCCCGGAATGTCGCGACCTACACCGTGGAGAGCGGACTCGATGCCGTGGTGCGCGAGGTG
Source organism: Nitrospirota bacterium (assembly GCA_016190245.1). Classification (GTDB taxonomy): domain Bacteria; phylum JACPQY01; class JACPQY01; order JACPQY01; family JACPQY01; genus JACPQY01. The sequence continues at coordinate 74,073 of JACPQY010000080.1, read as the reverse complement.
GCCGGCCGCGTCGTCGAGCAGACGGAGGCGAAAGTGCGCGGGAAACTCACACCCGCGGTTCACGCCGCGTTGGAGGCACGCTTCGCCAAGGATCTCGGAAACCGACCCGATCTCAAATGGACTTCGTAACCGCGGGCAAGTACGCCCGGGCCATCTTCGAAGCCGCCCTGGCCAAGGGTGAGGTGGACGCGGTCTATCAGGACCTCGAGGCGATCTCCAAGGCCATCGAGCAGGATCCGCGCACCCGGCTCCTGCTGACATCCCCCATGACCCTGTCCAAAGCAAAGGAAAAGATCGCGGAAACCATCGGCCGCAAGGTCGGTGCGGGTCCGTCGGCCATTCGCGCCTTCAAGGTGGTGGCCTCCCGTGGGCGCGCAGGCCTGCTGCAACCGATCATGCAGCGGTTGAGCCGCCTCCGCGATGAACAGGCCAACCGCGTCCGCATCGAGGTCGGCGCCGCGCGTGAGCCGTCCCCCGAAACGCTGGAACGTCTCAAGGGCCTGCTCGGCCGAGCCCTTGGCAAGACCGTGGTATTCGAAACGCGGATCGACCCGGATTTGCTAGGCGGTTTGCGGCTTCGGATTGAAGATACTCTCATTGATGGAAGTCTGCGCTACCAGCTCGAATGCGCCCGGCGCGACCTCGAAAGCGTCCGCCGCGGCGCGGGAACGCCCTAGGAGAGCCCCGCGCCTGAAGAAAGTCCACACGCGACAGGAGGACCCCCATGGAGATGAAAGCAACCGAGATCAGCCGTATCCTGAGGGAAGAGATCGAGGGCTTCGCCCCCGAGATTGACCTCGCCGAGACGGGCACGATTCTTACGGTCGGCGACGGGATCGCGAAAATCTACGGCCTCAAGAAGGCGATGGCCGGCGAGCTGCTCGAGTTCCCGGGCGGGCTGATGGGCCTCGTCCTCAACCTCGAAGAGGAAACGGTCGGCGCGGCGATCTTCGGCGAAGTCACGCACCTCAAGGAGAACGACCTCGTCAAGCGGACCGGCCGCATCGCGGACGTGCCCGTGGGGGACGAGCTGCTCGGTCGCGTGGTGGACGCGCTCGGCCAACCGGTGGACGGCGGGCCGCCGATCCGGTCGAAGGAGCGCCGCCAGATCGAGCTCAAGGCGCCGGGCATCGTGCTCCGCCAGCCTGTGAAGGAGCCTCTCCAGACAGGCATCAAGGCCATTGACGCCATGATCCCCATCGGGCGCGGCCAGCGCGAACTGATCATCGGCGATCGCCAGACCGGAAAGACCGCCCTGCTGGTGGACACGATCATCAACCAGAAGACCGAGAACGTGAAATGCATCTACGTGGCCATCGGGCAGAAGCGATCGAGCGTCGTCCAACTCGTGGACCGCCTCAAGCGCCACGGCGCGATGGAGTACACCACCGTCGTCTCCGCCACGGCCAGCGACCCGGCCCCGCTCCAGTTTCTCTCCGCCTACTCCGGCTGCGCCATGGGCGAGTACTACCGCGATTCAGGCCGCCACGCCCTGGTGATGTACGACGACCTCTCGAAACACGCCGTGGCCTACCGCCAACTCGCCCTCCTCATGCGCCGCCCGCCCGGCCGCGAGGCCTTCCCGGGCGACGTGTTCTACCTGCACTCGCGCCTCCTCGAACGTGCGGCCAAGCTCAACGACAAGCACGGCAGCGGCTCCCTCACGGCCCTTCCCGTGATCGAGACCCAGGCGGGCGACGTCTCGGCCTACATCCCGACGAACGTCATCTCCATCACCGACGGCCAGATCTATCTCGAACCCGATCTCTTCTACGCGGGCATCCGGCCGGCGGTGAACGTCGGCATCTCGGTTTCGCGCGTCGGTGGCTCCGCGCAGGTCAAGGCCATGAAGAAGGTGGCCGGCGGCCTCCGGCTCGACCTCGCCCAGTACCGCGAACTGGAATCGTTCGCCCAGTTCGGCTCAGACCTGGACAAAGCGACCCTGGCCAAGCTCAATCGCGGCCGGCGACTCGTGGAGATCCTCAAGCAGGGCCAGTACGTGCCGATGCCGGTCGAGAAGGAAATCCTCATCATCTTCGCCGGGACGCAGGGATATGCCGATCACGTGCCGGTCGAGCACGTGGCCCGGTACGAGCGGGAGCTCTACGCCTATGTCGAATCCAAGTACCCCGACCTCCTCCCGGCCATCAAACAGAAGAAGGCGCTCGACGACGACCTCGCCAAGAAAGTGAGCGCGATCCTCGAGGAGTTCGGGAAGGCCTTTCAAGCCTGATGGCCACGAAGTCCGCGAAGGTCGTCCGACGGCGCATCACGTCCGTCCGGAAGACCCAGCAAATCACGAAGGCGATGAAGATGGTGGCCGCGGCCAAGCTCCGCCGCGCGCAGGAGCGGGCGCTTCACTACAAACCGTTCGCCCAGGATGTCCAGACGGCCCTTCTGCGCGTTCTGCTGCGAATCCGCCGCCTCGCCGCGGAAGACCCCCGCGTCGTCCTGCCCGCCTGGGCAACGGCCTCCCCACCGGGGCCGAAGATGCGTGTGGTCGTGGTGGCCGGCGAGCGCGGTCTGTGCGGAAGTTTCAACTCCGGACTGTTCAGGATGGCGGAGCGATGGCTCAAAACCCAGACGGCCCGCGAGATCGCCTTCGTCACCGTCGGCCGGAAGTCGCGCGACTACTTCCAGCGGCGCAAGATGACCGTGGATCTGGCGCTGACCGCCCCGCAACCGAACTTCGATCAATGGATCCCGCAGGTTCGCGATCGCGTGCTGGAGGCGTGCGCCGCGGGCGTGCCCGTCTTCGTGGCGAGCAACGAACTCGTGACACTCACCACCCAGAAGCCGGTGATCCACCGCCTCCTGCCCGTGGAACTCCCCGAGGGTTTCGCACTTGATCCGAACATCGCCTGGGCAACGGAGCCGCCGCTGGTCGAGCTGGGGGAGAAGCTGCTCCCGCTGTACGTCGAGGCCCGGCTCCGTCAGATCCTCTATGAATCCGAGGCGGGCGAGCACTCGGCCCGCATGTCGGCGATGGAAAACGCCACGAAGAACGCGCGCGAGATGATCGACCGCCTCACGCTCGAGATGAACAAGGCGCGACAGGCCGCCATCACCAAAGAATTGATGGATATCGTCAACGGCGCGGAAGCCCTGAAGGGCTGACCCCAACCGCAAGCGAAGACAGGAGGACAGATGGCCAACGGACACGTTGTACAAGTGATCGGACCCGCGGTGGACGTGGAGTTTCCGCCCGGGCAACTCCCCAAGATTTTCGATGCCGTGAAGATCGGCGATCTCGTCCTGGAGGTCGCCCAGCACATCGGCGAGAACCGCGTCCGCTGCATCGCCATGGACGCCACCGAAGGGCTCGTGCGCGGCACCGCCGTGGAGGACACCGGCGATACCATCCGCATTCCCGTGGGCAAGGAAGTTCTCGGTCGGATCCTCAACGTGGTGGGCCGCCCGGTGGACGAAGGAGGGCCCGTGAAGACGGCCAAGCAATACCCCATCCACCGCCCGGCGCCCGAGTACGACCAGCAGAGCACGAAAATCGAAATGTTCGAGACGGGGATCAAGGTCGTGGATCTCTTGGAACCCTACATGAAAGGCGGAAAGATCGGCCTCTTCGGCGGCGCCGGCGTCGGTAAAACCGTCATCATCATGGAGCTCATCCACAATGTGGCCATGCAGCACGGCGGCGTGTCCGTCTTCGGCGGGGTCGGCGAGCGCACGCGCGAGGGAAACGACCTCTGGCTGGAGATGAAAGAGTCCGGCGTGCTCGCCAAGACGGCCCTCGTCTACGGCCAGATGAACGAGCCGCCGGGCGCCCGCGCGAGGGTGGGCCTCTCCGCTCTGACCGTGGCGGAGTACTTCCGCGACGAGGAAGCAATGGACACCCTCCTGTTCATCGACAACATCTTCCGCTTTGCGCAGGCGAACTCCGAGGTCTCCGCGCTCCTCGGCCGGATGCCCTCCGCTGTGGGCTATCAGCCGACCCTCTCCACGGACATCGGTGAGCTCCAGGAACGTATCACCTCCACCAAGAAGGGCTCGATCACGTCCGTGCAGGCGATCTACGTGCCCGCGGACGACCTCACGGACCCCGCGCCGGCCACCACCTTCGCCCACCTCGACGCTACCACCGTGCTGTCGCGCCAGATCGTGGAGATGGGCATCTACCCCGCGGTTGATCCGCTCGATTCCACCTCGCGCATCCTGGATCCCCAGATCATCGGCCAGGAACACTACCGCACGACACGCGAGGTGCAACGCCTGCTGCAGCGATACAAGGACCTTCAGGACATCATCGCCATCCTCGGGATGGACGAGTTGAGCGAAGACGACAAGGTCGTGGTGACCCGCGCCCGAAAGATCCAGAGGTTCCTCTCCCAACCGTTCCAGGTTGCCGAGGCCTTCACGGGCAAGAAGGGAGCCTACGTGAAACTCGAGGACACGATCCGCGGCTTCAAGGGCATCGTGGACGGAACGTACGACGAGCTTCCCGAGGTCGCGTTCTACATGGTGGGTACGATCGACGAGGCGGTGGAAAAAGCGAAACAGATGGCCGCCTGAGGCGGGACGCGAAGCCCCGGCGACGCCTTCCTACGGGGCTGCTTCCTCCCTGCCCTTGGCCAGGATGGCGCGCATGGCTCGATGGATGCGGCCGTTCGAAGCCAGCGCGATCGAGACGCAGAACACCGGGTAACCGTGCGCGTAGTTGGTGGTTCCGTCCAGAGGGTCCACGAACCACTGCATTCGAGACGGGCTGCGGCCCGCCTCGGAGAGCCCCGCCTCTTCGGCAACGATTTGATGCTCCGGGAAGCGGCCTCGGATGCGGCGAACGATGAGCCGTTCCGCCCGCTCGTTCATCTCCCCAACGCCGGATTCAGGCGGGATTTCAAGATCCCCTTCAGGCACTTTCCGCCCTCCCGGATCTTCAGGCGCCCAGCCAGTTCCTTTCTGTCCTTCGCGAGGGTCGACTCCGGAATGGATTGAATCGCGGACACCAGGATCGATCGGAAACGATCCGGCCCGGGCGACAGACCGTAGTACACCCAACGACCCTCCTTCCGTTCGGTCACGAGGCCGGCCTGCCGGAGGACTCGGAGATGCCTCGATACGTTGTACTGAGGCGACTCCAAGGCGTCGACCAGTTCGCAGACGCACAGTTCTTTCCGGGAATCCGCCAGCAGACGGACGATCCGGAGCCGCGTCGGATCGGCCAGTGATTGAAGGGCTTCAACGAAGGCCTTCACGCGCCACAGCTCCTTCAGTCTCATACATGCGCATGCACGCATACAATAAGCCCGGACACGCGTCCCGTCAAGAACGGTGCGGTTGGGCCGGCAGGCCGTGGAGCAGTCGCGGGCCGTGGGGGGGCAGATGTCCCACTCTACTCTTTCGGAGGCCGCCGGTGGATTGGCCGCCCGCCTCTTCCACCCTCCACCCACGCATAGAGGACCGGGAGAACGATCAGGGTCAGGAGCGTAGAGGTGACGATGCCGCCAATGACGACGGTGGCCAGTGGGCGCTGGACCTCGGCCCCGATACCCGTGCTCAGCGCCATGGGGAGAAATCCAAGGCTTGCGACAAGCGCGGTCATGAGGACGGGTCGTAGGCGTATGAGCGCACCCTCTCTTGCCGCCGACCATGCGTCGGCCCCCTCGGCCCGCAGTTGGTTGAAGAACGTCATGAGGACCATTCCATTGAGCACGGCAATCCCCATGAGGGCGATGAATCCCACCCCGGCTGAAACGCTCAACGGAATTCCGCGCAGCGCGAGGGCGAAAACGCCTCCCGTCACGGCCAGGGGAATCCCCGTGTAGATCAACAGTGCCTGCCGGAGCGTACCAAAAGTCCGCCACAGGATGAGGAAGATGGCCACCAGCACGAGCGGAACAATGACGGCCAATCGTTTCCGCGCGCGCTCAAGGTTTTTGAACTGTCCGCCCCAACCTAGAGTATAGCCTTCCGGAAGCTCAAGATTCTCCGCCACGGCCTGCTTCGCCTCCTCGACGAAACCCACGATGTCCCTCCCGGAAAGGAAAATGGCCACGGCCGAGTAGCGCGCGGAGAAGTCGTGGGCGATGGTCGTTACCTCGTCCGTCATCTGGAAGCGCGCGACCGCGGAGAGCGGCACGGTCCCGCCGCCCGGCAGTCCGACCGGCAGCGACTTGATCGTGCCGATGTCCTCGCGGTGTTCTTCGCTTACCCTCATGACGATCGGAAAGCGCCATCGCTGTTCGTAGTAGCTCCCCACCTCCTGTCCGCCCATGGCGGCTTCGAGCAGGCGATTCACCTGGTGGATGTCCAAGCCGTAGCGCACGATGGCCGTAGGGTCGGGGCGCGCGGTAAGGGCGGGACTTTTCCGCAATGCCGTCAGGGCGTCCATCTCCACCTCTTCCGCCCCCGGCACCTTCTCGACGATGGCGATTGCTTTTTCGAGGAGGTTAATCAGTACGGGCAATTCCTTGCCGTAGATTCGTAGTGTGACGTCCGCCCGGCTCCCCTCCAGGATTTCACCGAACCGCATCTCGATCGGCTGGTTGGCGTTCATCTCTTGATCGGGAGCCTCGCGTTCAAGCTCCTCCTTGATCGCCTGGTAGAGTTCTTCCACGCTACGCGGTTGCCCATTCTCTGTTCGGGGCCAATCGGACGGGTTCTTTTTCAGGATGACGAAGGTATCCGACAGATGCACGCCCATCGGGTCTGTCGCGGATTCCGCCGTCCCGATCCTGGAGAATACGTGCTGGACCTCGCCGAAACCGGCGATGACCTGGTCACTTCTTTTCTGCAACGCGAGCGAAGCGTCCACGCCGATGTCCGAAGACCTCGTCAGGTTGACGAGGAGATCGCCCTCATTCAAGGGCGGCATGAAGTCGGCGCCCAGCCGCCGATAGACAAGGAGAGCGGCAACCAGAAGGGCAAGCGCCGGCGCCAGGGCCGTCAGCCGATGCCGAAGACTTGCGTCGAGTGCCGGCCGGTACGTCTTGCGGAGGAGTCTGAAGACCATCGTCTCTCTCGCCTTTCCCTCCATTGCCGGTCTCAAATGCAGATACGCCAGGATCGGCATCAGGAAGGCCGCCACGAGAAGGGAGGAACCCAGGGCCATCAGCACGGTCAAGGCCATCGGCTGGAACAGTTTTCCCTCAATCCCTTCAAGGGCCAGGATGGGCACATACACAAGCATGATGATGATCCGACCCACCGTCACCGGCTTGATGACTTCCGATACGGATTCCAGGATCAGGTCCATGCGGGAGCCAGAGTCGAGTTTGCCGTCGTTTTCCTCCAACCTTCGCAGGGCGTTTTCGACGATCACCACGGCGCCGTCCACCAAGAGGCCGAAGTCGATGGCGCCCAGGCTCATCAAGCTGGCCGACACGCCCAGCCACCGCATCCCGATGAATGCGAAAAGCATCGACAGGGGAATGGCCAGGGAGACGAACACGGACCCGCGCAAGTTGCCCAGGAGAATCACCAGCACGGCCACGACCAGGACCGCCCCTTCGGCGAGGTTCTTCGCAACCGTCTTCAATGTGGCATTGACAAGATAGCTCCGCGTGTAGAGGAGCTTGACCTCCACGTCCGGCGGGAGGGGCGCCTCGCGGAGCGCCCGCTCGGCGTCCAAGGCGACCAGCCTGGAATTCGCGCCGATCAGCATCAGAACGGTGCCCAGCACGGTTTCTTCGCCGTTGTAGGTGGCGCCGCCCATCCTTTGGGCGTAGTCCTCCCGCACGTCCGCCACGCGAGAGAGGGGAATGGGCGTCCCCCGCACGTCCAGCTTGACGGGCACGCTGAGAATCTCATCGAGCTTCTCGATGCGTCCGGACGTTCGAACGATGACCTGTTTTCCGCCGGGCTGCACGTAGCCGCCTCCGAAATTCTCGCCGAGCGTTTCCAATCGCTCCCCGATCTCTTCGATGGTCAATCCGTAGCGATCCAGCCTCTCCGGGTGGATTTCGATGTGGATCTCCTTCTTGTAGCCGCCCGTGGAATCCACCTCAGCGACGTTTTTCACGGATCGCTTGAGATACGGGGCGATCACGAAGTCCTGAATCGTCCGAAGGTAAAGCAGGCGGTCCTTCTCCGGCTTCGCGGCCAGCGGACTGCCGGGCTTGGCCGTCACCGCATACATGACGACCTCGCCCAAGCCGGTTGTGATGGGGGCAAGCTCCGGTGAGAGCCCGCCGGGCAGTTCGCCCGCAACGCCCTGCAATCTCTCGCCCACCTGCTGGCGAGCCCAGTAGATGTCCGTGCCGTCCTCGAAGATCACCACGACCTGCGAGAGCCCGTATTTGGAGAGCGACCGCACTTCCTTCACGCGCCCGATGCCGCTCATCTCCGTTTCGATGGGAAAGGAGACCGTTTTTTCGATCTGTTCCGGGTCAAGCGCGCCGGTTTTCGTATTGACCACCACCTGCACAGGGGTGATGTCCGGCACGGCGTCCACGGGGAGATCCGCGAGCAGGTAGGCGCCGATCGCGGCAACGCCAGCAAACACCAGCAGGACCGTGAGTCGGTTTCGAACACTCTGTCGAACAAGCCAATTCAACATGGGATCTCCTCCTATTGCGCGGCCAGTTGAGGCGGGACATCCTTCTCCCCCGCCAGAAAGAGAAGGTCCAGGAACTTCTCCAGAAGGGCCACTTGGGCATCGAGAGCGCGGAAATTCGTCTCGACGACTTCCGAATCGAGTTCGAGGAACGTCAGCAGGTCCACGCGTCCCTTTCGGAATTCGCCCTCGGCCTCCTTGATCTGGGCATTAAGTTCCGCAAGTCGGGAATCCGGGTAAAGCCGCACGGCCTGGCGCGCGATCTCGTATTCGCTCCACAGCTGTCCGAGCTCCGCCTCGATCTGCCGTTCGACATGCCGCCGAAGCCGATCTTCGGCCTCGATTTTCCTCTGAGCGCTTCGAATCCCGGCTAGGTTGCGATTGAGCACGGGGATTGGGAGGGCAAGGCCGATCCCGAATTCGCGCTCACCGCCTCCCCTTGTTCCGTCTCCGAAAAAGACGTTCGGCTCGAAATCCGGCTTCGCTTCCAGAAGCGCAAGATCCTTTTCTTTCCGGGCCGCTGCCAGGCGGACCCGCTGCGCCGACAGTTCGGTGTTCCGGGTCATCGCCCGAGCGAGCCAGAGCCTTCGATCCACCGAGCCGGTTCCCCTGAGCCGGGGGATATCCAACTCCGGCGGCGGGCCGGCTTCGAAGCCGATGTAGAAGTTCAGACTCTCGAAGACCGATCGGAGGGCGCCTTCGATCACCAGGGAGTCCGCCGCGATATTCCGAAGGCGCGCCTCGACGATCCGGCGCTCTGCCTGCTGCTGAGGAGACGGAAATAGACGCCCCCCCAGGTAGGAACGAATCACGTCGAAGCTCTTTTGCCGGCTTTCGTTGATCGCCCTTTTCCTCTGCGCGATCACGTATTCGTAGGCAAGACGGACCACATCCCGGGTGACGGCAAGTTCCAATTCCACAAGCCGCACCCCGTTCTCTTCGGCGCCCAATTCGCCGATCTCCCGGCGCAGACGTTGCTTGCCCGGATAGAAGATAGGCTGGGATACCGAAACCTCGAACAACGGGCCCGTTCCGGATTCCTGGACCAGCCCACTCGAAAGGCCGCCCGTGGGGTTTGTCCAGGCCCCGGCCTGCACCGCTGAAAACCGATCTTGGTCGACTCGGGCTCTGAGCGAGGGGATGAATTCGCTCCTCTCAAGCGCTCGTTGAATCAGATCGGATAGGGTGAGCCGCCCCTCCACCTCCGCGCTCGCGTTCCTCGCTCCGGAAAGTGTCATCATTGCAAACATCAGAACGATCAAGCGATGCATGAAACCTCCTAAGTCGCCTTGCGTTTCGACCCGGGCAGACTATGGCTGCCGTCGGAACAACCTCAGATGGAAACCGACCCTTGGGTCAGGGCAGGTGGGCGCGGAGGTCTAGATCAGGAGGACGACCGTGCGAAGGAAGGTCAGAATCGGAGGGGCACTTATGGCGGAAGCCTCTGCGATGGCACCGGTCGCGAGCGACGCGAATACCGGCAGGAAGCGGGAGGGGAGCGCGGCGGGAGCCGCTGGAGGGCCGCCGGGAAGGTTCTGATCCGCGAGAACGATCGGCGTCCGGCTCCCGGCCGTCGCCAGGGGGATGTCCACGCAGGGGGCACGACATGGATCTTGCACCGCTTTACCAGGACCGCACTTTCCCACCTCGACCGCCACGCGGTCCTCCTCCAAGCACAAGACAAGGGTTCCGGCATCGCCCAAGCCCATGCCGAGCGAAGCCAAGAACGCGAACAAGACCGCCGACTGACGGCAGCGAACGGGGATCATCCCTCGAGTCCTACTCAATTCTCTCTTCGCTTTCACCCTCCGGCTCACCGCCGCATCGTCGCACCCCGACGCAAACGGTGTCAAGACGTCGGCCCCTTCGGGGAAGATCTTCCGGCGGGGCCTCTCCGCGCGCGCGCAAGGACCTGGCGCATCGCGCGATGGATGCGGCCGTTCGAGGCCACCACTTCCTTCGAGTGAACGTCGAATGGGCGCCCGCCGAAATCGGTCAGGCAGCCGCCCGCCTCTTCGATGAGCAAGGCGCCGGCGGCCACATCCCACGGGTTGAGATTCAACTCCCAAAATCCATCGAACCGGCCGGCGGCGGTGTAGCAGAGGTCGAGCGCCGCGGAGCCGTCTCTCCGAACAGCCCTCGACGAGAGAATGAAATTCCGGAAATGGATCAGGTTCAGAAGGGTGATCGGGCGTTCGTACGAGAACCCCGTGGCGAGGAGAGCGTGGTCCAGGCGGGCGGTCTTCGAAACCCGCAAGCGGTCGCCGTTGAGCCAGGCCCCCCCACCGCGGAGGGCCGTGAAAGTCTCGTCGCGGCACGGGTCGTGGACGACGCCGAGACGCACGCGGCCGCTCTCGGCAAGCGCCATCGAGACGCAGAACACCGGGTAACCGTGCGCGTAGTTGGTGGTTCCGTCCAGAGGGTCCACGAACCACTGCATTCGCGACGGGCTGCGGCCCGCCTCGGAGAGGCCCGCCTCTTCGGCAACGATTTGATGCTCCGGGAAGCGGCCTCGGATGCGGCGAACGATGAGCCGTTGCGCCCGCTCGTCGAGATCCGTCACGAGATTGTTCCAGCCCTTGTACCGGACACGCACGCCGCGGCCGAGGTGCCGCCTGAGGAGGTCGCCGGCCTCGCGGGCAACACCGGCGCCGAAGCGGATTGTCTCCGGGTCCTCGTCTATAATGCGTCTCGGCATGGAAGCGAAGGGAACCGTCCTTCAGGCGTTCTGCCGCGTCTGCGAGCGCGAGTTGCAGGTCGGCGAGCTCGAACCCCTCGAAGTGTTCGCCTGCCGGCGCTGCCTCTCGATCCAGACGTACGGTGCTGACAATCTGACCCCGAACCGGCGCGATCCCCGGCCGAGGAGGATCTTCCTTGCCATGCTGGTTCTGCAGATCCTTGTCGGCGCGGCGCTCCTTGCACGCACGCATGCGGCAGGCGCCTCGCTCGACCGACCGGCTTTCGTCATCACCGGAGGAATTCTTGTCTCCATCCTGGCACACGCCCGCATCAAATCCCCTCCCATGACGATCGGGATCGGTCTGCTGGCCATGACGTGCAGCCTCTTTGGCGTGGTCACCACGGGGTACGTCACCCACGATCCCGGCCTGCGCACGGAATGGACGGTTCTCATCTTCCTCTCCGCCCTGCTCTTTTGCACGGCCGCGCTGGTCCTTGTGGGGGAAACGCTGCGATTCGCGAGAACAACCAAAGCCTGACAGCCCTTCAGACTTCGTTCATCCGCCCCGAGCGGAAAGGTTCGAGATCCACGCAAACGAACTTGAACCCGAGTTCCTTGAGACGGGACGCGATCTGCGAGCGGACATCGCCCTCCTGCATCCGCTCAAAGTCTTCCGCGCGAAGCTCCAGTCTGGCGATGTCGCCGTGGTTTCTCAGGCGGAACTCCCGGAATCCGAGCGATCTGAGGAACGCCTCGCCCTGCCCCACGCTGCTCAACCCCTCCGGGGTGATGCGCAAACCCTTCGGAAACCTTGAGGACAGGCACGGCGAGGCAGGCCGGTCCCACGTGGGCAGGCCCAGACGTCGGCTGAGTTCGCGGATCTCGGCTTTCGTGAGACCTGCCTCAGCCAGCGGGCTCTGGACCCCCAGTTCCTTGGCCGCGCGAAGGCCGGGCCGCACATCGGAAAGATCGTCCGCATTCGTGCCGTCCAGCACCACCGCCGAGCCGCGCTCGTCCGCCACCTTCCGCGCGATCGAGTAGATCTCGTCCTTGCAGAAGTAGCACCGGTCCGCGTCGTTGCGAAGAAAGGATTCCATCTGGAGATGGCCCGAGCGCAGCACGATGTGCTCCACCCCGATGGAAGAGGCCAGCTCGCTCGCGTCGCGCGCGTCCTGCTCAGGCACCGTCTGGGACAGGGCCGTGAACGCGCACACGCGCTCCCTACCAAGGGTGTCCGCCGCCACGCGCAGGAGGAACGCGCTGTCCACGCCGCCGGAAAAGGCCACCAGCGCGTTGGGCCACTCCCGCAACGCATCCTGCAGCCTGCGCAGCTTCTCGTCAGCTTCCTGTTCAATCACGGCCTCGGCGGGCATGTTCACAAGGCGAGAGTACCACACCCTGCCCGACCCGGCCAAAGCCCATTCGCCACCTCAGCCGGAACCCGGTTCATGTTCTTCAGGCCCGAAGCCCGTCCCCCCGGCGGCGTCCGATCAGAGACCGGCCCTCACGCGCGGCCTCCCGAACCAATCCGTATTCCCGACACTTCTTCCGAAACTCACCGGGTGTGTAGCACAGGACATCCAAACCCACCCTCCCCCGCCATTTCGCGAGGACGTCCCCGATCCGCTTCACGAAGGGGATTCCTTCGAAGCCCGGCGAGACGAGAATCAGGTCCACGTCGCTGTCGACGAGGGCCTCACCCCTCGCTCGCGAGCCGAACAGGATCGCCCGCTCAACCCGGTGTGTCCGCAGGCTCCTGAGTAAGCGCCTTACGTCAGCTTCAGCTCGACCCATTTCAACACCTCGTCGGCCAGTGTGATCTGCTTTTTCGCATCATCCTCGGAGAACAGCTCGGCTGGCACGCCGTTGGCCGCGTCCGGATAACGCGTGATGATGTAGCTGGGCGTCAGGATCCGGGCCGCCTCCTGAATGGCCTTCGGAGCCCCGAGTTCGCGAGAGAGGACGACGAGATCGTGCGTCCGCGCAGGTCGCCGCTTCTTCTCCAAGTAGACGGCCTTGAGGGCCAGTTCGGCTGTCTGGTTGCTGTAGAACATGGAGGCCTCGAACCGATCCCCCTGCAACAGCGTCGCCGCCGACGCTCGGTTCTCCCGCGCCTGTTTCAGCAGCCGCTCCGATTCCTCCCGCATAAGCCCATCGTATCGGCACCTCGCCCACCGGTCAACGCGAGGCCATCGGAGCGGCCCAAGGCCGGGCAGGTGGGCGAGGGACCGCAGGCCGTCCGTCTGGAACCAAGGGGCTTTCACAGACCTGGGGAAATTCCTCGCCGCAATCGAGTCACGGCTGAAGCAGCCGCCCGTCCCTCAGAACTCCACGCTCGTAGGAACACAGGGCAGATGGCATCTCAACCGGATAGAGTTGACCTCCGATCCCCCCGAATAGCGTACCCACTTCGGGCCCTGTGCCTTCCGTCCCATTCGCTTCTCCCTTCGTTTCGTTCGGCCAACACCAGCGGTCAGCCGCGCAGCCCCCGGGGCCCCGCAGGCTGCACCGACATGTAAGCCGCGAACTTGCCTACGACTCTGGTGCAAGGAACCAAATCGGTTGCAGCGGGAGCCTGCGACGCGCGGGTTCTTCCAGCTTGCCGTAGTGCTCGATCCACATGTCAACCAACCGTTCCAAGTCAACCAAGGTGACTCTTCGCTTCTCCTGCGTACGAGCCTCCTCATGGGCGTCCTTGGTGAAGCCGCCTGCGGACACGAAAAGACCAACGTCTTCATCACCCAGTAGTGCCATGAAGGAGCGGAGGCCATCAACGTTGATCGGCTGGTCCTGGCGCTTCACCTGCACCTTGATCCTCGGAGGCCGTGTGCCCAGCGGATCGCTCCACGCGAGGATGTCGGTGCCGCCGTCCTTTCCCGGCGGAGCGACCCAAGAAACATGGTAGCCCATTCCGCGAAGCAGGGAGGCGACGAGTTCCTGAAAATCGTACGGATTCATCTCACGCAGGTAAGCCTCGATCTCTGCCCAGGCCTGCTCCTCGGCCTCTTCGTACGTTATGCTCGTCGCCTTTGCCGAGGTTCTGTCGGTTGGTTCCTCGTCCGATTCCGGCTCGGACTCGGGCCGACTGGCTTTCCACTGGCGATAGAGCTTTACCGCCTCGCGGTAGAACGCTTCCGGGTCAGCGTACTTGCCTACGGCCTGTTTCCCTTGATCCGTGACCGACCAACGACCCTTCGTCTTCTCAAGCCAGCCTGCCTTCACTGTGTCGACCGTCGCAAATCTCACGATCTTCTCGAATCGGCGGCCGCCAGACTCGTAGTCACCGGCTTCGTAGGCAGTAAGCTTCACCTCGGGAGCGAGTGCCGCCAGGGCGTCCCGTGCCTGCATACCGTCGGGGGTTCGGAGGAGGATTTCGAAGAGATCCCGGAGCAATTCCCCAAGGCGTCGACGCGTGATTTCTGCCATCTCAGTCTCCCACCGTCTGGCTAACTTGTCACTCTTTGCTTGTCCGCATCTGGAAAGGATATGGGGTCACACAGGACGAGTCAATCCAGCACCGAACAACCCTGTGACCATTTGTTCCATTCCCGTTCGAGTCTCGGTCCGCTTCAGTTCCGCCTGGTTTCTCCCGTCCTTGCCCGTCGCTCGACCTCCGGATACACGTCCTTGCGATGTCGGACGGCCCAGACGGTTACAGACGAGCGCTCCAGCTCATAGACCATCCGCCGGTCGCCCACTCGCAGCTTCCAGAGTCCCGACAAGGCGCGTCTGAGTCTCACTCCGTACCGATGGGGAGCGGTTGCGAGCCTTGCCTCGACGGCACGGAGGATTCGTGCCTGGAGGTTTCTGGGAAGTTCCTCAAGATCGGCCAGCGCCACATCTCGAAAGCGGACGATGTACGCCAACGGCGGTCAGTCGAGTCTCAGGCGTCGTCTGACCTCAGCGAGGGAATACGAGCGACGTGATGTTCTGCGGCGGCGGTTGACGAGTTGCTCGAGCGCCGCATCTTCCGTCAGTTCCAGCGCTTCGCGGAGGAGATCGCGCGCCTTCTCCGAGATACTGACCTGATCCCGAGCCGCGATGCGCTGAATGGCATCGTACAAGGGCCGCTCCACCACCGCGCTGATTCTTGGTCCCGATGTCGGCATGATCGGAATTCCCTACCCGAAGTGTAACGGAAGTGCGGCACCCTGTCAATCAGCAGATCAGGTCGTGGCGGCGAAGAAAGCGGTCTTGGAGGAATCGCAGCCCCGTCGCCTGGCTCTTCTCGGGGTGGAACTGGCACGCAAGAACGTTTTCCCAGGCGACGGCGGACACGAAATCCTGGCCGTAGCGCGTGCGGCCGAGCACCACTCGATCGTCCGCCGGAACGGGGGCGTAGGTGTGAACGAAGTAGAAGTAGGAGTCGGCCTCGGGCGTTCTGCCGGGTGTGCGTCCACTCCTGCGGTCGGCGAAGCGAACCGCGTTCCAACCCATGTGCGGCAGCTTCAAGCCCTTCGAACGCGCTCGAAGGCGGCGCACGCGACCCAGCAACACACCCAGGCCGGCAATCCCAGGAGCTTCATCGCTCCCCTCGAAGAGAAGCTGAAGCCCCAAGCACACGCCGAGAAAGGGTTTTCCTGCACGGATCTCTCGCTTCAAGGGCTCGACCAGACCCAGCCGGTCAAGGTTGCGCGCTGCGGCCCCGAAATGACCGACGCCCGGAAGGACGATGGCTGTGGCGTTTTGGAGCGCGCGGCGGCTCTGCGTGGGCACCACGCGCGCGCCCAACCGCTCAAGGGCTTTGACCATGCTGCGCAGGTTGACCACACCATAGTCCACAACGGCGACGCGAGGTGTTGCCATGCGGCTCCCCCCGCGCCCTCAGATCACGCCCTTGGTCGAGGGGACGGTCGCGAGAGTCGGATCCACTGCCACGGCGCGTCGAAGGGCCTGCGCGCTCGCCTTGAAAATGCCCTCCACGATGTGGTGGCGGTTTCTCCCATACGGGACGTGGACGTGCATCGTCAGCCCGGCGTGTGTGCAGAGCGACGAGAAAAAACCTTCCACCAGCTCAACGTCGAAGTCCCGAATTCTCCCCTTCGAGATCTTCACGTCGTATCGAAGATAGGGCCGCCCCGAGAAATCGAGCGTGACGTCCGCGAGCGCCTCATCCATCGGCACGCGGGCATGACCGTACCGCGCGATCCCCCGCCGATCGCCGAGCGCGCCGTCGAGCGCCTGTCCCAGACAGATCCCCACGTCGTCCACCACGTGGTGGAAGTCCACCTCCGTGTCGCCCTTCGCGCGGATGTCGAGGTTGAATCGGCTGTGAAGCTTGAGGAGATCCAGCATGTGGTCCAGGAACGGGATCGTGGTGGACACGGTCCCCTGCCCCGTGCCGTCGAGGCGGAGGGAGACCGTCACCTCGGTCTCCTTCGTCTTCCGGTGGACCTCAGCCCGGCGGGTGCCCGCGCTACGAGCTGCGTTTCGTCTGGCCACGTTTCTTCACCGAGTAGGCATGATAGACGAAACCCTCCGCCTGCGCTAACTGGACCGCATGCGGCGCCAGACTCGGGAAGTCTTCCGGCTGAACGGAGATGAAGTTGAGCCGCTTGAGGAAATCCTCCACGCCGAGAGGCGATGCGAAACGGGCGCTGCCATCGGTCGGCAGGACGTGGTTCGGCCCGGCCACGTAGTCGCCCAGCGCTACCGGGGAGAACGAGCCGACAAAGACCGCCCCGGCGTTCCGAATGCGCTGCGAGAGCGCGGCCGGCTGCCGAACCATGAGATGGGCGTGCTCCGGAGTGATGGCATTGGCGAGATCCGCGGCGGTGTCCCAGTCCCTCACGACCACCGCCAGACACTGAGACTGCTGGGCTGCCGGTAACTTCTTGAGGAACCGGTCCGTCAAGAAAGCATCGGACACGGCTTTGGCCACGCCGTGATCCGGGGTGACCAGCAGGGCCAGCGCCCCCCCCCCGTGTTCTACCTGCGCCGCCAGATCGGCCGCCACCCAGTCGGGCGCGACGGAGTCGTCCGCCAGCACGACGAGCTCGGTCGGACCCGCCGGCATGTCCAGACCGACGCGGCCATAGAGAAGTTTCTTGGCCAGCGCGACGTGAGCGTTGCCGGGGCCGACAATCTTGTCCACGCGAGGGATCGTGTCCGTGCCGTAGGCGAGCGCGGCGACGGCCATCGGCCCACCCACCTGGAAGACGCGGTCCGCACCGGACAGTCGTGCAGCAGCCAGGAGGGCCGGCGCCACCCCACCCTTGCGCGGCGGCGTGACCACCACGATCTCCCGCACGCCCGCCACCTTCGCGGGGATCGCCCCCATGAGAACCGTGGAGGGGTACCCGGCCGAACCTCCGGGCGCATACACTCCGACGCGATCGAGGGGGACGAAGAGCTTGCCGAAGTGGGAGGCGCCGTTCTTCCACCACGCATTCTCCGGCACGCCCACGCGATGAAACTCCGTGATGCGCTCGGCGGCGCGCTCGAGGGCCCGCCTCAGCGGCCGCGCCAAACCCGCCAGAGCTTTGTCCCACGCCTTCTGCGGAACCTCGAAATGGGCCGCCTTGAGACGAACGCGGTCGAGCCGAGCCGTCCACACCTCCACCGCGCGGTCGCCCTTTGCGCGCACGTCCTCGAGGATCGCGCGGATTTTTCTCTCGTCCGCCGCCGACGCGACGCGCAGTCGCCCCGCCTCCGCGAGCACCCACGAGATGGGGTGGAGGCGGGCATCCAAAATCTTCATCCGCGCTGTGCCCGCTCCAACCGATCCAGAAAGGCCGACACTCGGTCGGCACGGAGTTTCGACGCGGCGCGATTGACGACAACCCACGTGGAGATCGGCGCGATGGTCTGGATTTCCTTCAGCCCCATCTGGCGCAACGTTCGCCCGGTCGAAACCAAATCCACCACCGAATCGGCCAGTCCGAGGAAGGGAGCGAGTTCGATGGAGCCGTACAGTTCCACGACCTCCACCTCGACATCCCTGCCCTCAAAGAAGGCGCGGGTCACACGTGGATACTTCGTCGCCACACGGCCCCGTCTGCCATCCGAAGCTGCGCGAGGCGAACCCGCAATCGCCGCTGCACGGGGCGCAGCCCAAACCAAGCGGCAACGGCCTAGTCCGAGATCCAGAGGCTCATAGACATCCCGCTCTTGCTCCAGCAAGACATCCTTCCCCACGAGGCCGATCTCGCAGACGCCGTACTCCACAAACGTCGGGATGTCGCGGTCGCGCGCGAGGAGGAAGGTCGTCCCGCTAGACGTGTCGCGCCAGTGGAGCAACCCATCCTCGCCCAGGCGCGGCGGGGGGGGGAAGCCGGCCCGCTGGAGGAGACGCAACACCTCGCCCTGCACCTTCCCCTTGGGCAGAACAACGCGAAGGCCGGGTCGAGAGCTCATGCGCATCTCACTTCAGGCGGTCGATCCGCGCCCCCACGGCCCGCAGCTTGTCCACCATGCGCTCGTATCCACGGTCCAGATGGTACACCCGGTGGACGACGGTGGCACCTTTCGCGATGAGCCCCGCCAGGACAAGCGAGGCGCTGGCGCGCAGGTCGGTGGCCATCACCTCCGCTCCCTGAAGGGCGGGAACGCCCCGCACAACGGCCTGAGAACCGCTCACGCTGATGTCCGCCCCCATCCGCCGCAGCTCACTGACGTGGATGAAGCGCTGCTGGAAGACGCGCTCCGCCACGATGCTCGATCCCTCCGCCACGGCCATCCAGGCCATGAACTGGGCCTGGAGATCCGTCGGAAAGCCCGGGTAGGGATCGGTGGTGACATCCACCGCGCGGGGCCGGCCGTTCCCGAGTACTCGCACGCTTCCCTCGTGCTCTTCGACTGTCGCGCCTGCGGCTCGAACCTTGTCCAGGAGCGCCGTGACGTGTTCCGGCCGGCAGCGTTCAATCACCAGCTCACCCCCCGTCATCGCGGCAGCGAGCGCGAATGTGCCCGTCTCGATCCGGTCCGGCACAACCTCCCAATCCACGGCTTTCAGCGAGGAAACCCCCTGGACGCGAATGGTGGTGGTCCCCTCGCCCTCAATGCGGGCGCCCATCGCGCGCAAGAGCCGGGCGAGGTCCGTGACCTCCGGTTCGCACGCCGCGTTCTCGAACACGGTCTCGCCCTGAGCCAGCACCGCGGCCATTAGAAGATTCTCGGTGCCCGTGACGCTCGGGATGGGGAACACGACACGCGCCCCCTTCAGGCCTTGAGTGCGGGCCCGGATGTAACCGTCGCTCAGCTCGATGGCGGCCCCGAGACGCCGCAACCCCTCGATGTGGAAGTCAACGGGACGACTCCCGATGGCGCACCCGCCGGGGAGCGAGACCACGGCCTCGCCACACCGCGCGACGAGCGGCCCCAAAACGAGGATCGAGGCCCGCATGGTGCGAACGAGATCGTAGGGCGCCTCCACGGAGGTGAGCTGCCGGGCCTCCACCTCCATGACGCCTTCGCCCGTTCGATACTCGCACGTGGCGCCCAGGCGCTTGAGAAGCTTCTGCATGGTGATCACGTCCATGAGAGACGGCACCCGGGCAAGTCGGAAGCGACCCTGGGCGAGCAGGGCGGCCGCCATGCTCGGCAACGCGCCGTTCTTCGCCCCGCTGATGGACACGCGGCCCTGGAGCCGTGCGCCCCCTTCGACCTTTATCCGATCCATGCGCTCGAGGCTGCGTCCACCACACGATCCCGACCAGCCAGGTCGCGCGACGTCCGGACGTCCTTCCATCCCCGCGCATCGAGGAGCTTGCGGACGCGCCCCGCTCGTCTCGGCGACACTTCCAGCAGGAGTCGGCCCTCCGGCTTCAGGATGCAGGGCAACTCGTCGGCGGCTCGATCGTAGAACGCCAGGCCCCCCACGCCCCCATCCAGTGCCTCCGGCGGCTCGAAACCGAGTTCCGGCTGGGCCCGCCGAAGCTCCCGGCAGGTGAGGTAAGGTGGGTTGAAGACCACCAGATCGAATTTCTCTCTGCCCGCGACGGCTCCAGCCAGGTCACCCACCCACAGGCGGACGCGCGCCGCCAAGCCGAGGCGCGAGGCATTCTCAGTTGCCCGTTTCACCGCCCGCCACGAGATGTCCACGCCCCACCCCTCGGCGCGGGGGCATTCCCGCAGGATGCTCAGGAGAACGGCGCCTGATCCCACACCCAACTCGAGAACCCGCGGCGCAGTCCCGGCCTTCCGGCCCAGCCAGGCGGCCGCTGCCTCGACAAGATGCTCGGATTCCGGTCGCGGGATGAGCACGCCCTCGCCCACACGAAACGTGTCGTTCCAGAACGGCCACTCGCCCAGGAGATACTGGATGGGGAACCGGCTCCTCCGCCGGCGGACGAGGCCGGTGAAGCGTCGCGTCGCCACGGCCGACAGGCGTTCGTTTGGGTTCGAGAGCACCCACTCTCGGCTCTCGCCCACGGCGTGAGCCAACAGGAGAGAAGCTTCAAAGCGCGCGCCCCGGATGCCGGCTCTGCGGAGACTCCCGATCGCATGGGCGAGGGCGGTCCTAGCCGTGATCACCTCGGCCAGCCGCATGCGCGGTGCCCCATCCCTTCGGATGCCTCTGGAAACTCGAACGCTTCCCCTCACCTCTCCCCTTTCCCGCATGGGGGACCTGCCCGCCGATCCGCCGTTGGGCGGACAGGCGGGGAGGGTGGTCGAAGACCGGGGGAGGGTGGGTTCCGGAAGCACCCTCAATACTGGATGTTGCCGAACGTGAGGACCTCGTCGGCCTCTCGCAGACGGTTGCACAGCTCGCGCACGAAGCCCTTGTAGATCTTCACGGCCATCTTGGTGTCCACCTCGATCAGCTTGTGAAAACTCTCGCCCGGGATCTCGTAGATCTCACAGTCGCGCTGGGCCACCACCGAGGCCGACCGGGGATGCCGGTCCACGAGGCTCAGCTCTCCGAAATGCTCCCCCGGTGCGAGCACCGTCAGAAACACGTCGTCCCCGCGTTCTCCTTTCTTGATGACCTTGACGTAGCCCGTCCGCACCACGAACATGGCCTGGCCCACGGTGCCTTCTTCCACGATCCTCTCGCCCTCTTTGTGCGGCCGCCGCAGCGTGACCGCCGCGATCTTCTTGAACTCCTCGTCGGACAGGTCCTTGAAGATCTGAACTTTTCTCAGGAACTCAACCTCCACCAAGTCCGAATTGCTCATGGTTCGTCTCCTTTGCCTATGACTGTGCCCGAAAGCCTCCCAGACCCTGAAACACCTGGACAAGGAGTCCTGGTGCCGCGAAAGGAAGGCAGGCCAGGATGGCCTGCGAAAAGCGTGGCAAGTTCAGGGTGACACCCCCTGTGCTGTCATGCTGAACTCGTTTCACCATCTCATCAAGAACAGGTTGTCTTTGCCATGTCTTCGTACGCATTCTAGGTCGCGGCGAGCTCGGCGATCTCCTTCTCGACCGCGCGCTCCTGTTCCGTTTCGAGCAGGGGGCGGATGATCTTGTCCAATCGCCCGTCAAGCAGCGTCTTCAGATCGTGCAGCGTGACCTTGATCCGGTGATCCGTGACGCGGCTCTCCGGGAAATGGTAGGTGCGGATCTTTTCGCTCCGCTCGCCCGTGCCCACCTGCGAGCGGCGCATCTCGTGGATCTGATCCTCCTGTTCCTGCTTCTTGCGCTCGTACAATCGGGCCATCAGGATCTTCATCGCGCGGTGGCGGTTCTTGTGCTGCGACTTCTCATCCTGGCATGAGACCACGATCTGGCTCGGGATGTGCGTAATGCGCACGGCCGAATCGGTCTTGTTGACGTGCTGCCCCCCCGGACCGGAGGAGCGGAACGTGTCGATCCGCAACTCGGCAGGGTCGATCTTTACCTCGACTTCGTCCACCTCCGGGAGCACAGCCACGGTCACCGTGGAGGTGTGGATCCGACCCTGCGCCTCCGTGACCGGTACGCGCTGCACACGGTGAACTCCGCTCTCGTACTTGAGCCAGCGGTACGCGCCTTCCCCTTCCACGCTGAACACGACTTCCTTATACCCGCCCCGACCCGACTCGCTGGAGCTGAGTACCTCGACCACCCATCCCTGTGACTGAGCGTACCGCTGATACATCCTCAGCAGGTCTCCGGCAAAGAGCGCGGCCTCATCACCGCCGGCCCCGGCGCGGACCTCCACGATAACCCCCTTCCGCCCTTCATCCGAAGAGCTCCCCAGAAGGTCGTACAGCCTCGATTCGAGTGCGGTCTTCTCGCGCGCCAACTGCTCCTTTTCCTGCTGGGCGAGCGTGGCGAGGTCGCTGTCCCCCTCGGCCAGAAGCTGCTCCACCTCCCCAAGTTGCTCGTGAGTCTTCCTGAGTTTCCGGTAGAGGTCCACCACCTTGCCGAGACGCGCGTACTTTCGGGTGAGGGCCTTGTACTCCATGGGGTTCACGCTTCCCCGCTGGTCTGAAATCACCCGCGCCAGTTCCTCGTAGCGCGCCTCCAGCCCACCCAGTCGGCCAAGAAGATCCACGGGGTCTCGCCCTCTGGATGAACGGGGCTCCCGGCTCTTAGGGAGAGCAGAAGGGGCGCATCGAGGGGGCGGCGATGGGCCGGATCCCCCCCCCCGCAGGGCACCGCACCACGGGGCTCATCACGCCGCGGCGCGCTTGTACTTCTTGCGGAATCGCTCCACCCGCCCTTCCGAATCGATGATCTTCTGCTTGCCCGTGAAGAACGGGTGGCAGGCGGAGCAGATCTCGACCTTGATGGACCTGAGCGTGGACCGGGTTTCAATCGTGTTCCCGCAGGCGCACTTGATGACGGATGGCCCGTATTCGGGGTGAATGTCGGCTTTCATTTTCGCGAGTCCTTGTTACACCATCCGGCCCCAAACTTCAACGCCCCGCGTTCACACATTCATCTTCTTGAGGAGTTCCTCGTTGCCCTTGGTCTTTCGCATGTTCTCGAGCAGGAACTCCACGGCCTCGGCGTTCCCCATGTTCTGGAGCACCTTGCGGAGCACCCATATCTTGGTCAACCATTCCTTGGGGATGAGCAACTCCTCCTTCCGCGTGCCGGAGCGGGTCAACTCCACGGCCGGAAACACGCGCCGGTCGGCGAGACGCCGCTCCAGGTGCAACTCCATGTTCCCCGTACCCTTGAACTCCTCGAAGATCACGTCATCCATGCGGCTGCCCGTTTCAACCAGCGCGGTTGCAATGATCGTCAGGCTCCCGCCCTCCTCGATGGCCCGCGCCGCGCCGAAAAACCGCTTGGGTTTCTCGAGGGCGTTGGCGTCAATGCCCCCGCTCAGCACGCGGCCGCTGGAGGGCGTGACGCTATTGTACGCGCGCGACATGCGGGTGAGGCTGTCGAGGAGGATCACCACGTCCTTCCCGTGCTCGACCAGCCGCTTCGCCTTCTCAAGGACCATCTCCACCACTTGGACGTGCCGCGTCGGCGGCTCATCGAACGTGGAACTGACCACCTCGCCCTTCACGTTGCGGATCATGTCCGTGACCTCTTCCGGGCGTTCGTCGATCAGGAGCACGATGAGGTACACCTCGGGGTGATTGGTGGTGATGGCATTCGCGACCTGCTGCAGAAGGATCGTCTTCCCCGTCCGTGGGGCCGCCACGATCAGCCCGCGTTGCCCCTTGCCGATGGGCACGAGGAGGTCGAGGAGACGCATCGAGAGGTTCTCACCCACCGTCTCCAGCTTGTACCGCGCGAACGGGTGCAGCGGCGTGAGGTTCTCGAACATGACTTTCTCTCTGAGCCGCTCCGGCAGGTCGTAGTTGACGGATTCGATCTTGACGAGGGCAAAGTACTTCTCGCCGTCCTTCGGCGGGCGGATCACGCCGGAAACCGTGTCGCCGGTGCGGAGCCCGAATTTCTTGATCTGGGAAGGCGAGACATAGATGTCGTCCGGCCCCGGCAGGTAGCTGTAATCGGGCGCGCGAAGGAAACCGAAGCTTTCGGGGAGCACGTCCAGCACACCCTCGCCGAAGATCGAGCCGTCCTCGTCGCCCTTGGACTGCGCCTGGAGGATCGCGAAGATGAGCTCCTGG
Source organism: Nitrospirota bacterium (assembly GCA_016190245.1). GTDB lineage: Bacteria > JACPQY01 > JACPQY01 > JACPQY01 > JACPQY01 > JACPQY01. The sequence continues at coordinate 49,925 of JACPQY010000080.1, read as the reverse complement.
CGGCGCATCCCCGCGGCCGCATCGAGGTTGAGCTTCTTGGCGAGCGTGACGAGCTCGCTGACCTTCTTGACCTTCAGTTCATTCAGGTGAACGGGCATGGCGCTGAAGTCCTCTCGGGTTTCAGAAAAGCATTCGTTGGAGGCCAGTGTTCAGCCATCGGTTACCGCTCACGACAAAGCGACTGCATGGTTCTCGACTCCGTCCGTCCGCCGCGGCGGACTGGACTGCGCTCGAACAGTACCGCGTTGATGGCGGGCCGTCCTGGCCCGCTTTTTTGCGCAGTACCATGCCGTCCTCGGCAAGGTATCCTTCGAGCTTGTCGAGAAGTTCATCGTGCCAGAGGGTCTGAGCTAAACCGCGTCGGTAGGTGCAGGCAGTCTAGGATGGAGGGGTCAGGTTTGTCAAGCCGCGCTCACGGCGTATAGAATACCTCCGCCATGCGAGCGCGGAGTCTCGGAGCCATCATCTTTCTCTTCGCATTCGCACCACGCGCCGGCGCGGCGGAGCCGATTTCATGGAAGGGGTCGGACCGCGAGGCGGTGGAGGCCGCTCAGGCCGTTCACAAGCCGATCCTCCTCTTCATGTCGCCCGCATGGTCCACCTGGGGACAGCGCATGGAGCACGACACTTTCCGGGACCCCCGCGCGGCGGCCGCCGTGTCGGGACACGCGGTGCCTATCCGGCTCGATCCCGACCTGCGGCCGGACATCGCCACTCGATTCCTGAGGCGCGGCTGGCCCATCACCGCTTTCCTTACGGAGACCGGCGTGGAAATCTCCTCGGCCGAGAGCCTGGACGCGGACCGTCTCGTGGCGCTCCTCGACTCGCTCGCGAAAGTCTACGACGCGAAGAAGGCCGCGGCCGCGCGCCCGGCCGAGTCCGCGGCTGAACCCGGCGCCTCAGCGCCCGGAAACGAGGCCCAACTCCTCACGCTCGTCGAAGAATGGCACAAAAAGGAGCACGACCGGAAGCACGGCGGGTTCGGGACAGGCACGAAGCTCCTCCCGGTCGAGTCCCTCGAGTTCGCCCTCATCGAGGCCGACGCGGCGGCGAATGCGGAGTTCGATCGCATGGCCTCGAAGACGCTCGATGGCCTGCTCAAGGGCGCCATCCACGATTCCGCGGGAGGCGGCTTCTACCACGCCGCACGCGAGCGCGATTGGAGCGGCCCGACCCGCGCCAAGCTCCTCGAGGACCAAGCTCGTATGGCCCAAACACTCCTTGCAGCGGAACAGCTCGGGGGACGGCCGGAATATGCCGACGCCGCGAAGTCCGCCCTCCGCTATGCGCTCGCCCGTCTCTGGTCCGAGAAAGACGGACTGTTCCGTCAAGGACAGGTGTGGCCGGAAAGCGATCCCAAGAAACCAGCAACCCGACCGAGCCTCCTCCATCCGTTTCTCACCGGCGCGAATCTCGAAACCGCCCGCGCCCTCCTCTATGCCCACTCGCAGAGCGTGGACCCCACCTTCCTCGATCGGGCCCGGTGCGTGGTGAAAACCGTCTCTGCACAAGGCCGACTGAAAGATGGCGGGATCGCCCGTGAGATCCAAGGCGGTCGTCCCAGCGGGATCACCTATCTCGAGGATCAAGTCATCTTTGCCGTGACCCTGCTGGACTTGGCCGAAGCCACTCACCGAATCGAACCCCTGGACGAGGCCGCGAACTTCGTCGGGACGGATCTCGCCCTTTTCAAGGACGGCCCGCTCTACGCCGACGTGCCGGCCGCACGGCGCACCCCCCTGGCCCGCGATACGCGCTATCCCCTGGCCGAAAATGCCCGCATCGTCGTTCTGCTGCGGCGATTGGCGGACCTGACCGGCGTCTCCGAGCACCGCGAGGCCGCCGACGCCCTGCAGAGCCAACTGGTAAAGCAGGCGTCTGCCGTCGCGGGACGCCCGCGCGCCCGGGCCACTCAATACGGACTTCCCATCGTGGGCAGCGCACTCATTCTGGCCAAGCGGGAACCCTTCCACATCACACTCGTCGGCCCGGCCGGCAGCACCGAGGCTGCCAAGCTCTTCGAGGCGGGGCACTCCTGGCCCAACTCCACCACCTATCTCCAATGGCTCGACCCGAAAACGGATCGCGCGCGGGTCGAGCGGCTCGGCTACGACCCGGACACGCCCGAACCCACGGCGTACGTCTGCCAAGGGCTCGTCTGTCTCACCGCGGCGCGAGATCCGGACAAACTCCGATCCCTCCGAAACGAGTTGACCCGCCGCAGATCGGCGATAGGATCGGCCCCATGACCCCGCACCTATCCTTTCTCGAAAATGCCGTGCGGCCGAGAGCCTTGGTCGTGCCGCAGGAGGAATCCATGGGATCTGTCATCCTCCGAGAGGTTGACGGGTCGCATTTTCAGAGGAACGGACGACGGCAGGATCGTGCCCGTGTCCTTCCCTGTGAACTGCATGGTAAGGGGGCAGCAAGCAGAAATGCGGCAGAAAGGATAGGTGCGGGGTGAAACGGCCGTGTGCAAAGTCCCGGCCCGAGCGGGTGTCGAAACCGTGGGGCCACGAACTGATTTTCGCCCGCACGCCCCACTACGCGGGAAAGGTGCTCCACATCCGCAAGGGCCACCGTCTCTCGCTCCAACTCCATCGCGAAAAAACCGAATCCATCCTCGTGGTGAAGGGCCGGTTGCGCCTCATTTACGGACGAACGCCGAAACGGCTCGCCGCCCTCACCCTCACGCCCGGCGAGGCATTCCACCTCCCCGCCGGCCTCATCCACCGCTTCCACGCCATCGAGACCACCGCTCTATTTGAAGTCTCGACCGCCCAACTCAACGACGTGGTGCGCCTGAGCGACGACTATGGCAGGACCCGGCCAGCCTAAGCCCCAGGCCATCATTCTCGCCGGCGGCAAGGGCCAGCGGTTCTGGCCGCTCTCCCGCACCGACCGCCCCAAGCAGCTCCTCAACATCGTGGGCGGGGTCACGCTGCTCAAATCCACGTACGAACGGCTCAAGCTCATGTTCGAGCCGCAGAACATCTGGGTCGTCACCCTTCGACCCTACGCCAGCGCGATCCGCGTTCAACTCCCCGAGGTGCCCGCGGACCAGATCATCCTCGAACCCGTCGGCCGGAACACGACGGCGCCGATCGGCCTGTGCAGCCGTCTGATCCAACTCCGCCACGGCAACGCCCCCGTCGCGGTCTTCCCGTCCGACCACATCATCAGCAAACGCGAGAAGTTCACGCTCGCGGTGGAAACCTCCCTCAAGATCATCGAGCGGCAGAATGTCATCGTCACCATCGGTGCGCCGCCCCACAGCGAGGAAACGGGTTACGGCTACATCCGCAAGGGCCGGGTGATCACGCGGTTGAACGGGATCACGTTCTACCGATGCTCTCGTTTCGTCGAGAAGCCCAACCGGCAGACCGCCAAGGCCTACGTGCGTTCCCGCCAGTACCTGTGGAACGCGGGAATCTTCATTTTTCGGGCCGAGGCGATCCTTGCCGAGTTCGCGCGCCACCTCCCCAAGATGCACCAGTCGCTCATGGGATTGCACGCCTTCCCCACCCCCGAGACAATGGCGGAGCTCTACGAGCAGTTCCCGTTCATCTCGATCGACTATGCCGTCATGGAGAAGGCGCACAACATCGCCGTCATGCGCGGCGATTTCGTCTGGAGCGACCTGGGGAGCTGGAGCGCCCTGGAGGGCTTCTTCGAGAAGGACACCGCCGGCATCGCCGCCAAGGGCAAGGTGGTCCACGTGGACAGCCGAAACTGCTTCGTGTTCAATACCGGCCGCCTCGTGGCGCTGGTGGGCGTCGAAAATCTCCATGTGGTCGAGACCGCCGACGCGATCCTCATCTGCCGCAAGGATGAGGACCAGAACATCAAGAAGGTCGTCGAACAGCTCAACCAGAAGGGGTGGAAGGAATACACATGACGAAGGGCGGACAGGACGTGCGGTTCGGCACGGACGGCTGGCGGGCCGTCATTGCCGATAGGTTTACGTTCGAGCGCGTCGAGCGAGTGGCCGGCGCGATCGCCCGGTACCTCCTCCGGCAGAAGAGAGGCCGGACCATCGTCATCGGCTACGACACGCGATTCCTGTCCGATCAGTTCGCGGCACGTGCCGCCGATGCCGCCACGCGCGCCGGGGCCGCCGTCCTCCTCGCGGATCGTTTCGTCACCACCCCGATGGTTTCTCTCGCCGTCAAGAAACTCGGGGCCGCCGGCGGGATCGTGGTCACGGCCAGCCACAATCCACCGGCCTACAACGGCCTCAAGGTTAAGGGCTACTATGGAGGACCCGCCGTCGGAGACATGATCACGCGGATCGAAGCCGTCTACCGCTCACTTCCCGCGAAGGAGCCACGAGCAAGGGGTAGGAAGGCGGATCTGAAAAGCATCGACCTCAGGGCCATTTACGGCGATCACCTCATGGAACTCATCAAGTGGAGCGCGATCGAGGCCAGGGGTTTCCGCGTGGCCGTGGACTACATGTTCGGGGCCGGACAAGGCCATCTGCGGCCCTTGCTCGGGCCCCACGTCGCCGAACTCACCGACCTCCGCTGCCACCACAATCCCGGGTTTGAAGGCGTCGCCCCGGAACCCCTGGAGCACAAACTCGAAACGCTCAAAAAGACGGTCGTTGATGGCCGCCTCGATGCGGGCTTTGCTTTCGACGGGGACGCGGACCGGATCGCCGCGGTGGACGATGCCGGCCGGTACGTGGATTCCCACCGGATCTTCGCCCTCCTCCTCGACTACCTGTGGAACCACAAGAAGATTCGCGGGCTGGTGGGCAAAACCTTTTCCTCGACGTCCATGGTCGAGAAGATGGCCGCCGCGTTCGGCGCCAAGATCCGCGAAACCCCCATCGGCTTCAAGCATCTCGTCGAACAGATGCTCAAGAGCAAAGTCTTCATTGGCGGGGAAGAAAGCGGGGGCATCGGTATGAAGCACCACATCATGGAGCGGGACGGCTTCTTCTGCGCCATCCTCCTCCTCGAATACATGGCCCAAACGGGAAAGAAGCTCAGCGGACTGATAGATGAGCTCCACGAACGATACGGCCCGCATCACTTCGCCCGCGAGGACGTCCATTGGGAGGTCCCGGGGGGACCGAACGCCGCGCTCTACCGACGTTTGTCGGATCGTCTCGGCGGACGCCTCGGCGAGAAGGCGATCGTGGAGCAGTCAACCCTCGACGGACTGAAGGTCTTTTTCAAGGGAGGCGATTGGCTCTTGTTTCGCTTCAGCGGTACAGAGCCAACCCTGCGAATCTACGCCGAAATGGCCAACGAGCCCGACATCGGCGTGGCCCTCTCCGAAGCCCGCAAACTCGTCCTCTCCCTCGCCTGACGCCCCCCCCCGCCCCGCGGCCTTCGCGGGTGGTGTTTTCCGGGGTACAATAGGAGAAGTGGCAACACACCTGTACGACCTTACATACGACTATCGCCATATCCTGCCCCGGATCGTGGCGCCGGTGAGCCAAACCCTGGAGATCCCCATCAAAGCGGTCGGCGGGACCCGCGAGACCAACGCCTACCCCACTTCACCCAGGGCGGAGCCCGGGGAAGCCGCCGAACGCCCGCAGCGGCCGACCCGGGTGGCGGTGCGGTCCATCCTCGACGCGCTCGTGGGGGAAGATGTGCGGGATCTCGTCGAATTCGCGAATCAGGAGTTTCGCAACGGAAACCTTTCGTCCGCCGCCCAGCTCATCCGGCGCGCGCATCGAATCCTCAACCGATCCCCGCAGGAAGCCGGGCAGGCTCCGGCGTACTTCGAGCTGCCCGAAGAGGAAACAACACCGGCCGGCGTTTACGACATGACCTACACGAGTCCGGAAGGCTATCGCGCCTCCCTGGGCGTCCGCCAGCAGATTCTTGCACCCGTCCCGATCGCCGACTACAGCGAGTCGGCCCGTCTCAATCTGTTTCGCTCGACGGCCGAGTGGGCGGGCACAGCGCCGCCGGTCGGCCCCACACGCGTCAGCCTGTACGCGTAGGAAGGGACGCGGGCTGTCGCGCCGAGAGGCGGACCCGCCCAGAGGCGGAAAGCCCGCGGCTACCGACTGATGCTCGTGGGGACGGACCGACCCGCCTGCCAATCGGCGGGCAGGTGAGAATCGGTCCCTACTTGAACGTGATGTTGCGGATCGTGTCGCCCTTCCGGATCGCCTTCACCACGTCCATCCCCTCCACCACCTGCCCAAACACGGTGTATTGGTCGTCCAGGTGCTTGAGCTCGTTCAGGCTGATGTAAAACTGGCTCCCGTTTGAGAGGCGATTCGGATCGACGCTGTCCGGCCGGCGCACCATCCCCACCGTTCCCTCGACGTGCTTGCGGGCGTTGATCTCCGGCGCGATGAAGTACGTCTCCGGCGAGGGCTCCCCCGATTTGGGCTGATTCGCGATGGCCACACCGAGCCTCTCACCGAGGGCGTACGGCGGTCCGCCGGTCCCGTCCGCTTTCGGGTCGCCCGTCTGGATCACAAATCCCTGCTCCGCTCGGAAGATGGTCTGACCGTCGTAGAAGTCGGCCTTCACGAGTTTTCTGAAATTCTCCACCGTTTTCGGGGCGTCCTTGTCGAACAGCTCGATGACGAAGGTTCCGCGTTCGGTCTCCACACGCGCCATCTTCTCCCGGCTGCACGCCGCGAGCGCGAGACAGGCGGCACCGGCAAGGAGGATGCGCCTCATCGCCCCCGTGTGTGATTGACCTGCTGAAGCAGGAGCCCGCTCGCCTTGAAGGTGAGAAGCCTCCGCGGGGGGATCTTGAAGGACTGGGGACGGTTCGGAATCTTCACGCGGCGGGCGCCATGGCTCTTGACGAGGAACACGCCGAATCCCCGGATCTCCACGCGCCGCCCCTTGCGAAGCGATTCGGCGAGAGTTTTGAAGCAGGACTTGACCACCGAGCGGACCGCGTCTTTCTCGAGGTCGGGGTACTCCCTGGCCAGCTTGTCCATGAGGTCGCTCTGACGCATCGGCATTATCGCACGCTCAACATGGGGCCGAAGAAAAACAACTGCTCCAACACACTCGCCGGAAATCGCTGTTCGGGTCGCGAGGTGAGCCACTCGATCAGACTCGGCTGCGGCGAGGGCGGGCGCACAATCACGGGCTCTCCCTCGATCCCCGCCTGGGCCTTCAACCACGCCGTAGCGTCCTGGAGAGTGCCCAGGTCATCCACCAGCCCCATGTCCTTGGCCTGCGCGCCCGAGAGCGGCCGGCCGTCCGAAATCAGGGCCACAGTCTCTTCCGTCAACTCCCGCTGAGATCGAACATCGGCGAGGAATTGACGGCTGACGTCGTCCACCAACCCCTGAAGCAGCGCCAGATCTTCCTCGGTGGGCGGACGCATCGGGGAGGCCACGTCTTTTCTCGCCCCGCTCTTCACGATCACGGGATCGACGTAGATCCGATTCAGCAGCCGCTCCACGTGGGTGTAGCCCATGATCACCCCAACGTTCCCGGTGAGCGTGCCGGGGTTGGAAAAGATCCGGGTGGCCGCGCTGGCGACATAGTACCCGCCCGATGCGGCCACGCTGCCCAGCGAGGCGACCACCGGCTTGACCGTTCGGACCTCCTTCACCATGGCATAGATTTCCTGGGAGGGGCCGACCGCGCCGCCTTGTGAATCGATCCTCAGAATGATGCCCTTGATGTCCTCGCGGTCCGCATAGGTCTTCAGCCATTTCGTTGTGGGTTCGGATTCGAGAATGATCCCTTCGAGGTCCACACGGGCCAGCTTGCCGCCGGTCCGTGCCACCCACCGCTTCGGCCCGCCTCTCATTCCGACGAGAATCATGCCTCCGGCGAACGCGACGATCAGCACGGCCACAAGGATGAGGCCGCCGATTCGGGCGCGGCCCCGCGTGTCTTCCCGAATCCGCCGCCCGCGGTTCGGGACCCCGCACGGGGCGCTTTGGCTCATGCCTCGCTGGGGGTCTCGGGTGGGGGCTCGGGCGCAGGCGGCTCGGCGGGCGTCGCTTCGGCTTCCGCCAACGGCACGCCCTCGTAGGTCTTGAGGCTCAATTCCATTCGACGCTTCCGCAGATCCAGGCTGATGACCTCGGCCACCACGCGCCCATCCTGATCGAGCGCCGGCGGTCCTTCCCCCTCGGCCCGCTCCCCCATGTGCGCCGGCCGGATGAAACCCTCCACGCCATCCCGGATCTCGACGTAGACCCCCTCGGGGGTCAGTTCCACGATTTTCCCGCGGACTTCGGTTCCCGGCCTGTAGTTCTCGCCTGCGGTGGCCCACGGGTCGCCCTCGATCTGCTTGATTCCAAACGTCACGCGCCTCTTGAGGGGCTCGAGCCGAAGTACCCGAACATGGATGTCCTCCCCCTTCCGAAAGGCCACCGCCGGCTTCTGGAGACGCCGGTTCCACGTGATGTCCGAATTGTGAACAAGTCCCGTGATGCCGTCCTCCAACTCCACAAAGAGGCCGAAATCCTTGACGGCCTTGACGACGCCGGTCACGTCCTGCCCCACGGTGTAGTTCTGCTCGAGAGTGTCCCACGGGCTAGACTGGAGTTGCCGGAACGACAGGATGATCCGCCGCTTCTCCGGATCGACAAAAAGAACCATCAACTCGAGCTCGTCGCCGACCTTGACCACCTCGGAGGGGTGCTTGAGCTTCTTGTCCCACGAGATTTCGGCCTTGGGCAGGAGCGCCTCGACGTCCGGCTCGACCTCGACGATCGCGCCGAAGTTGGAGACCTTGGTCACTTTGCCCTTCACCACCGAGCCCTTCGTGATCTTGTCCATCACGCTGATCCACGGATCGGGCAGGAGTTGTTTTCGACCGAGCGTGATCTTGCCCGTCTCCGCGTCGATCTTGAGGACCACCACCTCCACGTCGTCGCCCGTCTTGAGGACGTCGGCCGGGTGCCGGATCCGGCTCCAGGAAATGTCCTTCGTATACATGAGGCCGTCGATCCCGCCCAGATCCACGAAGACGCCGTAGGGCATGATGTTCTTGACCTTGCCCGTCAGTTTCTTGCCGGGCCGGATCTTGACGAGGATCTCCTGCTTCAGCTTCTCCTTGACCTTCTGGAGGTAGGCCTTGCGTGAAAGAATGATGTTCCGCTTCTCTGGGTTGAAGGCCAGGATCTTGAATTTGAACGTCTTGCCGACGTACGCGTCGTAGTCTTTCACCGGATGGATCTCGACCTGGGAGCCCGGCAGGAACGCGGGCGCGCCCACATCTACGAAGAAACCGCCCTTTACGCGCTGAACGATCACACCGTCGACCTCGCCGTCCCGCTCGCTGGCCTCGCGCAGTTCCTCGATGACCTTGGCCCGCTCGGCCTTGATCCTTGAGAGCTCGATCGGGCCCTCGTCCTCCATGCCCTCGACGAGGACCTCCACCTGGTCCCCCACTTTGATGCTCAACTCCTTGTTGGTGTCCATGAACTCGGACTTGGCGACGAATCCTTCCGACTTGTAGCCCACGTCAACCAGGACCCGGTCTTGCGCGATATCAATCACTCGCCCCTTCACGATCTGGCCGGGGCGGATCTGGGGAACGGCTCGGTTGAGCAACTCTTCCAGAGTCGGATCGGGTGCAGTCGGTGTTTCCATACCGGTCAAGGGGGCGTCATTGTAGCAGGTCCGAGCGCGCCTTCAAGCGCTTGCGGACGAGGCGGCCGAGCGCCTCCACCACCTGCGCCTCGGTCATGCGACTCGTGTCGAGTCGGATGGCGCCGCTGGCGACGCGCAGCGGGGAGACCTTGCGGCTGCGGTCGCGCCGGTCCCTTCGCCGGATTTCGCGCTCGATCACGGGCAACGGCACGCGCCGCCCCTGGAGGGCCAGGTCCTCCGCCCGGCGCCGGGCGCGCTCGCGCACGCTCGCCGTGAGGTAGACCTTTACGTCGGCGTCTGGGAATACCACACTCCCGATGTCACGACCCTCCATAATGATGCCGGGATGATAGGCCAACGACCTTTGCAATGCAACCAGCCTTTTCCGGACGAGGACGTGTCGGGAAACGAGAGAGGCGAGCTCTCCGATTTCGGGGGCGCGGACCTCGCGGGTCACGTCGCGGCCGTTCAGCTTGACCCGGAGCGGTCCGCCTCCGCGTGGCCTCTGCAGGTCCACCCGCAGGGCGGCGAGCGCGTCGGCCAGCCGCCCGTCCTGTCCCAGGAGTTGGCGGCGGCCACGCAGCGCGTAGGCCACGGCGCGATACATGGCCCCCGTGTCCACGTAGAGCAGACCGAGGTGATCGGCGACGGCCCGGCACACACTGCTCTTCCCTGCGCCCGCAGGTCCGTCCACGGCCACCACGATGCCCGCGGCCCGGAGGGACGGTCCGGCTTTCCTCACGCGATCAATCCGTTCATCCGCTCCACGAAACGCGGGAACGATTTGCCGATCCCGGGATTGGAAATCACCGTCTCGCCGCGCGCTGAGAGCGCGGCCACGGCCAGGGCCATGGCGCTTCGGTGATCGCCGCGCGCATCCACCTCCGCCCCGTGGAGCGGTTTCCCGCCATGGATCTCCCACCCGTCCGGCTTCTCGCGGATTCGCGCGCCCATGGCCGCCAGCCCTGCCGCCATGGTCCGAACGCGGTCCGCCTCTTTCACTCTCAACTCCTTGGCGCCTGAGATGACGCTCCGACCCTTTGCGCGGACGGCCACAACGGCGGCCAACGGAAGCTCATCGATCAAGCCGGGGACCTCGCGAGCGCCGATCCTGAACGGCTGGAGAGCACCTGGGCGCGCGGTGAGGTCTCCCATCGTTTCGCCGCACCCGACGCCCGCCTGCATGCGGTCCACGACCGCGCCGGCGCGCTGGAGGAGGCGCACGAAGGCCAAACGGTGTTCGTTGAGAAGCACTCCGCGCACGGTGACCCGCGACCCCGGCAGGAGGCCCACCGCCGCGATGAGAAATGCGGCCGACGAAAGATCCCCGGGCAGGAGAAGCTCGCATGCGCGCAGTTTTCCTCCCCCCGTCACGGCCGTCGCGGCGCCCGACCGGCGAATCCGAGCTCCCATGAACGCGAGGAGGTTCTCGGTGTGGTCGCGTGTAGGGCGCCGTTCGCGGACAACCGTCGTCCCGCGCGCGGAGAGGCCGGCGAGGAGCACGGCCGATTTCACCTGGGCGGACGGCACCGGCGGGTCGAAATGGATCGCCCGGAGCCGCCCTCCCACCACACAGAGGGGAAGCCGCTCCCCCCCCCCGGCGCCATACAGGCGTGCCCCCATCCGCCGCAGGGGTTCCGCCACGCGTCCCATCGGGCGGCGTCGCAGCCCGGGGAGTCCCATGAGGATCGTCACGAATTCGAAACCGCTTGCAAGGCCTGCCAGCAGGCGGGCCGTGGTGCCGGACTCGCCGCACTGGATCGGGCCTTCCGGCTCGCGGAGGCCGCGGAGGCCGCGCCCCTCCACCACAACCGCCCCGTCCGTGCGTTCGATCGCGACCCCCAGGTCCTGGAGGGCCCGGAGGGTCCTCGCCACGTCATCCCCCTCCGGCATGTTGAGGATGCGAGAACGCCCCTCGGCCAATGACGCGAGGATGAGCGCGCGGTGAGCCACCGACTTGTCGCCCTCAATCTCGATCTCCCCCTTCAGCGCTCCCCCGGGAGCAACGTGGAGGCGGCCGTCCTCGTCTACGCCCAGCATGATCGCCTCACGGGGGGCCGACCAGGAGCGGACGGAGAAGCGAGGCACGCCTCATGGCCGCCCTCATCCGCTTGAGCCGTCGGATCAGGCGATCGAGATGCGGTCCCACCTCACGGGCATTCGTTGCCAGGAGTGACGCCCAAAGCTCGGGCGATTCCCTCGCCACGCGCGTCATGTCGCGGTAGCTGCCCGCGCCGAGGCGCCGGGCGAGGTCGTCCCATTGCGGCTCGCGGGCCAGGCCGGCATACGAGTAAGCGATGACGTGGGGCAAGTGGCTGATCAGCGCCACCACGCGGTCGTGATCGCGAGGAGTCAGGCGCATCGGGCGTGCGCCAAGGGCCCGCCAGACACGCTCGACGGCGCGCACCGCTGCGGGTTGCGATCGCGGACCCGGCGTGACCACGCACGCCGCACCCTCGAACAGGTTCTCGCGGGCGTGGCGCCAGCCCGAGGATTCGGTCCCCGCCATCGGGTGGGCGCCGACAAACCGGCCGGAGTTGGGAAGGCGACCCAGCGCACGCACGATGGGGAGCTTGACGCCGGCGACGTCCGTGACGATGGGGCCGCTCTCGGCGTTCCCTCCTTGGAGCAGAACTCGACCCATCCGAATGACCGCTTCGGGTGGAGTACACAAGGCGACGAGGTCTGCCTCGGCTGCGGCTTCGGATGGATCCAGCGTCCACGCATCGATGACCCCCGCCCGCTTGGCCGCTCTAAGGCGAGATGCGTTTCGTCCCGCGCCCACCACGTGCTCCACCAAGCGTCGCCGGCGCAGACCGAGAGCCATGGACCCCCCCATCAGCCCCACACCTACCACGACGACGCGACGGAAAAGAAAAGCCATTGCCGCTATGCGCGCAGAAGGCGGCGCAGGGCGTCCAGGAAAGCCCGATTCTCGCCCCGCACCCCGATCGTCACCCGGAAACCTCCGGGAAGGCCGAAGGAGGCCGTATCCCTCACCCAGATCCCCTCCCTCTCGAGGCCTCGCACCAAGCCGGCCCCACTGGGCGGCGGGAGCACGAGGACGAAGTTGGCCTGGGAATTCACATAGGGCAAGCCCAGACGTCTCAGTCCTGTCGTGACGTACGCCATTTCGCGACGATTCGCACCCTCCACGCGAGCCACCCAGCGGCGGTCGCGCATCGCGGCCACAAGCGCCGCCTGGGCCAACCGATTCACGTTGAATGGCTGACGCAGCCGGTTCAGAGTGTCCGCCAGACCGGCGGGACAAACCGCGTACGCGCATCGCAGCCCGGCCAGCCCGAACAGCTTGGAGAGTGTACGCATCACGACGAGCGGCTCGTGCCGGCCACGCCAGTCCATTCCATTCGGGAAGTCTCTCGCCGTCGGATAGCCCCAGTAGGCCTCATCCAGAAGGACAACCAGGCGTTGAGGGAGCCCTCGCAGAAGTTCGGACAGCTCCCGCTCGCCAAGGTAGGTGCCCGTGGGGCTGTTGGGGTTGGCGATGGCGACGAGCCCTGTGCGGTCGTTCACCCTCTTCAGGATCTCGCGGACGCTGTAGTTGCAGTTCGGAAGCGGGAAGGCCACGGGCCGAGCGCCGCAGGCCCGCGCCGCGAGCTCGTAGTAGGCAAAGCTGGGCGCGGGAACGAGAGCCTCGCGGCCCGGTCGCAGAAACGTCCTCGAGAGCAGGTCGATGATCTCGTCCGACCCGTTGCCCAAAACGACTTCCTTCGGCGAACACCCCACGCGCCGCGCCACGGCACGAGTCGCCTCGCCGGCCCAGCGATCGGGATACCGATGGAGCCGGCGCAACTCCCTCTGCACCGCGCGCAGCACGGGGGGCGACATCCCGTAGCTGCTCTCGTTGGCCGCCAGCGAGAGCGGTTCCCGTTTTCCGTGCCAGCCGCGTCGCTGGCCCGGCTCGTATTCCGGCAGTGACGTCACGTATTCGGCCGCGCCGGACCGCCAGTGGCCGCGGACGGATTCCCGCGGGGCGCCCGGAACCGACCTCTGCACCGCCAGGCTCGCGGCAAAGATCTCGTGGAATATGTTGCGCATGGCCTCGTAGGGAAACCGGCCGTCTCGGTGCAGCTCCAATCGTCGGATCACCTCGGCCTCGCGCTCTTCGGAGTAAAGCGGACGGCCCGAGCCCCGTTTGACCGCCCCGAGCCGCCGAACCTCGCGGGCGCGGGCATCCAGGAGACGCACGATCTCCCGGTCAACGCGATCAATCCGGGATCGGATTCGGTTCAGGGGATCTGCTGCGCGTTTCATCAGGGGGTTCCCGGACCGCCATCGGTCGTTTCCAAGCTTCCACCCCCACCCACCCCCATCAATGGGGACGAGAAGGAGAGGAGAGCGGAAACGGGGACCACCGGGCAGTTCAACCGCGGACAGCCGCGCCGTCACCCGCCGGCCGTGCCGCCGGCCGGGTTTGCGCGGACTGGCATCGGGCCACGATCTGCTCGGCCAAGCGGTAGACGGGCGCCTGCACGTCCACCGCGCCCGTCCGCATCGCTTCCCGCGGCATGCCGTAGATGACGGCGGTCTCCTGCGACTCCGCCATCGTGCAGCCGCCGTGTTGCTTGATGATCTTCACGCCTTCGCGCCCGTCGTCGCCCATCCCGGTCAGGATCACGCCCACCGTTTCCGGGCCGAACAATTCCGCCGCCGAGGCGCACAGGGCGTCCACGGACGGCACGTAGCGATCCCCCCGCACCCCACGTTCCAAATGGATCCGCGCATCCTCGCGGCTGCCCTTGAGCCGCATGTGGAATCCGCCCGGGGCGATGAGGACGTGGCCGGGCTTCGGCTCCTCCGCGTGCTCGGCCTCCCTCACGGTGAGGGGACATGTCTTGTTCATGCGCTCGGCGAAGGATCGGGTGAAACCGGGCGGCATGTGCTGGGCCACAACCACCGGCACGCCGAAATCCGGCGGAAAGCCCGCCAGGAGGATGGGGAGAGCGGTCGGCCCCCCCGTGGAGCATCCCACGACCACAAGGCGGCCTGCCTTGCGCTCGGCGGGCGAGACCGCCTGCGGGGGCGGAGCGGGGGCCGGGCGCTGAGGAAGACGCGCCAAGCGGTCGATGGACACCGATCTCGCCGCCATGATCTTGTCCACCAAGTCGCTCCGGATGGCGTAGAGCTCGGGCGAGATCTGGTTCTGCGGCTTGGCAACAAAATCGACGGCGCCCAACTCCATCGCCAGAAAAGTATTCTGATCCTCCGCCCGACCGCTCACCACGATGACCGGCGTCGGCCGCCGGCTCATGAGGATGCGGAGGAAGGTGAAACCATCCATCTTCGGCATCTCGAGATCGAGCGTGATGACGTCCGGGGCAAGGTCGAGCGCCTTCTTGAGCCCCTCCTCGCCGTCCCTCGCCGTATCCACGACCTCGATGGCCGCCTCCTCCTCCAGCATCCGGCGCAGGGCGCGACGGTTGTAGGCGGAATCGTCGATCACCAACACGCGTGTCTTCGGCGTGGTCTCCGTCATGGCTTTCGATACACGAGGTCGTGCGTGAGCTGGACGAGATCGAATCCCGTGGAGAGGCTCATCAGCGACTCGGCGTGGCCCAGAAGGAGGAACCCGCCGGGCTCCAGCTTTTCGAAAAACGCGTTGACCACTCGCCGACGGTGCTCCTGGTCGAAGTACATGAGGACGTTCCGGCAGAAAACCACGTCCATCTGCGGGAGGAGCGCCAACCGCTCGGAAGATAGAAGGTTGACGTGCGCGAATTGGACGAGCGACTTGACCTGATCCAGCACGCGGTACCGATTGTTTTCCTCGCGCCGGAAGTACTTCTGTTTCAGCGCCGGCGCGATGGCCCGCATGGAGGATTCGCCGTACAGGCCGAGGCGAGAGACCTGGAGGGCCCGCTTGCTGATGTCGTTCGCGATGATCTCCCGCCGCCACGCCTCCGTCCGGCCGTCCTCCAGGAGCACCATGGCTATCGAGTAGGGCTCCTCGCCGGTGGCGCAGCCCGCGCTCCAGATCCGCACGACGCGCTCGCGCGACCGCTTGCGCTGGAGAATGTCCGGCAGGATCTCCTCGGCCAGGGCCTTGAGCTGTGAGACCTCGCGGAAGAAGTAGGTCTCCTTGGTGGTGATGCTCTCCACAAGCTCCTGGAGCTCCTGCTCCCGGCGCTCGTCGTACTTGAGCAGGTAGTAGTAGTCCAGGAAGCTGCGCAGGTTAAGCTTTGTGGCGTTGCGCGCCAGCCGCATTTCGACGATGGCCTTGGAGCCGTTCTCGAAGTAGATGCCGCAGTAGTCCCGAATGAAGTCGCGGATGAGCGCGAACTCCTGGTCGCTCATCTGCAGGCCCAGCGTGCCGGGAAACGCCATGGGCTACCGCCCCGCCGCGCCGGCGAGCTGCGCCACCAGTTTTCTGAGCTGGGGGCTCTTCTCGCTTCTCGACAGTTCATCCAGGAAGGGACGCGGAAGCCGCTTCCTGGCGCGCGCGACCCAGCGCAACCAATCCTCCTTGGCCTGCTCGTTGAGGACGGCCGCGCGGGATCTCACCTCCGTCCGCGTAGGATCGAGCCCGTTGCGCTCCATGATCCGCAGGGCCTCCGCCTGGACCCTGGGATCGAGATGCGTCAGCACCGGACCGAGATGGCCGAGCGCCGCCTTGGGATCGTGTTTCGAGATTTCTTCGAACGCGAAGATGGCCACGGGGCCGATCGGATCGAGCAGCGCCTTGGCCAGCACGGAGGACCGTGCCGGCTCACCCTGCCCGCGAAGCCCTGCCAGCCCGCGCACGGCCTCCAATCGCACCCACCAGTTCTTGTCATCCGCCATGCGCTGGAGCGATTGCACGCCGTCGCTCCCGCCCAGCCGCGCGAGGAGGCGGCACGCGAGCGCCCGGTTCTCCGGCTCGTCGTCGTTGAGAAAGGCGATGACGCGGCGGCGCACCTGCGGGTCGTCCAGCTCGGCCATCGCGCTGAGCGTCTCCCGCCGGATCGCGGGGGAAGGGTCTTGCAAGAGGACCGCGAGATTCTCGACGTGGCGTTTCTGGCCACAGTGGCCGAGAAGCCGGATGAGATAGGCGAAGGCCGCCCGATCGCCGTCTTTCAGCCGGGGTTCGACCTCGGCAAGGACCGCCTCGCGATGGCGCTCGGCCAGGCGAATGAGGGCGTCCACGAGTTTCTCCAGAACGCTGTCTTCCAGCTCTTGCAGGAGCGCCTGCATCAGGCGGGAAATCCCCGCACGATCGCCAAGCTGCCCGAGCGCCCTGGCCGCGGCGGCCCGCACGAGGGGATCGGGATCGTCGAGGCTCCCCTCCACCAGAGGCCTCACCCCTCCCAGTTCCAGGTCACCGAACAGTTCGAGCACGAACGCCCGCTTCTCACCCGACAGCCCGGGGAAGACGAGACTCAGACCGCGCACGGCATCGCGCCCCAGCCTCTCCAATGAACGGCGGGCCACGAGGGCGCCCTGCTCGCTCGACACGATTTCAAGAAGGTGCGACGCCAACTCCTTCAGGCCGAGATGGGAGACGACCCGCGCGGCCGCGAACTGCACGTGAGTGTCCTCCGAGCGGAGCCACCCCGGCAACGCCAGAAACATGGCCTGCCCCGCGGGCTCCCGGTACTGTTTGGCCCGTTGGACCGTGGCCTGGATCCGCGACGCCGCGCACCGCTCCAGAATCCGGTCCAGCGAAAGCAAGGCCGCCTGCCGAAGGCTCTCCTTGGGCTGGGCGAGGACCCTCACAAGCAGGTCCAGCGCCCTGGGGGACCGGTGGTGGGCAAGAAGCCGAACCGCGGGCCGAGCGAGCAAGGGATCGTCCAGGCACTTCTCAATCTCGCGCAGGGGAACGACCGACTGGGTGCTCGCAAGAGCATCGAGCATTGAGACGCGCACAAGGGGCCGAAGGGAGGGCCGCATCCACTCCTTCTCGAGGATCCTCCGGCTTGTCGCGGTGCCCAGTTTCCCCAGGGCCTCGGCCGAGGCGAAACTCACGTTCTCGTCGCTATCGCGCAGGAGACGCGCCAGAGCCCTCTCGGAGGTCGGGCCGCCGATCTCACCCAGGATGTCCGCGATGAACTTCCGAACGTCTACGTCCCCCGAGGCAATCTCCCGAACCAGACGGGACACCGCCGGTGCCCCGATACCGATGAGAACCTCCACGGAGGAATTGCGAAGCCCCGCGTTGTCCTGGGCGTGGAGTCCGCGCACCACCTCGTCGAGGTAGTCCTCCACCTGCGGGCACGCAACAATCTTGTCCGCCGCGACCTTCCGGACCCGCCAGCCCGGATCGGCAAGCGCGCGCAGGAAGGTGTGGACGTGCTTCCCATCCGGCGGGAGTGAATGGACCTGCTGCCACCGCTCCTCTTCGCCGCGGTCCCCGGCAGAGCCGCCTTCGCGCTCAGTCATGCGATCTTCCTCGCGACATACCCGTTTATATCATCGCCCAATGGCCTTGAACACCGCGAGAAGGGCCAGCGCACCGATGCCGGCCCAGGCTCGATACTCCTTGTTCCGCCACACCATCCTCCGGGCGGAGTAGCGCGTCCCGTCGGCCGGCGCGCCGGGCCAGGCCGGCACGAGACCCCCCACGGAGCGACGGTAGGCCGTCCATGCGGCGCCGTGGAGCCCGGCCATGCGCGCTTCTTCATCACGGATGGTGGCCCCGTACAGGATCAGATAGAGGAGGAGGTAGAGGCCGAGGACCCACAGCCGTCCGTTCGCGATGGCGAATCCCAGGCCGATGAGAAAATTCCCGACGTACAGCGGGTGTGCGAGGAAACGATACGGACCTGCGGAGACGACGCGTACGGTCTTCTCGATGTAGCCCGCCGCCCACGCCCTCAGGGCCAGGCCCGAACCCGCCACGACCGCCCCCATCAACGCGGCACGACCCAACCGATCGACGGTGAGGGCCGCCGCCACCAGGAACACGTGGCCCGCGGCAAGTCGCCAGCGCGACCAGCCTCTGCTCGGTCCCGGTGCCGATCCGGACGCCGCCGCCACCGCCCGCACGAGATTCCGCGTCGAGTGATCCTTCGGATCGCCCACGATCGCGACCCGGGCACCCACCTCTGTCGCGATGTCCCGCTCGGGGACGGACTCCGGCGTGTAGTCGGTTCCCTTGGCGTGAACGGCCGGCCGCAGCCGTCGCAGAAGCTCGTTCATGTCGGTTGCAGCCACGGGCACCACCCGGTCCACGCATCCGAGCCCCGCCAGAATCTCCATCCGCTCTGCGAGCGGCGTCAGCGGTCGCCCCGGCCCCTTCAGGGTGCGCGCCGCCTGGTCGTCGTTCACCGCAACCACCAGAAAATCCCCTTCCCTCTTGGCCGCCTCGAGGTATCGGACGTGCCCCACGTGGAGCAGGTCGAAAATGCCGTTGGCAAGCACAATGCTCTTCCCCTCGCCCGCCGCCCGCTCGCGGAGGGACCCCAATTTCTCCACCGTCACGATCTTGCCGTTCATCCGTGTCGGGCCACTCCCGCCCCGGGGGCGGGCCGGGGGATCGCGCCCCGGTATCCGCGCAAGACCACCTAGTTGAGCTTCCTCAATGCCTGTACCGGCAGTCGCAGGCTTCAGCCTGCGTCTGCAGACGCACCCTAAAGGGTGCGACTACCACCCGTGGGAAAAGATCGGAACGTGCACGTGCGTCGTATCGCAAGAGCCTCAGCCCCGAACGGTCAATCCTCCCAGTCCGCAAACACGGCGGCGGCCAGCACAGTCGTCCACACCCCTTCTTTGCTGCCGACGGCCGACTGAGTCATGTTGTGCGTCCGGTAGACCTTCCCGCTGATCCTCCAGATCTCCTTGTTCTCGTCCCAACTCCTTTCAGGATCGAAGCTGGCGCCCAGAATCGTCGCCAGCATGCCGGCGGCGAGGTCCTCGGCATAGTCGCCCGCCTTCCGCTCCGTCTCGCCGTAGCTGTGATGCTCGGAGAGGTAGCCGTATTGTCGCTGGTCTTTCGGAAGCGCGAGACCGATCGAGGCCGCGACCAGACGATTCGACTCGTTCGTGTACGATTCCGCCAGCACCACATAGACGATCTCCCCGGGGACGAGCAATTTGACCCCTTCGTGGCGCGGGATCAACTTGCATCCGGGCGGATAGATGCTGGTGACGCGCACGAGGTTGTATCGGGCGATGTCCGCATCTCGCAGCGCCATCTCGAAGCTGGTCAGCTTCTCCTTGTGGCGGCCGACGCCTTTGGTGAGGAACACTCTTCTGGGTAGGGGCATGCGCTATCCTCCTAGGAAAACATGACCGGCTTCTCCTCCGCGCGCACGAGGGCCTTACGGCGGACCGCCCGCTCCACAACCGGCAGCGTCTTGCGGAGCTTGACCACATGCGCCACGGGGATGCCCGGATTGACGAGCGGAAGGGTGGTCGCCCCGATGACGAGGCCCGTCACCGGTGACCGGATCGTCCCGAACTCGCGTCCGAACGGATTGGTGTTGAGGGCGATCTCCTCCCCGCTGTACACGAGCTCGCCCACTTTCTTGTACATAATCAGGATCCCGCCCTTCTCCGCCCGAACCCACTCCGAATTCTTGACGATGATGCGAAACGACGGTGCGACCTTCGTCCCCTGCAGCATGCCCAACTCCACCAACACGTTTCGAATCCCCTCCACGCCGCGCCGGATCATGGGCTCCTGAAATTTCTGACGCTCCCCGGCCTCGAAGAGAATCGTGGGGACGCCGGCCGCCACGGCCGCGCGCCGCAGCGATCCGTCCGACCCCTCCGAGTTGATGATGATCTCCACCCCGAAAGCGCGGGCCAGGCGGCGCACCTCGCGATGGCTCATGTCCCCCCGCACGTGCGGGAGGTTCGTCCGGTCCGCCGTGGCGGTATGCAGATCGATCCCATAGTTGCAGTGGCGGATCACCTGATCGAACACTTCCCACGCGACGCGCTGCGCCATGTTCCCATCCGTCCTTCCGGGGAAGTTCCGGTTAAGGTCGCGGCGGTCGGGCAGATAGCGGGTGTGATGCAAGAAGCCGAAGCGGTTCACGACGGGCATGAGGACAAGTGTGCCGCGGATGTCCGCCGGCGCCACCCGGCAGATCAGTTGTCGGATGATCTCGGTGCCATTGAGCTCGTCCCCGTGCACAGCCGCCGTCACGAACAGGACCGGCCCGGAGCGGCGCCCCGCGATCACCGTGACGGGGATCGTGGCGGCGGTGGCCGTATAGAACTCGCTGACCTTGAGGTTGATCTCGTAAACCTCGCCCCGCTCGACGGGCTGGCCCGCGATCCTAAGCGGCCTGCTTTTTCTCCCGGACCTCTTCTGCATATCGGACTGTGTAATCAATGATCGCGCCGGCAATGTCAAGACCCGTCGCCCGCTCCAAGCCCTCGAAGCCCGGAGACGAGTTCACCTCGACCACCTTGGGACCGGTCTTGGATTCGATGATGTCCACGCCGGCGACACGCAGCCCCAGCACCATCGCTGCGCGCAGGGCCAGGTCGCGGTAGGCGTCGGGCAAGTCCACGCGGAACCCCTCCCCCCCTCGGTGGATGTTCGAGCGGAAATCCCCGGGTCGCGCCACGCGTCGCATGGCGGCCACCACCTGCGAACCCACCACGAGGATGCGCAGGTCCTGCCCGGCGGCCTCCGGGTAGTACTCCTGCACGAGCAGATCCTGTTCCAGCCCCCAGAGCGTCTCGAGCAACCCCTCGAGAGCCTCGCGCGTGTGGGCGATCATGACGCCCACCCCCTGCGTGCCGTGGAGCAGCTTCACGATCACGGGCGCCCCACCGACCAACTCGAGGATCTTGTCCAAGTGGTCCACCTCGCGGCTCATGATCGTGCGAGGCACGTCGATACCGTTCTGCGCCAGAACTTGGAGCCCGCGCAGCTTGTCCCGCGAGGCGAGGATGGCCTGTGACGGATTCACGACCGGCACGCCCATCTGCTCGAACTGCATCACCGTGGCCAGGCCGTATTCGGTGATGGAGGCCCCGATCCGCGGAAGGACGACGCCCGGTGTCTCGATGGGCCGATCCTTGATGTAGACCGTCCCCCCCCCCGGCGCAATCACTATGTGACAGCGAAGCGGATCCAGCACGCGCACTTCGTGTCCGGAACGCAGCGCCGATTTTGTGAAGCGCCGCGTGGAATACAGGGTGCCCCTCCTGGACAGGATGAGAATCCTCACCTCATCGGAATTACTCTGGGGGGGGACCTTTGTCAAGGAACGCTGAGATCCAGTCTCCCAGAGAGGCCCGCGGGCTGAAAGCCCGCGACTACCTCGGATCCTGGTTTCTGGTATCGTCTCCGGTAGCCGCGGGCTTCCCGCCTGCGCCGCTTCCGTAGCAGTCCGCCTGAGGCGGACGGAGGACGGGTCGGCGGGCAGGCAGCCCGCGTCACTACGTCAGACGATCTGGACCGTCGAACGAGTCATGTGAACATCGTCTTCATCACGAACCCCAACGGCGACGAGACCGCGCTCTACGCACGCGCAGCCGTTGCCGCCGGTCACACCGTGGCCCTGGTCCTCCTCCCGCTCAGTCCGGCTCCTCTGCTGAATCGCTATGTAAACGGTCAGGTCGCGCCGACAGCTCGCCGCCGGTTCGCCCGGATCCAAGGGGCGCTCGGCCGCCTTCTCCGAAGCTCCCTCGCCGCCCGGCGCTGGACGAAGGCCCGCCTCCTCTCCGACTGCCGCAGGAGCGGCATCCCGGTTCGCTACGTGTGGTCCCTCCGGAGCGCAACAACCCGTCGAATCCTTGCCGACACGGCACCCGACATCCTGGTGACCGCCGCGCTCAGTCACCGCGTCCCCCGGTCCCTGCTCCAACTTCCTCAGCGCGGCGCCCTGAATGTCCACGGCGGGCTCCTGCCCGACTACGGCGGCCCCTGCTCGGCCTTCTGGGCCGTCTACGACCGCGCCCAATACGCCGGCGTGACCTTCCACACGCTCACCTCCCGCCTCGACAGCGGCTGGATCATCTTGCGCCGCCGCGCCCGAGTGCGCGAGGGCGAAACGCCGGAACGCCTCGCGCATCGCCTCATCGAAGCCGCCGCGCATTCCTTTCCCGAGGCCTGCCGCCGCCTTGTCGAGAATCGCTTCGAGTACGCCGAGGAAACCCGCAGCCGCCTCCGACCCCGCCCCACCCCCGAACAGATCGCCGATCTGTATCTTCGCCTCAGCAGCCTCCCGCGGAACCGCTAGACGCGCCGCGCTTACGCGTGCGCGCCGTCTCGGATGCCCCAGGCGATGTGCGTGGCCAGCGTCATGATCGTCTCCTGGGGGTTCACCACCGTCGAGGTGGGCAGGATGCTCCCGTCCGCCACGTACACGCCTTCCACACCGTGAACTCGGCCGAACGGATCGACAACGGATGACTCGGGCGATACACCCATCGTGCACGTGCCCATCGGGTGGAGGCTGCCCCCCACGAGTCGCCGCCGAGGCAGGCTCGGTCCGAACCGCGTGAGAACCTCGCCCAACTCCCGCTCGTTGCGCGCCGGCGTTGCCCCGATGAAGCCCGGGAAAACCACCTTCGCGCCCGCCGCCAAGTAGACGCGACAGAGCCGTTCGAGCGCCCGATGCAATCGTCGCGCATCCTCCTCCACGAGCCGATAGGTCAGGATCGGACGACCGCCGGGGCCGCGGAGGAGCCGCCCCGTAGCGGAATCGCTGATGAGCGCGCCGGCATCGCTGAAACCGGAATAGCGGCTCATCCATTGTTTGTGCGTCTCCCCAAACCCCGGTACGAGAAGGCACCCCAAGGGAGGCGGGACCGAACCAACGAGGAGAATGACGCCCTCGTCCATAAACTGGTCGCTGAAGTAGCTCTGCGGAGCCCCCCGCCAGCCGTCGAGCTGTTCGTCGAACAATCCCCCAGCCACAACACCCGGGTGCAGGCGGAGATTCCGACCGAGCTCGCCGCTCGATCCTCCGAGGCCGCTCGACCACAGAATCTCTGGGGTCCCCAGCGCGCCACCCGCCAGCACGACCAGCGGAGCCTCCACGCGCAGCGCCTGCGCCGGACCGGTCCCGCCGTTTGCATGCCACTTCGCCTCCACGGCCACGGCCCTCCCCCTCTTCACCACCACACGCTGCACCCGACACCGCGTGAGCAGCCGAGCCCCCTTCTCGATCGCGCGCGGCACCCAGCTCAGATTCGGCGATAGCTTCGCATCGTGGGGGCAGCCCACCACGCAGGCCCCCGCGCCCTGGCAGCCCCGCGCGTTTCGGTGAACGGGCCCGCCGGACCACCCCAGCGCCTCGATACCCCTCCGGAAGACGCGGCCGTGCCCCCCGATCAGTTCGGGCTCGATCTCATGGATGTTCACGAACGTCTCCACATGCACGTACAGCTTCTCCAAGTACGCCGACTGGAAAACCTCGAGCCGATGCCGCGTGACCCATTTCTCGGTGATCCGCTCCGGCAGCCTGAAGCAGGTCCCCGCGTTGAGGGCGGCGGAGCCTCCCACGCAGCGGCCGAAGATGATCGGCATGGGCGGCACGCCCCACGCCACCTCCGTTCGCAGCGCCCTGGAGGCCGAAAAGATCCGCACGGCCCCGTCTACCACGGGCTCGTGCGGCTCCAGTCTCGCCGAGGGGCCCCCGCGCTCCAGCATGATGACCTTCGCCCCGGCCTCAGCCAGTTCCTTCGCCACCACGCCACCGCCAGCGCCCGTGCCCACGACGCAGACGTCGGCGCGCTCCGTTGCCTTCCCGCTCACGGCTCCCCCCCCCCGAGCGCGGCGGGCAGCTCGCCGCCTGCCGCCGAGTAGCCGATCCTCCTCCCCACCTCCGGGTCGGAGTAGAACAGCGGCATCACGAGCGCCTTCAAGGCCAGAAAGACCCCTGTCCCCACCATTCCGCGGCTCCCTTCGAGGCAGGCGAGAAAGGTGCGACGCGAGTCCGGATCGAGGCGGGAAAAACGCCTGAATCGGAACCCGAAAAGCAGCGGGAACCAGTCGAAGAGACGCAAGAAGACGCCGAGGGGCCATGACGGGTAGCCAAGGCGGCGCGCGATCTCTTTCACGCGGGCCGGCAGGCCGATGTCGGCGCCGCCCGGATCGAAAGCCCCGCCGGGTGGGATCATCGCCTCGGCCAAGGCGTTGAGGATCCGGTCCACCCTATCCTCGTACCCGTCAAGCCCGACCGATGCAACCCGCCGAGGTGAGATAGGCCAGGCACTCCCCGGCCGTGCGCTCTCCATCGTGAACACGATCCGGAACCCCCACACCTTCAAACGCGCTCCCGGCGAGGAAGAGTCCCGGTGTGCGGGCGGCCAGAGATTGGACCCGCGCCACCCAATCGAGATGTCCCACACGGTACACCGGCATCGCCCGCTCGTGGCGGTGAACCCGTGCAAGCACCGGTTCGCCTCGAAGGCCCAGGGGCCCCTCGATGTGGGGTCGCAGACTCTGGACGATCCGGGCGTCGTCGGCATCCGGCGGCACGCCTGCGCTCTCAAGCGCCGAGGGCGTGGTGAAGACTCTCAAGAGAAGAAACCCGGAGGGCGCCCGGCCCTCGAATTTCTCGCTGGAGAAGGAGCAGCCCAGCAGCGGGCGGCGCTCGGAGGCAGGCACGACAAACCCCGAGGCCGCGATGGACCGGGCCGAGGGGCCGGTCGCGTAGGCTAGGTTCACGGTGATGGACGTGGTCCACTCCAACTTGGCCAGTTCGCCCGCCAGATCGGGATCGAGGCTTTTCAGAACCGCGGCCGCGCCATGAGCGGGCATCGCCACGCAGACCGCGTCCGCGAGAACGTCCCCCCCCCCGGACGCCACCAGATATCGCCCCTCCCGCCCCGGCCGCACCACGGCTGTCACACGCTCCCCGTGGCGAAGGTCGGCCGGGCGCAATCGTTCCACGAGCTTGGCGACGAGCGCATCCAGTCCCGGTCGGAGCGTCTGGAACAGACTGTAGCGCGGCCCCTGGGCCGCCCGCGCGCCCACAGAGCCCCCCGCCTCCCGCCTCAGCGCGCGCGTCACGCTCCCCCATTCCTCCTCCATCCGGGCGAACCTCGGGAGGGTCGCTCTCAGGCTGAGAGCGTCCACGTCCGCGCTGTAGATCCCCGAGATCATGGGCTGCGCGATTCGGTCCAGAACTTCCGACCCCATCCGGCGCCGAACGAATCCCCCCACGCTCTCGTCCCCCCCCCCGCGGCGACGCGGGACGAACGGCTCACAGAAGAGGCGCAGCTTGCCACCGAGCGAGAGGAGTGGAGATCGCCAGACGGGGCCGGGCCGCGCGGGAGCGAGGAGATAAAACGCCTCTGGAACTTCGATCATGGTGCCGTTGCGCAGGACGTAGCTCTTTCGGCTCTCGGGACGAACGCCTATCAATTCCCCCTCCAAACCGATCCGGCGGCAGAGGTCCAACGCCCAGGGACGGTCCGTGATGAAAGAATCGGGACCTTCCTCGAGCAGAAAGCCATCCGCCCTGCGCGTCGAGATCACCCCTCCGAACCGGTCGCTCGCCTCGAAGAGGAAGACGTTCAGTGGCACTCCCTGCTCGGCAGCCAACTCCACCAGGCGATGGGCCAGCGAGAGCCCCGTGATCCCCCCCCCGATCACCCCCACCCTAGGGGTCAGGTCTTGCATTCGTTCATTTCGCCTGCTCGTACTCCCGCAGCCGGCGACTCACCGTTGAATAGTGCACCCCCATTTGCGACGCAATCTCTCGCAATCGATACCCGTGCACCATGTACGCCCTCCCAACCTCGGCCGCCGAACCCGTGCGGACAAGCGCCGACAGCGGTAGCCGAACCGGACGCTTGTGTACGCGTGGGACCTCCTCAACTCGCTCCCCCGTCGCCAGATCGCGCACAAACCCTTCGTCCCCGTAGTAAATCTGACCGACCAGCCCCTCCCACGGTGTCTGTCCCAGCCCCTCCGCAACAAACCGGCGATACGCCCGCATCGCAGGACTCCGCTTGCTCCCAAACTGACCCAATACCCAGTCCACCGTCAACCATGCCGGAACCGAGTCCAGCCCGGACGTCGCACGATAGCTGCTCCAGGGCCAATCTTGTGCCCTCTTCTTCACACCTGCCCGGATCGGGTTGAGCACCACATACCGACACAATTCCAGCAGATGTGAGTCCTTCTGAACCACGATCGCCTTGAACCGCCCCGAGAAGACGTGGCCCACACGCCCGTACCGACGATTCAACCTCTGCGTGTAGACGCCGTTCAGGTGCCGCATCCCTCGGGACAGACTGGGCTCGAGCGTCTCGATCAGCAAATGATAGTGGTTGTCCATCAGGCAATACGCGTGGCACACCCAGGGGAAACGTCCCACCGTCTGCGCCAAGAGGTCGAGGAAGAGAGCCCGG
Organism: Nitrospirota bacterium; assembly: GCA_016190245.1. Lineage (GTDB taxonomy): Bacteria > JACPQY01 > JACPQY01 > JACPQY01 > JACPQY01 > JACPQY01. Next base: position 23,109 of record JACPQY010000080.1, on the reverse strand, counting down.
TCCGCGTCCGCCTCGCAGATTTTCTCCCGCCGGTCCCCCCGGCTTGTCACGTGGTACACCGCGCCGGGGTACTCCAGTCTCAAGGGTCGCGCCACATCCGCCTCCTATCACACCACATGCGTTATTGCAAGACCTGACCCCAATTCCCCGGGAATCCCACACGGGCAGCCGCCCCTCGGCACAGGCGGCGCGGCAACCATGAATCCGGGGCCGAACGGGATGATGCCCAGGGGGAGGCGAGGGCAAGCGATCACCGGTCATTTTTCCGGTGGGGCGAGATCGGCACCGAGACCGAATCCCAGTATCGCGATGAACAGTTCCCCAGGGTCTTGAGGATACTGGCTTACATCCCAGGAGCAGTAACCTTCCCAGAGCGGCTTACCATCCGGTGTGAAAGCATTGAGGCTCAGTGTCTTGATCGTCATGGTCGTCTCGTAACCAGGCACCGTGACGGGGACGCTTGTACTGGTTGAAGTCGAACCCGTTTGCCCTTCAAAACTCGATGACCCCTTATTCGTTTGAACCGAACCTGAGAACGATTGACCGGGCACACTAATGTTGACCGTCTTCCAAACGACCGTGGGCGGAACATGCACAACTTGGTTGCCGGTTTGCTCGGCAAACAGCATGACGATCTTCGATTCAGGCGATTCTTTCCACCCAACCGCTTCTACGCCTTTCTTGAGGGCAGCCCTCAGCCATTGGTCCCTGATTGAAACCACTTCAGCAAGCCGGTATGACTTTTCGGCAATCGGGGGAAGTTCCGGGGAAACTCTGCTTGTCACAATCGGCGAAAGAGCGGAAGCCTTCCCGTAGGACATGACGATGCCCTTCCAGAGCACCACCTTGTGACTCTCGTAGTAAATCCCTCCAAGCCACGTAGGCGGAATCACGTAAAAAAAGCCGAACGTTGCAATTCCTAAGAAGTGGTAGAGTACCAGTCTGCGGTACGTCCGCCAATACCATTCCTCAGACTGTCCGTTCACAATCCTGCGATCCGGATCTCCAAGGAGGGTCCGCACCTGTGAGGACGACATGGCTCCCTGCAAGGAAACGAACCGATCATCAAACGTTCGTGTCTGGCCGCCCCCGTAGATGGCCCACGGCAGACCGCAGCCGTTGAGGGAAATCAGGATGAAGAATGCCGTGGTAGCTGTAATGAAACGTGCCGTGATAGGTGCTCCCCGCTTTGCGTTGCAATCCTGGTTTTCCACCGCTGTCTTGTCAACCTCGCGTTCCTGGGGGTCAGGTCTTGCATTCGTTCACCGCGACATCCATGCCCTGCGATCGCTCATGGCGAGCGACTTGGCTTCACCTCCGCACCGCCATCGAGCGCAGTTTCGGTCTCCAAACGACCCCAACGGACCGACCACACCGCGTCGGCCAGCATCTCGATGAAATCCGGGTGATCGCCCACCGTCGGCACGCGCGCGAAGCGAACGCCCAGGCGCTCCGCCGTCTCCCGCGCCTGGATGTCCAGGTCGAAAAGCACTTCAACGTGATCGCAGACGAAACCGATGGGGATGACCACGACGGCCGCACATCCCACCCGGGCGGCATCGCCTATCACGTCCCGGATGTCCGGTCCCAACCACGGATCCTCCGGCCGCCCACTCCGGCTCTGATAGGCCACCTTCCACTCGTCGAGCCCCAGAATCTCCGCCACACCGTGCGCCGATGCCTCGACCTGATCGCTGTATCCCGAGGCCCGGGACATCTCCACGGGCACGCTGTGGGCCGTGAAAACGACGAGCACCTTCCCGCCCCTGGCGCCCTCGGCGGAAAGCACGGGCTGCGCCACGGCCGCCACGCTGCGCAGAAACAGCGGATGGACATGCCAGAGATCCGCACACCGGACTTCCGGCGCCCGTTCTCCCATGCGCCCGCGTGCCTCGTCCACCGCTTCCACGTATTTCTCCCAACTCGCCGGCGACCGATGAGGGGCCATGATGAGGCCCACCACCCGCCGCGCTCCGCCCGCCGCCAACCGCTCGAGGCCTTCGGCGATCGTGGGAGGCCAGTGACGCATCCCGATCACGACCGGCATCCCCCCCCCCGGCGTCCGCAACCGCTCCTCCAGCGCCCTGGCCTGCCGGACCGTCCACTCCAGGATCGGAGACCGGCCCCCGATCCGCCGATACTGCTCAACCACCTGCTCGACGCGCGCCGGGGGAACGGGCCGCCCCTTCAGCACGTTTGCCAGAAACGGCCGAACCTCTTCGAACTTGGCCGGCCCCCCGAACGCGATCATGAGGACGGCGTCCGCGCTCATACCTTTTCAACAGGGTACTCGTGCACAGCCCGGATGAGGGCGTGGACATTCTCCTCGGGTGTCTGGGGCAGCACGCCGTGCCCCAGGTTGAAGATGTGCCCCGGCCTGCCGCGTCCCTGGTCCAGCACTCTCCAAGCCTCCCGCCGGATCGTGGGCTCGTCGGTCAGGAGCACGGCCGGATCGAGATTCCCCTGCACGGCCACCTCGCCCAGCCGGTCCCAAGCCGCTCCCAACTCCACCCGCCAGTCCACGCCGATCACCGCTCCGCCGGCCGCCTTCATCAGCTCAAGTAGCGCCGCGGTCCCGGTCCCGAAATGGATAACCGGCACGCCGGCCTGGAGTCCCGCAAAGAGCCGACGCATATGCGGAAGGACATGCATTTCATAGTCGTGAGGGGAAAGGCACCCCACCCAACTGTCGAAAACCTGGACTGCCTGCGCGCCGGCCCGAATCTGGCCGTTGAGGTAGTCCGTTGTCGCCCGCGTGATTTTTCCAAGGAGGGCGTTCCAGGCCCCCGTGTCGCGAAGCATGAGGCCCTTGGTATGGAGATAGTGCTCCGAGGCCTTGCCCTCAGTGACGTACGAGGCGACGGTGAACGGCGCTCCGGCAAAACCGATCAGCGGGATCCGCGGAGCTAGCGCGGCGCGCGTCAACCGAATCGCCTCGAATACAAAGCCGAGAGAGCTCTCGGCATCCACCTCGCGGACGAGATCCACGTCCTCCGCCGTTCTCACGGGGCGGTGGATCGCCGGCCCCTCGCCTCGCAGGAATTCGAGTCCTACTCCCATCGGCTCCGTCACCAGAAGGATGTCGGCAAAGATGATGGCAGCGTCCACGCCGAGCTGCTCGGCGGCGGTGACGGTAACTTCCGCCGCCAGTTGGGGGTTGTGGCACAGTTCCAGGAAGCTCACCCGCGAGCGCACGTCCCGATAGGCCTTCATGTAGCGGCCCGCCTGCCGCATGAGCCAGATCGGCACCCGCTCCACCGGCTCGCGCCGGCAGGCCTTCATGAAGGAACCATCGAGACAGGGCAGCGGGCGTTCGCCGGCGAGGGGCGCCGCGGGCTGCGGGCGCTCCCACACCCCAATCTGCACACGTACTTCCCGCTTTCGCGCCACCAGAGCGGGGCATGCCAGGGAGGCCTCCTGAATGAACACGCCGATCTTCGAGCGGCGCGGCTCGAAATCCACGGGGAACCCGCGCTCGCGCAAGGCCTCGCTCGTGATCGGCCCGATGGAAGCGACAACCAGCCGCTCCATGGATTCCCGGATGGAGGCCTCAAGCCCTTCTTCCCGGGCCACTTCGAGCACGTGGTCCACCTGCGCCGCATTGCTAAAGAGCAGGACATCCGCCGCGCCCTCCGCAATCCCCCGGAGCGCGTGCACGAGCGGCGCCGTGTCCTCGGGCAGCGCCCACTGGTACACGGGCACGCGAAAAACCTCCGCGCCCCGATCTCGCAGACCCGCGAGCAACTCGGCGTTTGCCCGGCCGTACTCCTGCACCGCCACGACCTTTCCCCGCACGTCCAGACGGCGATCGAGCGTGGCGAGCACGTCGCGCCACGTATTCGGCTCCGGCACGGTGACGGTCGGTTTCAGGCCCACCTCCCCGAGGGCGACGATCGGTTTCGGCCCGCGCGTCACCACGGTCGCCCCGGCCAGGGCGCGAAGGAAGGCCTCGCGGTCGTGCCGCGAGCTTGCGATCCGGATGACCGCCCGCGTCCCCACCCCGGTGAGGAAGAGAACCACGTCCACATGCCCTTTCATCAGACGCTCGGCGAACTCGAGGGCCTCGGTATTCACCTCGAGCGGCACCTCGCGGAGCGACGGCGCGGAGATGGGTTGGCCCCCGTATTTCCGGATGAGCAGGACGGCCTCGTCCGCCATCCGGCTCTCGAACGACACCACGCTCAACCCACCGAACCCCGGGGTCAGGTCTTGCATTCGTTCACTCCCCCCTGCGGCGGCCCAACCGCTCATCCTGCCGCGCCCGGTTGGCAACGCAGTTGTCGGAACACCTCTATCGCAGGGCCACGTACTCGGCTTCTGGAGCCACTACGCCAATGCTTCGCAGGATGAGCACTACGAAGCCCTGAGTCAGACGCGTTGATCCCACCTGGGACCGCCCGAAGCGGCACCGTGTCACCTCCCGCCACCTGGCGTAGTAGTGCTCACCACTCCTCCGCGGCCTCTTCCTCCCCGGCGCCGAAGAGATAACGGATGGAAAACCCATTGAGGAGGCCCACCACACGAAGATCGACTTCACCGTCCTCAATCTCGCTCATCAGCGTCTTGCGGAAGCTGAAGAGTGTCAGGCCCAGGGCCAGGGAGGGCGTCGGGTAGTAGTCAAGGCCGATGGCCGTGTAGAGGTCCACCTGTTTGCCCGCGCTCGTTCCCTGGCCGGCGGACTCCACCTTGAGATAGCTGAACTCAGGGCCGCCGAGAGCGAACAACCTGAATGCGCGGAGGTGAAGACCGGCGAGCTGATGCGGACTGACCGAGAACATCGTGACGTCCACGCGCGAGTCGTCTGACTCGTCAGCGGCCATCCCGGAGAGCTCCAGGCGCGACTCGGCCAGTTGCAGGCCCAGATCCCAGCCAAAACTCTCCCACCACGCCCGTCCGAACAGCCCGAGGCTCACCCCCCCCCCGAGAATCGTGGTTCCCGGCGAGCTGCGCAACTCCGCTCCCACGCCGGCCTCGAAGGCCGCCGCGGAGCCGGGCCCGAGCGTCATGCAGAGCATCGCGGCAGGCCACAGGTGGTTTCTCAACTCTCTCGCTCCGGTCCAGGAGCGTCCGACCGCCTGAGGGCCAGGCGCAAGACACCCGCAGGCTCAAAGCCCCTTGCCAGTGAGGGCATGGGGCCATGCAATGCCACGCCATTCGCAGGCCTTCCTGGCCTGCCTTCCTTTCGTGGCACCAGGACTCCTTGTCCAGGTGTCGCTGCGTCCGCCGCGGCGGAGATGGCGCGGCATGCAACATGGCCTGCGCCTACCTCGGACTCTCGGTCCTGGCAGCCACGGGCTTCCCGCCTGTCCAGTCCGCCACGGCGGACGGACTTCGGCGGGCAGGCAGCCCGCGTCATGATGCTCGACACTCTCGGGACTCCATCACGGAACAAGCACTCCACAACCATCGCGCTACTATAGACTACGTCGGTGTCCGCGTCCAAATGGCTCTGCTGCGACCTCACGCGCCTTTGTGCTACCATGCGCCCCATGCCGTTTTCTTCACCGGTCCCCCACGCGTGAGCGCCTTCGCCGCCCTCGATTTCTCCGCGATCCGCACCTACGGAATCCTCGAGCGCCGGCACAAGGTCAAGATCGAAGACGTCCCTCCGTTCGACCCGGCCGGCCTGAGCTCTTTCTCCGAGGCGTCCGACGAAATTCGCGAGTTGGGTAAGGCCATCCGCACCGCCCGGCGTCTCGGCAAGCCCATCGTCTTGATGATGGGTGCCCACGCCATCAAGGTCGGCCTGAGCCGGTACCTGAGAGCCCTGATCGAGAAGGGATTCATCACCCACCTGGCGGGAAACGGCGCGGTGCCGATCCACGATTTCGAGTTGAGCACGTTCGGTCGGACCTCCGAAGAGGTGGAGGACACGCTGCCGGATGGCATGTTCGGGAGCGTCCGTGAGACGCTGCAAGAGATCAACGAGGCAGCCAAGGAAGGGGCACGCCGGGGCGAGGGACTGGGAGAGAGCCTCGCTCGACACCTCGCCGGCCGCCGCCCCCCCCCCGGGCACCCGACCGTGAGCCTCATGCTTGCCGCCCGCACGCGCGGGATTCCTTTCACGGTCCACGCCGCGATCGGGACGGACACGATCTACCAATCCCCACTCTGCGATGGGGCGGCCATCGGCCAGACCAGCTATCTGGACTTCCGAATCCTGGCGCAGACGCTGACTCGGATCGGCGACGGCGGCGTCGTAGTCAACCTCGGGAGCAGCGTGGTCCTGCCGGAAGTCTTCGTGAAGGCGCTTTCGGTGGCCCGCAATCTGACAGGGCCGATACGGGGATTCACGGCCGCCGTGCTGGACATGCTCGACCACTACCGGCCCCGCGTCAACGTCCTCCAACGCCCCACCCGCGACGCGGGCCGCTCGCTCTACGTCAAGGGGCGCTTCGAGGACACCGTGCCGCTCCTCGTGAGGGAGGTTTTTCGTGAAGACTGAGACGCTCGCTCGCGACCGCCAGGACTGGTCCCGCTGGATCGCTCGGTTCTCCGGTCGGCGTGTGCTGGTGGTCGGCGACATCATGCTGGATCGCTACATCTGGGGCGACGTTCATCGCATCTCGCCCGAGGCGCCGGTACAGGTTGTGGCCGCCCAGCGGGAATCGGTCACGCTCGGGGGCTCGGGCAATACCGCGCGGAATATCGCCAGTCTCGGGGGACGGCCCCTCCTCGTCGGTCTCCGCGGCCGCGACGCCGCCGCAGAAAGTCTCACGCGTACCCTGCGGGGCGAGGCGATGGAAACGGCCGGAGTCGTCGCCGATCCGTCCCGACCCACCACTGTAAAACTTCGCGTCATGGGACAGCACCAGCAACTCCTACGCGTGGACTACGAGGCCACGCATTCCGTCTCGGGCTCCGTTGAGCGGCAGCTCCTGGCCCTGCTCCGTCGCCAGGTGAGCCGAGCCGAGATCGTCGTCGTGTCGGACTACCACAAGGGCGTGGTCACGGCGCGCGTCTTCGAGCTGATCGCCCGCGAGGCCCGCCGCCGCCGAATCAAAATCCTCTTGGATCCCAAGCCGTCGAACTCCAGAGCGTACCGTGGCGTGAGCCTGCTCGCTCCCAACTGGGGCGAGGCCCGGACGCTGAGCGGTCTCGACGGAACCGCTGCCGAGGATCCCCTGCGCGTGGCACGTCGTCTGCGCCGCCGCTACGGCTGCCCCATTCTCATCACGCGCGGAGAGAAGGGGATGTTCCTCCTCGGCGATCACGGCTCCGCCCTCGCGATCCCGACGAAGGCCCGGGATGTGTTCGACGTGAGCGGCGCGGGCGACACGGTCATGGCCACGCTGGCGCTGGCACTGGCGGCCGGTGCGCCGCTCGATGTCGGCGCTCAGCTCGCGAACTACGCCGCGGGCGTTGTGGTCGGACGTCTCGGAACGAGCTGTGTGACCCCCCAAGAACTCCAAGCCGCGATCCTGAATGACCCCTCGTAAGCCTTCGTCGAAGATCGTCCCTCGCGCACGTCTTCGCTCCCTCGTCCGCCGCCTTCGCGCCCAAGGCCGGAGGATCGTGACGACCAACGGCTCGTTCGACCTCCTCCACGCGGGCCACGCGAAGTACCTTCAGCTTGCCCGCGCCGAGGGCGACGTCCTCATCGTCGGGTTGAACAGCGACCGCTCGGTGCATAGCTACAAGGGTCCCACCCGCCCGATCGTCCCACAGCGGCACCGCGCCGCGATGCTGGCCGCCCTCGAATGCGTGGACTTCGTCACGATCTTTCACGAGCGCGATCCCCGCCGGTTGCTGTCCATCATCCGACCGGACGTGCACGTCAACGGCTCCGAGTACGGCGCCAACTGCATCGAGAGCGGGGTTGTGAAGCACCACGGCGGCCGTCTCCATCTCATCCCCAAGTTCTTCGGCCTCTCCACCAGCCGCCTCCTCGGCCGGATTCGCGCCGCCGGGGAGGCGGAGGCAACGCCCCCCCCCCCGACGCGTCGCGGGTTGACCCGGCGGCTCGGCGCGTCTAGCATCCGGTGATGGGCGATCGAGACTTCGCGGCGCGCTACCTGGGGACCCTCAAGGGGCTCATGGATCGGATCTCCTCGGAGAAGTTCGAGCGGCTCGTTCAGCTCCTTCTCGAAACCTACAAGGGAGAACAGCAGGTGTTCGTTTTCGGGAATGGAGGCAGCGCCACCACGGCCTCCCACTTCGCGCAGGACATGAACAAGGGCGCGTCGGCAGAGCTGCCGAAACGGTTCCGGATGATCTGCCTCAACGACAACGTCTCGATCCTCATGGCCTACGCCAACGACGTGAGCTACGAGGACGTGTTCGTGCAGCAGTTGATCAACTTCCACCGGCCCGGAGATCTGGCCCTCGGCATCTCCGGCAGCGGGAACTCGAAGAACGTTCTGAAGGCGATCGGATATGCCAACGACCATGGAGGCCGGACATTCGGGCTCACCGGGTTCAGCGGGGGGAAACTCGCCCAGTCGGCCCGGGACGCCCTCGTGGTCCCCGCACACGACATGCAGAAGGTTGAAGACCTGCACATGATCATCCTCCACATGGCGATGCAGCGGATCTACGGGATCCTCCACAATGACGCCACCGTCACCGGCGACATCGTGCACCTGCGCTGCTGACACACCCGCGGCCGCAGACTGGAGACTGAAGCCTGATCCCACGAACGGCGGCACGCCCGAAAAACCGAGGCACGGTCCTGGTGACCGGCGGGGCCGGCTACGTGGGGAGCCACACCGCCAAGCGGCTCAGGGCCCTCGGCTACCTGCCGGTCGTCTACGATGACCTGTCCTCCGGCCACCGCTGGGCTATCCGCTACGGGCGTCTCGTGCGGGGCACGCTTTCGGACTTGCGACGGCTCACGGACGTGGTCACGGCCCTGCGACCCCGAGCGGCCCTGCACTTCGCCGCCTCGGCCGAGGTGGAGGACTCCGTGCGAAACCCCGAACGCTACTTCCGCAACAACGTAGTGACGACCCTCAACCTCGTGGCCGCGCTTCGAGCCGCGCGGTGCGGCCGCCTCGTTTTCTCATCCTCGGCCGCCGTCTACGGCCGGCCACCGCGGCGCCTGGCCACCGAGCGGGATCCCCTGCAACCCATCAACCCCTACGGCGAGAGCAAGCTGATGTGCGAACGCATCCTGGACTGGTGTGCGCCGCGCGAAGGATTCCGCTTCGTGTCGTTCCGCTACTTCAACGCCGCGGGCGCGGATCCGGACGGCGAACTCGGAGAGATCCACTCGCCCGAGAAGCATCTCATCCCCAACCTGCTCCGGTTCGCCGGCGGAGTCGACCGCCGGATGTTCCTCTTCGGTACCCGCCACCCGACCCCGGACGGAACCTGCATTCGGGACTTCGTCCACGTCGCCGATCTCGCGGAGGCTCACGCGCGAGCGATCGGCTACCTGGACGATGGCGGCGATTCAGTCGCTCTCAACCTTGGCACCGGCGTGGGCCATTCCGTCCGCGAGATCGTCCGGCTTGCCGCGCATGTGGTCGGCCACGATCTCAAGCCGACGGAGGCGCCCGCCCGTCCGGGGGATCCACCCATCCTCGTGGCCGATCCCCGTGAGGCCCGACGGCGGCTCGACGTCCGGCCCGCGTACAGCGATCCGGAAACGATCATTCGCACCGCCTGGAGGTGGTACCGCGAAACGGGTTTCACCCTGATCAGGGGAGGCGGTGGCGGCACCCGACTCAGCGCGGATTCGACGCCACGCGGATCGAAACGAGCACGCGGCCGCCGAGGCTCATGACGATCTCGGCCGGCACGGCCCCCGGCAGCACCGAGAAGCTCTGATCCTGCCGCAGCGTGGAGAGGTCGATCGGCTCGGTCGGGATCTCCTCCAGCTTCTCCACGTCGCGCTTCGGGCCCTGAATCTCGATCTCGCGGGGCGTCACCTCCACCTCCACGATCTCGAATCCTTCGGGCGGCCGGTTCCGGAACGTCGGCACCACGGGCACGATCCGCGTCATCAGGGGGTCCACCCAGAAGCTGATCTCCGGCGGGCTGATCTCCACGATGCTGATCGCGCGCGCCAACGCGAAATCCTCCGCGCGGAACATGTAGGTCTGAAAGCCCGGCGCGGCGGAGGCGAGATCCACGATCGCCCGGATGTTCTTGCGCTCCAGGCCGACCAGCAGCGTCTTGGGCGCGCTCAGCCGGAGGTCCACGCTGTTCGCCTCCAGCCTCGTCACCACCATCCCCGCGGGGAGATCCTCGATCTGGATCGGCACGCGGACGATCTGCTCCACGGGCCGTTGGCCGAACACGAAGCCGTAGATCAGGACCGCCAGGACGAGGGCGAGGATCTTCTCCGCCAAGTTGCCCAGGAAGAATCGGCGCAGGCGATTCACGGCTGACCCGCCCCCTCGACGGGCGCGGCTTGAACGGGCTCCGCACCAGCCCCATCGGTTTTCGGCGCCCGCCGGGCCACGGGGCGCCCCTGGCGCGGCGGCGTCAGGAGCCCGTAGAGCTGCTCGCGCAACTGCGTGGCATCCAGATTCCGCCGCAACTCGCCCGCCACCGCCAGCGATACCGACCCGCGCTCCTCGGATACCACGATGACCACCGCATCCGTTTCCTCCGTGAGTCCGACGGCGGCGCGGTGACGCGTGCCGAGCCCGAGGTCCACCCGGCTCTCGTGGCTGAGCGGAAGCAGGCAACTCGCCGCCGCCACCCGCCCCTTCTGAATGATCACGGCTCCGTCATGCAGCGGTGTGCCCGGGAGAAACAACGTGAGGAGGAGATCCTTGCTCGCGCGGGCGTCCAGGGTCACCCCCCCCTCGATGTAGTCCCGCAGCCCCACCTGCCGTTCGATCACGATGAGGGCGCCCACCTTGCGTGCGACCATGAGCTGCGTGGCGCGGATGATTTCTTCCAACTCGCCGAGGGCCCCGCGGGTGCCTACATCGAACCACGTCGGCGGCCGCCCCATCTCCCACAGCGCCCGGCGGATCTCGTTCTGGAAGATGATGACAACGATCAGGACTGCGTACAGCAGGAAGTTGCTGAGGAGCCAGCTCGTCGCGACCAGGCCCACCCGCTGGGCGAAGAAGTAGAAAAAAATGATGGCCGCCAGGCCGAGCAGGATGCGCACGGCGCGCGTGCCCTTCAGCATGAGAATGATGCGGTACATGATGAAGGTGATGAGGGCGATGTCCGCCCCATCCAAGAGGTGGCCCCTGGCCCAACCCCAGATCTCAGTGAGCGACACGGCGGACCGCCTCCAGAATCCGGATCACGTTTCGCGTCCGGCGCACGTCGTGCACTCGGACCATGTGAATACCTCGCAACGCCGCCCAGGCCACGAGCGCCATCGTACCGTCGTCCCGGTCGCCCGTCTCCGAGCCGAGAACCCGCGCCACGAAACTCTTCCGCGAAGGGCCGATTAAGACCGGGCACCCCAGCGTGGCGAGCGTGTCCACGTGTCTCAACAGAAGAAGATTGTGCTCGAACGTCTTCCCGAATCCGAGGCCCGGATCCACAAGGATCCGCTCCCGCGCGATCCCATGCTCCTCAGCCCGGTGAACAGCGGCCGCCAACTCATCGCAGACCTCGGCGACCACGTCCCGGTAGAGAGGGTTCTCCTGCATGGTCTGCGGCGTGCCCCGCATGTGCATGAGGACGATCGAGGCGCCGCTCCCGGCCACCACGTCGGCCATCGCCGAATCCAAGGATAACGCCCCCACACAATTGATCATCCGCGCCCCCAGCGCGATCGCCCGGCGCGCGATCTCGGCCTTGTACGTGTCCACGGAAAAGGGGATACCGAGCCGCCCGCCAAGCCGGTCCAGCACCGGCCGGAGGCGGCGCCACTCCTCCTCCAGCGGAACCGGCATGGCGCCGGGACGGGTTGATTCGGCACCGATGTCCACAACGTCCGCCCCTTCCTCCTCCATCCGGAGGGCGTGCTCGAGAGCGCGCTCGGGATCAACCCACGCGCCGCCGTCCGAGAACGAATCGGGAGTGACGTTGAGAATCCCCATCACGCGCAAGGGGGCATCCGACCAACCCAATCCTACAATCGCCCCGCGTCCGGCCGCAGACGCGCTGTCCCCCGGGGTCGAGCCGGGGCGCGCAAGGCTCACGGCAACCGCCCCACCCGCCGAGCCTCAGTGAACCGTGGGCCCTTGGGCCGCTTCCGCCGCCCCTGACACAGGGGGCGCCGGCTCAGCGGGGGCGCTGCTCCCGTTGACGATCTCTTCAAGCTCCGCTGCGTCCACCACCTCTTTCTCGAGGAGGCGCTTGGCCAGCACGTGGAGCTTGTCGAGATGGTCGGAAAGCATCTTACGCGCCTTCGCATGGGCCTCGTTGACGATCCGCCGGACCTCGTCGTCGATCTCCATCGCGGTCTTCTCGCTGTACTCCTTCTGTCGCAGGAAATCGCGGCCCAGAAAAACTTCCTGATCCCGCAGGCCGTACGTGAGGGGGCCGAGCTTCTCGCTCATCCCCCACTGGCACACCATCTTGCGCGCGAGGTCCGTGGCCCGCTCGAGGTCGTTGCCCGCCCCGGTGGTCACGTGCCCCATCGCCACTTCCTCGGCGGCGCGGCCGCCCATCAAGGTGGTGATGTTGTCCATGAGATAGTCGTACCAGTAGGTGTAGCGGTCGTCCACGGGGAGCTGCTGCGTCGCCCCCATGGCCATTCCCCTCGGGATGATCGTGACCTTGTGCACCGGATCCGCATTGGGCAGGAGCTTCGCCACCAGGGCATGACCGGCCTCATGGTACGCCGTGTTGCGCTTCTCGCCCTCAGTGACGATCATGCTGCGGCGCTCCACACCCATGAGAACCTTGTCCTTCGATTGCTCGAAATCCTCGAGCTGGATGGTGGTCTTCCCCCGCTGCGCGGCCAAAAGGGCGGCCTCATTGACAAGGTTCTCCAGGTCGGCACCGGAGAAACCCGGCGTCCCCCGCGCGATCTTGTCGAGATCCACCGTGGGATCGAGCGGCTTGTTCCGGGAGTGGACGCGCAGGATCTCCTGGCGCCCCTTGAGGTCCGGCCGGGGGACCACCACCCGCCGGTCGAACCGTCCCGGGCGCAACAGGGCCGGGTCCAGCACGTCGGGCCGGTTGGTCGCTGCGATCAGGATGACACCGTCGTTGGATTCGAAACCGTCCATCTCCACCAAAAGCTGGTTGAGCGTCTGCTCGCGCTCGTCGTGCCCGCCGCCGAGCCCCGCGCCGCGGTGCCGCCCGACGGCGTCAATCTCATCGATGAAGATGATGCAGGGCGCATTTTTTTTCCCCTGCATGAAGAGGTCTCGCACACGCGAGGCGCCGACGCCCACGAACATCTCCACGAAGTCCGATCCCGAGATGCTGAAGAAGGGGACGCCCGCCTCGCCGGCGATGGCCCGGGCCAGGAGCGTCTTGCCCGTGCCCGGCGACCCGATGAGCAACACACCCTTCGGGATCCGGCCGCCCAGCTTGGTGAAGCGCTTCGGGTCCTTCAGAAACTGGATGATCTCTTCCAACTCCATCTTTGCCTCGTCGATGCCGGCCACATCCGCAAAGGTGATCTTGCGCTGGGTGTCCGCGATCAGCCGGGCGCGGCTCTTGCCAAAGGACATCGCCTTCCCCCCCCCCACCTGAACCTGGCGCATGAAAAAGACCCACAGCGCGACTACGAAAAGGATCGGCAGCCACGTCAGAAGGACGCCCGAAAACCACCCCTCACGTTCGACCGCCTTGACCTTGATCGCAACCTTCTTTGCCTTCAGGAGCTCGATCAGGGAAGGGTCGTCGGGCGCGTAGGTGCGGAACACGCCGGTCCCGTCCTGTTGTACGCCCTGGATCTCGTTGCCCCGGATGATCACCTCCTTGACGAGGCCGGACTCAACCTGATCTATGAATTCAGAATAGCCGATCTCCCGGTCGATCCGGTGGGCCAGGTTCATGATGTTGTAGCCGAGAAGGCCCAACACGATGAGGACGAGCCAGAAGGCCAGCGTGCGGCTCGACATCTTCGGCGTTTTCACGTTCATGACAGGGACGGTGTATCATAACACACTGGCCCTCGGAATGCCGCAGGGGCTCTTGCGGCGAGCAAGTCCGGCAGGAAAGCGGAGGCGATTCCGCCGGGAGCCTCACAACCCCATCCGGCGGCCGATGACCTCCTTCATGATCTCCGTCGTGCCCGCAAAAATGGTCTGCACGCGGGCATCCAGGTAGGCCTTGGCGATCGGGTACTCGAGCATGTAGCCGTAGCCGCCGAAGAACTGGAGGCACTCGTCCACAACCTTCTTGTGCGTCTCGGTGATCCAGTACTTGGCCATGCAGGTTTCCTTGATGATCTCCTCGCCGGCCATGTGCTCGCGGATGAGCTTGTCCACAAACGCGCGGCCCACCTCGATCTCCGTCGCCACTTCCGCAAGCTTGAACCGCGTGTTCTGGAACTTGCTGATGGGCTTGCCGAAGGCCACGCGCTCTTTCACGTACACCATCGTGTCGTCCAGAACCTTCTCGGAGGCGGCCTGGGCCCCGACGGCGCACATCAGCCGCTCCTGTTGGAGCTTCTGCATCAGGTAGACGAAACCCGCGCCCTCCTCGCCCAGCAGGTTCTGCTGCGGCACCACGCAGTCCTCGAAGAGCAGTTCGGCCGTGTCTTGCGCGTGCAGTCCCATTTTCTCGAGGCGCCGGCCGCGCTTGAATCCCTTCGCCTCGCGCTCGACCACGAGGAGGCTCACGCCCGAGTGCGCCGGCTGGGCATTGGGATCGGTCTTGGCCGCCACGATGACGATGTCCGACAGGAGACCGTTGGAGATGAAGGTCTTCTGGCCATTGATCACGTAGCTCCCGTTCCTTCGGATCGCTGTCGTTCGGAGGCTGGCCAAGTCGGACCCCGCCCCCGGTTCGGTCATGGCCACGGCGAGAATCTTCTCGCCGGAGACGCAGCCCGGGAGCCACCGCTTCTTCTGCTCCTCGGTCCCGAAGCTCCAGATGTAGGGCGCCACGATGTCGCTATGGAGGCTGAGGGCGAACCCGTGGTTCCCGACGCGCGCCGCCTCCTCGGCAATGATCACGGAGTACAGGAAATCGGCGTTGCTCCCACCGTACTCCTCGGGCATCCACGTGCAGAGAAAGCCCTGCTCCCCGGCCTTCCGCCACACCTCGCGAGGGACAATGCCCTGCTTCTCCCACTGGGCGTGGTTGGGGGTAACCTCCTTCTCCTGGAACTTGCGGAACGCATCCCTGAAGATTTCGTGGTCCTCGGTGAAGAGTCGGCGCTGCACGGTGACCTCCTATGCCCGAAAGCCCTCCCGAGGCTCCGGTTGCAGCGCAATCGTAGCAACGCGAGGCGGTCTGTCAACACATCCTCGCTTGACATCGCCGGCCCGCGCCCGTACGCTCGGCACGCCATGGATGGCCGAGCTACGATGATGATTTTCATTCTCACTTCTGGGAACCCCCGATGAACGACCTGAACGCCCTTCTCCTCGCCCTCGTAGCCGGCGGGACGATTTTTCTCGGCCTTCCCGTGGCCTTCCTGGGCGGTGCCCACGCGCGCCTGCGCAGCTTGCTCACGGCCTTCTCGGTTGGCGTCCTTGTGTACCTTCTCATCGAGATCGGCGCGCAAGTGCTGGAGCAGGGCGAAGTGATCGTCGGGGCGGCGCGCCTCGGAAAGATCTCGCTCCCCCTCGCCTTGGAGCTGTTCGTCCCACTCGTCGTCGGCATCGCAGGTGGATTCTGGGCACTGGTGTGGTTCGACCGGCGCTTCATCAAGAACGCCAAGGACGAGGAGGTCCCCGCGGATCGCCGGGCGCAACACCTCGCCCTCATGGTCGCCACGGGCATAGGGCTGCACAACCTCAGCGAGGGTCTCGCCATCGGCGCGGCCTACGCCTCGGGAGCGATGGCGCTCGCGCAACTCCTCATCGTCGGCTTCGCCTTGCACAACGCGACGGAGGGTTTCGGAATCGCCGGCCCGCTGGGCGGGACAAAGCCCTCCATCCGCTACGTGGCGCTCCTCGGCTGCATCGGCGGCCTCCCCACGATGTTCGGCACGCTCCTGGGACTGCGCGTCTCCAGCCCGCTCGCCCAACTCGTCTTTCTGGCCATGGCGAGCGGTTCGATCCTGTACGTCGTGGGCGAGCTTCTCCACCTCGGTCGCCACCGCGGGGCGCACGAATGGGTCATGGGCGGTCTGCTGCTCGGGTTTTTCACCGCGTACGGGACCGAACTCGTCCTCGCCGCGGCGGCTCCCGACGACGACGAGCAGTCGCTTTTCATCACCTACCCCACGGAACGCCCCTCACCGGAGCACGGGGCGGAGCTGTTCGCCGAGCTGTGTGTCACCTGCCATGGTCCCGAGGGCAACGGACAAGGGCCCGCGGCGGCGGACCTTCCGCGCCGGCCCGCCGACCTGACGGACCCCATGTGGATCGTCATGGAGACCGATCAGGACTGGTACGACGTCATCACCTACGGTCGCCGTCCCGTCATGCCGCCCTGGAAGGACCACCTGAGCGACCGGGACCGCTGGGATCTCGTGGCATTCCTTCGCACGCTCGGCACCCGCCCGCGTCCCATGCACTCTTCCGAATCCGAATCGGAACTGCGCTCGGGGCCGCGCCCCGCCCTGCGCGGCCGATAGGGCGGCTGGTCGGACCGACAGGCTTTGGCACCTCGCGTCACTCAGGATCGATCATCGACTTCGACCACACGACTCGCCGCGGCGATCTGGTCGGCGCGTTCGCACGCTTCCACTTCATAAGGGTTTTCCGCATACGCGCGCTGACGGCTTCGCGTCCGGATCCAACCGGCAAGGAACGAGCGAACGTACCGGATCCACATCAGGTAGCGTTCACGTTCGAACTGGCGGACGTGGACACATTCGTGCTCCATCACCCCCGGCGGCAACGGCCACCTGTAGGCATACACCCGACGGGCGATGGTCACGGCCACCCGGCCGGGCACGAAGGCGCGCGAGACCGCGCCGACAAGCCTCCAGCGGAGGCCGCTGCGCACGACGGTGATCGGATGGTCCAAGACATTCATTGAAGGCCCCCCACGCGCATGCTAGACTGGTCGCGGTCCGACATGCAAACACCTTCCGCACGCGCCCCGCACGACGGCCGCGCGGACTGACCCCGCCCCCATGAGCGCCCTGCCCTCGGACGCGCCGCACCAGATCGGCCGATACGAGGTCCTCGAACGGATCGGACTGGGCGGAATGGCCGAGGTGTACAAGGCGCGCCTCGTCACCAGCGACGGCGCGGAAAAAACGGTCGCCCTGAAAAAGATTCTCCCGCAGTGGGCCGAGGACCCCCAACTGAGGGCCATGTTCCTGCAGGAGGTCAAGCTCGCCTTCGCGCTGTCGCACCGCAACATCGTCTCCGTGTTCGATCACGGGGAGTGGGACGGCTCGTACTACCTCGTGATGGACTACGTGGAGGGCCAGGACCTCGGCCAGGTCCTGCGCGCCCTCGCCCGACGCGGCGAGCGCCTGCCGGAATCCCTGTGCGTCTATGTGGCTCACGAGGTGCTGGCCGCGCTCGAGTACGCCCACGAGAAGCGCGATGCGGAGGGGCACCTGCTCAACATCGTGCACCGCGACGTGAGCCCTTCCAATATCTACCTGAGTTACGAAGGCGAGGTGAAGCTGGGCGACTTCGGCATCGCCAAGGTGGCGATCCATCCGCAGACCTCCGTGCCTGCTCTCAAGGGCAAGTGGAGCTACATGTCGCCTGAGCAGGCGCGGGGCGAAACGATCGATGCACGGGCGGATCTCTACGCGCTGGGCCTGACACTCTACGAGATGTTGACAGGCCTGAACCCGCTGGCGGACGAGAACGATTTCCTGGTTCTGGAGCGGGCGAAGAACGCGGCCATCCCCGACCCCCTTGAGGCGTCACCGAAGATGGCGCCGGCGCTGGCGGAGACACTTCGTCGCCTCCTTAAGCCCTTGCCCGCCGAGAGGTTTCAAACCGCGGGCGAGATCGGGGAACAATTGCAGCGCCTTCTGTTCGAGCACGGCTCCCAGCGATGGGAGCGGAAGCTGGGCCGTTTCCTCAAAGGACTCTTTCCGCCGGAGACCCGCACGGTTGCGCCGCGAACCACTGCGGATTCGGAGCGTCGGCCCACGAAGGTCATGCCCCAGGGCGGGCCGACCGCCTCAAAGGGCCGGCGTTGGGTTTGGGCCGCAGGCGCCGTCGGCGCCGGCCTGATTGCTACGGCCGTGGTGGCGCTCACACGGTCCGGCCGGCCCGAGCCGGTCGCTCCCGTCCATCACCCTCCCGAAGCCGCCGCGTCCGCGCCCGCCGACGAGATGCCCGCGCCCGCTCCTCCGACCGCCGCAGCCGGGCCCCCGAACGCGGTGACTGAGACGCCTCAGCCCGCCGAACCCCCGCCGGCGCCTGCGCCCCGTCCCACCCCGGACGCTTTCGGCTACCTCAACCTGAACAGCACACCCTGGGCGCACGTGATCGTGGATGGCCGGCCGCTCGACGGCACCACTCCGCTCATGAAACTGAAACTGAGCGCCGGACATCACGTCGTAGAGCTCACCAACCCCTATATGACGCGGAAGAGAAAGATCGAGCTCGATGTCCGTCCCGGCCAGACCCACAATCTGGTCATTGACCTGTCCGAGGAACCTTGAGATGGTCCACCTCGTGACCGCCACGAATCCATGACCGAGATTGCCCCCGAGGTCACCAAGCTCGTCTCCGCGGACGAGCGGCCCACGAAGCTCGTCTTCCGCAAGTTGCTCTTCAGGCTCCTCAGGGGGCCGGAGAAGGGCCGCAAAGTGGTGGTGGACAAGGACGTGGTCCGTCTCGGGACCGCCTCCGACAACAACGTCGTCCTGACGGACGAGACGATCTCCCGCCATCATGCGGAGATCCGGCTCACGCCAAGGGGCTACCTCCTACTCGACCTCGGCAGCACGAACGGCACGAGCGTGGGAGGGTTCCTCGTGCGGGAGGCCTACGTGCCGCCGTACTCGACGATCGCGCTGGGGGCGACTCAGATCACGTTCGAGCCCCTCAAGGATCAAGTGGAAGTGGCGCTCAGCGAGCGGACCTCATTCGGAGACCTCGCGGGCACGAGCGTGGCCATGCGCCGGGTGTTTGCACTCCTCGAGCGCGTCGCCCCCACGGACATAACGGTGTTGATCGAGGGTGAGACCGGCACGGGCAAGGAGCTGGTGGCGCGGGCGCTGCACCAGCACAGTCCGCGCAAGGACGGGCCGTTCGTGGTGTTCGATTCCGGATCGGTGCCGAAAACGCTGGCCGAGAGCGAACTCTTCGGCCACATGCGCGGATCGTTCACGGGAGCCCAGGGCGACAAGATGGGCGCCCTCGAGTTGGCGCACCGCGGCACGCTCTTTCTCGACGAGATCGGAGAGCTGGACCCGGAACTCCAGCCCAAGCTCCTGAGGGCGCTGGAGCAACGGGAGATCCGGCGGATCGGCGGCACCTCCACCATCAAGGTGGATGTTCGGTTCCTCGCGGCCACGAACAGGAACCTGGAGGAAGAGGTCCGCACGGGGCGCTTCCGAAACGACCTGTTCTACCGGCTGAACACGATCCGCGTCCACATGCCGCCGCTTCGCGAGCGACGCGAGGACCTGCCTCTCCTCATCGAGAAAATCCTCAAGGATCTGGGCCCTTCCGAGAAGTCACGTCTCCCGGCAGAGACGATTCCCCTCTTCCAGTCCTACTCTTGGCCGGGGAACGTGCGCGAGTTGCGCAACAGTCTGCAAAAGCTGCTCGTCCTTCCCGACCATCGCGACTTCTTTCCCAAGGAAACGGAACGCCGGTCAGCGGGGGTGGACATCAGCGTCCCCTTCAAGGATGCCAAGCGGCGGCTTCTGACGGACTTCGAGCGCCAGTATCTCTCTCAGCTCCTGTCCGCGAAGGGCTACAACATCTCGGAATCCGCCCGCACGGCCGGGATCGATCGCAAGTACCTCGAGCGGATGGTGAAGAAGCTGCAACTCAAGTAGGGACGGATTCCTATCCGTCCGAACCCGGGCGCGGTGCGTCCCTACTTCACCACTCGAACCGTAACCGTCTCCTCCTTCAAGGCGTCCGCGACGAACGGCGCCGCGCCACCCGCCGCCGCCACCCCGATCACCACCCCCCAGAACCAGGGCTTCCGCGTGAACGACCAGAAACCCGGCCCGAAGCGGGCGTCCGCTTGCGCAAGCCGATGGACGATCTCCTCGATCCCGGGGTTGGCCGCCGCGAACGCGTCCCCTCCCTCCGCCACGACAAGTGCGATCCCCCGGCCGACAACGAGTCCGCCCGCCTCACTGAAATAGACGGACGCCAGCAGCCAGCCGGTGCCGGAACGCGCGACGCGACCCAAGTAGAGCCGCCTCACGCCGAGCTGCTCCCGCACCCTCGACACCCACTGGGCCCCAAGCGCGGGCTCCGCATAGAACTTCGCAAGCCCGACTGAGATGATCTCCTCGGCGGTGCGCGGGCCCAGGTACACCTTGAGCGTGTCGTCAGGCAAGGGCACGCTCAGGACCTGGACGTGGGGTCGTGTGTCCTCCCGCTCCAGGCGCAACGCATAGTCGTGATGGAGATAGAGCGGGAGCGTCAGGGGGGTCGCTCCTGCCGTGCGGCCGTCCACGATCACCTGGGCGCCTGGCGGCTCCGTGAGGACATGCGTGGAGCGCACGGGGGCCTGCTGGAGCCGCTCGGTGGCGACGTTGAACAGTTCAGTCACGCCGGGCGGGAATCGCAGGGGATCGAGCCACGCAACGGTGCCGAGTTCCGCCGCGCGGAGCATGAGGCGCGCGGCGCGCTCCCGGTCCTGCCGCACAAGCGCCAGCATCCCCTGAAAGACTTTCACGTCGAACAGCGCGCGCCGGTCGGCCTCGGGCCTCTCCAAGCGGGCTGCGGCGGCCTCGGCGCGCAGGAGATTCCGTTCGGCCTCGTCGAAGTTGAAGTACTTGTAGGCAAGCCAGGCCTTCTCGATCCATTCCTCGGGAAACGGCTCGCCACTGCGGGGCAGCACCGTCGGAAGGAGCACGGCACGCGCCTGCACATCCAGCGCGGTCAATCGGCCCAGCAGGTGGGACTCCACCAGGGCTCTCAGCGCTTCGCCCTCCTCGGTCTCGGCGCTGAGGATGAGCCCCACGTCCCCTCCGGCACGGGCCTCTTGGGCGGCGACGACGGACGCCCCCAGGCCGAGCGCCCCAACGAGGACGGCCGCGGCGAATCCCCTGGCCATCCGCCCTTCAATAGCGCGAGAGGAGCGTGGTGTCCACGCCGCCGAGTCGAAGCACGGACAGCGGGTCCACCCTCGCCCCCCTGAGGCGCGCGCTGAAGTGCAGGTGGGCCCCGCGTGCACGACCGGTCTTCCCCGACAGGCCGAGTACGCTGCCGGCCACCACTTTTCGGCCGGGCGACACCCAGACCTCGTCGAGATGGGCGTAAAGCGTTTGGAGTCCGCCGCCGTGGTCGATCACAACCACGTTGCCCTCCAGCACCATGCGATCCACGAGTGAGACGACACCTGCGGCAACCGCCAGGATCGGCGTGCCCCATCTCGCGCGAAGGTCCACGCCCGTGTGGGGCGAAAGCTCATCCCCGCCTGCAAACCGCCGCGCTCCGAACCGACCCGTCACCACCAACTCGTCGGGAACGGGGAGAGAGAAGGGCCGGGACCACGCCCATCCCGGCCGCACCACGCGGAAGAGAGCCTCGAACCTCGCCTTCTCCTGAAGAATCCGCTCGGACATCAGTCGCTCCAAGCGGCCTCCCGACCGCGGGATTCGCTCGACCGGGGGGAAAGGCGGGCAGACGTGCACCGTCCCCCGGAACTCCAGCAGACGCCCGTGAACGCGGTAGCTGAGTTGGTAGCCACGTGGAAAGGCCGGCGACTCCATATCAAACGCGAGGAGCGCTCGAACACGCCCGGTGGGATCGGAGAAAATCGACACGACACCGTCCCCCGCCCAAGCCTCCACCGGTGTGCCCCCTTCCACAGAAAGTTCCACCACCTCTCCGGGGTTCAAGCAACGGTCCAAGTCGAGGGGGCTCTTCAGCGGGTAGGCCCAAGGGTGCGGCAGCGTATCCATGCGCGCCCCCGCGAACGCAACCGCCAGGAACCATAGCATCGCGCGGCCCCACCCCCTCGCTTGCCGGGGGGGGGTCGCTGTCCTTCGCGGCCGAATCACCGCGGCCGCTCCATCCGGCGCACGAGGAGGTATCCAGCCAGGAACCCTCCCACGTGCGCAAACCACGCCACTCCGCCGAAGTTCGCAAATGCAAGGGAAGGCAAGCCGTTGAGAACTTGGATGACGAACCACACCCCCAGGACGAACGCGGCCGGCAGCGGCACGATGCGCACGTACCAGCCCAAGAACACCAGCGTCATCACCCGCGCCCGGGGGAAGAGCCGCACGTAAGCCCCCAGCACGCCGGAGATCGCCCCGCTCGCGCCCACCATGGGCACTTCGGAGCCGGGCGCCGAGACCACATGCCCCAAGGCCGCCGCCAACCCGCACAACAGGTAGAACAGGACGAAGCGGGGGCGGCCGAGCCGATCCTCCACGTTGTCCCCGAAGATCCACAGGTAGAGCATGTTGCCGAGAAGGTGGGCCAGCCCCCCGTGCACAAACATGGACGTGACCATGCTCACAAGGGGCGGGAGTCCGCCCGAGCCCGCGAGGTTGCTCAAACGGGTTATCTCCCTAGGAATCGCGCCGAACTGGAGGACGAACGATCCGAGCGCCTCCTCCGGCAGAACGGCCTCGTACAGGTAGACCAGCACGTTCGCCGCAACGAGCCCGATCGTGAGCACCGGAACGCGGCGGGTCGGATTCGCGTCTCTCAGGGGGAGCATGGCGGTCGCTCAGAGGGCGAAGGTTCAAGGCGAAAGGTCAAAGTGGACAAGGCGAGGACGGGCGGCACCCCGGCATTCACCTTTTGGCTTTCACCTTTCGCCTGTCCTAAGCCACCTGACGTAAGTCATGAGAAATCCGGTACGCGAGGGAGAGGGCGGTGTGCGGATGTCGGTTGAGGTGATGGAACACTTCCACGATGGCCTCTCCCAAGCGATTCACCGAACCGAAGAAGTAGTTGTTGAGCGCGCTTCGTTTCAGATAGCCCCACAGCCCTTCAATGGCGTTGAGTTTCGGACTGTACTTGGGCAACCAGACGACGCAGACGTGAT